>JBBRMA010000012.1:0-117648 GCA_038231075.1 Myxococcales bacterium | reverse complement strand
GCCTGCCCAACTCGTACTTCGCCAAGCTCGGTCTTCCGAGCCTGGTCACTTGACCTCAACCTCTCGAACCGCCGGATGCGGACCCGCATGTCCGGTGGTGTGGCAGGGGGCTGGCGGCGAACGCCAACCCCTATGCCGATCGCGGGTGGGCGCCCGTTCCGAGCGGCGGGCCTCTGCCTGCCGGCGGCCGGTGCTCATTTGCCTGGCAATGCCCGCTACGCCATCCTCGCGAGGCGCGCCAGCGCGTACGCCTCGTCGATGGCGATGGTCTCTCCCTTTCGCTCCGGCGCCTCGAAGAGCACGTCGGCCAGGACCTCCTCCAAGATGCTGCGCAGGCCGCGGGCGCCGAGGCGCTTCTCGACGGCGTATTGCACCACCGCGCGCATGCCCGGCTCGGTGAGCTTCAAATCAACGCCATCTAAAGAGAGCGCCTCGGTGTACTCACGCACGAGCGAGTCGGGCGGCTCGGTGAGCACGCGATAGAGGTCGTCATTGGAGAGCTCGGCGAGCTGGACCTGGACCGGCAGGCGGCCGAGCAGCTCAGGCAGCATTCCGTACTCAGTCAATTCCTTGGTGCGCAGCCGCGAGACGCCGGGCCGCGCGCTGGCCTTGCCGAAGCCCGAGGTCTTCTCGACCTGCGCCTGGTGCAGATCAGTAAACGTGCCTGCGCAGATGAAGAGGATGTCGCTGGTATCGACCTGCACGAAGTCGTGCTTGTTCCAATGTTGAGTCACGTTCAGCGGGACGAAGATTTCCCGGCCTTCGAGCATCTTCAACAAGGCCTGCTGCACGCCCTCGCCGCCGATGTCGCGGCTGCCCGCGCCCGTGCGCATCCCGCCGCCCTTGCGCGCCACCTTGTCGATCTCGTCGATGAAGATGATGCCCTTCTCGGCCGCCTCGATGGAGTGGCCAGCCTTGAAGAGCAGCTCTGCGACCATCACCTCGACGTCTTTGCCGTAGTAGCCCGCCTCGGTATATTCAGTGGCGTCCACGACGGTAAAAGGCACGTCCATCATCTCGGCCAGGTTGCGCGCGATGTGCGTCTTGCCCGACCCGGTCGGACCCATCAGCAGCACGTTGGCCTTGCGCAGGAGCGTGGTCCGCCCCGCCCTCCGCGCGGAAACGCGCTTCATATGGTTGTGCGCGGCGGTGGCGACGGCGCGCTTTGCGGCGGTCTGGCCAATCACGAACTTGTCGAGGTGGTCATAGATCTGCCGCGGCGTGTGCACCCGCGGCTCCTCTTTGGGCGCGGGCCGCGCGCGCGGCCCCCCGGACGAGGGCGTCATCTTCTCGGTCGGCGGCGGCTTGGTCTCTCGTGCCATGCGCCGAGTCTACTGGCAGGCAAGGGCGCCCGGGAAATTCGCTCGGCGATGGGCCGTCAACGAGTGAACCGGCAGCGGCTGGAACGCCGCCTCTTTGCGGTTCATCTCTCCAAACGTCTCAAGCCAACGCCTTCCGGAGCGCTGCCTCCACCCGCGGGAGGGCGTCCTCGCAGTCCTGCTCGGAGACCGCGCCGACGCTGAGCCGGAACCAGCCGGAGTCGCCCTCGAGGCCGAAGGCCTGGAACGGAACCATGGCGAAGCCCGCCTCTTCGAGCAGGTAGCGGCGGACGTCGTTGTTGGTCATCAGGCCGTGCTTGCCGTTGAGCGCGAACTGCACGGTCAGGTAGATGGCGCCTTGCGGCTCGATGGAGCGCACGGGCAGGCCAGCCTCGCGCATCCGCTCGAGTCCCTTGTGCAGCTTGTCGAGCCGCGCCTGCAGGCCCCGGCGCAGCTTTGCGCTGTAGCGATCGACGGCCTCGCGCTGGCCGAGGAAGCTCGCGGTGGCCACCTGCTCGGCGCGCGGGGCCCAGGCGCCGACGTGGCCGAGGAAGTCGCGCATGGCGCCGATGACCGCGCGGGGGCCCACGCCCCAGCCGACGCGCACGCCGGTGGCGGCAAACGCCTTGGAGATGCCATCGACGAAGACGGTGTACGGGGCGCACTCGGGCACTAACTGGACCGGCGTCGAGTGGTGCGCCTTGCCGAAGGTCAGCGTCCAGTAGACCTGGTCGTAGAGCAGGTAGAGGGGCTTCTGCCCGCGCGAGTCCCGGCGCCGGTTCTCGTCGACGATGAGCTCGCCGACGCGGCGCACCTCGTCTTCGTGCATGACGGTGCCGGTCGGGTTGAGCGGCGTGCAGAGCGTCAGCAGGCGAGCCTCGGTCAAGAGCGGGGCGAGCGCCTTGGCCGTGGGCAGAAAGCCCGCGTCGGCGCTGGTCGGGAGCGCGACGCTCCTGGCGCCCACCAGGTGGCAGTAGTGGTTGTTGTTCCAGCTCGGCGTCGGGTAGACGACCGTCTCGCCGGGCTCGACCAGCGCGCTGTACGCCGCGAAGATGATGGGCCGCGAGCCGCCGGCGATGACGATCGACTCGAGCGGCACGTCGAGCTGCAGCCGCTCCTTGTAGAAGGTCTGCACGGCGGTCCGCAGGCGGAGCACGCCGTCGGAGGGGGGATAGTTGGTCTCGCCCGCCGCCAGCGCGGCCTGGATGCCCGCGAGCAGCTCCGCCGGGATGGGGAACTCGGCGGAGGAGAAGTCGCCCACCGTCAGGTTGCAGATCTTCGCGCCCTTGGCCTGCGCGGCGCGCACCTCGGCGGCGATTTTCAATATCTCGGAGCCGATCAGCCCCTGCGCCATCGAGGAGAGGCCGCGGCGGACGTCGCCGGAGGGCAGGTCCAGGTTCAGCTTCTGCATGGGCGGCCTTCCTAGAGCACCGAACGGGTTGAATCCCGTCGGAGAACCGCGGGTTCTAGGGCAACCCGCTCGGCCGATTCGCTGCGCATCGCTGCGTCCTCGTTGCCGTACAGAAAGTACGGCGCCTCGTCGTTCCTTGCGCTGCTTGCGACTCGACCGTTCTCCTCGGTCCTTCAACCCGATCGGTGCTCTAGCACGAAGCCGAAAGTCGCGCCCAGAGCCCCAAGGCGCGGTCGAGCGCCTCCCTGTGCGCGGGCCACTCCAGCGCCGCCCGGGCGTCGTCAGCCTCGGCCCAGCGCGCGCCCACGTGCTCGCTCGACAGGCGCGGCTCGCTGCCCGCGGGGACGACCAGCAGGAACGCGTGCTCCTCCATCGCGCCCCGGCGCGCGTCCCTGAAGGTGTGGCGCCGCTCGAGGTCGTGCAGGTCGCCGCGCAGGCCGGTCTCTTCCTCGGCCTCGCGGGTGGCACACGAGACCGGCGACTCGCCGTCGTCGGCCTTGCCCGTCACGGGGTGGTGGCCGCCTCCGCGCTTCCCGGGCCGCTCGAGCAGCAGGACCTCGGGCCCCTTTGCCGCGGGCCGGAAGATCCACACCATCGCCTTGAGGCGCGAGCTCACGTCAGTGTTCGCGCTGCGCCAAAGCGGGCAGGCCGAGCGCGATGGGCAGCGCCGCGGCGGGAAGCTTCTGCCCTGACAGATCAGCGAGAGAGGTAGCGCGGTAGACTTCCAGCATGCGCTCCTGCCCCTCCTGCCACACGTGATACATCGTGCAGCTTGCGCTCACCTCGCAGCGGTCCTTGTGGTCCAGGCAGACGTTGAGCTGGACGGGGCCCTCGGCCGCCTCGATCACCTCGAGGAACGAGACCTCCCGCGCCGGCCGCGCCAGCTGGTAGCCGCCGCGGGCGCCGCGCACCGAGCGGACCAGTCCTCGCTCGGTCAGCACCTTGAGGATCTTGGCGAGGAAGTCGCGCGGCATGCGCGTGGCCTGGACGATTTCGAGCAGCGGCACCACGCGCTCGGGCGGCAGCGAGGCGAGGTGGATCATCGCCCGCAGCGCGTAGTCTATCTTGCGGCTGATCTGGAGGACATGCTGCATCTTGGGAGGGCCCGGGCTTGTCCTCTTGGAGTAACCCTCCGTTTCCCGCAACGTCAAGGAGAGCTGCTTGGCGAACCCTAACGGCAAGATCGATCTGCACTCGCACACGGTGCACAGCGACGGCCAGCGGACCCCGGCCGAGCTCTTCGCCGAGGCGGCCGCCGCGGGCATCGCGGTGCTCTCGGTCACCGATCACGACACCGTCTCGGGCCTGGCTGAGTGCGCACTCGCCGCTCAGGCAAACGGCCTCCGCCTGGTGCCGGGCATCGAGCTCTCGTGCGACCTGCACGGCCGCGAGGTCCACATCCTCGGCCACTTCCTCGACCCCGACTCCCCGGCCCTGCGCGCCCTCGCCGGCGAGATGCAGGACGAGCGCCGCGAGCGGATGGTGCGCATGGTGGCCCGCGCCGCGGAGCTTGGCTTGCGCGGGGTCACGCTCGAGCTGGTGACGTCCTTCAGCGGCGGCGAGACGCTGGGCCGCCCCCACCTGGCGCGCGCGCTGATCAAGACGGGCCACGCCAGCTCGATGAAGGACGCCTTCGATCGCTACTTGAAGGACGACGGCCTGCTCTTCGTCGATCGCCGCCGCTTGCCGGCCAAGGACGGCATCGCGCTCCTCCACCAGGCAGGCGGCACTGCCAGCGTGGCCCACCCGGGCGCCAATGAAGTGCAGAGGGGCGAATTGAAGATATTGGCGGATCAGGGCCTCGACGCGGTGGAGGCCAATCACCCCGAGCACGTCCCAACTCAAGTCGACGCCTATACCCGCTGGGCCGAAGAGAACAAGATGTTGATTACCGCGGGCAGCGACTATCACGGCCCCGCGGTACAAGCAGACAGGAAACTGGGAGACAGATACCTGAGCACGGAGCGATTCCAAAAGTTGGAAGACCGAGCCAAGACTCACAGCAGGCAGCCCTTCTGACCACCCGCTGAGCGCCGGAAAAGCGCCAGCGTCTAGCGACCGCTCTACTTGGCAAATCGCTTGTTGGTAAAGCGCTCCGTCCAGGCCTCGGGGTTGCCCCAGTAGAAGGATACCTCGGACGCGAAAGAAGGCTCCGGCAGAAGCTCGTGCTGCCAGGTCGCCGACATGCGCGACAGAGTCCCGTCGGGGCTGAAGTTGATGCCCGAGCCACGCTGGGGCCATTGCGACTCGGTGGGGAAGTCCGCTCCGTAGAAGTCGACGTCGACCTTCCGACCATACATCGCGGGCGATTCCACGAATTGGGAGAACGCCGCCTGCTCGCTCGCGGGGATACCCCGGACATCAAAGTCGGGAATGAAGTCCACGCCATTCGCTATCGCCTCGAAGGTCCTCGAACCCGGCTTGGAGGTGCCGCGCACTTGACCGCGCGCCCTCGGAGTAACCAAGAAAGTTGTATCGGTTCCGCAGGCCAATCCCCGTTTCACCAACCGCGCCGAGGACGGTAAAGGTGAGGTTCTTCTGCCGCGAATAGGCCATGAGCGCGGCCATCTTCCGTTCGTCGAGGAGGCCCCACTCCCCTTGCGACTTGCCAAACTCGCGCAAGCTCCGCGCCTCCTTGGCATAGGCGATGGCGTTCTTGAGCCGGCGGACAGATCCCAGGCGCGGACCACAATCATTGTGGACGAGCAGCTTCTCGCGCCCGATATGGAAGACGTGCTGCTCCTCGACGGTCAGGTTGTAGACCGGCGTCGGCGGCACGCGTGCGAGCCGCGTCTCGACGATTGTGGCCGACCGCCCCTCGACGGCGGTGGCGACCCGATTCCCTGGTCGCAGGTGGCGCGCCGCCGTCCACCCTCGGCCAACGAGGAAGAACGGGTGATCGGGAGTGGTCTTGATCAGCTCGGTCGTGGTCTTCAAGAGCAACAATTCGCGCACCACGTGGCGAAACCTGGCGACCACGCGAGGTCCAGCCTGCCGCGCGGGGCGCGGACGGGAATAGGGGGTCACTGCGGTTACGATTCCAGCTCGGTTGTCCTCGAGCTCGAGGCGGTGGCCGACGCGCAGATCGCGGATCAGGATGGAGTTTCCGGCCGCCGTGAACGCCAGGCGGTCGGCGTCGAGCAAAAGCGTTTGAGTCTCCTCGTGGCGACCGCCGGAAGCATCGATCTCGACCACGAATTCGGCGCTCGAGCCAGCACCCGCCGGCAGAGGAGCGAGCGAGACCACGAGAGCAGCCAGGGCGACGAGCGCGGCGAGCGCTCCCCCTCTGCCCCTCGTCCGAGGCTGCGCGAACTGGCAGGCGGAACGCTGGCGAGAAAAGCTCTTGCTTCTTAAGTTGCGGGCAAGCTACCAAACGCGCTCGCCGCCCATTGCAGCAGCGGGCCCCAATACAATCCGAGAATCAGCAGCGGCACCGCCAGGCCGACCAACAGGCCCGTATAGACATTTGGGATCGGGAGCGGCCGCTTGTCGATCGCCTCCTCGAGGAACATCGCCCTGATGATCCGCGCGTAATAGAACAAGGAGACCGCGCTGTTCACCACGCCGATGACCGCGAGCACCACGTTCCAGAGCCCGCCCCGCTGCACCAGCGCCGCGAAGACGAGGTACTTGCCGGTGAAGCCCGCGAACGGGGGGATTCCGGTCAGGCTGAAGAGGAACACCGCGAGCGTGAGGGCGGCGATGGGGGCGCGGGTTGAGAGGCCGCGGAACTCGCTGATCTGCTCGCTGCCGGTGACCCGCGCGACGGCGATGATGACGAGGAAGGCGCCGACGTTCATCAGCACATAGATGGCGAGATAGATGAGGATTGATTGCACGCCGGCGGCGCTGGCGGCGGCGAGGCCCATGAGCAGATAGCCTGCGTGCGCGATCGAGCTGTACGCGAGCATGCGCTTCAAGTTGTCCTGGACCATGGCGGTGAGGTTGCCGACCGTCATGGTGATGGCGCTGATGATGCCGATGATGGCCGGCCAGGGCAGGTCGCTCGTGGCCTGGAAGGCGCCGCTCGGGAGCTGCCTTTCGAAGGCGGCAAAGAAGAAGCGGATGGCGACTGCGAAGCCCGCCGCCTTGGGGCCGACCGAGAGGAAGGCCGTGAACGGCGTGGGCGCGCCTTCGTAGACGTCGGGGCACCACATGTGGAACGGGACGCTGGCGATCTTGTACCCGACGCCGGCGAGCACGAAGACCACCGCGACCACCAATGCGAGCTGGGCCGCGGGCTGCCCGCCGAAGGCGTGGGCCTGGAAGATGCGCTGGGTGACGTCGGCCAATTGCGCGCCGATGCCGCCCTCGCCGACCACGCGGGTGGTGCCGAAGAGGCCGTAGAGCAGGCTGATGCCGTAGAGCATGACGCCGCTCGCGACGCCGCCGAAGATGACGTACTTGAGCGCCGCCTCGTTGGCCTTTCGATCTGCACGGCGGAAGCCGGTGAGCACGTAGCTGACGATCGAGACCATCTCGATGGCGAGATAGACCATCAAGAGATCGGTCGAGCTGGCCATCAGGAACATGCCCAGCACCAGCGCCATGAGCAGCGCGTAGAACTCGCCGATGCGCGGGCTGGTGAGCTGCTTGCTCGAGGGGACGATGGCGACGGTGAGGCCGGCGGCGCCGAGGAAGAGCCAGCCGAAGAAGACGCGGAACGGGTCGTGCTGGAGGAGCCCGCCGAAGAGCGCCTGCGGTGCGGCCGGCGTGGTCGCGAGCGCGACGGCCGTCAGGCCAAGCCACGCAAAGGCGCCGATGGTGAGCTGCTGCACGCGCGCGGCGTGCTTGCGCGTGATCAGATCCTGGACGAGCAGCGCCATCACGGCCAGCGAGAGGACCGTCTCGGGCAAGAACCAGCGCAGCGAGGCGACGTTGCTCACGGGAGGTCCTTGGCTACTGCAGCGGAATGAGGAGGTTGCGCAGCGAGCTCTCGATCAAGTCGATGATGGCGCGCGGATAGAAGCCAAAGAAGATGACCAGCGCGCCGAGCGGGTAGAGCGTGAGCCGCTCGCGCCAGTTGAGGTCGGGCAGGTCCTTGTACTTCTCGTTGAGCTTGCCGAGGAACATGCGCTGGATGGTCCAGAGGTAGTAAGCGGCGGTGATGATGACGCTGGTCGCCGAGAGGATGGTGAGCCCCTGGAACACCGGCAGCGCGCCGAGGAAGACGGTGAACTCGCTGATGAAGCCGCAGAGCCCGGGCAGGCCGAGCGAGGCGAAGAAGGCGAGGCCCATGATGCCGGTGAACTCGGGCACCTGCACCGCGAGGCCGCCAAAGCCTTCGATGTTGCGGTGGTGGGCGCGGTCGTAGATGACGCCGACGATCAAGAAGAGCATGGGGCTGATGAGGCCGTGGGTCCAGAGGTTCAGCACCGCCCCGTCGATACCCTGTTGAGTAAAGGCCGCCATACCCAAGAGACAGAAGCCCATATGGGAGACGGATGAGTACGCGATCATCCGCTTGAGATCTTTTTGCGCCAGGCAGACAAACGCCGCATAGACGATATTGATGGTTCCAAAGACCGCCATTCCCGTCGAGGCCCAGCGGGTGGCGTCGGGAAGGATGGCATAGTTCATTCTCAGGATGCCGTAGATGCCCATCTTGAGCAGGACGCCGGCGAGGATGACGGAGATGGGCGTCGGCGCCTCGACGTGGGCGTCGGGCAGCCAGGTATGAAAGGGAAACATCGGGATCTTGATCGCGAACCCGAGGAACAAGCCGATCCAAGCCACCTTGGCGAAGGGGAAGCCCATCACCAAGGGCGCGAGGTTGTAGCCGCCCGCGCGGCCCCACTGCGCGAGCTTGAGGATATTGAACGTGTGCGTCAGGCGGCCGTCGACCAGCTCTTGCGGGCCATTGAAGTAGATACCAATGATCGCGAGCAGCATGAAGACCGAGCCGGCCAGCGTGTAGAGGAAGAACTTGATGGCCGCGTATTCCTTGCGGGCGCCGCCCCAGATGCCGATGAGGAAGTACATGGGGAGCAGCATCAGCTCCCAGAAGACGTAGAACATGAACATGTCCATCGCGCAGAAGGTGCCGGTCATGCCCGTCTGCAAGAGGAGCAAGAGGGCCATGTAGCCGGGCACCGCGCGCTGGGTGAAGTGGTGCTCGTCGAGGTGGGCGTTGCCCGGCCACCAAGGCATCGACGCAATCGTCGCGACGAAGCTGACCAGCGCGCTCAGGATCACGAGCGTGACGCTGATGCCGTCGATACCCAGGAAGTACTCAATGTTGTAGGCGGGGATCCAGCCGAAGTGGTGGACGAGCTGCACGTCAGTCTGCGCGGGGTCGAAGATCTTCCACACGTAGAGGCTGAGCAGCAGCACCACTCCGCTGAGCGCCAGCGCGATGTAGCGCGAGAGCTCGTCCACTTGGAGCTTGGTGAGGATCTTCGCGCTGCGCAGGCCGAGGAGCGCGACGATGACGATCGAGCCGAGCATCGGCAGGAACGTCATCCACGAGAGCAGCGAGCTGGTGGTCGGATGGTCCATGTGGGCCAGGGCTCCTAGCGGATCACGTACTGCACGATGACGAAGACGAGGGCGCCGCCGAGCGCGCCGAAGAGATAGGCGTTGATCTGGCCGCTCTGCACCTTGCGCAGGCCGCGGCCGCCGTTCATGGCGAGGCTGGCGACGCCGTTGACTGCGCCATCGACGAGGTACTTGTCGATGGCCGCGTCGACATATCCGACGCTGCGGCCGAGCCAGCCCATGAAGTTGACCAGGCCGTCGATCAGGTTCTGGTCGATCCAGTAGAGCGCCCGCGAGAGGAAGAGCGAGGGGCGCACGACGGCGGCGTCATAGATTTCGTCGATATAATACTTGTTGAAGACGATGGACCACTCGGCGAAGAAGTAGTCCTTCATCCGCGCCGGCAGCGTGTTGCGTCCGCCCTCGTACATCCACTTCGCGGCGAACCAGCCGACGGTGGCGATGGCGAAGCCCATGCCTTGAAACAGCCACTCGGTGGCGTGGCCGGGGCTGGCAAAGGGGACGCCTTCGCCGGCGGTGAGGCTCGGCTCGAGCCAGTGCTCGAGGATGGGCGCGCGACCGGTCCAGAGCTGGGGCAGGCCGAGGAACGCGGCCAGGACGGCGGCGCCGGCGAGGATCATCAGCACCCAGGTCATCGAGGCCGGCGACTCGTGCGGCTCGCCGCCGTGGGCGCCGTGGTCGTCATGAGCGCCGTGAGCGCCAGCGGCCTGCGGCTGCGCGCCGTGGCTGGCATCGGTCTGGTGCACCACCGCGGCGGCGGCGGGATCTGCGTGGCTCGCGTCGGCGTGCGCGGCCATCGCGTGCGGATCCTCGATGCGCTCCTTGTCCTCGTGTCCGCCGTGGCCGCGATAGTCGCCGGTGAAGGTCATGTAATAGGAGCGGAACATATAGAACGAGGTGCCGAGCGCGGCGAGGGCTCCCATCACGTAGATGACGTGCCCGAGGCCCGGGATCGCCAGGCCCTCGGCGGTCCAGGCCTTCCAGAGGATCTCGTCCTTCGAGTAGAAGCCGCTCGCCCAGGGGAAGCCGGCGATGGCCCAGCAGGCGATCAAATACGTCCAGCGCGTGATGGGCGTGTATTTGGTGAGGCCGCCCATCTTGCGCATGTCCTGTTCGTGGTGGCAGGCCATGATCACCGAGCCGGAGCCAAGGAACAGGCAGGCCTTGAAGAACGCGTGCGTCATTAGATGATAGACGCCGGCCCAATAGGCGCCGACGCCGACGCCGATGAACATGAACCCAAGCTGGGAGACGGTGCTATACGCCAATACCTTCTTGATATCGTATTGAAAGAAGCCGATCGACGCCGCGAAGAGTGCCGTCGCCGCGCCGATGAGGGCGACCACCGTCATGGCCGCGGGCGAGAGCGCGAAGAGGAAGTTGAGGCGCGCCACCATATAGACGCCGGCGGTGACCATGGTGGCCGCGTGGATGAGCGCGGAGACGGGCGTCGGGCCGGCCATGGCGTCGGGCAGCCAGACGTAGAGCGGCAGCTGCGCGCTCTTTCCGGTGGCGCCGATGAACATGAAGATGCCGATCAGCGCCAGCACCGGCGCGCCCCAGAGCGTCATGCCGCGCAGCCGCTCGGCCATGCCGGTGGACTCGTCGGCGATCTGGTTTCTCAGCTCGCGGAACTCGACGGTGGGGCCGAGGGTGGTGATCATTCCGCTCGGGCCGACCGAGACGCGCGGGTTGATGGCTGCGGTGCCCTTGACGTTGCCGGCGAGGCCGCGCTCGGCGACGTATTGGTCGTTGGTCCAGACGCCGGAGAGCGACCAGAGGAGGATGAAGAGGCCGATGATGAAGCCGAAGTCGCCGAAGCGGTTGACGACGAAGGCCTTCATCGCCGCCTTGGCCTTCTCGACGTCGGAATACCAGAAGCCGATCAGGCCGTAGCTGCAGAGGCCGACTCCCTCCCAGCCGAAGAACATGACGACGAAATTGCTGCCCATGACGAGCAGCAACATCGAGAAGACGAAGAGGTTGAGCCACATGAAGAAGCGCCAATAGGCGGGCTCGTCGCTCATATAACCCGTCGAATAGATGTGGATGAGCGTGGCCACGTGGGTCACGATCATCGTCATCACCATCGAGAGCGGGTCCAGATAGAAGGCGAAGTCGAACTTGAGCGCGCCCGAGGACCACATGTTCCACACCGTGTCGTGGAACGAGCGGCCCTCGGCCTCGGTCGCGAACATCTTCCAGAAGGCGACTTCGGCGACCAGGCAGGAGAGGGCCATCGCAGCGATGGCGATGGCGTGGTTCGCCTTCTTGCCGTACTGCCGCTGCAGGCGCAGGCCGAAGATGGCGTTGATGGCCGAGCCAAGCAGTGGGAAGAGCGGAATCAAGAAGAGCCAGGCCACCGGCTGCGCCGCGAGCGCCGAGATGGCGTGCTCGGCGTGGTGGGCACCTTGCGATACGGCGGCGCCATGTCCGGCGGCGGCGCCATGGCCTGCGGCGGCTTCCGCGACAGCGGCGCCTTGCTCTGCGGCGTGGTGCGCCTGCGCGAGCAGGGCCGCTGCGAAAGTAGAGATGGTCATGGTCATCCGCCGAGGAGGTCGGTCTCGCCGACGTCGATGGTGCGGAACGTCTGGTAGATGGCGAGCACGATGGCGAGGCCCACGGCCGCCTCCGCCGCCGCCAGCACGATGACGAAGATGGAGAAGACCTGGCCGGTCAGGTGCGGGACCACGCGGCCGTTGACGCTGGTGGCGGCGCCGCCGATGTAGTGGTTGAAGGCGATGAAGTTGACGTTGGCGGCGTTCAAGATCAGCTCGACGCCCATGAGGATGCCGACCGCGTTGCGGCGCGTGACCACGGTGATGACGCCGAAGGCGAAGAGGATGGCGCCGACGATCAGGAAGTGAGGCAATCCGATGCTCATCGCGCCTCCGGCGGGGTTTCGCTGCCTGGTAGAGAGGCGCCGGGTGAAGCTATCGGCCGCCGGCAGGCAGCGACCCCCGTCGCGGCACGGGCGCCCACCCGCGCAATTTGCTTCGAGGCGAGAACTTTCGCGGGAGCCCTTGAGCCGCGCCGGGAGTCGCTGCCTGCCGGCTGCCTATCTGCCAGAGATCGAGAGTGGGGGAAAAGAGAGTTCGACTGAGCAGATCGTTCATCGCTCAATTTTCGCACATTCCCAAAGCCCGCCACCTCAGCAGGCGCCAGGGAGGGGGACGCCCTCGACGGCGTCTCGTGGGTGCCTCGTTCCTGCTTTTCAGAAGGGCAATATTGCGAGGCGGGTCCCGCTGCGCCGGCGAGGGCGTCCCCCTCCCTGGCGCCGGCCAAAGCAAGACCGGCGCTGAGTTGGCTGGCGTTGGCCCTAGACCACATCGCTGGTCTCCTTGATCTCCTTGCGGGCGATGACCACGGCGCCGACCAGCGCGGCGAGCAGCACGACGGAGGCAACCTCGAAGGGGAGGAGGTATTCGGTCAGGAAGGCGATGCCGAGCGCTTCCGACGTCGGGTCGAAGGTGGGGTTCGCGACCGTCTTCCAGGGTGCCATCACTGCCATGTACGAGAGCGTGCCGATGGCCGCCGCGCCGAGCGCGCCGCCGATGGGCAGCGCGACGTGCACGTTGGTGATCTTGGGGTCCTCGCCGATCTGCTTGGTGAGCATGATGGCGAAGAGGATCAGCACCAGGATGCCGCCGACGTAGATGAGGACTTGCGCCACCGCGGGGAAGTCGGCGCCGAGGAAGATGTAGAGCCCGGCGACACCCATGAAGGCGAAGAGCAGGGACCAGGCGCTGTAGATGATGTTGCGCGAGAAGGCGGTGCCGCCCGCGCCGCCGACGGTCATCAGCGCGAAGAGATAGAAGACCAGGTCGCTCGGCTTGATGAGCGGGACCAGCCGCGCGCCGACCATCGAGGCGAAGTCGCCGCCGACCTCGCCGAGCAGGTATCCGAGGAGCGAGAGGACGCCGAAGACGGCCGCGCCGAAGAGCAGCGTCGTCACCGGTCCCAGCACCAGCCGCCGCACGAAGAGGCCGGTGAAGCCCCAGACGAAGAGCGTGGTGGCGGCGAAGAGCGCGACCTGTCCGCCTACCGGCAGCGCGTGGCCCAAGCGGATGCGGAAGAGCAGCGTGCCGATGGCGATCAAGACCGCGACGCCGACCGCCGCCACGCGCCAGAGGGCATAGAAGAGGGACGCCCGCGGGTCGCGACGCGGCCCCAAGATTTTCGGAGTGTCGGCCATTCTGCGTCTCTCTCTACGCCGCTGGAGGCTTAACGCCTAGCATGATCTGATAGAGCTTCGCCTTGGTGTCCTCGCCGCCGGGGGCGCACCGATTCAGGTCGATCTGGCCCTCGTAGACGATGCCCTTGGTGTACCCGTCGCAGTCGGGGTACTCGCAGTCGCCGCAGTCGGTGCCGGCCATGGCGTCGAGGACGACTTTGTAGAGCTCGTCCTTCGAGAGCGTCTGCGCCAGCGGCGGGCCGGCTGGAGCCTCTGCCGCCGGGACAGGCGCTCCGGCAGGAGCCGCGTCGGCCGTCACTTCTGCGGCGCCCGGAACGTTGCCCGTCTTCAGCGTGACGAGGATGGTCTCGAGCATCTGCTTGGAGTCGGCCCCGCCCGGCGCGCACTTGTTCGGGTCGAAGTCCTTCCCTTTGGCGAGCGCGTCCGAGTAGCCGAAGCAGTCGGCGTAGCCGCAATCGCCGCAGTCGGTGCCGGCCATCGCGTCCTCGAAGACCTTCTGCAACTTCGGGACGTCGGTCTTCACTTGCAGCGCCTTGGCGGCGAGCGTTCGACCAAGGCTGGTCGCGTCCATCGCGCCGGCCTTCTTCTCGCCGTGCACTGGCTTGACCGCGTCCTTGGATGGGAACGCGGGCGCGGGCGCGTCCCAGGCGGCCAGGAGCGCGCGGCTGATCTCGCCGAGCGGCTTGCGCGGGAACGCCGTGGACCCCTTCGGAACCTTGTACGGCACCACCGGCACCAGCGCGTCGGGGACGAAGCGCAGCACCAGGTTGTTGAAGTACATCACCGAGCCTTCGAACTCGCGCGTGTGCTGGATGGCGCCGGTCGGGCAGGGCTCGACGCAGAGGCCGCAGTACATGCACTTGCCGATGTCGATGTCGAAGCGCTCCATGCGGAGCTTCGGCGTGGTCTTTCCGTCGCCCTTCAAGATGTCGATGTTGATGACCTGGATGGGGCACGCGCGCTCGCAAGCCTGGCACGCGGTGCAGATGTCCATGTCCACTTCGAGGAAGCCGCGATACCGGGGCGGAATCGTGTCGCGCACCGGCACCGGCGTGCGGTCCGGATATTGAGTGGTGATGGGCTTCCGGAACATGTAGCTGAGCGTGACGCTCATGCCCTCCCAGAAGCTCGTCGCGGTGTCGCGCACGTTCTTCACGTACGCGCCGAAGGTGCCCGGCGTAGGTCTGGGGAAAGCGAGGTTTTCTGCCAAGGGGTCCTCCGACTACCAGTTGGAGGTGAAGTCGAACTTGTCGCCGGTCGCGCGGATGTTGCGCAGTGTGGTCTGCGCAAATCTGCCCACGACCAGCGAGGCGCCGACGAAGAGGAGGACTCGCATGATCAGGCCCAGCACGGGGACCGAATGGACGATGAGCATCCAGCCGGCCACGAACAGGGCCCCGACGAAGCTCATCGGCACGAGGTACTTCCAGCACATGTTCATCATCTGATCGACGCGGATGCGCGGCAGCGTCCAGCGCAGCCACATCACCACGAAGACCAGCGTCAAGGTCTTGAGTACGAAGATACCGAGCGAGGCAAACTCAGCCAGCAGGCGCACGCCGCCCGAGAGCGCGGCGATCTTGTCGGCCGACTGGGTGACGTCGAGGAAGGGCACCTGCCAGCCGCCGAGGAACATGGTGACCGCGAGCGCGGACATCACCCACATGTTTCCCCATTCGACGAGGAAGAAGTAGGAGAAGCGCATTCCGGAGTATTCGGTGTTGTATCCCGAGACCAATTCGGACTCAGCCTCGGGGAGGTCGAAGGGAGTGCGGTTTCCCTCGGCCAGGGCGCTGATGAAATAGATGAAGAAGGCGGCGAAGGCGGCCGGGTTGTCGAAGATGTACCACTGCCACGGCCAGGGCCCCTGGCCTTTGATGATGCCTTGAGTCGAGAGAGTTCCGGCCAGGAGGACCGGAATCATCAAGGCCATCCCGGCGGGGATTTCATAGGAGATGATCTGCGCCGCGCTGCGAATGGCTCCAAAGAGCGACCACTTCGAGTTCGACGACCAGCCGCTCATGATGATGCCGACGACGATGAGCGCGGTGACGGCCAGGATATAGAAGATGCCGACGTTCATATCGGCGATGATCAAGCTATGGCTGAAGGGGAGGGCGACGAAGACGCAGCAGAAGCCCACCATCATGAAGTAGGGGGCGATGCGGAAGAGGAAGTTGTCGGCCTCGGTCGGAACCAGGTCTTCCTTGGTGAGCAGCTTCACCGCGTCGGCGATCCACTGCAAAAAGCCGCCGGGGCCGGCGCGGTTCGGGCCCACGCGGCTCTGCATGCGGCCGGCGACGCGCCGCTCGGCCCAGGAGAAGATGCCGGCGGTGATGGCGGCGAAGTTGATGACCGCGAAGGCAAAGAGGCCCATCAAGGCCAGGTACACGAACTGCGTGTACGGCCAGACGGCGGGGTCGAAGCCCCAGCCTTTGATGAGCGAGTCGATGAAAGCCTGCATTAGCGGTCGATCTCCGGCGCCACCACGTCGAAGGACGCGATCAGCGCCACCAGGTCTGCGACCATCAGCCCGCGCGAGAGGATGTCGATGATGCCCATGGCGGTGAAGCTCCCCGTGCGGACCTTGCAGCGCCAGGCGCTCTCGCCGCCGCCGGCGACCACGTAATACATCATGTCGCCGCGCGCGCTCTCGATGCGCGAATAGGCCTCCAGCCCTTCCTCGGGCTTGAGCTTGCGCGGGAGCTTGGCCATGGTCTCGCCGGGCTGGATCTGCGCCAGCGCCTGTCGCAGGATCCGGCAGCTCTGCTTCATCTCCTCGACGCGGCAATAGAAGCGGTCCCAGCAATCGCCCGGCGTGCCGACGAGGCCCTTGCCGAGCGGCACGTCGAACTGCAATTCGGGATAGACCGAATAAGGGATGTCTCTACGGACGTCGAAATCAACCCCGCTCGCGCGCAGGTTCGGCCCGACCAGGCAGTAATCAATCGCCATCTCGGCCGGAATCACCGCCAGGTGGGCGAGGCGCTGGACGAAGATTTCGTTGAAGGTGAGCAGGCGGTCGAACTCAACCAGGATCTTTTCGAAGTGGTCGAGGAAGCCCGAGACCTTCTCGGTGTACCCATCGGGCAAATCGAACGCCACGCCGCCGATGCGCAGGTAATTGTAGGTCAGCCGCGCCCCGCACAGCTCCTCGAGCAGGTCGTTGATGAACTCGCGCTCGCGGAGGGCGTAGGGGAAGGGCGTGACGGCGCCGATGTCCATCGCCATGGTGCCGGCGGCGATCAAGTGCGACGAGATGCGGTTCAACTCAACGGCGATGACCCGGCAATACTCAGCCCGCTTGGGCACCTTGATGTCGAGGATCTTCTCGACGGCCATGGCATAGCCCTGGTTCGCGAACATCGCGGCGATATAATCGACGCGGTCGGTGTAGGGCATGAAGCCGTTGTAGCCGACCTTCTCGGCGATCTTCTCCAGCGAGCGGTGCAGATAGCCCACCTCGGGAATCGCGCGCTTCATCACCTCGCCGTCGGTCTGGACGAGGAAGTTGATCACGCCGTGCGTGGACGGGTGCTGCGGGCCCATGTTGAGCAGCATGTCGCCCGTGTATTCGATGCGCTTGAGGATCTCCTTGTTGGTGGTCATCACCATCGTCGGAGTCTCTGGGGCGCGGCGCGCTTCGCTCATTGGAGCAGCTCCTTCTTGGGCGCCGATGCCGCCGTCTCAGCCGCCTTCTCCGCGGCGATCTTCTTCTTCAATTCATCCATGCGCACGAATCCGTCGAGCGGCGATTCGCGCGTGTGCGAGATGTTGTGATAGTCGCCCGGCTCTTTATAGTCTTTGAGCAGCGGGTGGCCGACCCAGTCGTCGGGCAGCATGATGCGCCGGAGATCGGGGTGATTGGTAAAGACCACGCCGAGCAGATCATATTGCTCGCGCTCGAGCCAATCGGCGGCCTTCCACACCGACTCGACCGAGTCGATGACGGGCGTTGCGCGATCGAGCTCGACCTTGAGTATGAAGGTATGGCGCTTTGAGTACGAGTAGAGATGATAGACGACCTTGATCATCGGCGCGGCCTTGAAGCCGTCCACCGCGCTCAGGTTCTGCAGGCAATCGAAGGCCGTGGCCGGGTCGGTCTTCAAGAAGCGGCACGCCTCGACGATGGCGTCCGCCCTGACGACGCAATAGGCGTCCTTCCGGGCGGCCTGCAGCGGGCCCACCCTGTCGCCGAGCTTGGCGGCGAGGGCGCTGTGGATCTCTTCGAAGGTCATTGAGTACCCTTTTGACTACCAGCTACGCCGTCACCTTGTAGTCGATGCCCAGGCCCGGGCTGCTCTGGCCGATCATCCGCCGGTCGCTGAACCAGCGCTCGCGGATGATCTTGTCCTGCACCCGCATCAGGCCTTCGGTCAGCGCCTCGGGGCGAGGCGGGCAGCCCGGCACATAGATGTCGACCGGGACGATCTTGTCCACGCCTTTGACGACGCTGTAGGCGTGCTGGAAGAGGCCGCCGCAGCTGGCGCACGAGCCCATGCTGATGACGTACTTCGGCTCGGCCATCTGCTCGAAGAGGAGCTTGCAGCGCTCGGCCATCTTGTAGGTCAGGGTGCCGGCGACGATCATCAAGTCGCTCTGGCGCGGGGTGGCGCGGGGCACGCTGCCGAAGCGGTCGATGTCGGCGCGCGGGCCGCCGGTCTGCATCAGCTCGATGCCGCAGCAGGCGAGGCCGAAGAGCAGGTAGAAGATGCTGCTCTTGCGGGCGAGGTTGATGATGTCGTCGATGAACGACGTCTTGGTCGTCACCGTGCTGCCTAGATCCTGCGCGTAGTGCTTCGACATTTTGGGTGGCTCCGAGGCGCGCTTAAGCGGCCTTCTTGGGCGCGGCGACGGGGCCGGCGATGGCGTGACCGCCCTTTTGGCGGGCGGCTTCCAGGACGTCCTGGCGCAGGCCCTTGACCCACTCGAGATCGCCCATGGCCCAGACGTAGGCGAGGCCGACCGAGAGGATGGCGACGAAGACGAAGATCTCGCCGAAGACGAGCAGGCCCTGGCCGCTCTCGAGAAACCAGCGATAGACGGCCGCGACCGGGTACATGAAGGCGATCTCTACCTCGAAGATGACGAAGACGAGCGCGATCAAATAGAAGCGCGGGTTGAAGTTGTACCAGGCGTGCCCGATGGGCTTCTCGCCGCACTCGTAGATCATCGACTTTTCGGCCGTGGGGTTGTCCGGCCGCAAGAAGCTGCCACCCAGGAGCGAGAGGAAGACGAAGCCGATGGCCGTGATGGTGAAGAGCAGTACGTTCGCGAAGTGGAAGGGCACGTTGGCCTCGGGCGTAAGCGCGCGCAGTCTATGGCGAGGCCACCCCAAGTCAAGGACGGCGGCACTCGGTCGCGGGCCAGGTTGACACCTCGCGCTGCGAGCGGCTAAGCGAGGTTGGTGGACGTGCGCTCTGCGAATGTGCCGCGCTGGCGGGGCGAAGGCGGCCGCGGCTGGTACGAAGCCTGGTTCATCGTCGCCGCGGACCCGCGGTCCGGCGCGGGCGTGTGGCTGCGCTACGCGCTGGACGAGGCGAGCGACGGCACGGTCGTGCCTTCGGTCTGGGGCAGCTTCTTCGACCGCTCCGCGAGCGCGCGCAACTTCTCGCTGAAGGCGTCGCTCCCTTCCGCGGCAATTCGCCGCGGCGCGGGGCTCGTCATCGGAATCGGCGACGCCGCGCTCGAGGAATCTGGCTGCAAGGGCGAGGTCGAAGGGGGCGGCCATTCGCTGCGCTGGCGGCTCGCCTTCGCCGAGGAGGAGGACGCGGCGGCGGGCGGCGCGCAGGAGGTCTCGCCCGGCTTCCTCCAGCCCATCGCGCGACTCAAGAAGAGCGGATATCTGCTGGCGCGGCCGGCGCTCCGCCTCTCGGGCGCGCTCGAGGTCGATGGCCAGCCGCTCGAGCTGCGCTCCGCACCCGGCTTGCAGGCGCACCTCTGGGGGCAGCAGCGCTACCCGGCGTGGGCGTGGGCCCACTGCGGCAGCTTCGAGGAGGCGCCGGGCTCGTCCCTCGACCTGCTCTCGGTGCAAGGGCCGGGCGGCCTCTTCATCCCGCTCTTCTCCTTCCGCTTCCAAGGCAAGCTGCACCGCTTCGCCGAGCTGCCCTGGATCGCCCGCTCGACCTCGCGCCGCGCCCCGCCCGCGTGGCACTTCTCGGCCGAGGACGCGACCCTGGCCATCGACGGCGCGCTGCGCGCGGACCCCGCCGACTGCGTCGAGGTCGAGTACGTGGACCCCGACGGCTCGAAGCTGTTCTGCGTCAACACCGAGGTGGCCCACGCGGAGCTGCGGGTGCGGACGCGGAGCTTTCCCGGCGCGCCCTGGCGGCCAGAGGGTACGCTGCGCAGCGCTGGTTCTGCAGGTCTGGAATTCTGTGGCCCCTATCCCGACTCACGGGTTAGCAACAAAATGATCCACGCTGCGCTCTTGGCCGCCGCCGGCCGATAGACGAGGGTTTGCCAATCTCAAGATGGGGTCACCAATGAACCGCTTCGGAAGCTCTGTTCGCCTCGGCCTCGCGTGCGCGGGCCTGCTCTTGCTCGCCGCTTGCGCCCTGACCATCGCCTTCGACATGCCTCAGGACCTGCAAGTGGACGCGACCAGCACCGCGGTGAACTCGACCTTCGCCTTCGACCTCGCGTCCACCCAGGCGGTGCAGGATCACAAGGCCGACGTCACCTCGCTCTCGCTCAAGTCGGTGGACGCGACCATCACCACCCTCGCCGCGACCAACCGCGCCACCTCGGTCACCGGCACCCTGGCCCTGCGCGCCGACGGCGCCCCCGCGAACGGCAGCCAGGACATCCACGTGGGCACGCTGACCAGCTTCGCCGTCACCCAGGGCGCGACCTTCCACTTCGACGGCAACGCGCAGCTCGATGCCTTCATGCTCTCGACCATCAAGGGCAGCGGCAAGTTCAGCGTCATCGTCGCCGGCACCACCGCGGGCGGCGAGGCCCACATGACCATCCACGCCATCCTGCACGCCAGCCTCGGCTACAGCGGCGGCTTCCTGTAGGTCTGGCTCCTCGCCTCGATCGCCGATCGCCGTGTCCACGCGCGTACGCATCGCCCTCGCGTACGTCGCGTGCTTCGTGCTCTGGGGCTCGACCTGGCTGGTCATCCGGCTCGGGCTGCGCGACCTGCCGCCGCTGACGTTCGCGGCCACGCGCATGCTGCTGGCCGCCGCGCTCTTGTCGCCCTTTGCGATCGGCGCCGGGCTCCGCGGCCTGCCGACCAGGCGCTGGGCCCTGCTCGGGGCCATCGGGCTCTTGCAGATCGGCGTCGCCTACGCGCTCACGTTCGTCGCGCAGCAGTGGGTCCCCTCGGGCCTCACCGCGGTGCTCTTCGCGACCTTCCCCGTCTGGGTCGTCTTCTGCGCGCGCTGGCTCTTGCCGCGGCACCGGCTCACCGGGCCGAAGCTGCTCGCCTGTGGCCTCGGCGTCGCCGGCATCGTCGTCTTGCAGTCGCGCGCGCTCCAGGAGCAGGCGCTCTCAGCCAACGCGCCGCTCGGGGGGGCGCTGATCCTGCTCGGCTCGATGGTGGTCGCGCTGGCCAACGTGCTGACGAGGCGCCACCTCGCCGACGTGAAGCCGCTGCTGTTGACCTTTGGCCAGACCGTGGCGGGCGGAGCGCTCCTGGCGCTGCTCGCAGCGACCTTCGAGCGCGGCGCAGAGCTGTCGTGGACTCCGCGCGTCCTGCTGGTGCTCGCCTACCTGGCGATCTTCTGCACGGTGCTGACCTACTTGCTGCTCTTCTGGCTCTTGCCGCGGGTGCCGATGGCGGCCATCGGCGCCATTCCGCTGCTCGACACCACCGTTGCCGTCGCGCTCGGCGCGGTGGTGCTCGGAGAGCCCGTCGGGTGGCACATGTTGGGCGGAGGCGCGCTGGTGCTGGGAGCGGCCGCGATCGCCAACCTCGTCGCCGACTAAGAGTCGCAGGATCTGGTGGCGGGCCGGTCACCACAGCGGAGACCGTCTACGCTACATGTACATGCCGCCGTTGACGCGCAGCACTTCGCCGGTGATGTAGCTGGCGCGGTCGCTGGCCAGAAACGCGATCGCCTCCGCGACCTCCCGAGCAGTCCCCGCGCGGCCGAGCGGCGCCGCGTCGCTCATCATCTTCTTCGCCTCTTCCGGCAGGTCCTTGGTCATGTCGGTCTCGATCAGGCCGGGGCTGACCGCGTTGACGCGCACGTTGCGGCTGCCCAGCTCGCGCGCCAGGCTCTTGGTGAGCCCGATGAGGCCAGCCTTGGCCATCGAGTAGGCCGTCTGCCCGGCGTTGCCCTGCTCGCCGACGACGCTGGTCAGGTTGACGATGCAGCCGCCCTTCGCCTTGAGGAACGGCCGCGCCACCGCTTTGCAGAGGTAGAACGCGCTCTGCAGATCGACGGCGAGGACCCGCTGCAGATCCTCGGCCTTGTAGCGGAAGATCAGCCCGTCGATGGAGATGCCGGCGTTGTTGACCAGGATGTGCAGGCCGCCCATTTCCTTGAGCACCTCGTCCACGGCCGACTGGCACGCGGCCGGATCGGCGACGTCGAACTTGAGCGCCTTCACCTTGGGCGCGCCGGCGGCGGTGAGCGCGGCGAGCGTCTCTTGCGCGGCGGCGTCGTTGCCGACGTAGGAGATGGCGACGCTGCAGCCGCCCTCGGCCAGGCGCAGCGCCGCGGCGCGACCGATGCCGCGCGAGCCGCCGGTGACCAGCGCGACCTTGCCCTCGAACTCGTTCGCCATCGCGACCTCCAATTTTTGCGCGCTCGTATACCATGCGCGCCATGCGCATCGGCGTCATCGGAGTCGGCGCCATCGGCGGGCCCATCGCGGCGGCGCTCCTGCACACCAGGCTGCCGGGCGAGGTGATCGCGCTCGGTGCGGGCCGGAGCGCCGAGGCCCTGCGCCAGGGCGGGCTGCGCGTGCTCGGCGAGCAGGAGCTGCAAGTGGCCGCGCCCGAGCACCTCGGCGCCGCGCTGCCCAAGCTGGAGGCGCCCTACGATCTGCTGCTCCTTTGCACGCGCACCGACGGGCTCGAGGCCGCGCTCGCCGGCGCTGCGCCGCTGCTCGCCGAAACCGGAGCGCTCGTGTGCATCCAGAACGGCCTGCCCGAGGCGCGCGCGGCCAGCATCGTCGGCGCGGCGCGCACGCTCGGCGGCGTTGTGGGCTGGTCGTCCTCGCTCGACCGGCCGGGGCAATTTCGCGTCACCAGCAAGGGGCCGCTCACGCTCGGCAGCTTCGCGGCCGCGGGCGAGGCGCGCCTCGCGCAGGCCCGCCTGGTGCTCGCGCGCGCGGTGCCTGTGAGGATGACGACCAACTTGCCGGGAGCGCGCTGGTCCAAACTGGCGCTGAACTGCGCGATGTCCACCATCGGAACCATCGCCGGCCTCTCCCTCGGGCAGCTTGCGGGCAATCGCCTTGCCCGGCTGCTGGCGCTGCGCGTGGTCGGCGAGGCCGTGGTCGCGGCGCACCGGCAGGGCATCCGGCTCGAGAAAGTGGCGGGGCTGGACCCCGCTTGGGTGGGCGAGCGGCCGGGCTCGAGCGCCACCGACAGGCTGCTGCGCCCTGTGCGGCACGCGCTCATCTGGGCCGCGTGCCAGCCGCACCGCAAGCAGCGCTCAGGGATGCTCGCGCGCCTCGAGGCGGGCCGGCCCGCGGGGCAGATCGACGACCTGAACGGCGCGGTGGCGGCCGCGGCGCGGGAGCAGGGCGGGCGCGCGCCGCTCAACGAGAGGTTGACTCTGCTGGTGCACGCCATCGAGCGCGGCGAGGAGCGGATTGGCGTCCACCAACTCGCCCGCGTCCTCGAAGCTTTAGTTCAATGAACGTCACTCCGCCGCTTCCCCCCCACGAGGAGCGCCAGCGCGACGCCGAGCCGATAGGTCGGGGAGCAGGCAGAGGCCCGCCGCCGCTTTTGGGTGCCCCGGCCTCCTCACTCCAGTCAGGTCACCGAACGCCGCCCGGGGCGGGCCCCGGTGCGGCGGCGGGCCTCTGCCTGCTCCCCGACCGATAGGACCGGCATTGCGTTGACACTCCCGACCCCCTCGCCTATTTTCCGCGCCCACTCGGAGGACGCGTTGAGCTACCTCGCGCCGTACGTGCCCATTCTGGTGCTGCTCCTGCTCGCGGGCGTGCTCTGCCTCGCCATCTCTTTTCTCGCCACCAACCTCGGCCCGCGGCGCCTCTCGCTCAAGAAGGAAGAGACCTTCGAGTGCGGCTCGCCCTCGACGGGCAACACCGACGGCCGCCACTCGGTCAAGTTCTACCTGGTGGCGCTGCTCTTCATCGTCTTCGACGTCGAGAGCGTCTTCATCTACCCGTGGGCCTCGCTGCTCGCCGACTTCAAGGCCAGCCAGCTCGGCTGGTTCGCCTACGCCGAGATGCTCTCGTTCATGGCCACATTGGCGCTCGGCCTCGTCTATGTCTGGCGCAAGGGCGCCCTGGAGTGGGCGTAAATCATGAGTGACCCGCGCTTCCCCATCGTCACTTCGCAAGGCAACCAGCCCGAGGCCCCCAAGGGGACCGGCGAGCAGTCGAACCTGGCGCCGGTGCTGCTGACCCGCCGCGACGAGGCCATCGGCTTCTTCGAGCGCGCGCTCTCGGGCACGCTCGGCTGGGCGCGCAAGAACAGCATCTTCCAGTATCCGTTCGTCACCGCCTGCTGCGGCATGGAGTACATGAGCGCGATGTGCGGCCGGTACGACATCGCCCGTTTCGGCGCCGAGTTCCCGCGCTTCACGCCGCGCCAGGCCGACCTCTTGATGATTGTCGGAACAATCAACATCAAGCAGTCGCCGGTACTCAAGACCGTCTACGACCAGATGTGCGAGCCCAAGTGGGTGATGGCCTTCGGCGTCTGCGCCTCGAGCGGCGGCTTCTATGACAACTATGCCACCGTGCAAGGCGCCGACCGCATCATCCCGGTCGATGTCTATGTGCCCGGCTGCCCGCCGCGGCCCGAGCAGGTCCTCGACGGCCTGCGCATCCTCCAAGAGAAGATTCAATCGCAGCGCCACAGCGCGGCCACCGTCGAGATGTCCGACGACGTGCGCAAGCGCGGCCTCTTCTCCAAGCTCTCGTCGCGATAGGGGCGCAAATGTCCAAGGCCTTGATTGAGCTGGTGCGGGAGAGGTTTCCCGGCGCAGTGACCTCCTCGTCGAGCGACCGCGGCGACGACAGTGTGGTCGTCAAGCGCGAGTCCCTGCTCGAGATACTGACCTTCTTGAAGAATGACGAAGCGACGCAGATGAAGCTGCTCGCCGATATCGTCGCGCTCGATATGCTGACCTATCAGAGCGAGATGACCGGCGGCGGCTCGCTCGCGTCGCAGGAGGTCACCTCCTACTCATTGTCGAAGAAGCCGCAGGGAGAGCCGCGCTATCGCATCCTCTATAACCTCTATAGCGTGACACTCAAGCACCGCCTGCACGTGCGCGTCGAGGTGCGGTCCGACGACGCCAAGGTGCCGAGCGCGGTGGGCATCTGGAAGGCGGCCGATTGGCTCGAGCGGCTGGCCTGGGACATGATGGGCGTTGAGTTCACCGGCCATCCCAATCTAAAGCGGATCCTTCTCTATCCTGAGTTCGTCGGACACCCGCTGCGGAAAGACTATCCGGTGCAGAAGCGGCAGCCTTTGGTTGCCGAGCTCGACTTCCCTGATCTGGTGCGCGGCCCTGGCCCCGGGCCCGGCGGCGCCGGCGTCCCCATGAGCCAGACTCACGTCGGCCGGACCAACGTGGACCCCACTACCTATGATTGAGTCAAGCCGATCTGCGCAAGAGAGCGCCCTGGATGCCGAGCACGACCCGCTCGCGGTCGAGACCGAGCTGCCATCGTCCTTGATGACGATCAACCTCGGTCCTTCGCACCCGGCGATGCACGGGACGGTGCGCCTGACGGTCACCCTCGACGGCGAGACCATCGTCAACGCCATCCCCGAGATCGGGTATCTGCACCGCGGCTTCGCCAAGTCATCGGAGAACAGCACCTGGCACCAGGTGCTGCCTTATACCGATCGACTCAACTACGTCTCACCCATCCTCAACAACGTCGGCTATATCCTCGCCGTCGAGAAGCTCTGCGGCGTCAAGGACCCGCCCCGCAGCCAGTTCCTGCGCGTGGCCGCGGGCGAGATCAGCCGCATCTGCGATCACCTCACCTGCGTCGCGGCCATTGGACTCGAGCTCGGCGCCTTTACCGTGTTCTTATATGCGGTCGAGGCGCGTGAGCTGCTCTGGGATCGCATCGCCGAGTTGACCGGCGCGCGGGTGACGACGAGCTGGACGCGCATCGGCGGCATCGCCAACGACTCACCTCCGGGCTGGGACGACAAGGTGCGCGAGTGCCTCCCGCGGGTGATGGAGCTGACCGAAGAAGTGGACAAGCTCTTGACGCGCAACCGCATCTTCGTCGATCGAACGCGCGGCATCGGCATCTTGAGTCAAGAAGACGCGCTCGACTGGGGCTTCACCGGCCCCTGCCTGCGCGCGACCGGCGTCAACTATGACGTCCGCAAGGCGCATCCCTACCTAGTCTACGATCAAATGGACTTCGAGGTGCCGCTCGGCACCCGCGGCGATACCTTCGATCGCTATCTGGTCCGCATCGAAGAGATCCGCCAGAGCCACCGCATCGTCCTGCAGGCGCTCGACAAGATGCCGCCGGGCCCCGTCATCATCGACGATTGGCGCTATGCCTTGCCGCCCAAGAAAGACGTCTATTCGTCGATCGAAGGCGTGATGGCGCACTTCAAGATCATCATGGAAGGAATCAAGGTACCTAAAGGCGAGGCCTATGCGTACTCAGAGGGCGCCAATGGCGAGCTTGGGTTCCACGTCGTCTCCAACGGGCAGGGCAAACCCTATCGCGTGCACGTGCGCGCCCCGGGATTTTCGATTCTGAGCGCGCTCCCCGCGCTGATCAAGGGCCATATGCTCGCCGATTTGATTCCCATCTTCGACTCCATCAACATGATCGGCGGGGAGGTCGAGCAGTGAGCGACTTGTTCCCAGTGCTCGGGGCCACTCAAGCCATCGTGCCGCTCGGCACGCCGCAGACGCCGCCGCTGGCCATCAACAAGCCCGTCAAGGTCGAGGTGGACGGCATCCCCGTCGAGGCCGATTCGCGCGACAACTTGATCGAAGCCGCGCGCCGGGTCGGCGTGGCGATACCCTATTTTTGCTATCACCCGCGCCTGTCCATCGCCGGCCAGTGCCGCATGTGCCTGGTCGAGACCAGCGCCTCGGGCGGCCGCCTGGTGCCGGGCTGCCAGGTGAGAGTGGCCGAGGGGCTCAAGATCATCACCACCAGCCCCGCGGTGAAAGAGAACCAGCGCGGCTGCATGGAGTTCCATTTGATCAACCACCCGGTTGATTGCGCCATCTGCGATCAATCGGGCGAGTGCAAGCTGCAAGACTACTACATGGAGTACGATCACGAAGCCTCGCGCATCCGCACCTCCAAGCTCAACAAGCCAAAGCGCGTCGAGCTTGGGCCGTTGGTCGTCTATGACGGCGAGCGCTGCATCATGTGCACCCGCTGCGTGCGCTTCATGGACGAGGTGGCGCAGGAGCCGCAGCTGGCCGTGGTCAACCGCGGCGACCACTCGTTGATCTCGACCTTCCCCGGAATGGAGCTCGACTCCAAGTATTCGGGCAATACCGTCGATATCTGCCCCGTCGGCGCGCTGCTCAACCGCGACTTCCGCTTCACCAGCCGTGTCTGGTACCTCAACAAGTCGCCGGCCATCTGCACCGGCTGCTCCAATGGCTGCAACATCTACGTCGAGTCGCGCGGCAACGTCGCCTATCGCGAATTGCCCCGGCGCAATGAAGAGGTCAATCAGGTCTGGATGTGCGACGAGGGCCGCCTCACGCACCACGCGGTCAACGACGCGCGGCTCGAGTGGGCGCGCTCCGGGCGCGGCGAAGGCGGGTTGATTGAAGGCCCGCAAGAGGCAGTCAAGAAGGCGGCTGCGCTGCTCCGGCCCCTGGTTGGATATCCGGGCCTCGCCGTCTTCGTCTCCGCGCAGTGCACGACCGAAGAGGCGGCCGGGGCGTTCCTGCTCGGCAAGGAGATGGGCGCGCACCGGGCGTTCATCGGCGCCCTGCCCGACGGCGGCAGCGATGAGTTCTTGATTCGCGCCGACAAGAATCCCAACCGCAAGGGCGTTCATTTGGCGGCCAAGGCCTTTGGGTATCAATTGGAGCCGGCCACCACGTTAGAGACCGATATGAGCGTCAAGGCGCTCTTTGCCATGCGCATCGACAGCCTTCCGGTCTCGGTGCTCGAGCGGCTGGAGGTGGCCGTGGTCCTCGCCCAGAACGACGGCCCCGTGGCGCAGGCCGCACACGTGGCGCTCCCGTGCGCCAGCGCCTACGAGCAGGACGGCACCTTCGTGAATTACTATGGCCGCCTGCAGCGGATGTATCGCTCGGTGGTGGCCGATCGCGGTGACGCGGTGCCGGGCTGGGTCTGGGCGCGGCGCATCTTGAACGCGATGGGCTTTGCCCACGAGTTGAGAGACGCGGCGCAGGCCTTCGCGCTGCTCGCGGACCGCGCAGGCGAGCTCTCGGGAATCACTTTCCAGTCGATCCCCGACGAGGGCCAGATCCTGCCGGGAATGTTGCCACCGGAGTGGCCCGCGCGCGCGCCGAGGCCGCCGGCGAGCGCGCCGCCCGCGAACAATCCGCCCTCGCCCGCCAGCGCCGGCAAAGAAGCCGCCGGAGGGTCGCGCTGATGGACAGGCAATCAGCGCCCCTGGCGAAGGACAGCGCGCCGCACACCGCACCGCCTTCGACCCCGCGCGGAATGGCCTTGCCCGCGATCACCTCAGCCACTCCCTCGGCGCGGCTCGCCAGCGAGGACTACGGCGCCTATCAGCCTCCAATCGAGTCCTATGGCCGGTGGCTCGCGGGCACCATCGTCGGCTGGGCGGCATTTGCAGCCTTCCTGGTCGGGGTCGCGGCCGCGCTGCTGCTCATCGTGCGCGCCTTTGCCGGCCTCTTTGGCGACGCGCCCGCCGAGCACGGGATCGGCGAAGGCATCGGCAATATCCTCGCGCTGGTCCTGGTGCTGGTCATGATCACGGCCACGCTCTTGACGATGGCCGACCGCAAGTGGAGCGCGCTGATGCAGGACCGCGTGGGCCCGAACCGCGCGCGCCTGCCCATCCCGGGCATCAGCCACATGGAGCTGAAGGGCCTGCCCCATATCCTGGCCGACGTCCTCAAGATGCTCTTCAAGGAAGACTTCATTCCCGAGGGCGCGCTCCGCAACAAGCTTCTTTTCAATCTAGGCCCCTTGCTCGCCTTCGGCCCCGCGCTCTGCCTCTTCGCGGTGGTGCCGGTCAGCCCCGACATCGTCTTCCTCGGCAAGCGCATGTCGCTGCAGGTCGCGCACGTCGATTGGGGCATCCTTTATGTCTTCGCGCTCGCCTCGCTCGGCGTCTTTGGCACCGCGCTCGCCGGCTGGTCGTCGAACAACAAGCTGGCGCTGCTCGGCGGCCTGCGCGCCTCGGCGCAATTGGTCTCCTATGAGGTCACGCTAGGGTTGACTCTAGTCGGCGCCATGATTGTGTTTGGTACCGTCCGGCTCGACTTGATGACCGCGCAGCAGGGCGAGATCCTCTTCGGCTGGCTGCCCGCCTGGGGAGGACTCTACCAGCCCTTGGGTTTGATCCTCTTCCTGGTGGCGGCGCAGGCGGAGATCAAGCGCGCCCCGTTCGATACTCCCGAGGGCGAGAGCGAAATCATCGGCTACTTCCTCGAATACTCAGGCTTGAAGAGCGGCTTGTTCCTCATCGCCGAATATGCCGAGACGGTGGTCATCGCCGGCATCATCACCGCCATCTTCCTCGGCGGCTATCACATCCCCTTTGCCGAGGGCTTCCTCCAGCGGTCGATCGGCGTCCAGCTGACCGCGGTCCTGCAAGTCACCGCTTTCATCGTCAAGCTGCTCGCCGTCATCTGGGTGCAGTTCCTCATCCGCTGGTCGTTCCCCCGCTTCCGCTATGATCAAATCATGCGGCTCGGCTGGAAGATGATGCTGCCGGTCTCGCTCGCCAACGTCATCGTCTCGGCGGGCGTCTTCCTCTGGGGCGGCAAGGACGGGCTCGCGGTCATGGGCATCGTCGAGTGGATCGGCATCTTCGCCTACGTCGCGCTCTCGGCCCGCAAGGCCGAGGTCCCAGCGCTCGCGGCCCATCACTGAAAGAGTTGGAGCAACGATGTCCTCTGATCACGGCCAGCACGAGCACGCAGCAGAGACCACGGGCGACCCCGCGCAAGCGGACCTCTCGGTCGGCGAGCGCCTCTACCTGCGCGAGGCCCTCCGCGGCATGGCGGTGGTCGCCAAGCACTTCTGGCGCAACCTCTTTGGCCGGCGCGACCCGAATCCGGAGATCCTCCACCGCCACGGGCCGGGCGTGAACCTGGTCTCTACAATCAACTATCCCGAGGAGCGCAAGGCATACCCCCCCGGGTATCGCGGGATGCACCGCCTCGTGCCCCGGTCGGACGGCCGCGCGCGCTGCGTCGCTTGCTATATGTGCGCCACCGCCTGCCCGGCGCAGTGCATCTACATCGAGGCCAGCGAGTACGACGAACAGGCCATCGAGAAGTTTCCCATCCGCTTCGAGATCGACGAGCTGCGCTGCATCGTCTGCGGCTTCTGCGTCGAGGCGTGCCCCAAGGACGCCATCCGCATGGACACGGGCACGCACGCGCCCGCCGTCCTCTCGCGGCCGCTCGCGATCTTCGACAAGGAGGCGCTGTTGCAAGGCCCCGCGGTCGAGCACCCGAGCGACGTGATGACGTATCGGGTGCCGCTGAAGCTGGCGACGCCCGGCGACCCCCAGGGCGGCTCGGGGCACTAGACTCGCCTGCTTAATGCTTGGCGCCGTTTCTTTCCCAGAGCACGTTGACGATCACCCAGCGCCCCTTCCATTTCGCCAAATGGAGGTAATCGACCCAATCGCTGGCGACGATCTTCGCGCTGGCCGCGGCTTGGAACACGTCGAGCACGGTGACGTCCTTGTGCCGCTTCTCGGCCGGCGTCTTCTTGCCGTTCCCCTTGCGCACGCCTTGGACGAGCGTGCTCGCGCCCATGGTGCCGAGCGCGGGCTCGCCGGTGGCGGCGTCGGTCTCGACGATCCGCTTGGCCAACTCGGGGTGGAGCGCTCGCGCCATGCGCGCCGCGTCGCCCTCGTACCAGCTCTCGATGTAGTCGAGGCAGGTCGCCTCGATGGCGGCGCGCTCGTCGACCGGGTCGGCGGCGGCCGAGCGCGCAGGCAGCGAGAGGAGCAGAGCGGCGGAGCAGAGCAGGGCGGGGACGCGCGGATGGTTCATCGGGGCTCCTAGGCGGCTTCGCGTTAAGGTTCTTCACGTGGAGACTACCTCCCCCGCAACTGTCGCAGCGCCCGCGCCGCCCATCGGCCGCCCCTGGCGCTGGGTGCCGTCGCTCTACTTCGCCGAAGGCCTGCCCTACGTCATGGCGAACACCGTCTCGGTGGTCGTCTACAAGGGCCTCGGGGTTTCGAACGCGGAGATCGCGCTCTGGACCAGCTGGCTGTATTTGCCCTGGGTCATCAAGCCGCTCTGGAGCCCGGTGGTGGACGTGCTCCGCACCAAGCGCTGGTGGACCGTGGGCATGCAGCTCGCGATGGCCGCGGCGCTGATCGGGGTGGCGCTGCTCCTGCCGCGCGAGCACTTCTTGCCGCCCACGCTCGCGCTCTTCGGGCTCCTCGCCTTCAGCTCGGCGACGCACGACATCGCCGCGGACGGCTTCTACATGCTCGGCCTCGACCAGGCGCAGCAGGCCGCGTTCGTCGGAGTGCGGGCGACGTTCTACCGGGTGGCGATGGTCACCGGCGAGGGCGGGCTCGTCGTCCTGGCCGGCCTGCTCGCGACCCACGCGGGCCTCTCCACGGCGCGCGCCTGGTCTCTGACCTTCGTGGCCGCGGCGGCGCTGATGGCGGCGGCCTGCGCCTGGCATGCCTTCGCGCTGCCGCGCCCCGCCGCCGACGTGGCTGTCCTTGGGGTCACCCCGGGCGAGGCGCTGCGCCGCTTCGTCGATGTGTTCGCCACCTTCTTCAAGAAGAAGGACATCGTCCGGATCCTGCTCTTCCTCTTGCTCTACCGGTTCGCCGAGGCGCAGCTCGTCAAGCTCATCTCGCCCTTCCTCCTCGACAGCCGCGCGCGCGGCGGCCTCGGCCTGTCGAACGAGCAGCTCGGCGTGGTCAAAGGCACGGTTGGCGTGGTGGCGCTGCTCGCCGGCGGACTGCTCGGCGGCCTGCTCATCTCGCGCGGCGGCTTGAAGAGATGGCTCTGGGTGATGGTCTGCGCCATCCACCTGCCCGACGCGGTCTTCGTCTTCCTCTCGCAAGCGCAGCCGCAGAGCCTGCTGCTCATCAGCGGCGCCGTCGCCCTCGAGCAGTTCGGCTATGGCTTCGGATTCGCCGCCTATTCGCTCTACATGATCATGGTGTCCGACGGCCCCTACAAGACCGCGCACTTCGCCCTCTGCACCGCCTTCATGGCGCTCGGGATGATGCTGCCCGGAATGTTCAGCGGGGCGGTGCAGGAGTGGCTCGGGTACCAGAGGTTCTTCCTCTGGGTGCTGGCGTCGACGGTGCCGGGGTTCTTGGTGGTGCTGCTGGTCCGGGTCGATCCGGAGTTCGGCAAGAAGGTTGCGTGATCGGCACGTCCGTTCGGCCTTCCAGGCACCCGGGTCTCGCTCGTTGACACTCGTGCTGCCGGGCGCTACATCCGCACCCCTCATGGCCTCGACCACAGTCTTGATGCCGCAGCTCGGTGAATCCGTCGTCGAAGGCACCGTCGTCCGCTGGATCGCAAAGCCCGGCCAGCGGGTGCAGCGCGACGAACCGATCGTCGAAGTCTCGACCGACAAGGCAAACACCGAGGTGCCCTCGCCCGCCGCCGGAGTGCTCGTCGAGCAGCTCGCCGCCGAGGGCGCGGTGGTGCAGGTCGGCGCTCCGCTCGCGCGCATGGACGACGCCGCCCAGGCCGGAGCGACGCCGCCGAGCGCGCCCGCTGCCACCGCGCAAAGCGCGCAGTCCGGCGCCGCCAATGGTGCCCCGCTCCGCGCGAGCCCGGTGGCAAGGAACGTCGCCCAGGAGCACGGGCTGAACCTCGAGGGCGCGCAGGGCTCCGGCGCCGGCGGGCGCATCGTCAAGGCCGACGTGATGGGGCTCGTGCAGAACCAGGGAGCGGCCAGCGCCGCCGCGGCCCCCGTGCACGGCGAACCCCAGCCCCGCGAGTCTTCCCTCGACGCTCCCCGCAGCCAGCCGCCCGCGGCCCGCCAGGGCTACTCGCAGCCGCCGCCGCAGAGCTACTCGCAGCCGCCCCCCGCCGCCTCGTCCGCCTCGCACGGGCCCATCCAGATCGCGCTTCGCGCCTACAAGCCGCCCCGCTACAACGCCCAGCCCGGCGACCAGGTGGTGCCCTTCGACCAGCGCCGCCGGCTCATCGCCGAGCACATGGTCTATTCAAAGGCGACGAGCCCGCACGTCCCCTGCACGGCCGAGGTGGACATGACCCGGCTCGCCCGCCTGCGCGAGCAATGGAAGAAGGCCAAGGAGACGGGCGGCAAGGCGCCGAGCTTTCTGGTCGGCATCTGCCGCGCCACGGTGCAGGCGCTGGCCGAGTTCCCGCGGGTCAACGCCGTCGTCCAGGACGAGACCATCATCCTGCGCAAGGACGTGAACCTGGGCGTCGCGGTGGAGACCGAAAAGGGCCTCCTGGTGCCGGTCATCCGCAAGGCCGACGAGAAGAGCGTGCTCGGCCTCGCCCGCGCGCTCGACGAGCTGGCCGCCAAGGCGCGCGCCAGCAAGGTCTCGGCCGACGAGCTCTCGGGCGGCTCGTTCACCGTCTCGAACCCGGGCCTCAAGGGCAACCTCTTCGGCGCGGCCATCATCAACCAGCCGCAGGTCGGCATCCTGCGCATGGGCGAGATCGTCAAGCGCGCGGTGGTGCGCGAGCTCGACGGCGAGGACGCCATCGTCATCCGCCAGATGATGTACCTGACGCTCTCGTACGATCACCGCGTCATCGACGGCGTCACCGGCAACAGCTTCCTGCACCGCGTGAAGGAGCTGATCGAGGCCGCCGACTTCACGCTTTAGGGCGTGTCCCTGGCCAGCCTCAGCCGGCGAGCGGCAGCGGCCCGGGGATCCTCGCCAGCGTCAGGCGAAAGATCGAGCCGCCCGCGGGCGGGCACTCAACGCGCGCCGAGCCGCCGTGCGCGTTTGCGACCATCTTCACCAGCGTCAAGCCGAGGCCGCGGTTGCTGCAGCGCGCGCGATTGGCCGTCTCGACCTGCGCGTACTTGTCGAAGATGCGGCTCCGCAGCGCCTCGGGGATGCCGGGGCCGTCGTCGGTCACCGCGAGCTGGGCGCCGCCCGGGACCTCGCGGGAGGAGACCACGACCTCGCCCGGCGCGCGCGTGTGGCGGAGGGCATTCTCGATCAGGTTGTCGAGCGCGCGGCGGATGAGCCCTCCATCGCCGGTGAGCGCGACGCTGCCCTGCGGCTCCTTGGCCGACAGCCGCAGGCCGTGCGCGCGCGCGAGCCCCTGCGCTTCGGCGGCCGCGTCGGCGACGATCCTGCCCAGGTCCACGGGGCCGCGATCGACGCGCATCTCGCCGGCCTCGAGCGCGGTGACGTCGAGCAGATCGACCACCATGTGCTGCAGCCGCCGCGTCGCCTTCAGACTGTCCTCGACCGCGGCGCGCGCATCGCCCGCCTCGGTCACCGAGCGCGACCCCTCGAGGAACTCGAGGTTCGCGGACATGATGGCGAGCGGGTTCTTCAGGTCGTGCACCAGCAGCGCCGAGAGCGTCTGCTGCATCCGCTCGAGCGCGCGCTTCTGCGTGACCTCCTCGATGGTCATGAAGCCGTAGTGCAGAGAGCCCTCCTCGAACGACGAGAGCCGCACCACTGCCTCGCGCGGCTTCTCCAGCCAGGGGAAGGGAAAGGAGAACTCGCGCGTCAGCGAGAAGGGCCCCTTGCCGATGCGGGCCCCGAACTCGTCGGCCAGGCCGCGCACGTTCATGCAGGGCGCGATCTCCTCGAAGAACCTGCGGCCGAGCACGTTCTCGCGCTTTCTGTGGGCCAGCTCTTCTTCGGTCTTGTTGAAGTGCACCACCTTGCCGCTGGCGTCGATGAGGACGACGCCGAGCGGTAGCTCGTCGAGCACGCGGATCAGCAGGCTGTCCATCGGGCCATTGCATCGGCCGCGCGCCGGTCTTTTTGAACGATTCCGCTCGCTGCGCAGCGCTACGCAGGACGCAGGGCGGCCAGGAACTCCGCCGCCGGGCGCGCGTTCACCACGCGCGAGCGCTCGATGAACCCGCGGCGCGCGGTGCCGACCGACCACTCGAGGTAGTCGAGCTGGTCGGTCGCGTGCGCGTCCACCGAACAGGACACTTGCAGGCCGCGCTTCTTGGCCTCGAGCAAGAGCTCGGCGCCGAAGTCGAGCCGCTTGGGCGAGCCGTTGCACTCGACGACCACGCCCTTCTCTGCGGCCAGGTCGAGCAGCTCGGGCCAGCGGGCCGGGAAGGGCGCGCGTTCGCCGATGTAGCGGCCCGTGGGGTGGCCGAGGATCTGGCAGCGCGGGTGCGAGAGCGCGTTGCGCAGCCGGCGGGTCTGGCCGTCCTCGTCGAGCGAGAAGCGCTGGTGCACCGAGCAGATGACGACGTCGAGCTGCTCGAGCAGCTCATCGGCCAGGTCGAGGCTGCCGTCCTCGAGGATGTCCACCTCCGACCCGCGGAAGATGCGCACCTCTGGCACGGCTTCTTGCGCGGCGGCGATCTCGTCCCACTGCTGGCGCAGCCGATCGGCGGTGAGCCCGCCCGCGTAGTGCGCCGCCGCCGAGTGGTCGCTGATGACGATGAACTCGCGCCCGCGGAGCAGCGCCGCGCGCGCCATCGCCTCCACCGAGTGGGCCCCGTCGCTCCAGGTGGTGTGGCAGTGCACGTAGCCGCGGATGTCGCGCTCGTCGATCAGCTCCGCCAGCGCTCCCTTTTGCGCGGCCTCGATCTCGCCGCGATCTTCGCGCAGCTCGGGAGGAACCTGGTGCAAGCCGAGGTGCCGGTAGAGCTCCTCCTCGGTGGCCACCGGCAGCGCCTCGCCGGTGTCGATGCGGGCCAGCGCATATTCCGAGATCGTCAGCCCCTGGTCGCGCGCCAGCCCGCGCAGCTTCACGTGGTGCGCCTTCGAGCCGGTGAAATGGTGCAGGGCGGTGGCGAACTGGGCGTCCTGGACCACGCGCAGGTCGGCCTGCAACCCCGACCTCAGGCGCACCGAGCACTTGGTGTCACCGCGCGACATCACGAGCTGTACCTCGGGCGCGGTGGTGAACGCGTCCATCACCGGCCCGTGCGCGCCCGCCTGCGCCACCGACGCCACCAGATCCACATCGGCGTTCAGCTCGGCGAAGCGGCGCACGCTGCCTGCGATCTCGGCGCGGACCACGCCCGGCGACTCGCGCACCAGCCTGAGCAGCGCCAGCGCCTGGGGGCGCGTCTGCCAGATCGGCCGCCGCTGGCCGCGCTCCTGGTACTCCTTGAGCCCCTCGAGGATCTGCTGCTCCATCTTCTCGCCAAAGCCCTTCAGCTCGCGCACGCGATGGGCGCGGCAGGCGTCGGCCACTTCGTCCAGCGACTTCGGCTGCAGCTCCTTGAGCAGCAAGGCGGCGCGCTTGGGTCCAAGCCCCGGCACCTTGATCAGCTCGAGCGCCGGACTGGGAAACTCGGCGCGAAGCTTTTCAAGATATTCCAGCCGCCCCGTCTTGATCAGCTCGGTCACTTTGGTGTCGATGGCCTTGCCGACGCCTGCGAGCTGGCCGAGCGTTCCCTGCGCGACCCGCTCGGCCAGGCCACCGGGCGCGGCCGGATCGGCGGGCAGCGCCTCGAAGGCGTCGGCGCCCTGCTCGTATGCCCGTGTCTTGAATGGATTCTCGCCCTTGAGCTGGAGCAGTTGTCCGATCTCGCGGAGGATCTGGGCGACGTCACGAGGGGTCATCGTTCCCGAGTGTAACGCGACTTCGCTTGTTCAGTCGGCCAGTTGACCGACCCGGCTTGCCTGACGTGGTGCGTTGAGCTACACGTCCCTACCCCGGTGGTGGAACGTCTGGCGCCGGGTCGAAGGATTGCTCATGACGGACGCGCTCCTCGTCTTCACGACGCTGCCCAACGCCGACAAGGCGCACGAGGTGGCAAAAACGCTCGTCGAGGAGCGGCTGGCCGCCTGCGCGAATCTCCTGCCCGCGGTGCGCTCCATCTACCGCTACCAGGACAAGCTGCAGGACGAATACGAAGTGATGGTTCTCTTCAAGACCCGCGCCGAGAACGTCGAGCGGCTCAAGGCGCGCCTGCTCGAGCTCCACCCGTACGAGATCCCGGAGATCCTCGCCATCCCCGTCGAGAGCGGCTACCAGGCCTACCTCGACTGGCTGGGCGCGCAGACGCGCTGAACAGACCATTTCATAAATTCGATTATCGAAAGCTGGAGCACGTTCATGTTCGCAAAATTTGCAATGGCATTGCTTTGCACGCTGTCTCTCTCGGCGCCGGCGCGCGCGGACTTCATCGACCTGTGGGCGAACAAGGTCGACATGCCGCTCAACAAGGCGCCCCACACCGGCAAGAGCCGGCTGCTGCTCATCCCCGTGCAGATCGACTACACCGGCGCGAACGGCAGCTACCCCGCCATCGACATGAACGAGCTGCAGGGCTTCTTCACCGCCCCCGCCAGCCGCACGCAGCTCAACTTCAAGGGCTTCATCGACATCGAATCGAACGGCAAGTTCCAGCCCGAGGTCACGGTCGCGCCGCTGGTGCGCTACGACGGCTGCCCGACCATGCTCGCGGGCGCCAACTGCACCATCTCGCGCGGCGACGTCACCGCGCTCAAGCACGGCATGGACTTCGTGCGCGACGTCTTCCGCCGCACCCACGACGAGAACAAGGTCGACTTCAGCCAGTTCGACGTCAATGGCCTTGGCGGCGAGCCCGACGGCGTCGCCGACGGCGTCATGCTGGTCGTCAACGTGCCGAACGTCGGCATCGGCTTTCCCATCGAGTACGTGAACAGCGGCTCGAACCTGAACGGCGGCAACGGCGGCCCGCTCATCCTCGACGGCGTCAAGATCCCCTACGTGGCCGTCGGCGGCTCGTCGATGTCGGCGGGCAAGGTCCGCTTCGAGCTGGTCGTGCTGCACGAGTTCGGCCACGTGCTCGGCCTCGCGGACCTCTATTACGAGCACCCCTTCGCCGCCGATCCGTACCCGCGCTGGGAAGGCCTGCACTTCTCGTTGATGGGCGACTATCCCTACGACGAGCGCGCCTCGCTCCCCGACCCGGAGAGCCGCCGCGCGCTGGGCTGGCAGGAGCTGCGCGTGGCCTCGGGCATCCAGACCATGACGCTGCAGCCGGCGGCCGCGGGCGGCTTCGCGGTCAAGCTCGGCATGATGAGCGGCGGGCGCAAAGAGTACTTCCTGGCCGAGGCGCGCGGTCCGGTCGGCCCCTACGACCTGACCATGGACGCGAGCGGCAAGCCGGTCTGGGGACTCTCGGTCACGCACGTCGACTGGAGCCGCGGCCCGCGGCCCGAGCAGGGCGCGTGGACCGAGCGGCTCATCTCCTGCCTCGACTGCAACCCGTTCCACCCCTTCATCAGGAACCTCGAGTCGCAGAACCTCTGGGGCCTCGTGCTCGCGGGGCCGATGCGCCTGGGCGGCAAGACCGGCACCAGCGACGAGCATGTGCTCTTCACCAGCGGCGGCGTCGCGCCCATCCCCGGCGCGGGCGTGCTCTCGATGAACAACCGCTACACCGCGACCAACTGGTACGACGGCAGCGACAGCGGCATCCGCATCGACAACGTGACGCTGAACGCGGACCACTCGGTGACCGCGACCTTCACGGCGCCCTACGTGGCCGACGCCTGCGCCGACGTGACCTGCGCGCCGCTCGAGCAGTGCGTGACGGTCGGCGAGCGGGCCGGCAACTGCGATCCGCTGGTCGCGCCGCAGCCTTTCTTCGACGGCGGCACCCCTGACGCGGGCGGCACGACCACCACTCCGCCCACCGTCTCGCCCAAGCTGCACGCGGGCTGCTCCACCGGAGGCACCGGCGCGGCGGCCCTGGTCGTCGGGCTCTGCTTCTCGCTGCTCGCGCTCCGGCGCCGGCGCGCTATTTCTTGAACAAGTCTTCGAGCGCCTTGCGGGCCCGCTCCTTGGGGTCCGCCGGCGCCGCCGACTCGCCTTGCGCTCGCTTGCCCGCAAAGAGGGCGTCCAGCGCCGAGCGAGCCCTCGCGCTCTGGTCCTCTTGACGCGCCGCCATCGCGCCCTTTCGCAGGCCGAAGAAGTCGCAGAAGTTGGCCACCGTCTTGTCGCGCGGCGGCTCGGCGTTGGGCTCGATGCAGCCGTTCTGCCTCGAGTCGTCATAGGCGGCGCAGTTGCGGCAGGCGTGCAGCGGCGCTCGGCACTTGGGGCAGTCGTCGCGGCGGCCGATGACCGAGTTCAACCCAAGCTCGAGCTCGGCGCCGCAGGCATGGCAGGCGAACATGCGAGCGATTGTAGCTTGCAGATGCGGCGAGCGGAGTCCCTTCGCTTCTTGCTCCGTAGTCGTAGATGGCGCTACGCTTCCAAGGCTCGGCCTCCGTCCGGGCACGCCCTCGTCTACCCCCGAGCCGCCTCTTCCCAATGACGCGCAAGCCCTCACGGTTCGGCAAGTACCTCCTCTTGGACCGCATCGCCGTCGGCGGCATGGCGGAGGTGTTCGTCGCCAAGGCCTTCGGCGTCGAGGGCTTCGAGCGGCTGCTCGCCATCAAGAAGATCCTCCCGACGATGGGCGAGGACCCTGAGTTCATCTCCATGTTCGTGGACGAGGCGCGCATCGCCGTGCAGCTCTCGCACGCGAACATCGTGCAGATCCTCGAGCTCGGCAAGCACGACGAGAACCTCTACATCGCCATGGAGTACATCGCCGGGCGCGACGTCCGGCAGGTCCTCGAGCGGTTCAGGAAGCGCGGGCGGCCCATGCCCGTGCCGCAGGCCTGCCTGATCATCGCCAAGGTCTGCGAGGCGCTCGACTACGCGCACCGGAAGCACGACGCGCAGGGCAGGGCGCTCGGCATCGTCCACCGCGACGTCAGCCCGCAAAATGTCCTGGTCTCTTACGAAGGCGACATCAAGCTCATCGACTTCGGCATCGCCAAGGCCGAGAGCCGCCTGCAGAAGACCCAGGCCGGCATCCTCAAGGGCAAGTTCAGCTACATGTCGCCCGAGCAGGTGCGCGGGCTGCCCATCGATCATCGGTCCGACGTCTTCGCGGTCGGCGTCGTCCTCTGGGAGCTGCTCACCGGCGAGAAGCTCTTCACCGGCGACAGCGACTTCGCGGTGCTGGAGAAGGTCCGCCAGGGGCTGGTCCCGCCGCCGCGGCAGCTCAATCCAGCGATCCCCGAGACGCTGCAGAACGTGGTGCTCAAGGCGCTCGCCGCCGAGAGCAACGTCCGCTACCAGTGGGCCAGCGAGCTGCACGACGACCTGATGCGCTTCTGCGTGGTCGGCGACATGATGTACGGCTCGCGCCAGCTGGCCGAGTGGATGCGCGAAGAGTTCACGGTCGAGTGCGAGCGCGAGCAGGAGCGGCTCCGCGTGTGGATGAGCGCGACGCTTGATGGCGACGAGCCAACGCCGCCGACCAGGCTGCCGCCCGAGCGCAAAGAGCCTGTCGCGCCGCTTCCCCCCGCGGCACCGACGCCGGTCGCCGCCGCGCCCGCGCCGCGCTTTGCTCCGCCCACGCCCGGCTCGATGATGGCCACCGCGCCCGAGCTGCCCTCGCTCAAGGGCGCCATCGCCGCCGCGGCGGCCGCAGCGGCCTCGCCGGCGCCGTCGCTCGTCGAGATCCCTACGCAGCAGTGGCGCCTGCCCGCCGACAACGACACGCTGGCCCTGCCGCCAACGCCCGCCGGCGGCTCTTCGCCCGTGAGCGCCGATGGATCGAGCGCGGCCTCGGCGGCGGTGCCGGCGGCCGACAGGACTCCGGCGGGCGTCTCGCTACAAGAGCTGCCGACCATGAAGATGGACGGCGACATGCTGATCGAGGCCGAGCGCGCCTTCTTCGCGCGCCAGGCCGCGGCCAAGGCGCCGGCGCAGGCCGGGCCGCCGGTCGATGACGAGCCGACCAACAAGGGCGCTCCGCGGCCGCTCGGCGACCCTTCGCTGAAGGTCACGGTGCCCGAGGGCGTCTTCGCGGCCATGGTGGCCGACTCGATGTCGCCCGCCGCCCGCGCCGAGCTCTCTCTCGAGGGCGTCGAGCGGCGCGAACCCTCGTCGAACAAGCCCACCGCGCAAGCCCACGCGCTCGCCAACTCACTCGCCAATGGCTTGGCGCACTCGCCCGCAACCAGGGCGCAGCCGCCGCCGGTGATGGTGCCCGTCAAGCCGCCCAGCGTGGCGGCCGCGTCCAGCAAGGCCGAGCCGGCGCAGAAGGGCAGCCCGGCGGAGGCGAAGTCGATCCCCGCCTCGCTCTTCGACGAGCCGACGCGGACGCTTCCGGTGCAGATGCCCCCCAAGGCCGCCGAGGTGGCCGCCGCCGTCCGCCGCCAGGAAGCCAAGGCGGCCGTCAAGAGCGCGCGCCAGCTGCCGCGCATCGCCATCTCCGGCATGGCCATCGCCGGCGCGGTCGGGCTGCTTGTGCTCTGGTTTGCGCTCAAGCCCGAGCCGCGCGGCAGCGGCACGCTCATCGTCACCGTGCGGCCCATCATCCCGGCCCAGGTGCTCGTCGACGGCAACCCTGTCGGCGGCGCGCCCTTCGTCGGCCGCTCGATGCCGGCGGGCTCGCACACCGTCGAGGTCCGCGCCTCGGGCTACAAGACCTATACGCGCACGGTCACCGTGGCCGCAGACCCCACGCCGCTGCAGCTGGTGGCCGAGCTCGCCTCCGACGCGCCGCCTCCGCTCGTCTCACCCGACGTGGTGCTGCACCGGCCGCAGCAGAAGCGGCCCGCCGAGGACGACGCCCCCATCGCCGAGCAAGCGAACTTTGGCGCCGAGCGGCAGCAGAAGGCGCTCGCGCGCGAAGCCGAGCCAAAGCCGTCCGCGCTGGTCCCGGCCAAAGCGCCGCGCCCGGTAGCCGAGTCCAGCGCCGCTCCCGAGATCGCCGCCACCGAGGCCCCGAACGGGCAGGCCCCCAAGCTCCGCATCACCACCGACCCGCCCGGCGCCGCCATCACCGTCGATGGCAAGCCGCTCGGCAAGAGCCCCGCGCTCGCCGAGGGGCTCGACCCCTCGCACTACCACGCGGTCGCCGCCACTCTCGAGGGCTACTCGGCGGGGCGCCGCGCGGCCAGGCTGGAGGCGAGCGGCACCACGCTGATGCACCTGACGCTGCAGGCGAAGGAGCAGAGCGATGGCACCGTGCCGCTGGTGCAGAAGGCCTCGCCCGCGGAGCCCGCATCGACGCAGGTGGCCGGCGCGGTCGGCTATCTGATCGCCGCTACCAGCCCTGTCGCGCGCGTGCACATCGACGGGCGCGAGACCGGACGCTGGACGCCGGTGCCGCCTGCCAGCCCCATCGCGCTGCCGGCCGGCGATCACACCATCGTCTTCGTCACCGCCCAGGGCCAGCGGCTCGAAGAGCAGGTCTCGATCGAGGCCGGCAAGACCAAGAGCCTGATCCGCAAGCTTCGATAATTTCGATCACGAGCTACTTCTTGAGAACGAAGAGCTCGCTGCCGGCGCGCTGGAAGCCGTGCTGCTCGAAGAAGTCGTGGCGGCCGTCGCGCGCCGTGGGCAAGGAGAGCTCGATGCGCTTGCACGCCAGCGCCTCGGCGCGGCGCAGGACGTGCTCGAGCAGGTCCAGGCCGATGCCCTTGCCCCGCTGCTCTTCGTCGATGGCGAAGGCGTCGATGCAGCCGACCCGGCCCACGAGGCGCAGCTGCGGCCGGTGCGAGAGCGTGATGAAGCCGAAGAGGCGGCTGAACGAGGCCGCGTCGTGGGCGACGAACGAGTCCATCTCCGGGTGCTGCACGATCCAGGAGATGGCCGTCTCCTGGTCGTTGGCCGCCACCACCCAGCCGTCGACCGCGAGCAGCCGGAAGGCGGCGTCGCGGTCGCTCCGCTTGAGCGGGCGCACCTTGTAGAACTTGCCGCCGCCCGCGGAGCCTGGAGGCGGCGGCTTCGAGCCGAGGATGGCCATCGCTCCCGCTTACTTCTTCGCCACCGCCGAGGCCAGCTCGGTGTCGATGATCGACTTGAAGGCGTCGAACGGCTGGGCGCCGACGATCCGCTTGCCGTTGACGAACATGGTCGGCGTGCCGTTCGCGCCCACCGCCGTGCCGGCGGCCATGTCGGCCTGGATCTGCGCCGCGAACTTGTGCGACTCGATGGCGCTCTTGAACTTGCCCAGGTCGAGCCCGAGCTCGCCCGCGATCTGCTCGTAGAGCTGGGGCGAGAGCTCGGTCTGCTTCTGGAAGAGCCGGTCGTGCATCTCCCAGAACTTGCCCTGCTCGCCGGCGGCCATGGCGGCCTCGGCGGCCGGCATCGCGTTCGGGTGGAACGGGAGCGGCTGGTTCTTCCACACCATCCGCACCTTGTTGCCGTAGGTGTCGCGCACCTGCTTCAGGGTCGGCTCGACGCGCGAGCAGAACGGGCACTGGAAGTCCGACCAGATGGCGATGGTCACCGGCGCATTCTTCGGCCCCTGGGCCGGCGAGTTGCCGACGTCGATCTTCACCGGCGCGTCGTTGTTCGCCCCGGCGCCCGCGGGAGCTGCCGGCGCCGCCTTCACGTTCTCGGCGACCAGCACGTCATAGAGCTTCTCGCGCGAGGTGCCCTTCTTGAGCAGCTCGTTGGCCTTGGCGATCTGTTCGTCGATGACAGGCTTGAAGCTCTCGAAGGGCATGGCCCCCGTGATCACCTTGCCGTTGACGAAGAAGGTCGGGGTCCCGTCCGCGCCGACAGACTGGCCGTACTTGGCGTCGTCGTTGATCTGCTGCTCGATCTCCGGCGAGGCCAGGTCGCGCTTCCAGCGGCCCATGTCGAGGCCGATCTCCTGGGCCCACTTCTCGTAGCTCTCGGCGCTGAGCTGCTGCTGGTTGGCGAACATCTTCTCGTGCATCTGCCAGAACTTGCCCTGCTTGTGCGCGGCCATCGCGGCCTTGGCGGCCGGCATCGCGTTGGGGTGGAACGAGAGCGGCTCATTGCGCCAGACCACGCGCACGTCGCTCGGGTACGACTCGAGGATCTTGGTGACCGTGGGCTCGGCGCGCGAGCAGAACGGGCACTGGAAGTCGGACCACATGACGACCGTGACCTTGGGGCTCTTGGCGCCGCGCGAGGGCCCATTGCCCGGATCGACCTTGCGCGCCGACGGGGGCGGCGGGGGCTGCTGCGGCCGCTGCTGGGGAGCGGGAGGGGTGGTGGCGCCGTCCTTGATCAGCTCGGCGTAGAGGTCCTTCTTGGAGACGCCCTTGGCGAGCACCTCGTTGGCGCGCTTGAGCTGCGCGTCGATGACCCGCTTGAAGGCGTCGAGCGGCTGCGCCCCCGAGAGGCGGACGCCGTTGATGAAGAAGTGCGGCGTGCCGTTGGCGCCGAGCGAGCGGCCCTGGGCCTGGTCCGCGTCGATCTGGTCCTGCACTTCCTTGGAGGCCGTGTCTTTCTGCCAGCGGTCGAAGTCGAGGCCGCTGATCTCGCGCGCCATCGCCTCGACCTTCTCCTTCTTCAGCTCCGCCATCGCGCCCTTGACGTTCGCGTCGAAGAGCTTGTCGTGCATCTCCCAGAACTTGCCCTGGTTGCCTGCGGCCAGCGCGGCCTTGGCGGCGAAGGGAGCGTCGGGGTGCATGGGCAGCGGGTTTTCCTTGAAGACCAGCCGCAGATCGTCGCCGTAGGTGCGCTGCACCTCGTGCACCGTTGCCATCACCCGGCCGCAGTACGGGCACTGGAAGTCCGACCACTCGACGATGGTGACCTTGGCGGTCTCGGGCCCCTTCTGGGGCGAGTTGCCGACCTGCACCTTGAAGACTTGATCGGCGCCGGGGTTCGCGGGGGCGGGCACGACGCCGGCGCGCGCGGGGGCGCTCGGGCCCTGGGCGCCGCCCTGCATGACGCCCTTCTCGACGAGCACGCTGTGGCCGGCGAATCCAATCACGACGCCCACGCAGAGGGCGATGGCAACGTTCCAGTTCTTCATCTCGGCGCGTCCTTGCTTTGCCCCGGGAAGCGGGGCGTTTTGAAAGCGGCGCACCCTAGCATGTGCCTGGGGAAGCGTCTGCCGGCGATCCGACCGACGCTCGGGTGCGCCCATCAGAACGAGGCCTGCCCTCGCACCATTCCCGAGCCGGGCGCGCGCGGCCTGCTTCTCGAGCTGACGAGTTGACGCTTGGCCGCTCTATCGGCTAAAATCAGGTAGTCCAATGACTACTCACGTTCACCCTTCTGCGCCAGCGGGGGCGCCTCCGAGCGCCAGGCGATCTCGACCGCCCGCCCGAGCACGCGCTGGGCGAGGTGCTCGGCATTGGGCTGGTCTACGCAGGTCGCCACCAGGCGGAGCAGCACGCCGCGCTCGTCGATGCGCGCCCAGAACACTTGCGGAGCAGGCGCCTTGGCGTCGAGGCCCGGGAAGGACACCGCCTCGCGCAGCATCGCCTCGCGCACGCCCACCGCGTCGGCCTTGGGAGGCACCAGCGCCTCGGGCCGCGCCACGCGCGACGCCATGCCCATGGTGAGGTTCTTGATTGGCTCGCTGAGCAGCACGTCGTTGGGGATGACCAGCCGCTTGCCGTCGAGCAGCCTGAGCACCGTGTACATGAGCAGGATGTCCTCGACGATGCCGCGGTCGCCGCGAAACTCGACGTCGTCGCCGATGCGGAGCGGCTGCGCGAAGGCGATGGTCACTCCCGCGATGGCATTCCCGAGCGTCGAACGGGCCGCGAAGCCCATTATCAGGCCCGACACTCCGGCAGAGGCGAGCAGTGCCGCCGAGAGCGCGCGCAGGTGCGGGAACTGGCTGGCCCCCGCGGCGATGGCGAACACCCAGACCACCGCGTTGAGCAGGCGGCGGCTCATGATCAGCCGCGTCGAGCTCTCGGGCTCGAGGGTGCCCGACTTGCGGTGCCCCTCGAGCACGCGGCCAATCCAAAGCTTGATGAGCGACGTCAACAAGAAGGCCGCCCCCACCAGCACCAGGAAGATGGCGATCTTGCCGTACGGAAGGGTGTCGACGGTGGTGTCCACCCGCGCGGCGAACTCGGCGGGGGTCAGGTGGTGCGGCGGCACGGGTTGCACGGCGCGCACGCTCGCTTGCGAAGGCGACCGCGTCAAGCGACGCGGGAAGCAGTTGCAGGCGGCGCGTGTTGCTGCTCGGTCGCGACGCGTGTATCCGCGGTCCACGAAGTTGCCACGCTCGGAGAGACGCGTACCATGGGCCTTGTGAACTCCTCGCCGCCGCAGAAGAGCTTCGGGCCCGCCGTGCGCCGACGGCGCTATTTTGCCTGGGCCCTCATCGCCGCCGTCGCCTTGCTGGCCGGGTTCCAGGCGCGCGCGCTGGTCGGGCCGCGCGAGGTGGACGACCCTCCCAAGGAGGCCGAGGGCGAGAGCGTTCCCACGCCCGACGCGGTCGCCGCGCGCGCCGACCTCGGAGACGACGCCGCCGAGGCCGACGGCGAAGAGGAGCCAACCCTCTTTGCCGAGAAGCACGTCGAGGTGGAAGCGGTCCCAGCCGCGGCCGCCAACGCCGCCGCGAACAAGCCGATGACTCCCGCGGGCGTCGAGCTCTGGCGGAACGCCACCCTGGTCGGCGGCGCCAAGCCCTACTACGCCGCCAGGCTCGCCGATGGCAGGAAGGCGCGGCTCACCGTCGATCCCAAGCTGCAGCGCACGCTGGAAGCGCTGCTCAAGTCCTACAAGCCCATGGCCGGCTCGGTGGTGGCCATCGACCCGCGCACCGGCCAGCTGCTCGCCATGGTCGAGTACGCCAAGGACGGCAAGAGCGCCGGCCTCGCCACGCGCCCCCTTTATCCGGCCGCCTCGGTCTTCAAGATCATCACCGGCGCGGCGCTGCTCGAGCGCGGCGTCTCGCCGAGCGACGAGACCTGCTACCACGGCGGCGTCCACGGGCTGGTGAGCAAGCTGCTCAAGGACAGCCCGCGCGTCGATCGCCGCTGCCTCTCGCTCTCGATGGCGCTGGCCAAGAGCGCCAACGTGGTCTTCGCCAAGCTGGCCGTCCGCCACCTCGATGGCCAGCTGCTCCGCGAGCAGGCCGAGAAGCTCCTCTTCAATCGCCCCATCTGGTCGCAAGCGGGCGTCGAGCAGTCCACCGCGCAGATCCCCCAAGGCGGCGACCAGCTCGAGTTCGCCAAGAGCGCCGCCGGCTTTGGCCACGTGCGCCTCTCGCCCATGCACGCCGCGGTCATCGCCGCCTCGGTGGCCAACGGCGGCGTCGAGGTCGAGCCCACCCTGCTCCGCGACATCGAGGGCGTCGATCAACCAGCCCAGCCAAGCCAGCGACTCTTGAAGGCCGAGACCGCCGCGCGCCTGCGCGACATGATGAAGCTCACCGTCAGCGAAGGCACCGCGCGGAGCTCGTTCCGCGAGCGGCGCGGCTGGGCGCTCGGCGACATCGAGGTGTCGGGCAAGACCGGCTCGCTCGCCGACCGGAAGCCGTTCAGGGACTACTCGTGGTTCGTCGGGTTCGCGCCCGCCGACAATCCGCAGATCGCCGTCGCCGCGGTGGTGGTCAACTCGCAGCTCTGGCGGATCAAGGCCCCGTTCGTCGCCCGCGAGGCGCTGCGCGCCTATCTCATCGGGGGGAGCGTCGGCACGCCCCCGCAAGCCAAAGTGGCCTCGCACCGGCGCCGCCGCGGGACGAAGACCCGGCGCCACGCGCAGCGCTAATTGCCGCAGGCGGTTGCGGGTGGCCCCGCCCCGTCGTATGGCTCTCGGAATGCACGAAGTGGTGCTCTTCACCAAGGAGGGCTGCTCCCTTTGCGACCACGCGAAGGAGGCCATCCTGGCCGTGCGCGCGCAGGTGCCGTTCGGCTTCCGGGAGGTGGACATCACCTCCGACGCCGAGCTCTTCGAAGAACACCGCTACGACATCCCTGTCGTCGAGGTAGACGGCGCGCGGGCGTTCAAGCACCGGGTTGATCCGCGGGCGCTGTTGGCGAGGCTCCACCCATGAGCGAGACCAAGGCGTACAGCGGCATTCCGCTCGACCAGAAGCGCACCTGGACGGTGCCGCGCTGGCTGAAGGACGCCTTCGTCGGCTTCGCCCTGGCCGCGGTGCTGGCGGTCGGCGTGGGCAAATATCTGCAGCTCTTCGGCGGCAAGCTCGAGCGCGCCAAGGCCGCGGTGGATGCGCAGGACCTCGCGCCCGCCCCCGCGGAGCGGCTGGTGCTGCCGCAGCGCGGAGGCGGCAGCTTCGACCTGGTCCAAGCGCGCGGCAAGCTGACCCTGGTGAACTTCTGGGCCACCTGGTGCGAGCCCTGCCGGCAGGAGATGCCGAGCCTCGGCCGCCTGGTCTCGCTGATGGACCCGCGCAGCTTCCAGTTGGTGGCGGTGAGCGTGGACGATGCGTGGGATCCCATCGAAAGGTTCTTCGAAGGCAAGCCCGCGCCGTATCCCATCGTGCTCGACAAGGGCGGCGCCACCAGCATCAGCTACGGCACGAGCAAGTTCCCCGAGACGTACCTCATCGACGCGCAGGGCAACGTGAAGCTGAAGTTCATCGGCCCGCGCGACTGGAGCGACCCCCGCGTGGTGGCGCTCCTGGAAGAGCTGGGCGCGAGGCGGTCGGCGCGCTCGTCCGGTCCCGAGCCGAAAGCGCACGCAGGGTAGGCCGGCCTGCGGACCGTCAGTGCCGCGCGCGGGCTGCCAGCGCGGTCGAGAGCGATCCGAGGAGCACGACGGCCGCGAAGACGAGGCCCAGATACGCCCCGAGCAGCGGGCGCGAAGTGACGATGAAGCCGACCACCCGCACCGCGCGCTGCTCGGTGGCAAAGGGCAGGAAGAGGCCGGCCAGCGCGGCCGCGAGCGCCGCAGTGGCCGCTTGCGCCAGCTGCAGTTGTCGAGAGCGCAGGGCGTCGGCCTTTTGCGCGCGCCAGTAGACCAGGGCGATGACTCCGCCTGCCAGGAGCGCCAGCGGCCAGGCGGCGACGAGCCCGATGATGTCGTCATCGCGCCGCGTCCAGCGCCACGGCAAGGCGAGCGTGAAGAGCAGGGCGGCCGCTCCGCCGGCGGCCAGCCGATCGGCGGGCTGCAAGCTGCGGAAGAAGGCCCCCAGATCGCCGGCGGTGCGGTGGGCCTCGTCGAGCACCGAAGGCGGCGGCGGCGCCGGGGGCGGGGCGAGGTAGGGCCGCCGCTCTGCGTCGGGCTCGCCCGGCCGGGCGTTCCAGTTTCCCCGCTGGCTCAACCGCGCCGGCCGCAGGTCGCGCCGTACCGGATTGGCGGCGGTGGGCTGCTGGCCGACGTCGGTCCGCTCGCCATGGACGGGTGCGTCATCGACGCCCTCCAAGATCGACGGATCGAGGATTTCATTGCAGTTGTCGCAGAGGGCGGCCCCCTCGGAGGCCTCTTGCCGGCAGCGGGGGCAGCGCACGGAGCGGAGGCTACCTTTCCTCGGCTCGCCGCAGCAAGGCTGCGAATGGTTTTCCTTGGACTTGCGCCAAACGCTCACGCTATAAGCGATTTAAGCGAGCGGCTGCATGGCCATCGGGCTATCGCAGCTGATTTCGGGCGGAATTGCGCCACGAAAGAGGAGATGTCGGCGTGGCAATCCCGGTCGTTCTGATGGGCCTTGGAGCCATCGGGCGGGGCATCGCCCGAGCCGCGCTCGCCAAGTCCGAGCTGCTGATCGTAGCGGCCATCGACCTCGACCGGTCGCGCGTCGGCAAGAAGCTCTCGGAAGTTCTCGACTGCCCCGCGCCCGACGTCATCGTCGGCGACGACGCCGTGGTGGAGATGAAAAAAGCGGCCGGCGGCATTCTTCTGCACGCCACCGGCAGCCGGCTGGACCTCGTCGAAGGCGAGCTGGCGCAGGCGCTCTCGGCCGGCCTCTCGGTCGTCTCCACCTGCGAAGAGCTCTCCTATCCCTGGCTGCGCCACCCCGAGATCGCCGAGCGGCTCGACAAGATCGCCGAGCGGCGCAAGGTCGCGTTGCTCGGCACCGGCGTGAACCCGGGGTTCGTGCTCGATCGCCTGCCGGCCACGCTCGGCGCCGTCTGCGGCCGCGTGGACCGCGTCAGCTGCGTCCGCGTGGTGGACTCGCGCACCCGCCGCGGACAGCTGCAGCGCAAGGTGGGCGCGGGCCTCAACGAAGAAGAGTTCGACCGCGGCGTGGACGAGGGCAAGATCGGCCACGTCGGCCTGATGGAGTCGGCCGCGCTGGCCGCGCTCGGCGTCGGGCTCGAGGTGGACGAGGTGGACGAGTCCATCGACCCCGTCGAGACCGACGAGGACGTGTCGGGCGAGGGCGACCTGCGCGTCCCCCGCGGCGGCATCAGCGGCGTGCGGCAGATCGCGCGCGCCTTCCACGACGGCAAGGAAGTGGCCCACCTCGAGCTGACGATCGCGCTCGGCGCGAAGGATCCGCGCGACGAGATCACGCTCGAGGGTGATCCGGGCCTCAAGTGCATCATCCCGGGCGGCACGCCTGGCGACAAAGCTACCGCGTGGGCCGTGGTCCACGCAGCCCCTCTCGTGCACGGCGCCGAGCCCGGGCTCATCACTGTCCTCGACCTGCCCGCCGGCAGGTAGGAGCCGCAATCGTGGTCGACCGCAACGCGCTGGGCAAGGAATCGAAGGGGGCCATCAACGAGGTCGAGAAGGGCGCGATCCGCCGCTTCGCCGAGTCGCTCGGCGAGACGAACCCCATCTACTTCGAGGAGGCCGCCGCCCGCGCCGCCGGCTATCGCAGCGTCGTCGCGCCGCCGACCTTTCCCACCACGCTCCGCGCCGCCTCGGACCTGCGCGAGTCGCTCCTGCTGTCGCCCGGCAAGCACCTCATCCAGGCCGAGCAGAACATCGAGTACGCGCGGCCCATCGTCGCCGGCGACAAGCTGACGGTGACCAGCAAGGTCGCCGAGATTTCGCAGCGCGCCACTCCGTCGGGCATGACGGACGTGGTCATCATCGAGGACGAGGGTCGCGACGACGCCCACGAGCTGGTTTATCGCTCGCGGGCCCTCTGGGTCGTGCGCACCGCGCCCAAGCACGCCGGAGACATCCATGAGTAGTCCCCGCAGCGCCGCCAAGAAGCTCGCCCAGCCGAAGGCGCACAAGGCGCACGCGCCGAAGGCACAGAAGCCTGCCCCCAAGCTGGTGAAGATGCCCGCCAAGAAGCCGCCTCCCAAGGTCTCTGCCAAGGTCGCGCCGGCCAAGGCAGTGCCCGCCCCCGCCAAGGTCGCGGCGCACGCTGCCGCCAAAGTCGTCCCGCACGCTGCGGCCAGGGTCGCCCCGCACGCTGCGGCCAAGGTCGCCCCGCACGCTGCGGCCAAGGTCGCCCCGCACGCTGCGGCCAAGGTCGCCCCGCAGGCTGCCGCCAAGATCGCTCCGCACGCTGCGGCCAAGGTGGCCCCGCCTGCCGCGAAGATCGCGCCGCCTGCCGCCAAGGTCGCGGCCGCGCGCCCTGGCCAGCTGCCCAGGTTCGGCGATGAGAAGAGGCCGGTTGCGCCCCAGGCCCCCGCGCGCGCCGGACAGCTCCCAGCGCGGCCCGCCGCTCCTGCGGCGCCGATGGCCCCCGCCCGCCGCCCGCTCGCGCCTCCGCTCGCGGTCTCACAGCCGCTGCGCGCCGAGCAGCCCAAGCAGAGCCTGGCGCGCTCGTTCTACTGGAGCGAGCTGCGCGTCGGTGACGACTTGCCGCCGCTCACCAAGCCCGCGGTCGATCGCGTGCAGGTGGCGCGCTACGCCGCCGCCTCGGGCGACTTCAACCGGCTGCACCTCGACGAGCCCTTCGCGCACCACGTTGGTTTCCCCGGCGTCTTCGCGCCCGGCATGCTGGCCATGGGCTTCGTCGGCCAGCTCCTCACCTCGTGGCTGCGGCGCGGGCACGTCCGGCGCCTCTCCGCGCGCTTCGTCAAGATCGTCTGGCCGCAGGACGAGCTGACCTGCCGGGGACGCATCGGCGATCTGCGCAAGGAGCACGGCGGCTGCTACGCCGACGTCGAGCTCTGGGCCGAAAACCAGAAGGGCGAGCTGGTGCTGCGCGGCCAGGCCACCTGCGAGCTGTACGAGTCGCCGGCGGCCGCGGGTGGCGATGGCGCAGGCTTCCTCTTCGGCGCGGTCGGTTCTGCGGCGGCCAAGGCTCCGGCCTCAGCCCAGCGCGCGGCGTCGGCTCCGTCGGCGCAGCCCGCGCGCTCGGCCCCGCCGCCCCCCAAGAAGAAGTGAGCGCTGCGGCGCTGGCGGGCTTGCTCCTTGCCGCCGCGCTGCCCGCAGCGGAGACGCCGCCACGCGAGAGGGCGCTGCTCGCTGCCGCCGACGAGGCCATCCTGCGCGGAAGCTCAGGCGAGGCCGTGCGCGCGCTCGAGGAAGCGGCCGCGCAGTCGCTCGATCCCGCGCCGGCGCTGCTGCGCGCCGCCAGGCTTCGCCGCGCCGCCGCCGAGGAGCTCTGGTGGAAGGGCGCGCAGCTCGACGCCGCCGGCCGCGAGGCGCAAGCGTGCGCCGAAGACGCGCGCAAGTCCTGGCAGCGCGGGGCACCCGAGGCCGCGCAGGCCGCGCTCAAGTCGCGCCCGGCGAACGAAGTGGCCGAGCTCGTGCCGGCCCCTGCGGCCGAGCCGCTCTATCTGGACGCCGTCTGCACCGCGCTCTGGGCGCGCGCGCAAGGAGTCACCGCGCTGCTCGAGCGGCAGGCAGAGCTGCGCGCCTATCTCGACCGCGCCGCTCGCCTCACGCCAGACCTCGACGAGGCGGGGCCCGACCGCGAGCTCGGCCGACTCATGTCGTCTCTGCCGGCGTACGCGGGCGGCGACCTCGAAGCCTCGCGAGCCCGCTTCGAGCGCGCCCTGGCCCGCTTTCCCTCGTCCCCGCGCACGCGCATCGCCTACGCGGAGGGCGTGGGCGTGAAGTCGCAGGACCGCGCGCTCTTCGAGAAGCAGCTCGAGCCGGTGGCAAAGCCCGACGACAAATCGCCCCTCGCCGACAAGGCCCGCGCGCTGCTGCAGCGCACCGAGGAGCTGTTCGGCAAGTGATTGAAGCCGGGCATTGAAAGTCCGGCCGACGATCAGAAGTCCGCGGCCAGCGTGACGTTCGGCCCGGCTTGCCAGCCGCCCACCCGATATCGATCGGTGGTCGTCGTGCACCAGAACAGGCAGGTGGTGACGGTCTGGTTCAGGAGAGCGTGGCTCAGGTCCAGCTGAGCCACCGCGCCGGCGCCGACCCGAAGGTGCGAAGCCACCGTCCAGCCCAACACCAGCTTGCCGCCGACATAGGGCAAGGGCGTGAAAGCAGAGTCGGCGGTCGAGAAGACGGAGAAGAAGGCGGATCCCGTGAGGAGGTAGCCGTGCATCCCTGCCTGGCCGAGCACCTCCAGACGGCCCTTGGTCCCGATCGGCAGCGCCACGCCAAGCTCTGCGCCGGCCGAGACGTGAAAGGCGGTCGCTCCAACTGCGCCGTCCACCCCGAGGCCCGCTTCCAGCCAGCCGATGCGGCGCGAGAGGGTCATCGCGACGCCCACGGGAGTGCCTTCCAGCGTGGGGGTGCTCTGGCCCGGCTCGACCACCGCGCGCATCCAGCGGGCGTGTAGTTGAACGAACCGGACCAGTCCCCTGCCAGAGCAGGCGCTGCGAAGATCAAGGCGAGAGATGCTGCGGCCAGCGCGCTCCGAAGGCTTGAACGATTCATGTTCTCTTGACGCGGCGGGCTTCGCTCAGACCACGTCCCATCGGGCAAGGAGCCGATCCGCGTGGCCTTCGGGGGCTCACGGCCCGTCGGCCGTGCTCGCTGGAGGCCGCGAAGGCCGCAGGGATCGCCGAGCCATTTCTCTACGCGACGCTCGACGGCGGCGCGCAGGCCGAGTGGCCGCTCACGGGTTGGGAGCTCTCGGCGACGGTCTCGACACGGAGGCGGTGCGCCGCTTTGCGTCCTTCGTGAAGGACTCCTTCGGATCTGGGAACAGCCGTGCCAGTCAAGCTCGGGCCCGCGGCTGACCGAGGCAGGCGAGCTGCTCTTGGCGCCACGCCTCCGATCCGGGCTGGGTGGCGGACGGACGCCCCTCCAATCAGCTCTTCGCGCTCCCGGTCGCTCGACAAGGGTCATCTCTCAGTCGAGATCGCCAGCATCGCCGGCAGGGCGGCCCAAGCGCTGCTGCACTTCAACGGCGTCCGGGGCGTCAGTGTGGGAGAAGTCCAATCGGAAGGGCCCACGCCTTGATCGACCAGTCGGAGCAATCCGAAGCCGAAGCAGCGCGACTCTGCCGTGAAGCTAACCGGCTTGGCAGCAGCTCGTGGAAAGCTCGCCTAGGCGCCCTCGGGTTCGTTTTCCAAATTCCACAGTCTGCGTCGCACGCCTCAATAGGTCGCAGGCGGGCGCATGGGTCGGGAGCGCTTTTGGGTGCCCCGAGCAATCGTCACGCAGTCAGGGCAACCCCCGCCGTCGGGGCGGGCCCCGGTGCGCGCACGACCCATGCGCCCGCCGGAGACCGATTGCGCACGCGACGCCGAAGCCCGCCGCAGGCCGAAGCTGGCCGCAGGCCGAAGCTGGCCGCAGGCCGAAGCTGGCCGCAGGCCGAAGCTGGCCGCAGGCCGAAGCCCGCCGCAGGCTAATCTGGGATGGGCTCGAAGTGGAACGAGATGCTGAACGCGATCGACAGCATGCTGCCGCCGTTGCCGCCGCCGAGCTGCACCGAGCCGCCCTTGTCGCGGGTGTTGAAGTCGGTGAAGTAGCGCGCAGGGTCGAGGAAGTAGATGCGCGGCGTGATGCCCAGGCTGATCACCTTGACTGGGTAGAGCTCGAAGGTGGCGCCGAACTCGGTGGCCATGCCGTCGAGGCCGCGGCTGGAGTTTGACACGACGACGCCGCCATTCTTGACGCCGCCGCCGCCGACGAACAGGTAATTGATGCCGGCGAGCAGCGAGAAGTCGAACTGCCGGCTCGACTTGAGCAGGCCCTGCAGCGGGAACCAGCGCACCGCGAGGCCGGTGAGGCCGATGCCTCCGCGCGTTTCATCGAGCGGGGACCACGGGTGGATGGCGAAGCTGCCCTCGATACCGACGTGGCCGCCGACGTTGTAGCCGAGGTGGAGGGCGAAGAAGCCGCCGTCGGGCATCTGGTTGTTCACCAGCAGTGAAACATCTGACGGGCTGACGTAGTGCGAGAGCTTGGCCGAGAGCTTGTCTTTGTTGAACAGCGAGTAGCCGCCGTCGAGCGTGAGGTAGACGCCCTCGCTTCCGGCGTGGGCGGGCGCGGCGGCTGCGAGGACTAGGACGGCGAGGGCTGCGCTGCGCATGAGCTCTCCTGTCGGACGCGCCGACAATACCGCAACTCGACCGACGTGCAACCGAGAGAGCGCAGCCGGCTACCTGGAGGCGCGCGCTTCCTTCAGCCACTGGGCCGCCTTTTGTGGCTGGCGCGCCTTGGCGAAGCGGTCCTGGACCTCGCGGTAGAACGGCTCGAGCTGCCCTTGCGGTACGCGCGCGGCCCGGTAGCGGCGCAGCGCCTCGCCATAGGCGGCCATGGCGCCGTCGGGGTCGCCGCCGTCGAGGAAGAGCGCCGCGATCTGCCGGTACGCCTCGGGATAGTCGTCGCGCAATTGCAAGGCGCGCTCGTAGGCGTCGCGCGCGGCCTTGGTGTCGCCGCGCGCCTGGGCCAGCTTGCCCAGCTCGAAGTAGATGGCCGCGTTGGTCGGGTCGGTCTTGATGGCCGACTCGAGGGCGGCGCCGGCGCCCTTGCGGTCGCCCTTGGCCGCGAGCACGCGCGAGAGCGCCAGCTGGTAGCGCCCCGTCTTCGGCAAGAGCGCGGCGTAGTGGCCGAGCAGCTTCTCGGCCTGCGGGAGCTGCCCGGCGGCGGCGAGCGCGGCGGCGCCGTCGAAGTAGAGCGACGCGTCGTACGGGTCCTTCTCGATGGCGAGCTTGAACGCCGCATCGGCCTCGCCCCGCTTGTCCTTGGAGGCCGCGAGCACCAGCGCGCGCGCGCGCAATCCGGGGGGGTTCGACGGCTGCGCCGCGAGCGAATCGTCGGCGTCCTTGGCCGCCGAGGCGAGGTCACCCTGGGCCAGGTTCACCTCGGCGCGCGCGGCCAGCGCCGAGGCGCGCAGCGCGGGCGAAAGCTCTGCCGGGGGCCGCGCGGCGACTCCGTCCACGAGGCCATAGGCAGCCTTGAGATCGATCGTCTTGCCCGAGGAGGCCAGCGCCAGCATTGCCCGCGCCTTGCCGACCATCGAGCGCAGGTGATCTCCGTTTGCCTGCAGCGCGCGGTCGAACCCCACGGCGGCCTCGGCGGCGGCGCCATCCTCGAGCAGCACGGTTGCGTAATCGGCCACCGCGCGCGGTGAGCGCCAGCCGGTCTCCATCGCCCGGCGCAGGCTCTTCTTCGCCTCCTCGAGCTCGCCCGCAGCGCGCTGGGCGCGGCCGAGCGCGTCGTACAGCTCCCAATAGCCGACGTACTTGTCCACCAGCGGCCGCAAGTAGTTCTCGGCGTCGACCGGCCGGCCAGTGCGGATGAGGGCGAGCGCGTGAGCCTCGTGCCGCTCGGGCCGGCTGACGTCCTTGGCCTCGGCGCGTGCCAGGGCCCCCTCGGCTCGGGCGATCCGCCCGGCCTCGCCGTCGGCAGCGAGCCGCTCCTCCACCGAGGCGAGCGCCGCGAGCGCGTAGGGATTGGACGGCTGCAGCTCGAGCGCCTTGTCGAGCGCGGTCTCGGCCACGAGCCACCCGCCCGGAGTGTCCCTGGCCAGCGCGGCCTGGGCGCCGCCGATGCGCGTTCCCTGCGCGCCGGGCACGCCCGCGACCAGCTCCTTCACCTGCGATTCGACCCGCACCTCGTGCGCATAGAGCGCGAGCAGCGCGCCAAAGGCGAGCAGCGCTGCGCCGATCTTGATCGCAGCCGACCGCAGCTCGGCGCTCCGGGGAGCGGGGCTCGCGGCGACATCGCTCGACATGCTGGTGCCTCCGAGATGCGCAAGCGAAGACGGCAGAGGTAGCGCGCGCCTTCGAGCGGTGTCAATCGATACCGAGGCCGGGAAATGAAACGGCCCGCGCTCGCAGGTTGGCTGCGAACGCGGGCCGCGAATGGCGGGCGCCGCTACTGCTGGGGCGCGAACTGCTGGCGCTCGGCCTCCCAGGCGCCGGGCATGTCTTTGATGACCTTGAAGAAGAACGATCCGCTCCAGGCGCCGTCGCGGTGGGAGGTGTCCTTCTGCAGCTTGTAGTCGTAGTCCGCGTGTCCAAGCTGGCCCGCGCAGCTCGAGCGGCTCGAGCAGACGGTGTTGTCGGCGCCGACCTTGGAGATGACCGCGCCGCCGTTGAAGTCGAGCGCGTCGGTGTTGAAGGTGATGGTGTTGAGCAGGGTCGAGACTTCCTGTCCGGCGGCGGTCACGACCGTGTCGCAGATGCCTTCGACGGTGGTGCCAAAGCCCGGCGCCCAGCCATCAACCCAGTTGCCGAGGCCGGGGCAGTCGACGATGCAGGGGCCGTTGCTGCAGTCGGTCGCCTCGTCGATGCAGTGCCAGGGCGTGGTCAAGGAGAGCAGCTCGTTGACCACGATCAAGACGACCTTGCCCATCTGCAGCTTGATCTGCCGCTGGTCGATCTTGACGCGCCAGGGGTCGGCGCCCGTGCCGCTGCCCGCGACTGCTCCGGTGATGGGGCCGACCTGGACGCTGATGGTCGGGATCGACTGGCCCTTGCAGGCCGCCGGCTCGCCGGGGTTGTCCGAGTCGGTGGTGGCGACGTCGAACCGCGCGCAGGCCGGGGGCACCGCGGGGTCGCCGCCGATGTTGTCACCGCACAGAGGCAGCCAATAGAAGACCAGGCTGGTCCACACTTCGCTGCCCTTGACGTGCGTGACGTCGACACCCGGCGTCAGCCGCATGGCGCCCTCGGCGCGCAGCATGCTCAAGATGGTTCCGATGTCGTCGCCGATGCGGATGATGGTCTGCAGCCATGGCGGAATGTACTGCTTCAAGATCTTCGAGATGAGCGGGTTCAGCCACGAGAGCCAGGGCGGCAGGTTCAGCTTTCCGACGATGGCCTGGTCGATGTAGCGCAGGCCGAGGAAGATGTCCTTGACGGCCGTGGGCAGCGCCTTCGAGATGTCGTAGCTGTGGCGCGTGTACCAGACGCCGGTCACGTCAGGCGAGGCGGGCGGCGTCGGGTCGCAGGTGTGCGTGGTCGGGTTGCAGACCTGACCTTGCGGGCACTGCACGGGGCACGAGTCGATGCAGCCACAAGTAGACGGGTCGCTCGGGTTCGAGCACTTGCAGTACTGGCCGCTCGGGCAGCTGTTCGGGTTGGTCGGGTCGCAACCGAGCTGCTGGGGAGGCTGGCAGACGCCGTTGTTGCAGACGTAGCCGAAGGGGCAGGGGTTGTCTGTGCCCGAGCCGCAGGTCGAGCCGCCGGTCTCGGTCTGGCAATGGCCCGAGACGCAAACCTCGCCGGCGGGGCACTGCTGGCTGGAGGTGCAGCTCTGTCCCTGGCTGCTCGCGTTGACGTTGACGCTGAAGCTGACCGAGCCGAGCGCGCCGCTCGACCCGGTCTGGGCCGTGACGACGATGTTGGTCTCGGGGTTGGCGCTGGAGATGGCGAAGACGGTGGCCTCGCCGCCGGCGTTGGTGACCGCGGTGGCCGCGCGCGCGCTTGCGCCGCTGAAGGTCGTGGCGGACGTGGTCGGCAGAGAGAAGCTGAGCGTGTCGCCGGCGATGGGCGAGCCGGTGTCCTTGTCGATCTCGCGGACCTTCAGGCCGATGCTGCTGGACGTGTACAGGGTGACGCGCGCGCTGTCGCCGCCCTGGGCGACCACGATCTGCGGCGAGCCGACGATCTGCAGCAGGCGGCGGACGGGGACCACCTGGACGCTGAAGGCGACCGAGCCGGCCTGGGGAAAGCCAGGGGCGGTCGCGACCAGCTTGAAGTTGGGAGTGGCGGTGCCGGCGGTCAGCGTGATGGTGGCCGCGCCGTCGGCGTCGGTCTTGAGGGCGGTGGTGTCGAGCGCCGCCTTGGCGGGGTCGCCGTCCTGGAAGCCGAACTGGATATCGGCGTTGGGGACCGCGCCGATCTGGTCCTGCGCGAGGATGACTTGGAGCGTGCGCTTCTCGCCCGGGTGCAGCGTCTGGACGGGGTTTCCGGCCAGCTTCAGGACGTACTGTCCGTAGCCCGCATCGGCTCCGGCGGGCGCCTGCTGGCCGTTGGAGCCTCCGCAGGCGGAGACGATGGCTGCGACGGCGAGGAGGCAACATTTCCTGAGCGCTTGCATCGTCCTATGCTCCCTGGCGACCTGCCGCCCGTCTAGCGACACTACACCTTCACGGACCCCAGGCTACCTGTAGGAGGGGCAGGGGTACCATCGGTCGATCTGACGACGCCGGATGTCAGGGAAGGTGGGGAATCAGCGCTTGCGGGCCACGACCAGCTCGCGCTCGAAACCGTCGTCGAGGACGCGCAGCCGCACCTCGAGCGCACCGGCTTCGGTGCAGCGGTAGCTCTCTTCCACTGCGGGCCCCGGGCCTTGCAGGCGCCGCACCGGCACCGACGCGAGATCGGAGTCGCGCAGCGAGGCGTCGAAGGGGAAGAGCACTTCATCCCAGAGCGCCACGTTGCCTTCGGGGCGGCCCTCCTCGACGCGCGCGCACTCGACGAAGCGGAAGTGGCCGACGTTGTGCGCCGCCCGGTAGCGCCGGCAGGCCTGCGCGGGCAGCGGGGCGTCCTTGGGGATGAGCACATCGAAGCTGGTGCCGTGGCCTTCGCGCTCCTCGCGAAAGACGCCCACGGTGCGGGTGAGCCGCTCGGCCAGCGTGTAGCCCGCGCTCTCGTCGAGCGAGATGGCGAGCCCGATGGCGGTCGAGCCGAAGGGATGCGGCGAGCGGCGCACGCGGTGCTGGCCGAACTTCTCGCGCATCTGGCGGTAGACGGGCGGAAAGCTCGACGCGCCCCCGACGACGTAGAGGCCGGCCAGCTCGCTCCAATCGACGCTGGCGTCGTCTCCGCGGCGCGGGTCGCGGAGCGCCGGATCGAGCGCGGCCATGGTCTGCTCCACCAGCGGCGCGCAGGCGGCGTAGACCTCGTCGGCGCTCAGCACCAGCGGCTCGCGCTCGAGAGCGGAGAGGTCGATGACGAACTTCTTCGTGTTCGGGCCCGCGGCCTCCTTCTGCAGCCGGCACTCGTCCAGCAACTGCGCTCGTTGGGCCGGGCCGGGGCCTCCGCCCTGCTTCTGCAACACGAGCTGCAAGATGGCCTCGTCGAAGTCATCGCCTCCCAGGCGCGACACGCCGCTGGAGGTGACCACCTCGTTCGACCTGCCCTCCATCTTGATGAGCGAGGCGTCGAAGGTGCCGCCGCCCAGATCGTAGACGAGGACGTACTCGCGCTTGCTCGTCACCGTTGAGCGGAAGCGGTGCGCATATTCGAACCCCGCGGCCGAGGGCTCGTTGAGCAGCGCGTGGACGGCGAAGCCCGCGCGGCGAAAGGCGTCGAGGGTGAGGAAGCGCTGGGCCGTGCTGGCGTTGGCCGGCACCGAGATGGCGACCTCCAGCGGCTCGGCCGGCGCGAGGCCCGCGTTCGACCGCGCGAACAGGTCCGCGCGCAGCGCAGAGAGGAAGCGCTCGACCAGGTCGGCGAGCGCGAATCGGTGCCCGCCCAGCTCCACCTCGGTCGCGGGGCCTGCGTCCTCGAGCAGCCGCTTGAACGAGCGCAGCACGGTGAACCCGGGCTCGCGCGCCGCCTGGGCCGCGTCCTGGCCGAAGCGCAGCTCGCCGCCCGGCCCGGCTGCGATCAAGGACGGCGTGACATCGCCCCACTCGAAGGAGACGACCGGATAGTTCCCGCGGTCCACGAGCGCGACCACGGTGTGCGTGGTGCCGAGGTCGATGCCGAGGCGCATCCGGCCTCTATAGCCCGCTTTGAGGTATCATCGCCGCCATGCTCTCCGTCTCGCTGCTCGCCGCTGCCGCGCTGGGCATCGCCGCCGTCTCCTTCTGGCGGCTCTCGCGGCTGCCTCCTCCCGCCGCCGTCGTCGAGGAGCGCACCTTCGCCAACCTGGGCGAGGGCGACGTGGTGCTGGCGCCCGAGGGCGACTTCCTGGTCGCGGCCCGCGAGGCGCTCGGCGAGGGCGCTGCCCGTGCGGACCTGTTCGCGCTCAGGAGCGGCCGCGATCGCCGCTGGCTCCTGGCCTGCTCCGAGGGCCCGGTGGCGCTCCTGCCGCTCAAGCCGGAGACCTCGGATGTGGACCGCGCCGTGGCCGTCCACGGGGGCAAGAAGCTCGAGCGGGCGACAGTGGATTTGTTGCCGGGCGGTGGCTTGCCGGCCTCGACCGGGCGGGCATAGGCTCGACGCATGGCCAGAGAAGGCAACGCCGCGCTCGACGACCCGCACGCCTCTCCCCTGGGCGCAGCAAGAGGCTTGCCCGCCGCGCCCGCGAACGCCGTGGACGAGCGTGGGGAGCCGCGCTTCGGCGCCTTCCAGGGCCACCTCAAGGACGTGAGCTGGGAGCGCCTGGCCGGCCGCTTCGGACGCGGCTTCCTCTGGAAGATGCTGCACGCCAAGCGCTGGCACTACGTGTCGATCGCCGGCCCGAAGGTCGCGCTCGCTGCCGTGGTGGTCGATCTGGGCTGGGCGGCCAGCGCCTTCCTCTATGTCTTCGACCGGGAGACCAAGGCGCTGCTGTACGACCAATCGTTCATGGGTTTACAAAAAGTGACCCACCGCGTCTCGACCCTGCCGGGCGAGGCGGGCCGCACCATCTTCGTCGGCCTCGGCGCCTCGCTGCGCCTGGAGCGGCCCGCGGGCTCGCCCATCTGGCAGCTGCAGGCAGAGGGTCCGGGCGGGCTCTTGCTCGACGCCTCGCTCGACGCCTCTTCGGCCCCGCCCACGCTGCTCGCCATCGCGTCCATCGAGGGCGGCGTGGCCAACGCCACCCACAAGACGGTGGGCTTGCCGGCCCGCGGCGAGGTGCGCGTGGGCGGCAGGCGGTTCGATCTCGGCGGCCACCATGGCTCGCTCGACCACACCATGGGGCTCTTGGCCCGCGAGACCTCGTGGCGCTGGGCCTCGGCCTCGAGCGGGCGCATCGGCTTGAACCTGGTCGAGGGCTTCAACGGCCCCGTCGAGAACGCGCTCTGGGTCGATGGCCGGCTCTACCCGGCCGGCGCGGCGACCTTCGAGTTCGACAAGAACGACCACCTCAAGCCCTGGCGCATCCGCACCAGCACCGGCGCGATCGATCTGACCTTCACGCCGGAGGGCGCGCGCCGCGAGGACAAGCAGCTCTACATCGCCCAGAGCTGGTACGTGCAGCCGATCGGCGTCTTCAGCGGCACGGTGCGCCCTCCGGGTGGCCCACCAGTACAGGTCACCGATCTGGTCGGCGTCACCGAAGACCACGTCGCAAAGTGGTGACTCCGGGACCATAGACGGCTCCGGCTCCAGGTCGGAGCCCGGCCCCTCGGCTTGACAAAATCGTAAACCACCGTACCATATCGGGCATGGTCGACCGCCCCCTCTGCCCCCGCTACGAGAAGATCCAAGCCGTCGCCCGGCGCTTCCCGCAGATCGACGCGCAGTCCCTCGCCGCCGCGGTGGCGCTCCTGCGCCTCTCCTCCTCGCTCTACAGCGCGCTCGATGGCCAGTACGCGCGCCACGGCACCTCGCGCGGGCGCTTCCACGTCCTGATGATGCTCCTCGAGATGGAGGGCGAGGGCCTGACCCCACACCAGCTCGCAGAGCGCGCGGCCGTCACCAAGGCGGCCATGACCGGGCTCATCGACGGCCTCGTCAAGGACGGCCTCGTCGCCCGCGAGCAGGACCCGCTCGACCGCCGCAGCTATCGGGTCGCGCTCACCCCCGCGGGCGACCGCTTCTTGAAGGGGATGCTGCCCGACCACTTCACCCGCATGAACGCGCTGGTCGGCAAGCTGACGCTCGAGGACAAGCGGCAGCTGGTCAAGCTGCTCGAGAAGGTCCGCGACCAGCTCGACGTCTACGACGACGCGCCTTCCGCTGCGCTCGCCCGCTGAGCATTCGCGCCGCAGCGAATCCGATCACCGCTCTTGGAGTCAGAACGCCATGGCCACCAACCTGAAGCCAGTCCCGCCCGAAGACGGTACACGAGTTGACGGTCCGGCCATGAATGACTCCAGCGATGCCCGCCCCGCCGTGCCCGAGAAGAAGCCGCGCAAGGCGCGACTGGTCTTTGTCGGCGTCGCAGGCGGGGCGGCGCTGCTCTTCGGCCTGCTCTGGCTCCTGGGCCGCGGCAAGGAGTCGACCGACGACGCCCAGGTCGAGGGGCGCGTCGTCAGCGTCTCCGCCCGGGTCGCCGGGATTCCGGTGCTGAAGGTCCTGGTGCAAGACAACCAGGAGGTCAAGGCGGGCGACCTGCTGGTCGAGCTGGACAAGCGCGACCTCAACGCCAGGCTGCTCGGCGCCAAGGCCGATGTCCTGGCGGCGCGCGCAGCCCTCGCCAGCGCGAGCACCCAGCTCGCGCTCACCAAAGCCAACGCTGCCGCCATGCTGCGCCAGGCGAAGGGCGGCCTCGCCCAGGCCGCCAAGAGCGTCAATGTCACCCAGGCCGCCATCGAGCAGGCGCGCGCCGACGTCACTGCCGCCGAGTCCGCGGACAAGCTCGCCGCGCTGGACCTGGAGCGGGCGCGCCAGCTCATCGCCGAGAAGGTGATCCCCCAGGCCGACCTCGACGCGCGCCAGGCCAAGGCGGACCAGGCCAAGGCTGTCGTCCAGCAGGCCCGCGCGCGGCTCGCGTCCACCGAGGCCAACGTCGGCGTCTCCAACGGCGGGGTCGAGGTGGCGAGCGGCCGGCTCAACGCGGCGCTCACCGGCCCTGCGCAGGTCGCCGCCGCCCAGGCCTCGCTCGACGCCGCGTCCGCGCACGTCCAGCAGGCCGAGGCCGCCCTGCAACTCGCCGAGCTCAACTTCGGCTACGCCGAGATCCGCGCGCCCGTCGCGGGCGTGGTCTCGCGCCGCACGGTCGAGCAGGGCCAGCTGGTCTCGCCGGAGCGGCCGCTCTTGGCGCTGGTCCCGCTCGACGACGTCTGGATCGTCGCCAACTTCAAGGAAGACCAGATCGGCCAGATGAAGCCCGGCCAGAAGGCCCGCGTGCGCATCGACACCTTCGGCCGCCGCGACTTCGCCGGCCACGTGGACAGCCTGGCCTCGGGCTCCGGCGCGCGCTTCGCCCTGCTGCCGCCCGACAACGCCTCGGGCAACTTCGTCAAAGTCGTCCAGCGCGTGCCGGTGCTGATCCGCCTGGACGCGCCGCTCGGAGCCGGTTCGGGCGTGCAGCTGCGGCCCGGCATGTCGGCCGACGCCACCGTCTACGTGAAGGACTAGCCCAGATGGCGGCAGCGCAGACCACGCAGATCACCGGGAGCAAGACCCTCATCACCCTCGCGACCATGCTGGCCGCGCTGATGAGCGTGCTCGACATCTCCATCGTCAACGTCGCGCTCAACGACATCCGCGCCAGCTTTGGTACACCCCTTGACCAGATCGCCTGGGTCTCGACCGGCTACGCGATGGCGAACATCACCATCATCCCCATCTCGGGCTGGATGCAGCGCCGCTGGGGCTTCCGCAAATACTTCGCCGCCTCGATCCTGCTCTTCACCGCCGCGAGCGCGCTCTGCGGCCTCGCCTGGAACCTGCCCTCGCTGGTCATCTTCCGCATCATCCAGGGCATCGGCGGCGGCGCCATCATCCCCACCGCGCAGAACATCCTCTTCGGCCGCTATCCGCAAGCGGAGCACGGCATGGCGGGCGCGCTCTTCGGCCTGGGCATGATCACCGGCCCGCTGCTGGGACCGACCTTCGGCGGCTACCTCATCGAGTGGTTCAGCTGGCACTGGATCTTCCTCATCAACGTCCCGCTCGGGTTCATCGCCGCCGCGCTCGCCTACAAGTGCATCGAGGAGCCGGGCTTCGTGCCGAGCGACGACCCCATCGACAAGTGGGGCATCGGCCTGCTCGCCGCGGGGATGATCTCCTTGCAGTACGTGCTGGAAGAGGGCAACCGCGACGGCTGGTTCGACGACGCGCGCATCTGCGTCCTGGCGGTGGTCGCCGTGACCTCGCTTGTGACCTTCGTGGTGCACGAATTGGAGACCGAGCACCCGGTGGTCGATTTCAGCGTCTTCAAAGACCGCACCTACGCGGCCTCGACGATGCTGAACTTCCTCATCGGCACCGCGCTCTTCGCGGGCGGGTTCCTCTTCTCGCTCTACTGCGGCACCATCATGCACTACCAGGCGCTCGACATCGGGCTGCTCTTCCTCAAGGGAAGCTGCATCCAGATCGTGCTCATGCCCGCGGTCGGCAAGCTGATCGGCAAGGTGGACGCGCGGGCGCTGATCGGGGCTGGCATCGCCGGCCTCTTCGTCAGCCTGTGGATGAACGGCCGGCTCACCGCGCAGGCCGACGAGCACGCCATGCTCATGCCCATCTTCGTGCGCGCCTGCAGCCTGGGCTTGTGCTTCGTGCCGCTCTCGGTGGTCGCGCTCTCGAACCTCTCGCCCAGGCTGCGCGGCTCGGGCGCGGGCCTCTTCAACCTGACGCGCGAGCTCGGCGGCTCCATCGGGCTCGCCTGGATGAGCACGCAGCTGACCACCAACACCAAGATCTTCGCGACCGGGCTCGCCAGCCACGTCGATGTCTACTCGCCCGCCACGCAGGACGCGCTCGCCTCGCTGCAGCACGGCGTCGGCGCCCGCCTCTTCGACTCCGCCCAGGGCGCGCTCAACATCCTCGGCCTGAAGATCCAGACGCAGGCGCTCTTGCGCGCCTTCAACCAGGGCTTCTTGACGCTGGCGTTCTTCTTCGCCGGCTCGCTCTTCCTGGTGCTGCTGCTCAAGCCCGCGGACCCGACCATCAAGGTCTCCGCGCATTAGGACGTGTGCCATTGATCGATGGTCCGCCCCCTGCGGCTCCAGCCGGCGTCAGGTGGCGCTGGCTTGATTTTCTTTTGCTTCAACGGCGGCGCGCATCCGCTCCGTCGCCACCTGCACCTCGGGCGAAGTGATCACCGCGAGGCTCGCCGTGATGCTCTGCATCGCCTCGGCGCAGCGCGCCCGCGCCAGCAGCACCGACTTGGCGTGCGCGACCTCGTGCGTGCGCCGGGCCGCCTCCAGCACGGCCAGGCGCACCTTGCCCGCGAGCGCCTTCTGCTCGGCGTGCCGCTCCACCCGCTCGGTGAGCCGCGCCTTGGCCGCGAGCGCCTTGCCTGCCGCCTCTGCTGCCACCGCCTCGTCGCGCTTCTCCAGCGCCTCTTTGGCGACGCCTTCCCAGGCGGCGAGCTCGTCCTCGGCCAGCACCACGTCGTCGAGCAGGTGCTTCTCGAGCGCGACCGCCATCCCGAGCGCGCGCCGCCCGTCGGCCTGCCGTTTCTTCAAGTCCAGGACCAGCGCGCGGATGCGCTCGGCCGGGTCGTCGGCCTGCGAGAGCACGTTCTCGAGCGACGCTTGCAGCCTCTTGAGGAGTCCCATCAGTCCCAATCCTCCATGCCGCGCACCATGCGCCGATACAGCTCGAGCGCCTGCTCCTTGCGGACATTCAGGTACGTCCAGCCGGTGAGGATGATGATGCCGGTCAGGGTGGCGCTCACGGCCATGACCATCTTCGAGCGGGTCCCGAAGCGGACGAGGTTTGCGAGCACGGTGACCACCAGCGTCGCCGTGCCGAGGTAGGCGAAGGCGCGCACCTGCAAGAGCACCCCGAGGACGACGGTGGCGAGCGCGAGGCCGCAGAGCACCAGGGGCAAGAGGAGCTGATCGCTGCCCACCATCTGCCAGGCGGTGCCGGCGTAGAGCATCAAGCAGCCAAGGCCGCGCAGGAGCTGCAGCGAAGGGCCCTTCAGATCCTTGCGCGAGAGCTGCGCAGCGAGCAAGAGCGAGAGGCCGAGCGGGATCGTGTAGAGCTGCGCGTCGACGATCCCGTTTTGTTGCCAGGTGGCGAAGAAGAAGATGTTCGCCAGCGCCAGCGCCGCGTAGGCCGAGCGGCGGCTCCGGTGCAGCCACGCGAGCAGGCCGTAGAGCAGGCCACCGCCGGCGGCGATGTTGGCGAGCCCCGCGCCGAGCGCCACGGGGAGCAGCGCCAGTGGCAGGAGCGCGCTCCCCCGGGTCAGCGAGCGCGCCAGGTCGGGCCGCCGGCGATAGACGGCCCGCTCGACGCCGACCAGCAGCAACGCCGCGCTGAGCACCGCGTTGCGGTCGAGGTTGTCGACGCCGGCGCCGAGGTTGAGCCTGGCTCGGCCGAGCAGGTACACCGAGCCGAGCGCGGCCAGGGCGAGGTCGAGCGCGTAGGGCTCGGCGGGGAGGGCGCCGCGGCCGACGGCGCGCAGGGCCAACAGAGACGCGCAGATCACGGCGCCGATCGCGACCGAAGAAGAGCGCGCCCAGGGCGGCGAGAGCAGGGCGGCCACCAGCAGCATCGCGCTCCCGAGCAGGACCAGGGCGGTCGAGCGCACGCGCGCGACGCGGCCGAGCTTGCCGGCCGACAGCTCGTGGCCGAAGGCAGCCAAGAGCGCGAGCACGCCGACGCCCGCGAGCACGCCGATGTCCGACGCGAGCGGCGAGAAGCCAGCGGCCCAGGAGAGCGCGCAGCCCGCGCCCGCGAGCAGAAACCCCGTGGCGACGGGCAGGCCGGCCAGCAAGGGCGGTGAGGAGAGATTGCGCAGCACCAGCGCGCCCGCGGCGAGCGCGGCCCCGGTGGTCCATTCAGTGGAGTTGGCCCGGGTGGCGATGAGCGCCGCGCCCCAGAGCGCGATCGCGCCTGGTCCCAGATCTGCGCGCAGCGAAGGCGTGCTAGAGAGCGCGTTCGCGAGCAGCGCCAGCGCCGAGAGGACGACGACCGGAGCGGCGGCGCCGAGCAGAGGGGCCAGCAGCGGCGAGGCGACCGAGCAGATGGCCAGCGCGCCGCCCGCGACGAGCAGCGGCAGCGAGAAGGCCGGCTTCTGCTCTCGCGTGACCAGGAACGCCGAGGCGGCCGCCAGCGCGAGCGTGAGCGCCAGCGGCGCGCCCATCGGCAGGGTGAGCGGCGACGAGATGCGGAGCGCCGCTCCACCGGCGATGAGCGCGGCGAACCCGCCGGCGCCCGCGGCCAGGATCGCCGAGGCGCCGCGGAACGCCGAGGCCTGGTGCTCGCGGGCGCAGAAGAAGGCGCGCGCGTCGTCGAGCTTGCGAAGGCCCAGGGCGAAGGCGGCGAACACGAGCGCGACGGCCGCGGTGGCGACCGGCCAGCCGCGCGTGAACCAGTCGGGGAAGAGCTGCGCCGCACCGGCCAGGAGCGAGGCCGCGAGGCAGGCCGCCGCCACCGCCGAGGCCACCTTGCTGAAGAAGAAGCGCGCCAGCGGCACGGCGAGCAGCGCGCCGGCGAGGGCCCAGGCCCACTCCTGCGTGTCGACGGGCAGGTAGCCCCACGCTCCGCCAAAGAGCATCCGCGCGACGCCCGCGTAGAGCGCCGCCGCGCACCACAAGAGCGTCGCGAACGAGTAGCGCGGCTTCTTGCGCAGCGAGATGGCCAGGGCCAGGAGCGCGCCGCCGGCCAGGATCATCCCGTGGCCCCGGGTGGGGATGCCGAGCGAGAGGCGCACGCGCGAGGCGAGGATGATCGCCTCGGCGAAGAGCAGATGGAGGAAGACGGGCCCGCCGCGCGCCGCCAGCGCCGAGAGCAGGAACGCCACCAGCAAGAGGTCGGTGGGGATGTGGCCGAGGTGCAGGCCGCCGACCTGCCGGAGCGGGGCGGCGAAGGTCTCGGACGCGGGCAAGAAGCCGGCGAAGAGCGCCAGGATCGCGACTAGAGGCGCTCCCCAGCGCAGCGAAGCCGCGACGGCGCCGCCAAGGCCTTGCTGGCCGCGCGTCAGCCGCTCGGCCCAGATCATCGCCACCGCGAGCGCCGCCAGAGCGGTGCCCGTGTCGTAGCCGGGGAAGCCGAGGGCGGGCACGCCGGCGACGCAGGCGCCGGCCAGGGCGAGCACGGCGAGCACCTCGCCGGAGGGGTCGCCTTTGCGGCGCAGCGCGATCAACGCCGGCGCGGCCGAGAGCAGCGCCAGCGTCAGGTGGATGAGCCGCGACGCAGCTTGCACGCGCCAGCCGACGAGCGCTCCGGCGACGGGCGCGAGCGCGGCCAGCGCGGCCACGGTTGCGAGCGCCAGGGCGAGATAGCCGGTGCTGCGGAGCGCGCCCAGCGCGGGCGACAGCCGCCTCGAGCCGCGCCCGAGCGGAGCCAGGGCGGCCACGGCGCTCGCGGCCAGGACGGCGCCGAGGATGGCCGCGGCTGGAGCGCCGTCGAGGTTCGCGAGCGCGAAGAGCGCTCCCGCGGCGGTGAAGGAGATGGCGGCGATGGCGCCCGGCACGTTCTTCTTGCGGCCGAGCGCGCCGAGGACCAGCGCCGCAGCTCCGACCGCCGCCAGCGAGAGCGCGCCCTGGCCATCGCGCGCGACCACGCCCCTGACGAAGATGCTGGCCGCGGTCAGCCAGGCGACCGGCAAGAGCGACTCCGAGAGCGCGTGCAGGCTGCGCGCGCGCGGCAGCGAGATCGGTCCGAGCGGCCGTGGGCGCGCCCCGCGCAGCTTGTTCGCCGAGAGGCGCAGCGCGAAGCCGAGCGCGATCTGGCCGGCGAGCAGCGCCAGCCAGCGGGCGTCGGGGCGGCCGAAGAGATCGAGCGCGGCCTGCTGGCCGAAGACCAGCACCGCGAAGAGCAGGCTGCCGGCCAGTGCGGCGACGAGGCCCGAGGCGGCGCTCGACACCAGGACGGCGGCGAGCGCGAAGACGCCAGCGGCGACGGCGAGGTCGCGGGGCAAGAGCGGCGCTCCGATGAAGAAGAAGGCGAGCGGGAGGAGCGCAGCGCCTCTGGCGGCCAGGAGCAGCGCGGTGCCGAGCGAACGGAGCGACGACGCCTTGCGCGAGCGGAGGGTGGCAAACCCCTTGCGGTCGAGGAGCGAAGTCGCGGCGAAGGCCACCAGCGCGGCCGCCGCGGCGCCGAGGGGCAGCGCCGATTGATCGACCAGCAGCACCGGCGCGGCGAAGGCCCCCGCCGCGGTGAAGGCGGCGGCAGCAAGCCAGGCGCCGGCCGGCGCGCGCGAGAGCTTGCCCGCGGCGACGAAGAGCGCGCTCGCGCCTGCGAGCAAGGCCGCCGCGACCAGGCCCTGCGCGGTCAGCGCCACCGCCGCCAGCGCGAGGGTGGTGAGCCAGGTCAGCGCCAGGAGCGGCTCGGAGAGCGCGTGCAGGCCCCTCGCCCTCGCGGGCAGGGCGGCGCGCGCGACCTTCCAGCGTTCGCGGCGCGGAAGCCTCGAGGCCGCCTTGCGCAGCACGATCACCGCGGCGCACTGCAGCGCCGGCAACGCGAGCCAGAGCGCGGACGGGGCGGGCAGCGCGCTGGCGAAGCCCCTGCCGAAGAGCGCGTTCGCGACCAGCGCGCTGGCGGCCGCCGCGGCGACAAGGCCGGGCAGGGCGCTGCCAAACGCGTAGGCCGCGAGGGCGGCCGTGGTGGCCAAAAGCGCCAGCGCGGCGAGGAAGTGGGGCGTCGCGGCGCCTCCGGAGACGGCCAGCGCCCAGGCCGAGGCGGCGAGCGCGAGGACCAGGAGCGCGCTCGATCCGGGCCGCGCGCCCTTGCCGGACAGCCCGGGCGAGGCAGAGACCAGCAGTGCCGCCGCGGCGATCAAGAGCGAGGTCGAGAAGGCGTCGGTGACGCCAGCCGAGTCGAGCAAGGCGCCGGCGCCGAGCGCGACCGCTCCCGTCCAGGCCGTGCGCTCGCGCGGGGTCCTCCAGTGCCAGGCGCAGAGCAGCGCCGCGGTGGCCAGCAAGGTCACGCCCGGCGCAGGCGGGTAGCCATTGAAGAAGGAGAAGGCGGCGATGGCCGCGAGCAAGAGCCAGCGAGCCTGCTCGGCGGCGCGGGAGAGGCGCAGCTCGCCCCGGGCGCGATAGCGAGCGGCGAGGCGCGAGGTTCCTTCGGCCAGGGGCAGGACCAAGAACGCCCAGGCTCCCGGCTCGGAAGAGAGCAGGCCCGCCGCTGCCGTCGCGTCGCCGAGCATCTGGCGCAAGCTCGCGAGCGGAGGCACGAGGAAGAGCAGCGCCGCGGTCGAGGCGGCCCCGCAGCCGATGCCGAAGATCAAGAGCAGCGGCCGGCGATACCAGCGCAGCGCGACCGCGAAGAGGGCCGCGCCCAGCGCGGACGAGAGCGCAAAGAGCGCCGGCTGGCCCCACGAGGCCGCCACGCCTCCGAGCGTCACCGCGAAGGCCGCGACCACGGCGGCGTCCACTTCGGGCGTGCCCTTCCAGCGGGCGCGCAGCTCGACGTCGACGCGCACCGCCGTGAGCGACAAGAGCGCGGCCAGCGGCCCATAGGCGGCGGGCAAGGGCGGCGCGCCCGGGTCGCTGCCCGCCAGCACCTGCGTCAGCCCGACCACGAAGGCGAGCGCGTACGCCAGCGCCGAGAGGTGGAAGGCGATGGTGGCCGTCGAAGGAGCGGTGGCCGCCCGCAGCGGCGCCGCGCTGGCCGCATGCACCACCGCCCACGCTACATAAGGAAGCGCGAAGGCCGCCTGGGGCGAGAGCGCGCGCAGGAGCGGCACGAGGCCGATGAGCGCCAGCAGCGCACAGAGCGCGGTGGCCAGGGGGCGGGCGAGCGGACGATCGAGCAGGCCAGCCGCGAGGTAGAGCACCGGGTACGAGGCGGCGACCGAGAGCGGCAAGAGGACCGCATAGGCGAGGTGCGCGCCGCTGCCGGCGAACAGATCGGCCAGCTCGAGGAAGGCGACGGGCAAGAGCGACAGCCCGACGTAGGACATGGCGCGGCTGGCGCTGGCGAGCGGCTTTTGCTTCTTGAGCCAGAGGCCCACACCGACAAACCCGGCGGCGTACGCGAGCAGCACCGAGACGGCCAGCACGTGGCGGCCCACCGCGGCAAAGGCGCCCCAGGCCTCGCGGATGAAGTAGAGCGAGCCGGCGATGACGAGGAAGCCGCCGACGAACCAGGGCAGGTTCTCGAGCAAGAGCGGGCGCAGCGTCTCGCTCCAGGCCGAATAGGCGGCGACGGCGGCCTTGGCCTCGGCCTCGGAGCCGCGCGGAGGCAGCGGCGCGGCCGCGCCAGGCCTGGTCGCGCGCGCTTTCGGCGGCATCGGCGCGGGCACGAAGGGCAGGGCCTCGATGATGACCGGTGCCTCGATCTTGACGGGCGTGGAAGCGGCGAGGAGCGGCTCGACGGGCAAGGCCTCGATGATGGTCGCGACCGGGATCGCTTCCACTGCCTGGGCCTGCACCGCGGCCAGCTCGGCGGCGGCGTCTCCGGGGGCGGCGTGGCGCTGCGCGCGCGCGGCGGGCGGGTGCTCGGGCAAAGGCCGCGGCTGGTGCTTCTTCTGCTGGTGCGGCGGCTCGTGCTTCTGGTGGTGCGCGCGCTCGTGCGGGGGCGCTGGCCGATGATCGCTCTTGAGCGGGACGTGGTGCACCGGCCGCAGAAAGGCCGCAAGCGTGCCCTCCGCCTCAGCAGGCGCCTCGTCCCGCGCGGCGCGCAGCGCCTCGAGCTCGGCGCGAAGCCCCTTGATGATCAGCTCGAGCTGATCCATCCGCTCCTTGGCGCTCGCGACCTTCCTGCGCGCCTCGCCCGCGCGGCGGAGCGCCCAGAGCGGAAGGAGGAGGACGAACGCCGCCGTCCCGATCACGAGAATGGCGATGGTGAAACCCACGGGAATGCTCCTCTTCAGGCCTTGCGCGCTGCCTCTGCGACTTGCCTGGCGACGCGACCCGTCTCAAGCTCGAGCACGTCGAGCCGCGCATGCCAGCCATCGACCACGGACAGCGCGCCGAACGACCGCAAGAGCGCCGCCACCGGCAGCACCAGCACCAGCGCGCAGAAGAAGATCGCCGCCCCCATCGCCTCATCATGCACGATCAGCGGGGGTTCACCGAAGCGCCGGGCACGCACTGGCAGTGAGAGGCGAGCTCAAGGCGGGCTAGGGAGCAGGCGCTTGAGCCGGGCGCGCGCCTCGAGCAGCCTGGCGCCGCTGAGCTGCTTGTAGTCGCCGAAGAGCTCGAGCACCTCGGCCGAGCGCGACAAGAGCTTGCCAGACGGCCGCCGCGGGTTGCGCTTGCGCGGCGCCGGAAGCATCGCGGCCAGCACCGCGGCCTCCTCCGGCAAGAGCTGCGACGCGGGCTTCTTGAACCAGGTGCGGGCCGCTGCCTCGGCGCCGTAGATGCCGTTCCCCCACTCGACGACGTTGAGGTACAGCTCGAGGATCCGCTGCTTGCCGAGCGCCTCCAGCCTGCGCGCGAGCAGGTACTCTTTCACCTTGCGCAGGATCGAGCGCTCCTCGCCGAGCCAGAGGTTCTTGGCCAATTGCTGCGTCAGGGTGGACGCCCCGCGGCCGAGCTTTCCCCGCTCGACGGCCTTCTGGAACGCCTTCTCCAGCTCCACCTTGTCGAGCCCGTCGTGCTGCCAGAAGCGCGCGTCCTCGCTGGCGACCACGGCCTTCTGCAGCCAGGGCGAGATGGCCTTGAGCGGCACCCACTCTTGCACCCGGCGCGCGACCAGCCCCTTGGCCCTGGCGACCCGCCCGCGCGCTTGGATGAGCGCGGTGGTCGCCGGCGGCTCTCTGCGCAACGGCTCGGCCGAAGGCAGCGAGAGGTAGAAGGCGCCGGCCGCGGCCAGCGCGAAGAGCAGCGCGAAGAGCAGCAGGCGCGGGAGGATCGATCTGCGGCCGGCGCCCCTCGACCGGCTCTTTGCTCGTGCGGCGCGCGCCATCGGTTCATCGTAATGTACGCCGCTCTTTCCGTGACCGAGGTGTCCATGTTCGAGACCGCCGAGATCGGCAACGTCGTCGACAAGAAGACCTACGAGGCCACAGCGCCCGAGGTGCGCGCGCGGCTCCTGGAGGCGCAGCGCCAGCTCGCGAACGCGGGCTTCTCGGTGGTGATCGTCGTCGGCGGCGTCGAGGGAGCCGGCAAGTCGGAGGTGGTCAACACCTTGCTCTCCTGGATGGACGCGCGCGGCATCCGGACCCACGCCTTCGGCGAGCCGAGCGACGAGGCCGACAGCCGCCCCGAGTACTGGCGCTACTGGCGCGCGCTGCCGGGCAAGGGCCGCATGGCGATCCTCTTTGGCAGCTGGTACACGAGCCCCATCGTCGAGCGCGTCTTCGATAAAGAATCAGAGGCGCGCTTCGACCAGCGGCTCGACCGCATCGTCGAGTTCGAGCGCATGCTCGCCAATGAAGACGTGGTGCTGCTCAAGCTCTGGATGCACATCGGCAAGAAGGAGCAGAAGAAGCGGCTCAAGGAGCTGGAGGCGAGGCCCCTCACGCGCTGGCGCGTGCACAAGCGCGACTGGAGATATTTCCACAAGTACGACGCCTTCAAGAGCGCCAGCGAGCACGCGCTGCGGCGCACCTCGACCGGCGAGGCGCCCTGGACCATCGTCGAGGCCACCGACGAGCGCTATCGCACGCTGACCGTCTCGCAGCGGCTCTTGCAGATGATCGAGGCGCGCCTCTTGCTCGAGAAGCAGAAGGCCAAGGCCGACAAGCCGGCCAGGCCCGCGCCGGCCCGGCCCGACGCCAGCAACGTGCTGCGCAAGCTCGACCTGTCGCAAAAGATCGAAAAAAAAGAGTATGCGAAAAAGTTACTGAAGTTCCAGGGCGAGATCGCCGAGAGCGCGCGCCAGCTGGGCAAGGCCGGGCGGTCGCTCGTGCTGGTCTTCGAGGGCGAGGACGCGGCGGGCAAGGGCGGCGCCATCCGCCGGGTCACCTTCGCCCTCGACGCCCGCTACTACGAGGTCAACTCGGTCGCCGCGCCCACCGACGAGGAGCGCGCCCATCCTTATCTGTGGCGCTTCTGGCGCACGCTCCCGCGGCTCGGCCACGTCGGCATCTTCGACCGCTCGTGGTACGGCCGGGTGCTGGTCGAGCGCGTCGAGGGCTTTGCGAGGCCCGAGGACTGGCAGCGCGCCTATCTCGAGATCAACTCGTTCGAGGATCAGCTGGTCGAGTCGGGCGCGGTGCTGCGCAAGTTCTGGCTGCAGGTCTCGCCCGAGGAGCAGCTCAAGCGCTTCAAGGACCGCCAGCAGACGCCTTACAAGCAATATAAAATTACCGAAGAGGACTGGCGCAACCGCAACAAGTGGGACGCCTACGAAGCCGCCGCCTGCGAGATGTTCGAGAAGACCAGCACCGAGGCGGCGCCCTGGATCCTGGTCGAGGCCAACGACAAGGACTTCGCGCGCCTCAAGGTGCTCAAGAGCGTGGCCAAGGCGCTGCAGGAGGCGGTCGGCTGAGGCGGCTCTATCCGGTCCTGCGCGACAACCCCGCCTTTCGCCGGCTCTACGCGGCCAACGCGGTGTCGCAGGTGGGCGACTGGCTCAACGTCGTCGCGCTCTTCTCGCTCTTGCTCGAGCTGACGGGCAAGAGCGAGTCGGTGGCGCTGGTGCTGGTGATGCGCCTGTTGCCCGCGTTCTTCGTCGGGCCCCTCGCCGGGGTGCTGGCCGACCGGATCTCGCGCCGCGCCATCCTCATCACCTGCGACCTGCTGCGCGCTGCGCTGGTGCTCTGCCTCTTGCTGGTGCGCCGGCCCGAGCACGCGCCCATCGCCTACGCGGTGATGGGCGCGCACTCGCTGGCCACCGCGTTCTTCGACCCGGCGCAGGCGGCGACGTTTCCGAACCTGGTCCCGCCGGAGGACCTGCCGCTCGCGGCCACGCTCGAGAACTCGCTCTGGAGCGTCGCGCTGGCCGTGGGCGCGGCGGCCGGCGGCGCGGTGGTGGCCCTGGCCGGGCGCGACGCTGCCTTCATCCTCGATTCGCTCTCGTTCGTCGGCTCGGCGCTGCTCTTGCGCGGGCTGCCGGTGGGCCGCGCGCGGATGGATCGCGACCAGGTGGAGGAGCTCGAGGAAGGTCGCGGGCCCCTCGCCGGCGGCTTCGCCAACCTGCTCGGGCTGGCCGACCTGCGCGAGGGCTTTCGATACATGGGATCCCATGCATCGGTGCTGGCGCTCCTGGTGGTCAAGTCCTGCTTCGGGCTCACGCTCGGCGGCGTGCTGGTGCTGCTCGCGTACTTCGGCGAGAAGGTCTTCTCCGCGGGCGGCGGCGCCGGCATCGCCACGCTCTGGACCGCGCGGGGCCTGGGCAGCCTGTGCGGGCCGCTCTTCGCCTTCGGCCTCGCCGGCGCCTCGCAAGGCGCGATGCGCCGCAACATCTTGATCGCCCAGCTCGCCATCCTCGGCGGCTACCTCGCCTTTGCCGCCGCGCCCTCGCTCTGGCCCGCAGCGCTCGCCCTCGCGGTCGCCAACGCGGGCGGGTCGCTGCTCTGGACCAGCGGCTCGACGCTGCTCTCGCAGATGGTGCCAGACCGGGTGCGCGGCCGCGTCGCCGCCGCCGAGATGGGCGGGATGACGCTGGCGATGAGCGCCAGCACGCTCGTCACCGGCAAGCTGCTCGACGCCGGCCTCGCGCCGCGGGCGCTGATGAACGGCTGCGCGCTCGTCGGCTTGTTGCCGATCGCCGTGTGGATGTTCGCCAAACGCGAGCCTTGACGCCCCTCTGCGACCGCCCTAAGACGAGCGGCCCATGACCGACAAGCCAGAGACGTCGTCCCCGGCCCCGACCACCAGCTCCATCGACGACCAGATCCGCCTGCGCGAAGGCAAGGCCGTGGACCTGCGCACGAAGGGCATCGATCCCTGGGGCAACGGCGTGCAGGTCAGCCACTCGACGGCGGCCATCAAGGAGCGGCACGCGGCCCAGGACGCCGCCGCGCTCGAGGCCGACCAGGGCCAGCTCTATTCCATCGCGGGCCGGGTGATGGCCGTGCGCAGCTTCGGCAAGTCCACCTTCATCTCGCTGCGCGACAAGGACGGCGACCTTCAGGTCTACGTCAAGAAGGACAAGGTCGGCGACGCCGCGTACGAGGCGCTCAAGCTGCTCGACCTGGGCGACATCGCCTTCGCGCGCGGCCGGGTCTTCCGCACCAAGACGGGCGAGCTCTCCATCGAGGCCGGCAGCGACGGCCAGCCCTTTGGCTTCCGCCTCTTGACCAAGGCGCTGCGGCCGCTCCCGGAGAAGTGGCACGGACTGTCGGACGTGGAGACGCGCTATCGCCAGCGCTACGTCGATCTGGCCGTCAACCTCGAGGTGCGCGGGGCGTTCAAGAAGCGCGCGAAGCTCATCACCGGCCTGCGCCGCTTCCTCGACGAGCGCGACTACGTCGAGGTGGAGACGCCGGTCTTGCACAAGCCCGAAGAGGCGGGCGGGGCGGCGGCGCGGCCTTTCAACACCCACCACAACGCGCTCGATCTCGACCTCAAGCTCCGCATTGCAACCGAGCTGCACCTGAAGCGGCTGATCGTGGGCGGCCTCGAGCGCGTCTACGAGATCGGCCGCATCTTCCGGAACGAAGGCATCGACCGGCGCCACAACCCGGAGTTCACCAGCGTCGAGTTCTACCAGGCCTACGCGACCTACGAAGATCTGATGACGCTGACGGAGCTCTTGGTGAGCCGCCTCGCCGAAGAGGCCGGGGGCAGCCCCGTCTTGCCCTACCAGGGACAGCAGATCGACTACCACGCGCCCTGGCCGCGCATCTCGATGCTGGGCGAGGTCTGCAAGAACCTGGCGCCCGAGGCGTCGCACCAGTCGCCGACCGCGCAGCTCGACGCGCTCGCCGCGCTGGCGGACTCGGCCTGGGCGGCGCACGCGGGCGACAAGGAGGCGCAGCACAAGCTGGCGCGCGCTGGCACGGTGGGCGAGCGGGTGGCCTGGGCGTTCGAGGTCCTCTGCGAAAAGAACCTGCCCAAGGACCGCCCCTGCTTCGTCGTCGACTTCCCGCTGGAGGTGAGCCCGCTCGCCCGCAAGCGCGACAACGAGCCGCGCCTGGTGGACCGCTTCGAGGCCTATGCAGGGGGCATGGAGATCGCCAACGCCTTCTCCGAGCTCAACGACCCGCGCGACCAGGAGGACCGCTTTCGCGCCCAGGTGGCGCTGGCCGCCAAGGGCGACCACGAGGCGATGCCCTACGACCACGACTTCATCCGCGCGCTCGAGCACGGCATGCCGCCGACGGCCGGCGAGGGCATCGGCATCGACCGGCTGGCCATGCTCTTCACCGACGCGGGCTCGATCCGCGACGTGATCCTCTTCCCGCTCCTCAAGCCCGAGGCGCCCGATGCGCCTGCCGCAGAGACGCCCCCCGGTGGTGGAGCTTGAGCGATCGAAGGGGCTTCGGGCTCATCGCCTTCGTCCTATCGCTGGTGCTCTTCGCCGGCGGCTTCCTCGGCCAGATCGCGCTCCGCTCACTCCTCACCAGCAACACCACCTTCTCTCCTGACACCGTCCTGACACTGTCGTTCGGCGCCGAGGCGCTGGTGTTCTTGCTCGCGGGCTTCGCGCTCAGCTTCCCCGCGCGCGGCTTTGGCTGGCGCGAGTTCGGCCTCGCCGCGCTCATCGTCGGCGTCGTCGCCTACGTCGTGCTGGTCCGCAAGAAGGCGCCGAGCTTCTCGCGCGATCGGTTCCTCGCCTCGCAGGCGGAGATCGCGGTCTGGGCCGGTCTCACCTCGGTCGGAGCGTTCCTCCTCGCGCTCTGGGGGGCGTCTGGCGGCGTCATCCTCGGCGCCGGCGGAAAGCCGGACCTCTCCTTCGCCTACGAGGGCAACATCGCGCGCACCCACCTGCGTCTGAGCCGCCGCGCGGCCACCTTGTTCGCGCTCCTTGGCCTCGTGCCCGCCGGCCTGATGGTGGGGGGCGCGTGGCTCCTCGGCACGGCGGGTCCGAAGCTTGGCCCCTGGGCGCCGGTGCTCGGCCTCGCGGCGGCGCTGGTGGCGTTGGTGCTGGCGGGCCGGCTCGCCATCCCCAGCGCGCTCCTGGCCCGCTTGCAGCGCAAGCCGCAGAAGCCCGGCCAGAAGCGCAAGCGGCCGGCCACCGTGGTCATGACCGCCATCTCCATCGCCGGCGTCGCGGTCGGCGTCTGGGCGCTCACCGTCGTCCTGAGCGTGATGAGCGGCTTCGAGGCCGATCTGAAGCGGAAGATCCTCGGCACCAACTCGCACGCCTGGCTGATGAAATATTCGGAGAAGTTCCCCGAGTGGCGCGACGCCATGAAGCAGGTCTCCGCCATGCCCGCGGTGGTCGGCGTGACGCCCTTCATCATGCGCGAGGTGATGCTCTCGCAGCGCGACGCCTTGTCGGGCGCAGAGCTGAAAGGCGTCGATCCGGCGACCATCGGCAAGGTCTCCGACCTGCCCAAGCAGGTGGTCGCCGGCGACCTCGACTGGCTCGCGGAGCCGGGCAAGATCCCGCAGCAGCCTCCTCCGCCCAAGGGCACGCTCGGCGCCATGGGCGGCGACGCGACCGACTACCTGCGCGACACCTTCGAGCGCAAGCGCGACCATGCGGACGAGCGCGGCCCCAAGGGCATGACCGCCGAGGCGCTCGCCGGCATGCCCGGCGTCTGCATCGGCAAGGAGATGAGCCACACGCTCCGCGCCTGGGTCGGCGATGTCGTCAACGTCATCAACCCGGTGGGCGGCGGCCTGGGCCCGACCGGCCCGATGCCGCAGAGCAAGGCCTTCCGCGTCGCCTGCATCTTCTACTCAGGCATGTTTGAGTATGACTCCAAGTTTGCCTATATCGCCCTGGGTGAAGCGCAGAAGTTCTTCCGCACCGGCGACAACGTCAACGGCCTTGAGTTGAAGTTCAAGGACGTGGACGGCGCCCGCGCCGAGAGCCTGCGTGTGCGCGCCGCGTTAGGAGGATTTCCCTATCAGACCAAGGATTGGGCTGACTTGAATCGCAACCTCTTCTCGGCGCTGAAGCTGGAGAAGCTGGCCATGGCCATCATCCTGACCTTCATCGTCCTGGTCGCCTGCTTCAACATCCTCTCGACCCTGATCATGCTGGTGCTGGAGAAGACCAAGGAGATCGCCATCCTCAAATCAATGGGGGCGCGCGACTCCAGCATCATGAAGATCTTCGTCTTCGAGGGGCTGACGATAGGAGGCATAGGAACGGCGATAGGACTGTTGCTCGGCCTCGCCTCGTGCCTCTTCATCGAGCGCTTCGGGCTGCAGCTCGACCCGGACGTTTATTATATCTCCAACCTGCCGGTCAGCGCCGACCCGGGCCAGTTTGGAATGGTCGCGGCCATCTCGCTGGCCTTGAGTTACCTGGCGACACTCTACCCGGCGACCAAGGCAAGCCGCCTCTCGCCCGTCGATGGCTTGAGGGAGGATTGAGATGGACGCTCCTCTCCTATCGGTCGAGGAAGTGCACAAGTCCTACTGGCTGGGCGAGAAGGAGATCCACGTCCTCCGCGGCGCCAGCTTCACCTTGCGCGCGGGCGAGATGGCCTCGCTCGTCGGCCCGAGCGGCGTCGGCAAGAGCACCTTCTTGCACGTGGTGGGAACGCTCGACCCGCCCACGGCCGGCAAGGTGTCATTCGAAGGCCGCGACGCCTATGGCATGCGCGAGGAGGACCTGGCGCAGTTCAGGAACCAGGCCGTGGGCTTCGTCTTCCAATTCCACTACCTGCTCCCTGAGTTCACGGCGGTGCAGAACGTGAGCATGCCGGGGCTCATTCACCGCCTCTCGCGCGAGGAGGCCGAATCGCGCGCCGAGGAGATGCTCAAGCGCGTGGGCCTCGGCCACCGGCTCGACCACAAGCCCGGCGAGCTCTCGGGCGGCGAGCAGCAGCGCGTGGCGCTGGCCCGCGCGCTGGTCTTGAAGCCGCGACTCCTGCTCGCCGACGAGCCGACCGGCAACCTCGACGAGGCGACCGGCGAGGGTATCCACCATTTACTGGTTGAGTTGAATCAACAGCTCGGCACCGCGGCCATCGTCGTCACCCACAACGCCCGCTTCGCCGCGCTCTTGCCGCGGCGACTCAAGCTCCACGAGGGTCTGGTGCTGGAGGCGTGAGCTTTGGTTCAAGCCGCAAACGGTCTCAAGCGTTGAACACCAGCAACTCATCGACATGGCCGCGGCCGTCGCCCTTGCAGGAGATGTGGCGCGGGGCGCGGACGGTGCGCTGCTCGAACGACTTGTAGAGCTCGCGGATGCGCGGGGTGGCCGAGTTCGACAAGACGAAGCGGACGCCGCGGCGGTTGAGCGTCCTGCACTCGTCGGCGAGGCGCTGTTGGTCCTCCCAGGTGAAGGCGCCGGCGGTGTAGCTCGTGAAGTTCGAGGTCGCCGAGACGGGGTCGTAGGGCGGGTCGAGGTAGACGAAGTCGCCGGGCGCGGTGCGCTGCAAGGACTTCTCGAACGGGTCGTTGGCGATCTGCACGCCCTTCAAGGCGGCGCTGGCGCGGAGCAGGGTGGTCGGGTCGCAGAAGCGCGGGTTCTTGTAGCCGCCGATGGGCACGTTGAAGCGCCCGGCGCGATTGACCCGCCAGAGGCCGTTGAAGCAGGTCTTGTTGAGGTAGATGAAGCGCGCGGCGCGCTCGGCGGGCGAGAGCGCGAGCGGGTCCTGGGCGCGCACGTGCAGGTAGTGGGTGCGCTCGTAGACGTGGCGGGCGAGGACGTCGAGCACCGGGCCGGCCGCGTCGCGCACTTGCTGGTAGCAGTGCACCAGCTCCGCGTTGGAGTCGCTGAGGATGGCGCGCGACGGCGTCACCGTGAAGAAGAGCGCGCCGCCGCCGACGAAGGGCTCGTGGTACCGCCGCAGCCGCGACGGGACGTGCTTGAGCAGCTCGGGCAGGAGCGCCGTCTTGCCGCCGACCCACTTGAGAAAGGGTCCGGCCGGGATCGCTTGCGGAATCGGTCTCGCGAGTGCGGGCATGACAATTTCGGTAACATCGCTTGAGTCGGTTACCAAAAATTCGGCTAACGAAAAATTATCGATCCAGGAATTTGACAGCCTGCCTTTCTGGTCCTCTCGGACCCCGGCGTTGCCCGGCCTGGTCTTTTTTGCTTCTCCTGCAGGGGAAAAAGCAAAAGGGTCGCGCCGATAGAATTGCCGTTGTCCCTCTGCGTCACTTGTCGTAGCTTGCGCCGCCCGCATGACCCGCCTCCTCCTCGCGACCCTGGCCCTCCTCGCCGCCGCGGCCCCCGCGCTGCGCGCCGAGACGGCCGACGCCGGCACCGCCGACGCCGGGGGCGCTGCCGTGGACCTCCCTGACGCCGGGCCCTCCGCTGCGAGCGCGACGTCGCTGGACGCAGGCGTGTCCGACGCAGGCGTGTCCGACGCAGGCGTGTCCGACGCAGGCGTGTCCGACGCGGGCCGCGCCGCCGACGCGGGATCGCCTGCCGCCCTCTCCGCCACGAGCACCGACGGGGGCCTTCCGGCAGGCACCATCACCGGGCCCCTGGCGCCGTCGGCCCCCACCGGCGAGAGCGCCGAGCTGGCAAAGCAGCCCGTGCCTGAGAGCGGCAAGCTCGCGCGCATCCTCATCCAGGGCAACCGGCGCACCGAGACCGAGGCGATCCGGAACAACATCCCCATCAAGCCCGGCGACGCTTTCGACAAGGCCAAGCTGCGCACCGTGCTGCTCGCCGTCTGGAAGATGGGCTACTTCAGCGACGTCAAGCTCGACATCTCGCCCATGCCCGGCGGCAAGCCCGACTTCACGCTGACCGTCCTGGTCGGTGAGAAGCCCGCCGTGCGCGAGGTGAAGCTGCAGGGCAACGACGAGCTCAACAAGGACGACTTCAAGGACGCCTACGAGATCAAGCCGTTCAACATCCTCGACATCGAGCTGGTGCGGAAGACGCAGAAGAAGATCCAGGAGAAGTACGTCGAGAAGGGCTTCTTCCTGGCCGAGGTCTCGTACCGCATCGACCCGCTGAGGAACAACGAAGTGGACGTGGTCTTCCTCATCAACGAGCACGCCAAGGTCACCGTCCGGCAGATCCGCTTCGTCGGCAACCACAACGTCAGCGACGCCGACCTGCGCAGCACCATGATCACGACCGAGGGCTCCCTGCTCTCGTTCTTCACCAGCGCCGGCACGTATCGGGAAGACGCCTTCCAGCGCGACCTGGTCTTCCTCCAGGGCGCCTACTACGACCGCGGCTACATCAACGTGAAGTTCGGCCGGCCGGCCATCGAGCTCTCGCCCGACCGCAGGTTCATCTACATCACGCTCTCGATGGAGGAGGGCGAGCAGTACACCATCGGCAAGCTCGACTTCTCCGGCGACCTGCTCGAGGAGAAGACGCGCCTGCGCCGCATGCTCGGCATCCGCGAGGGAGATTTGTTCTCGCGCACGCGGCTGACCAACGACATGCAGGTGATGACCGACCTCTACAAGGACAAGGGGTACGCGTACGCCAACGTCTCGCCGCAGACCGTGGTGGACAACGAGCGGCGCACGGTGGACCTGAGCTACGACATCGCCAAGGGCAACCTGGTCCACATCGAGAAGATCGAGATCATCGGCAACTCGAAGACGCGCGACAACGTCATCCGCCGCGAGATGCGCATCGCCGAAGGCGACCTGTTCTCGAACACGCTCATCCGCTACTCGAAGGCGCGCGTCACCGCGCTCGGCTTCTTCGACAACGTCGAGATCAACACCAAGCGCGGGTCGGCCGAAGACAGGATGAACCTCGAGATCTCGGTGAAGGAGAAGCTCACCGGCACCTTCCAGATCGGCTTCGGGTTCACCGGCGGTGAATCTTTCTTCGGCACCGCGCAGCTCTCGCAGAACAACCTGCTCGGCTACGGCCACACGGCCAGCCTCTCGATGCAGATCTCGAGCATCCGGCAGCTCTTCCAGCTCAGCTACCTCGACCCGTACGTCTTCGACACTTCCTGGACCGGCTCGGTCGATCTCTACCGCACCGAGCTGAACTTCTCGGGGTTCGACCGCAAGTCGATCGGCACCGCGCTCACCGGCGGCTACGAGCTGTTCGAGGACTTCCGCTCATTCGTCACGTACACGCTCGAGAACATCGACGTCCAGCCCACCACGGCCGGCGGCTTCCTCTTGAAGAACCAGTTCCAATCGGGCCGCACCTCCAGCGTCCGCTTCTCGTTCAACTACGACCGGCGCGACAACCGCCTCTTCCCGACCAACGGCCACCTCGAGTCCGGCTCGGCCGAGTTCGCGTCCTCCATCTTCGGCAGCGAGAACCTCTTCCAGCGCTTCCGCCTGGTGGAGCGGTTCTACCGTCCGGTCTTCTGGGGCGTCGTCTTCAAGGTCAACCTCTCGTTCGGGTACATCCGCGCCACCGATCCGGTCGAGCACCCGGTGGCCATCAGCGAGCGCTTCTTCCCGGGCGGCATCAACTCGATCCGCGGCTATCCGCTGCGCAGCATCTCGCCGACCATCAAGGTCCCGAGCGGCTCGCCCATCCGCTGCAACGGCACCACCTGCGTCGAGCCCGACTCGGGCCTCATCGACTTCCCCGTCGGCGGCAACCGCGAGCTGGTCACCAACTGGGAGTTCGAGTTTCCCATCGTCGAGTCCGCGGGCGTGCGCGGCGTGCTCTTCTACGACGCGGGCAACGCCTTCGCCGAGGACGAGAAGCTCTTCACCAGCCGCCAGCGCGGGGGCACGCTGCCGCTCGGGTTGTTCCACAGCGTGGGCGCCGGCGTGCGCTGGTTCTCGCCGCTCGGCCCGCTCCGCTTCGAGACCGGCTTCCCGCTCACCAAGCGGTCCACCGACGAGTCGTACTTGTTCGAGTTCACCATCGGCAATTTCTTCTAGGAGGCCGTCGGCGCATTCGCCGACGCGAACTGTCTTGATCCCGCGCGCACCGATCGCGGATTCAGGGCTAGCCCCAATGCCGGTCAGATAGGCGCCGGAGGTACCGGCCGCGTGCAGGCAGAGACCTGCCGCGCGGCACGGGCGCCCACCCGACAGAGGTGGCTCGCTGCGCTCACGTCTCAAGAGTTTGCGTCGGGAGCCCTGAAGCCGCACGACAGGTCTCTGCCTGCCCGCGGCCTATTTGCCAGACATTGAGTAAGAGGAAAAATAGATACCAATTGATCCAGTTCTGGGCTCGAGCCTCAATCGTCATCAATTGGTTCTCTTTCCCCCCCACTCTCAATGTCAGGCAGATACGCAAATAGGCCGCCGGCAGGCAGAGGCCTGTCGCGCGGCTTAAGGGCTCGCGCGGCAAGAAATCCGATCGATGCGAGCGCAGCGAGCCACCACACGCGCGTGGGCGCCCGTGCCGCGCGGCGGGCCTCTGCCTGCCGGCGGCCGGTACCTACCGGTGCTTATCTGACTGGCATTACTGCTAGACGACTGCTAGACGCGCGCGAACAACTCGGTGAGCCTGATCTTGAGCGCGTGGGCGATCTTGTAGAGCGAGGTGACGCTGGCGCTCGACTCGGCCCGCTCGATCTGGCTGAGCAGCGAGACCGAGAGCCCCGTGCGCTTGGCCAGCTGCTTGAGCGTCAGCGTGCGCTTCTTGCGCAGGTCGCGGATGGCGGCGCCGATGCTCCGGTGCAGCTCTTCTTCGGGAAGGAGCGCGAGGCCCTTGGCCGCCAAGGCCCTGCGCACGGACGAGGAGATCTCCTCCTCCTTGACCGGCTTCTTCAGATAATCGATGACGCCGCCGCGCAGGGCGCTGACCGCCGAGTCGAGCGTGGCGTAGCCGGTCATCATGATCGCGGCGCAGTCGGTGTCGTGCTCGCGGATGAGCTTGAGCACGTCCATGCCGGAGATCTCGGGCATCTTGAGATCGATGATGGCGAGATGTACGTCGTGCTTCTTCAGCTCCTCGGGAACTTTGCGGCCGTCGGTCAGCGAGCTGACCTTGTAGCCGTCCTTGCGCAGGACCTTCTCGATGAAGTCGCAAGAATCCTGGTCGTCGTCCACGACCAATACGCGAATATCCACAGCACCCCCTCACGGGAAACTCCGGCGCCCTGTGCTGCGCGCGCGGAGGGCCACCCCTCGGTCGGCGGCACACTAGCGCCCTTTGCCGGCGTTGTGAACGTGTGAATCGGTGAGCCAAGGTCCGCGCAGGTGCTGCCCGGTCCCGCGAGAGAAAATTTCACTTTCCGTGCGGGTGTAAAAAGCTACCTCCGGCGCGCCTCGTACTCCTGCAGCGTGCGCGTCAGGTAGTCCTTCTCCTTGGCGTTGGTGCAGAGCGGCAGGTAGAGGCGGTAATACTCGGCGCCCTCTTCCAGCTTGCCCTGGCGCGTCAGCGTGATGCCCATGCTGCGGTAGAGCGTGGCCAGGATGGGCTGGCTGGGCTTCAACGCCAGCGCCCGCTCGAAGAGGCCGAGCGCGCTCTCGAAGTCCTCGGCGAGCAGCTTCTGGTTGCCCTCGGAGACGAGCTTTTTTGACTGCGCGTCCGGGTCCACCGAAGGGTCCGGATCGGCGCCCTGGGAGCGACGAACGTCGGTCTCGACGGTGCGGGCGATGAGCGGCTGGCGCGGCGCAGGGGGCTCTGCCGCAGGCAGGGGCGCGGTGACGGTCTCGACCTGCTCGAGCTGCGGCCGCGCCACCGGCAGAGGCGCGTTGACCTGCGCGCTCTGGTCGGCGGGCTTCTGCGGGCTCGCCAACGCGGTGGACTTGTTGCAGAGCGCCGCGAGCTGCTGGGCCTTCTCGCTCGCGGGATCGGCGAGCAGCGCCAGCTGGGCCTCGGCGGCGCAGGTCTCGACCGACTGGGCGCGGATGGCCTGGGCCCGCGCCGTGTGATCGTCCACGTAGCCCTTCTTCACTGCGGGAGCGCGCGCGCGCATCTGGTCGGCGAACCAGCCTGGCTGATCCCCGAGCGCGTCCAGCTGCGCCTTGGCCTCATCGAAGCGCTGGGCCGCGATCGACGCCTCGAGCTTCTTGGCCGCGGGCTCGTCGTGCAGCTCGGCCTGGGCGGCGCGAGCCGGGCGCAGCTCCTCGGCGGTCGCGCCGGCCTTCTGCGCGGCCTCGTAGTGCTGCAGCGCCTCGGCATAGCGGTGCGCGCGAGCGGCTGTGCCGGCGGCCGCGAGCTCGGACTGGATGGCGCCCTTCTGGATGGTCACGACTGAGACGCCGTCGTCTTCGACCACGGCGGCCGTGCTCGCCGGCGCGCGGCGGCTCCTCTGCACCACGACCACCGCGAGCGCGATGGCCAGCACCGCCACCGCGCCGAGCACGAAGAGCGTGCGCGAGGCCGACGAGCGGGCCGCGGGGGCGACGGTGGAGACGGCGGTCGGGGTGGAGAGGCGCGGCGCTTCGCTCGAGGCTTCCGCGACCGCCGCGGCGACGCCTGCCGCCCCTGCCGCCGGGAGGAAGCGGAGCTTCACCTTGCCGATCTCGATGACGTCGCCGCCCACCACCCGGCAGGTCGCGTAGGGCTCTCCGTTGACGCGGACGCCGTGCGCGCTGCGGTTGTCGAGCAGCTTCCAGCTATCGCCGTCGAGGAAGAGCTTGCAGTGGTAGCGGCTGACCGAAGGGTCTTCGAGCGCGACGTCGTTCTCGGAGGTGCGGCCGATCGCGGCCGGCGAGCGCACCAGCAAGAACTCGGTGCCCGCGCGCGGGCCCTCTTCGACCAGCAGGCGCGGCTGTTCGGCGGCGGCGAGGTCGCGCGGGGCCGCCTGCGCCGCGCCCGAGACGTCGGCCATGCGGATGACCGAGGTGTCCTTTTCGCGCTCGGGCTCGCCTTCACCCTCGCCCTGGGCCGCGCCCGGGATGGGCCCGGTGACGATCACGTCCTCGTCCACGATCTCGCTGTCGTCCTCTGGCGGCGGCAGCTTCTCGCCCGGCGCGGCCTGCAGGACCAGGTCGTACTCGCTGATCTGGATCAGGTCGCCTTCGGTGATGGTCCGCTTGCCCAGCACGCGCTCGCCGTTGACGCGCACGCCGGTGAACGACTGGAGATCTTCGATGAAGAAGCGGCCCTCGGCGCGGAGCAGGCGCGCGTGCTTGCGCGAGACGTTCTTCTCCGAGAGGCGGATGGTGTTGTCGTCGGCGCGGCCGATCAAGAGCTCGTCGCGCACGATGGGGACGACCGTGCGCCGCCCTTCGTCGTCCTCGATGATGACCTTCATCCATCCTCCTCGAGCGCGTTGCGGCCGGACTCTACCTTACATGACTCCCGGCATAAGAAGGCCCGCCGCGGCTGCTTGCCGGGCGGGCCTTCACTGCGCAACCGGCGCTGCCTACTTGCTGTAGTAGGCGATGATCGCCTTGACCTTGGAGGCCTCGGCCGGCGCCGCGAAGGGCAAGTACGCGGTGAAGTACTTCACGATGTTTCCCTTGTCGGCCTTCTGCGTGTACGCGGTGCCCAGGCCGCGATAGGCGAGGCCCAGCGGCGAGCCCTTGGGCTTGAGCGCCAGCGCCGACTGGAATTTCTCGATGGCGCCGTCGAAGTCGCGGGCCGCGTAGAGCCCGTTGCCCTCGCCGACCAGCTTGCTCGCTTGGGAATTGCGCTCGTCCTGCGAGGGGCCCGCGGGCGCGGCGGCCTTCTCCGGACGGGGACGATCGGGCGCCGTCGAGGCCTGCTTGACGCCGCCGCCGCGGCACGACTGCGCGACCTTCTGCGCCTCTTCATTCGAGGGGTCCGCCTGCAGCGCGAGGCCGGCCTCGGTGGCGCAGCCGTCCGGATCAGCCGCTTTGGCCGCGGTGGCCTTGCCGAGGTGCAGCTTGACGAACCCGATCTTGACCGCGTCGGCCTTGGCCTGGGCCTGTTTGGCCCACTGGCGATCCGGGTCGGCGTTGAGCGTGTCGAGTTGCTGCTTGGCCTTGTCGAAGTCACCCGAGTCGATGGCCTTGTTCAGGTCTCGATAAGCCAGCTGCGAGCCCGACTCTTCCTTGGCCTTCTTCAAGTTCTTCGGCTGCGTGCCCTTCGAGGCGGCCACCTCGTAGAGCTTCACCGCCTCGATATAGTCGTGCTGGGCAAAGTGGGTATCGCCCTGCTTGACGGCCTCCTCGGCGCTCATGTTCGAGCCATCGCCGGAGTCCTTGCCGGAGCCGCCTCCGCGCCCGAAGGCGAAGAAGCCGACGGCCGCCAGCACCACCACAGCGCCGACGATGCCGGCGATGAGCGGCGTCTTGCTGGCCGTCCCTTTGCGGTTGGAGGTGGCGATCGGGGCGGTGGCCGGCTCGGCGTGCGAGCTGCGGAGCGGGGCCGCGACAGGCGCCTTCTCCGCGGCCGCTGCCTTCTCTTCCTTCTCGGGAGGCGGCGTGAACCGCTCACCAGGAGCGCAAAAGCGGAACTTGACGTGGCCGAGCTCGACGGTGTCGCCGGGCTTGATGGCGCTGACCGCGTAGTCGTCGCCGTTGAGCCGCACGCCGTTGGCGCTCTTGTTGTCGTAGACCTTCCAGGCGCCGTCCTCGAGCGTGAACTTGCAGTGCTGGCGGCTGATGGACTGGTGGTCGATGCCGATGTCGTTGTCGTCGGTGCGGCCGATCTTCACCTCCGTCTTCTGGAGGTAGAATTCGCGGGCGCGGAAGCTGCCGTTGAGGCCCACCAGGCGCGGCATCTCGTTCTTGGCCAGGTCGCGAATCTCGGCGGGCCCCGAGGACGCCTTGGCCAGATCGCTCAGGCGGATGATGGCGGTGGCGCCGGCCGCCGGCGGAGACGAGGGAGCAGGGGCTGCTGCCGGCTCGGGCGCAGGCGCTGGAGCGGCGGCCACCGGCTCGGGACGCGGCTCGGGCTTGGCCACTGGAGCCGGAGCGACGCTGGCGGCGGGGGGCGGCGTCTCTTTCTTGGGCGCCTTTGCGTTCTCGCCCGAGGTCTTCGGGGACTTGGAGGGCGCCGGCGCCCCGGCCATGGGCTCGAGCTTGCCCTGGATGCCGAGGTCGTAATCGCCGATCTCGATCAGGTCGCCTTCCTTGACCTTGGTCGCCTCGCCGATGCGGTCGCCGTTGACCCGGACCCCATTATAGGAGCCGAGGTCCTCGAGCATCAGGCTGCCGTTCTCGCGATAGAAGCGCGCGTGCCGCCGGGACACGTTCCGCTCGGTGAGGCGGATGGTGTTCCCATCCTGCCGGCCGATGGTGATCTCCTCGCGCACGACGGGTACGACCGTCTTCCGTCCCTCGTCGTCCTCGATGATGAGCTTCATGTCCACCTCTGCCGCAGCAGCCGGGGTCACCGGAGGCTCGGCGAGCGCTCAAGTAAGGGTGGGCCTGCCAACGGCGGGCCTCGTGCGCATCCTAGGACAGATGGCCGGGTGGACGGAAGAAGGGTTTATCGAAGGGCTCGAGGCGCCTGTCGCCGGCGAGGTCGCGCCCGCCTGGGCGACGCCCGTCAGCGTCGAGGGTGTTCCCTGGCTTACGGTGGCCGTTCTCGTCGTCAGCGCGGCGCTCCTGGCCAGCGCCGGAGGCCTCCAACAGGGTCTCTCGCTAGGCCGGCTGCTGGTGTACGGCGCCAAGGCGACCTCGCTCATCCTCGACCGCGGCGAGTCCTGGCGCCTCCTGGTGGCCAACGTCCTCCACAAGGATCTGCTCCACCTCGCCTGCAACGCCTTCGTCCTCTGGAACGTGGGCGGGGCGCTCGAGCGCGCGGTCCGGCCCGCCGACTACCTCGCGACCCTGATCTTCACGGCCCTCGGCACCACGCTCGCGTCGGCCATCGGCGCGGACTCGGTCTCGCTCGGCGCCTCGGGAATGGCCTTCGGCGTCCTCGGCGCGTCGGCTTCGTTCGGCTGGCGCCGCGGTGTGCGCGGGGCGCTGCGAAACCACTTCGGCCTGCGCCTGTTGCCCTGGCTGCTCGCGCTCTTCGCGGTGGGCCTCGGCTCGTCGGGCGTGGACAACTGGGGCCACGCCGGCGGCCTCGCGGTGGGCCTCGGACTCGGGTACTTCCTCGAGCCGCGCTCGACCGGGACGGCCTTCGTCGGCGAGGGCGCCTCGCGCCGCCTGGCCGCAGCGCTCGGCGCCTGCGCCGCCACGCTCTGCCTCGGCGCCTTCGCCGCGCCGTACTTGCCGGTCCTGGGCGAGCCGCGCATGGGCCCTTCGCAGATTGGCGTCCGCGTGCCCATCGGCTGGCGCCGCGCCGGCGAAGGCACCGATCGCATCTCCTTCACCAACGGCCTCTCGGCGGGCTTTCGCAGCACCGCCACGGTCTGGGTCGGGCAGCGCGCCGAGGCCTGCCGAGGCGCGAGCTGCGGCTGCGGCGACGTGGAGCAGTTGGTGCGGGGCCTCATCGAGACCGACCTCTACCGGCTGCTCGAGGCCGGCCCCCTGGTCAAGCTCGAGCTCAAGCTCCGCCCAGGCGCATCGCTCCTCGGCGGCAGGCCCGGGGCGCAGGTGGACGGCCAGATCTCAGCCGAGGGCGGCGAGGCCCGCGTCACCGCCGTCTGCGCCTCCTCGCCGGGGCTGGGCAGCGCGCCGGTCGCGGTGGTCGCCCTCGAGCCGATCGGCGCCCCCGGCCACGTCGGCGAGCGGATGGCAAGGGCCCTCGACCTGTCGCCGAACGAGCTCGAGGCCGTCCCTCAATCCAGGCACGAGCCATCCGGCCCGCGCAGCTTGCGCCGGGCATCGCCCGTCCCGCGGTTGTCGCGCCCGAGCCGCGGCCACGGGCTGTCCGCGAGCCCCAAGCTGTCGGACACCAAGGCGTAGACCGAGCCGTCGTCGGACCCGAGGTAGAGCGTCCCGTCGCACCCGAGCGCCGGCGGCACTTTCAGCGCCCCCGCCGCCGCGAACGTCCAGCGCACGCTTCCATCGGCCACGTTGACCGCCGTGAGCGTCCCGGTGGCATCGGCCGCATACGCGACCCCGCCAGCGCCTTGCGTCGGCGGCCCGCTCGGCTTTCCGTTGAGGCCGAGCTGCCACTTCTGGTGCCCCATCGCGTCGAGCGCCACCAGCCGGTGGTCATCGGTGCCGACGATGATGGTCCCGTCGGCCGCGATGGTGGCGCCAGAGGCCGCAAAGCTCGCGCTCGCGACGCTGGTGCTGAACCCCGCGCCCGCGACGGGATTTCCGGGGAGAGCGCTCGGGTCGCTGGAAATGGGGAAGATGGCTTCTTCGACGAAGCCTGTCCCCGTCCCGGCAATGAGTGGCTGGCCCTGAAGCCCAGGCAAGCCGAGCGCGGGAAATCCTGAGTACGAATGATTGAGAAAGGTATTGATTTGGGTGGTCCAGGAGAAGCCGTCGAACCGAGCGGCGACTATAGAGTCCGCCAGAGTCATGAGTATAGTACTGTCCAATGCGATGGCTGGGGCCGTTTGTTCAAACGACCTGACTGGAGACGAAGCGAAGAAGTGGCACACGGAAGAGTCCTGACTGTCTTCGCGCACTGCAAAAAGGCGCTGCCCGCCGGCGTTTGGATCGCCCGTACTTCCGACGAGGATCGTATCGGAGAGCCCCGTGGAGCTTTGCATTGGACCAAACGCCATGGGCGAGTCCAGCGTACCAAAAGGTCCGCAGCACCAATGTACGGTTGTGCCAACCTTACAGACACTATTGTCAGTCAAGGCTATGTATGAAATCGTTCCGCTGGTAACGGGGGCGCCGGTCGTGGTGGCCCGGAGGTTTACCGGCGTCACTGGTGCTCCGGCCGACTTGGCAAACCGATAGAGCTGCGCGTCGTCAGTAGTGACAACAACCAAGGTGTTGTCTAACGACATCCCCTTTAGCGTCGACGGATTCGTCAAGGGTACGTGCCACTTTAATCGCGTGACGTCGAGACTCACCGGAATCGGCGTCGTATTCCCAGCGGCGTCCACAATTCTGATACTCAGCGCCGCCTGAGCCTTCTCGGGTTCTAACGTCGAACTATCGAACGAAACCTCGAAGGTCCTCGCGTCGATCTGGCGCGCCATCGTCGCGGGATGGCCCGCGAGCGACGAGGTCACTTGCAGCGGCGATGCGTCATCGACCAGGACGCGCAGCGCGACCACCGAGCCGCGCACCACGGCGGCGGAGGGCACGCTCGCGGGGTCGAGGCTGGCGCGGGGCGGCTTGTCATCGAGGAGGAGCTGGCCGGTCGCGAACCCCTGGTGCCCGAGCTGGTCGCTCGCCGTGAGCGAGAGCGGCACGGGGCCCTCGGCGCCGGCGGGTAGCGCCGAGAGCGGCACCGTGAAGGTCCGATCGGCGCCGCTGCTCGCCGAGGGCGCCAGGGAGGCGCCGCCCACCGCGAGCCGCACGCTGGATTCATCGAGCGTCAGGTCGCGCACGGTGGCGTGCACCGCGAGGTCCGCTCGGCCGTGCCAGGCGGCGTCCGGCACCAAGGCCAGCGCGGGCGGGGCGTCGTCGTAGCTGAGCGCATCGTCGAGCGCGCTCTGGTGGCCGAGGTCGTCGGCGATGGTGACGTGCAGCGGCAGCGTTCCCTCGGTGCCGGCAGGCGCGAGCGCGAGCGGCACGTCGAAGCGCAAGGTCGCGGAAGCCTCGCGCACGGCAGGCAGCGCGGTGCCCCCCGCTTCCAGCACGCCCGTCGCCAACGCCGGGCCGCCGTGCGCGGAGGTCACCTGCACCCGCACTGCGACGACGTCGGCGCGCTGGCCGACCGCGCGTGGAACATTGGCGTGGAACATAGGAGGTGATTGGCAGACCTGGTCGGCGCAGAAGAGCCCGGCGGGGCCTCCTTTGCAGTCGGCGTCGCTCGCGCAGTGCCCGCGCGGCGAGGGCAGGCACGCGGCGCAGAGGCCGGCCAGCAGGGTTGAGACGAGGAGCCTCATTGCCAGAGCAGCACCGCGGCGCCGGCCGCCAGGATCGCCGCGCCCACCAGCACGCGGCCGGCCACCGACTCGGCGTGGGCGCGCCCATAGCGAGACGCATCGGCCGGGGTCAGCGAGCCGGCCGCAAAGCGGGCGTCGAGGTCGCGGGCGACGCGGGCGCCGTCCCACCAGAACGCCGCGCCTGCCGCCGCGGCGACGACCGCGCCCGACGCGGCCACATAGGGCGCGGGCGACCGCGCGCGCACGGGCGGGGCCACGAGCGCGGCGTCGATGGTGGCAGGCGGCGGCGCCGCGAGGGCGAGCGTGAGCGGCTTCTGTTCGACCGCGACGGCGGGAGGGGAGGGCGGCGCAGGGGCGAGAGTCGCGGGAGGCGCCTCGGTCGCGACCGGCGGCGCCACTTGCGGCTCGGGCTTGGGTTGCTCCGGCGCCGGCGCTGCAGGCTGCGCTTGCACCAACGGCGGCGGCGCGCGCTTGGGACGCTTGGGCTTGGGCAAAGGCGATCCCTCGTCGGGCGAGCGCCGCTCCTCGTCGAGGAGCACGTCGAGCTGCGCCAGCTGCCGCTCGGCGTCGTCCTTGAGCGCGCCCGCGGGCGCCAGCCGCAGATAGCTGCGAAACGCGTTGCGCGCGGGTCGATATTGCTTCAAGCGACGGCGGCAGATGCCGAGCCGGTAGAGAAGCTCGGGCGCGCGCTCCTCGTCGAACGCGGCCGCATAGTCCCGGGCGGCGGCGCGAAAGCGGCCCACCCGCTCGGCGGCCTCGGCGGCGGCGCGGTGGCTCTGGGGCTCTTGCCCGAGCGCGCCGGGCGGCACCGCGAGCGCGAGCGCGACCAAGGCGAGGCGCCAGCGCGCGACGAAAGCAAGCACGGACTCATCGTCGCCGTCGCCCGCGCGCGCGGTCAAGTGAGCGGGCCGCCGCGCGCCGCTCTTCGTTGCTGTGCGCCCGTCGGCGTGCTAGCGAATTCCGCCTCGATGGCCCGCCCGAACAAGTCCAAGGCTGCTGCTCCCATCCTCGCTCCGGCTGCGCCGCCCGCCGAGGAGCCCGAGGTACCGGCGCCCGCCGCGGCCGCCCTCGGCGACGTGTTGCCCTCCTCTCTCTCCTCGGTCGCCTGGCTCCAGCGGCTGACGGGCGAGCAGCGGGTCGCGCTGCTCCTCTCGGCCCTGGCGGGGCTGCTCTTTGTGCCCTGGGCCGGCGCCACCGGCTTCTGGGACCCATGGGAGCCGCACTATGGAGAGGTCGCCCGCGAGATGATCGCGCGCGGCGACTACATCCACCCGTGGTGGGAGTCGTCCTATTTCTTCTCCAAGCCCGCCCTCGACCTCTGGCTGATGGCCGCCGGGGAGCTGCTCGCCGGCGTCAACGCACCCGCGCGCGGCATCGCTGTCTACACTGAGTGGATGGTGCGCCTGCCCTGGGCAATCGTCACCTCCATCGGGCCCATCCTCCTCTTCTTCCCTGCCAGCCGCCTCATCGGCCGCCGGCCCGCCATCTTCGCGACCTTCGCCTTCCTGACCTGCCCGCTGGTCGCTTTCCTCTCGCGCCAGGCCGTGCCGGACCCGGTCTTCGTCGGCCTCCTGACCGCGGCGATGGCCTGCCTGCTCATCGTCCTCTTCGACCGCGAAGAGGTTGGCCCGGTCGCCGGCGGCGGCCGCGAAGGCTGGCTGGTCGCCTTCTATGCCTTCGCCGGCCTCGCCACGCTGTCCAAGGGACTCCTCGGCTTCGCGCTGCCCGGCGCGGTCGTCCTCGTCTATTGCATCGCCACAGGCGAGTGGCACCGCCTGCGCCGCCTGCGGCTCGGCATGGGCGCGCTCATTGTCCTAGCGCTCTGCGCGCCTTGGTACGGCACCATGTTCGCCTTCGACGGCAAGGACGAAGAGTCGAAGACCTTCTTCGAGCGCTTCATCATCCACGACCACTTCCGCCGCCTCGTCCAAGGGGTCCACACGACCACCCCGGGCGGCACCTTCACCTATTTCATCGAGCAGCTTGGGTTTGATTGCTTCCCTTGGGTCGCGGCCTTTCCGGGCGCGTTCTCGGTCATCGCCAGGCTCACGGTGCGGCCCAAGACCCGCAAGGACCGCGCGCTGCTCTTTGCCTTGTTCTGGGCCTTGATTGGATTCGCCGTCTTTGCTTTCAGCGCCACCAAGTTCCATCACTATGCGTTTCCAATCATTCCCCCTCTGCTGATCTTCTGCGCCGTCTGGCTCGACCAGGTCCTCGAGGAGGGGCTGCGCAGCCACGCGGGCGAGCTGTTCGCCGGCGGCCTTCTCTATGGCCTCGTGGCGCAGAACCTGGTCATGCAACCCAAGCACCTCACCGATATGTTCGTTTATAATTACGACCGACCCTATCCCGAGCGCGAGACCGACCCGCGCCAGGCCTTTACGCTCTTGTTCTTCGCGGGGCCTGCGGTGGCGCTCTCGCCGTGGGTCTTCGATCGACTGTCCGAGCTCTGGGCCGCGGCGCGCGCCCTCTTCAGCAAGCAAGGCCGCGCGGGGCTGAACGCGCGCTTCGCCGCGCGGATGGCGGGCGAGCCGCTGCAGACCCCGGAGTCGCGCCAGGACCGCGCGCTGGTGGTGATGAGCCTCTTCGGGCTGGCGCTGACCTTTGCGCTCTTCCTCGGCTGGTTCCAATGGCGCAAGCTCTCGGTCCACTGGACGCAGCGCGATCTCTTCTGGGCCTACTATCAAGACTCAACCCCGGATGAGCCGATCGGCGCCTATTTGATGAATTGGCGGGGCGAGACGTTCTATTCGCGCAATACCGTCCGGCAGCTCCGCGACCAGCGCCAGCTGCAGGACTTCGTCAATGGGCCGGGCAAGCGCAAATGGCTGCTGGTGGAGCAAGCGCGGCTCGCGGGAATGCGGCAGGTGCTGGGCGCCGCGGTGAAGCTGCGGGTCGTCGAGAGCAAGCACAACAAGTTCGTCCTCACGATGGCCGAAGCCGCGCCGCCGCCGCCTGCGCTGCCGCCGGGCTCTCCGGCGACGCAAACGCCGGCGGGCCCCGCCCAGCCTGCGTCTCCGCAGTCGCCCTTCGGTCCGATGAATTGAAATAGCGGGTTGAGTATCGGACACGAGGGCTGGCTCGGTGTAAGGCCCATCCGCACACTCAAGCCGTGAACCGCTTCGTCATCGTGGTGTCTCTTCTTGCATGCGTTCAAGGGCTCGGCTGCTCGGGTGGAGCCTCTTCGTCGGCGTTGCTCTCCCCTCCGGACGCCGCGACTCAACCTGACGGGTCCACTCCCGCATCGCTCGACGCTGGCGCCATCGGCGCCACGGACGCGGGCACCCCGTTGCCAGTGGCGGACGCGGGCTCAGACACGCCGGACGCCGGCCCGATCGCAGCTCCTCCCGACGGTGGCACCGCCGACGCTGGAGCCCCGGACGCCGGCACCATCGGCGGCGGCCTTCCCGACGCGGGCGCGACTGACGCCGGGACCGCAGACGCAGGAGCTGCCGATGCCGGCCTGCCGCCTGACTGCTTGCTTGATGCCGGGTTCGACGCTCGCTGCCTCGACGCCGGCACCGCTTCGATCACGGTGACGCCGTCGGGCGCCGCGCGGTGCCAGGCGCTGCTGCCCATCCGCGTCCCGCAGCCGCTCGGCTTCACCAAGACCATCGGCCAGTTCGGAGGCGGCATCTGGTCGTGCGGCGCGCTCGCCGACGGCGACGGCAACCTCGGAGTCTGCATCGAGCACGAGCCCGACAGCCCCGCCGACGGACGGCACACCGAGGTGCTCGCCACCGACGACGGCCGCACGCTCGTCTCGCTCGGCGGCGGCCCGGTGCGGAGCCAGACCCACGGGCTCGTCGCCGAGTCGATGGCCGTGGACTACGGCCAATCCACGATCTTGAGCGGCTGGGGCCACGGCGACGGCGGCACCGTGGTGCTCGACACCATCATCCCAGACCCGAGGTTCGAGCGGCCGACCTGCCGCTTCGCTGAGGGCCCCGACCAGGACATCACCCTCGGCTGCAGCGCGCCCGACGCGGGGCCCACGCTGCAGCAGCTCGACTTCGCGCTCCGGCCGCTCGGCGCGCCGGCGGCGACCTCGGAGGCGCTGACACCCTTGGCCATCGACGAGCAGCAGAAGATGCTCGCCTATCTGCCCGACGGCAGCGCGCGCTGGTTCTCGCGCGCCGGCGCCGCGCTCTCCGGTCCGGTGCAGCAGCCGCTGCAGGCGCCGCGCGCGCTGGTGGGCGGCGGCCTCGACGTCCAGGCCGGCGAGCTCTCCTCCGGCGGCACCGCGCTCACGCCGCGGCCCGACTGGATCACCCAGCGTCCTGACGCCCTGACTCTGGTGCGCGGCCGCTCGGCCTATGCCTACGCGCGGCCCGCGACCGGCTGCACCCAGACGCTGGAGCTGCTCGCGAGCGACGGCACCGTCTGCGCAACCATCGAGGTCACCGAGCCGAACTGCGATCCGAGGTATCCGCCCTCGCTGACCATGGGCGCCGAGGGCACGCTCAGCGACGAGGCCTCGCGCTACTGCCGCGACGGCGCTTGCGCGATCGCCTGGCGCGTCTGGCCGCACTTACTGCAATGATGTTGCAATAGTCGCTACTGCCGCTTCTTGCGCGTCTTCTTTTTCCGGCGCCGCCCGCGGTCATCGCGCATCTCGCGATAGTCGGGCTTGGGCGGCTGCGGCGGCCGTTCGGGCGCGCGATAGTCGAGCTGCTCCTCGGCCAGCGCGGCCAGGAGCCAGGGGTCGAGCGAGCTCATCTCCAGGGCACGCAGCACGTCGGCTGTAGAGGCGGAGCGGCCCAGGGACCAGATCTGGCGGAGCAGCGCGCCGGCGCGGGGCGAGCGCCACCAGGGCGGAGCGGCGGGCTGGCCGGCGGCCGGGGCTGCGCTCGAAGCCGGCGGCGGCGCGGGCGCGGCCGGCTCTTCCTCGTCGACCTCGGAGTCTTCTCCCTCTTCTTCAAGATCGGGCCGCGGCTTGTCGAGCGCGCCCGCGGCGCCGGTCCTGTCGCCGGCCAGCCGCCGCAGCGCGATCTCGAGCTGGGCCGCGAGCAGCTCGCCTTCGAGCAGGGCGGCGCTGCGGATGAAGGAGTCGGCCTCCAGCGGCCAGCGGAGCGCGTCCTCGTCGGTGAAGAGGGCGAAGGTCGCGCGCTGCAAGAGGCCGCGATAGAGCTTCGCCTGCTCGTCCGCGCTGGGACTTCCCTGCCGCCGCCGCACCTCGAAGAGCACCATCGCGGCGGCGCGGCGCGCCGACAAGAGGCGCCGCGTGGCCATCAGATGCACCAGCTCGTCGAGCGGCTCACCGCGCAGTTTGGTCGCCTCGCGCAGCCAGCGCGGGTCTCCGGCCAGCTCCTCGAAGAGTTGGGCCGAGCCTTCGGCGCCCGCGCCATCGCCGAGCGAGGCGAGCTCCCAGCGCCGGGCCGGGTCGGTGAAGACCGCTCCCGCCGCGCGGGCAGTCTCGTGGAGCAGCGCGCGCTGCTCGTCGAGCCCGCCGGCGCCCCGGTACGAGAGCCGCACATCGGCGGGCGGGTCCACCAGGAGCGCCAGCGGCCGCGCCCCCTTGGCGGGCCTGGGCTCGGCGTCGAGCTGCACGCGGTCGAGGGCAGCGGCCTCGAGCCCGAGCCCCGCCAGGAGTCGTCGCGAAAGCGAGTAGCCCAGCCCGGGCTGGAATTCAGGATCGGCGGCGGTCACGCGGAGCAGGCGCGGCAAGTCGGCGCGGTGGACGCGATCGGCGGTGAGGCCAAGGTTCTGCAGCGCCGAGTCGGCCACCGCCCGCTGCGCCGCGGACTCGGTGTCGCGCAGCGTCCGCTCGGCGAGCGCGGCCAGCTGCTCGGGGCTGGTGCGGTGCAGCTCGTCGATCAGCTCGGCCCAAGAAGGCAGCTGCAGCGCCTCGCGCGCCTTGGCGTACGCGGCGTCGCGGGCCAGCGCCACCGGCAGAAGCGTGGCCGCCGCGCGCGCCTCGGCGACGGCGATGGCCGCGCGCCTGGAGGCCGATCTCTCCTCCAGCAGCAGCTTGTCGAGGTCGCGCTCGTGCTCGGGCCGCTCGGCGCCCGCGGGGCTGAAGGCGAGCAGGGTCCGCGCCCGCTCGAGCGCCTCGCCCTCGGCCGCCGCGGCCCGCGCGATCGCTCGCGTCGCCAGGTGGCCGTGAAGCAGCCGCAGCGCGACCCGCACTTTTTCGTCCTTGGCCTCGCCCGCCGCGAGCGCGATCGCCTGCAGCGAATCGGCGGTGAAGAGCCGCGCGTGCTCCTGCGCCGCCACCGCCGGCAGCGCGCCCTGGCCGGTGGTCCAGCGCTTCCAGAACAGCTCGCCCTCGGCCACCTGCAGCGCGTGCGCCTCGGCGGAGAGCGCCTTCGCCGCGGCGGAGTGGTCAGGGGGTGGGGCCGCTGGCAAAGCCGGCGCGGGCGCGGCAGCCGCGGCTCCGGCGAGATCGCCCGGTGCAGGCGCGGCGGCGGACTTCGCGGCCTCTGCGTGCACGCAGCCGAGGAGCGCGAGCAGAGGCAGCAGCAGGGGACCGCGTCGCATCGGCCAACTGGAGTCGCATCGGCCACCAGCCCGTGCAAGGAAAATAGTAGAAGGGCAACAGTGAGAGCCGACCACCAGATGGCCCGCGCGCGCGCAGCGCTTGCCCGCAAGCTGCGCGAGGCGCTCGAGGCCCGCGGCTACCTCGAGGTGCAGACGCCCGCGCTGGTGCCTTTCGCAGGGCAGGAGCCGCACCTCGACGTCTTCGAGAGCACCTTCCACGCCCTGCCGCCGATCCCTCCGGGCGGCGTCCAGGGCCATCGCCGGCTGTTTTTGCAGACCAGCCCCGAGTACGCGATGAAGCGCCTGCTCGCCCGCGAGGGCTTCTCGCGCTGCTACCAGCTCGCCCCCGTCTTCCGCGACGGCGAGGTCTCGCGCACGCACAATCCTGAGTTCACCATGCTGGAGTTCTACGCCTCGCCGGGCGACGCCGCGTCCATCATGGCGGACCTCGAGGCCGTCCTCGCCTCGTGCGTTCCCTCGCTCGCCGCGCCCTTCGAGCGGGTCAGCTGCCAGGAGGCGTTCGTGCGCCACGCGGGCTTCGACCCCCTCCCGCTCGACGCCGCGCAGCTGCGCCGGGCCGCGCTGGGAGCGGGCGTGCGCGTCTCCGAAGGGGCCGGCTGGGACGACGCCTTCACCCAGGTGCTGCTGGAAAAAGTCGAGCCGCACCTCGGCGCGAGCGGCCCGGCCTACCTCACCGGGTACCCCGCGTCGCAGGCCGCGCTGGCGAAGCTCTCGGCCAGAGACCCACGGGTGGCCGAGCGCTTCGAGCTTTATGCAGGAGGCCTCGAGCTCGCCAACGGCTTCAGCGAGCTCACCGACGCCGCCGAGCAGCGCCGCCGCTTGTTGGCCGAGCAGGCCGCCCGCGCCGCCGCCGGCCGGGCCGTGTTCGGCCTCGACGAGCAGTTCCTCGCGGCGCTTCCGCTGCTGCAAGATGCCGGCGGCGTGGCGGTGGGGTTCGACCGCGTCCTCATGCTCGCCACCGGCGCGCGCGACATCGCCGAGGTGCTGCTCTTCCCGGCCATCGACGAGTACGCCGCCGCGGAGAGAACGAAATGATCGGCCGCGCGCTCCGCACCCTGCTCGGCATCCCTTTGGTGTTCGTCGCCATGTGCCTGCACGCCACGGTCATCATGCTGGCGGGCGAGCGCGATCTCTCCGAAAAGGCGCTGCGCTCCTGGTGCCGAATCGTGCTCTGGGTCTCCGGCGTGCGCCTCGTGGTCACGGGCGCCCACCGGCTCGATCCGAAGAAGAGCTACGTCTTCGTCTCCAACCACACCTCGAACATCGACGTCGCGGCGATCCTGGCCGCAACGCCCACCCCGCTGCGCTTCGTCGCCAAGAAGGAGCTCTCCCGCGTCCCGTTCTTCGGCTGGGCGGCAAAGCGCATGGGCCACATCTTCATCGACCGGAAGGACAGGAGCGCCGCCACCCGCGCCATCCGGCGCCGCATCGAGCGCGGCTTCGACACCGGCGTCGCCCTCTTCTTCTTCGCCGAAGGGACGCGCGCGCTGACCTCCGAGCTGCTGCCGTTCAAGAAGGGCGCGGCCATCGCCGCCATCGACACTCAACTCGACGTGGTGCCGCTCGGCGTCGCCGGCGCGCGCGAGGTGTTGCCGCCGACGGGCTTCCCGCTGCTTACGCCCGGCCCCGTCGCGGTCGCCTTCGGTGACCCCATCCCGGTCGCTGGCTATACGCTCGACCGGCGCGACGAGCTGGTGGCCGAGCAGCGCAAAGGCGTCGAGGCGGCGATCCTCGTCGCCCGGGCGGCGATCGACTCGTGAGGCGATGGCTGACGATCGTCCTCGCGGCGCTCTCTGCGCTCCCGACCGCCGCCAGCGCGGTCCTGCCGCACCGCTCGTTCGACTCATTGACCACCGGCAATGGGCTCCTCCATGCGGTCTACGACGGCGCGCAAGGCAAGCTCGTCACCTTCAATGAGCACCCCTATGCCTCGCCCGCGCCCGGTGTCCAGACGCGCAATCTCGCCTATGACGCCTATTTCGGCGTGCGCGCGGCGGGCCAGGCGGCCTGGCTCCCGACGCGCCCGATTGACTCACTTGAGTATGTCAATCAATCCCACGTCGCGCGCGCCGTGCAGTCGCTTGGCCCTCTGCGCGCCGAGACGCACGTCTTTGCCCCCTTCGGTCTGTCGGCGCCCGCGGTCGTGCTGCTCTTGCACGCGACCAATGCCTCGCGATCGACCGTCGCCGACGCGGCCGCCTATGCGCTGCTCAACTTCCACCTCGGCACCGGGGCGCCAAACCCGGCCGCCGACGCCGAGCGGATTGATTGGGACGCCAATACCAATAGCTATGCCGAGACCGGCCCTTCGGGCTTGACCCTTCATTATCTGCCGCTCGGCGGCGCGGTGGTGCACAGCGCCTCGCCGGCCCCGCTCCTTGCCACCGGCGCCGAGGGCGGCGAATTCACCACCGTAGACTCCTCGGGCGTCTTGAATGACGCCTCCGCGGGCTTTCAATGGACCTTTGGTGCAATGGCCGCGGGCGAGGAGCGCTACGTCGGCGTCTTGATTACCCTGGGCTCCGCCGCCGATGGCCGCGCCTTTCTCGCCGGACGCGACGGCGCCGCCCTGCTGCAGTCCGAGCTCGCCGCGCTCGAGGCCTGGAGAACGCCACCGCCCGCCGGCCTGTCCGCAGCCGAGCTGCGCGTCTATCGACAGAGCGAGGTCGTCCTCCGCCTGGCCCAGTCGCGCGAGGCCGCTCCCAGCGCGGGCCAGATCGTCGCCGCGCTGCCGCCGGGGCAGTGGTCGATCTCCTGGGTTCGCGACCAGGCCTATGCGATGCAAGCCTTGGCGCGCATGGGCCACGCCGCCGAGGCGAGCGCCGCCGTCGACTTCTGGCTGGCCGGCCGCGTCGGCGGCTACAAGCGCTTCGTCGGTGCGGACTATTCGGTGAGCGTGGTTCGCTACTATGGCGACGGCGAGGAGTGGTCTGATTCAAACGGCGATGGACCGAACATCGAATTCGACGGCTTTGGTCTCGCCGCCTTGGCTGGCCGCGCCGCCGGCCGCAGCGAGCTGGACCAGGCGGCGGCCCCTTTGTTGACCCTGATTGATTCCACCAACCTGATCAGCGCCGACAGCTCGATCTGGGAACACCATTGGAATGGAAAGCAGCGCCACTTTGCCTATACCTCCATCGCCGCTGCAGCGGGCCTGTGCGCGGCGGGCAGATCCGCGGAGGCGCTGGCCCTCCGCGACGCGCTGGCGCAGAAGCTGGTGCTGCCCACCGGCGGGCTCGCGGGCGATCTGGAAGAGCTGCAGTCCCAGGCTCCAGCGCGCGACGCGGCCACCGTCGAGGCCATCAACTTCGGGTTGATTGACCCAAAAGGGCCGCTTTCGCTCGCGACCCTGGCGGAGCTTTCCAAGCTGCGCACCGCGGCCGGCGTCGGCTTCATGCGCAACGACGACGGCGGCGGATATGATTCGGAAGAGTGGGTCTTCATTGATTTGCGCAGCTCCGACGCCTATCGCCGCGCGGGCCGCCTGGCCGACGCCGATCAGCTCCTCGCCTGGGTGACCCAGCAAGCCGACGCGAACCACGGGCTGCACGCCGAGCTCTATGACGCCAACGCCGCCGATTACACCGGCGCGATACCAATGGTTGGATTTGGCGCGGGGGCCTATGTGCTTGCCCTCTGGGATCGCGCGGCCCCGCGGCCCCGGCCCACCTGCTTCCAGGCCGCCGCGACGACCGCAGGCGGCTCGAGCTGTGCCACCGCCTCGAGCGGGCTCTTTGCCGCGCTCGGCCTGCTGGCGTTGCTCGGGAGGCGACGCGGTCGCCCTGGAGGGACCAGTCGGCCGCGATGCGCCCTCCCGCTCGCGCTCGCTTGCGCGCTCTCTTTGGCCGGGTGCCACTCGGGAAGCGCCGCCGCGCCCGACGCCGGAGCGCCTGATTCGGGCGTGGCCACGCTGCTCGGTCCGCCCGCGCGCGACTGCTCGACGGCGCTGGAATGGAAGCTGCAGAAGTCCGCCGCGCACGTCGGAGTCGCGGGCGAGTGGAATCAATTCTCGATCTCGGCCGATCCGATGTTCGACCTGCTCGGCACCGGCACCTATCGAGTGAGCTTGCGGCTCCCTCCGGGTGACTACGGATATAAGTTCGTCGCCGACGCGCAATATTCGTTTGATCCGAACAACCCGCTCTCGAAATACGTCGGCGGGACCGAAAATTCGCGCTTGATCGTCCTTGATTGTACTCAACCGATACTACGCCCCCTGCGCGCCGAGGTGCTGTCCGATCAGACCCTGGCCCTCGACGTCCAGGTGGTGGACGGCGCGGGGCGCGCGGGCATCGACCCTGGAGCCATCGCCGTGCAGATCGACGGCGCGCCTGCCGCCGCCGCCCTGGTCGCCTATGACGCGCCGAGCGCAACCCTGGCCGTGCGCGCGAGCGGGCTCCCGACCGGAAAGCACACGCTGCGCGTGGACGCCAAGGACAGCAAGGGCCGCGCCGCAACCCAGCTCATCGTGCCGCTCTGGATCGAGTCCGCGCCCTTTGATTGGTCCGACGGCGTCTTCTATCTCGCCTTCATCGACCGCTTCCGGAACGGCGATCCGACCAATGACGCGCCGATTGGCGGAATCAACCCAAAGCTCGACTACCAGGGCGGCGACCTGCAAGGCGTGAGCGCGGCGCTGAAAGACGGCTGGTTCGACAAGCTCGGCGTCAAGGCGATCTGGCTCTCGCCCGTCTATCAAGGCCCGGCCGGCGCCTGGCCGGGCTCGTTTGGCCCGGGCTCGGGATATCACGGCTACTGGCCCGCGCAGCCGCACGCGGTAGAGACGCGCTTTGGTGGCGCCGCCGCTCTGCAGGCCGTGATCGCGGAGGCGCACACGCACGGCATCCGCATCGTGCTCGACCTGGTGCAGCGCCACGTGCACCAGAGCCACCCGTACTATCGCGATCACGCGCAGGACGGCTGGTTCCACGGCGAGACCTGCGTGTGCGGCACCACCAGCGCGTGCACCTTCGACAACAAGCCCTATGATTGCCTCTTCGCTCCCTATCTGCCGGCGATCGATTATACCGACGAGGCGGCCGCCGACCAGCTTGCCGACGATGCCGTCCAATGGCTGACCGACTTCGACGCCGACGGCTTTCGCATCGACGCCGTCAAGCAGATGCCGCACGTGGCGCTGAGCACGCTCCGCGCGCGGGTGAAGCAATTGGAAGCCGGCAACGCGCGCTATCTCATGATGGGCGAGACCTTCACCAGCGACCGCGCTACCATCGCGAGCTCCTTGTCTCCGGGTCAATTGACGGGGCAGTTCGATTTCCCGCTCTATTACGCGATCGACTCCGCGCTGGGACACGGCCAGGGCTCGATGGCCGACCTTGACGCCGCGGTCCAGGCCGGCGTCCAGGCCTATGGCGCCAATCAAATGTCGCCGTTTCTCGGCAACCACGACGTGCCGCGCTTCCTCTCGCGCGCCAATGGCGATGACTTGAGCGACCCGATCAACAAGCCGCCGGCCGCGCCGACCACCGGCGCTTCCTATGACACGCTCCTGGTCGCCGAGGCCTTCACGCTCACCCAGCCCGGAATTCCGCTGCTCTATTACGGTGACGAGATTGGAATGGCGGGCGCGGGCGATCCGGACAACCGCCGCTTCATGCGCTTTGACTCTCTGTCTCCCAATGAGAGCGCGCTGCTGGCGCGCATGCGGCTGCTCGGGCAGGCGCGCGCGACCCACCCGGGGCTGCGGCGCGGCGCCCGCAAGACCTTGCTCGCGCTCGGCGATATCTATATCTACGCGCGCGGCGCCGGGCCCGACCTCGCGCTGGTGGTGCTCAACCGCGGCGCGAGCGTGACGCCGCAGCACGTGGCCTTGCCCGCCGATCTGGGCAATCAAGACGGCCCGCTGCGGGACCTGCTCGGCGGAGCGGGCGCGACCGTGAGCGGCGGCGGGCTCGACTTGACGCTGGCGCCGCGCTCGGCGGCCATCCTCAGCCGGTGACGCGCAGGATCAAGCACTTCAGATAGCGCGTCTCGGGCATGCCGAGGAGCGTCGGGTGATCGCGCCCGGCGCCGCGCCGCTCCACCACCTGCACGGTGCGCTTGGCGTCATTGGCGGCGGCGAGCACGGTGCGCTCGAAGAGCACGTCGTCGATTTGAAACGAGCAGCTGGCGGTGATCAAGACGCCGCCTGGGGAGAGCAATTGAAACGCGCGCAGATTGATTTCCTTGTATCCGCGCAGCGCGGGCTCGATCGAGGCCTTGCTCTTCGCGAACGCGGGCGGGTCGAGGACGATGGTGTCGTAGCGCTCGCCGGCCTCGGCCTGGTCCTTGAGTAGATCAAAGGCATTGGCGACGACGAAGCTGACATTGCCCGCCCCATTGCGGGCGGCGGCGCGGCGCCCCTCGTCGGCGGCGCGCTCGCTGATGTCCACGGCGGTGACGCTGGTCGCTTTTTTGGCCATGTGCAACGCGAAGGCGCCGCCATAGGTGAAGCAATCGAGCGCGCGGCCATGCGCGTGGCGCCCGGCCTCGAGGTGGTTCTCGGCCTGATCGAGAAAGGCGCCGGTCTTCTGCCCCTCGAGCAGATCGGCGATCAGCGTCACCTCGCCCTCGCGAAACTCCACTGGCCCCGGGCTCTGGCCGCGCAGCATGCCCTTGCGCAGCGGCAGTCCCTCGTGGGCGCGCACCTTGACGTCGTTGCGCTCCGCCACTGCGCGCGCCTTGAGCACGCGCTGCAGCACCGAGGCGAGCATCTCGCGGCGCTGGTCGGTGGCCTCGGTCAGCGTCTGGATCGATAGGCAATCCGCATAGCGATCGACGATCAGGCCGGGCAAAAAGTCGGCTTCGCCGTGGACCACGCGGCACGCCTGGCGGCGCTCGGGGTCGGGCCGGACGGCCTCGCGCAGCGCCGCGGCCTGCAGGATGCGCCGCTCGAAGAACGCCTCGTCGATCTCTTCGTCCTCGCGCGAGAGCAGCCGCACCGTGATCTGGCTCTGCTTGCCGTAGAACGCCTTGCCGAGGAACCAGCCGCGGTCGTCCACCAGGCGGACCGCCTCGCCGCCGCGCAGGCTCGAGTCCGGGCGCAGGTCCGATCGGTAGACCCAGAGGTGCCCGAGCTTCAGCCGCTCGACCCCCTTCTTGTTGACGACCACCGAGGGGTCCGACTTGAGCGCGCGGTGCACGGGCGGCGTCGCCTCGCCTGGCACGGCGACCACCGGCGGCGCGTCCTCTTCGTCGTGCGCGAACGAGGGGCCGGTCTCTTCCGACCGGACGGCCGCCGGGCGGCGATGGCGTTGATTTTCGCGATTCACGCCGGCGAGTTTACTCCGGCTGGAATGTGGCAGGTTGACATCTTGGAGAGGGGCCGGTCTTTTGATCGTCGAGTCCACCCGGGAGAGCAGCTTGAAGAGCCTGTGCATCGCCTTGGCCGCCACGGCGCTGGTGTCCGCTTCTTCCGCGCGGGCGGAGGAACCAAAGCCTTGGTCCTATGAAGACCAGACCGGACCCGAGCACTGGGGCGAGGGCGCGGTTGATTGCAGGGACGGCAAGCACCAGTCGCCGATTGATCTGGTGACGGTGGGCGAAAAGGCCGCCAAGGTGTCGAGCGAGCTGCCGCCCATCGTCTTTCAATGGAGCAAGTCGATCGGCCACTTGATCAACAAGGGACACGCGCTCCAAGTCAACTTCGAGAATGGCAACTCGATTCAACTGGGTGACGCGAAGTACGACCTGACGCAGATGAACTTCCACGCGCCGTCCGAGCACACCGTGGACGGCAAGCACGCGGCGCTGGAGGTGCACTTCGTCCACAAGAACCCCGACGGCGTGCTGGCCGTGGTCAGCGTGCTGGTGGACACCAAGGGCGCGGCCAACAAGGCGCTGGCGGTGCTCTTCAAGGCGATGGACAAGCCCGTGAACGTCGAGATCAACCTGCCCGCCCTGCTGCCCGAGCACCGCGGATATTTTCGCTATGAAGGCTCCTTGACCACGCCTCCCTGCGCCGAGCAGGTGCAGTGGCTGGTGCTGCAGCAGCACCTGCACACGCGGGGCCAGCACGTGCGCCACTTCCGCTCGCTCTTCAAGCAGAACGCGCGGCCAACTCAAGCCTTGAACGATCGCGTCGTCGCGTCCGCGCCCCACTAGGATCAATTGATGGCTGATCTGATTGATTCGCTGGTCGGCGAGGCCTCGGCGCTCGCGCGCGCCTTCGCCCGGGAGACGCTGTTGCCCCGCGCGCGCGAGCTGGAGAAGCACGGCGGCGCGCCCGGGCCGGAGGTGCCGTTGACGGCGCTGATGCGCGAGCTCGCCGAGCGGCTGGGGCTGCCCGAGCTGGCGCGCGAGGCTGCCGAGGACCCGGCCGCGAACGGGGGCTTGCTCAGCTCGCCGATGCTGACCGGCGCCTTGCTCCACGAGCTCACGCGTGTTTCGCCCGGGTTCGCGCTCTCGTTCGGCGCCAGCGCCGGGCTCTGCGGCCAGACCCTGCTGCGCCGGGGAACGCCGGAGCAGCGTCGCCGCTGGGCCGCGCCCGTGCTGGGTTTTTCACGCATTGGCTGCTGGGCGCTGACCGAGCCAGGCGCGGGCAGCGATGCCTTTTCGCTGCGCGCCACCGCCCGCCGCGAGGGCGCCTCCTTCGTGCTCTCGGGCGAGAAGAGCTTCATCACCAACGCGCCCATCGCCGACGTCCTGGTGGTCTTCGCGCGGCTGGCCGGCGCTCCCCACGACGGCGAGATCCGCGCCTTCGTGCTCGAGCGCGGCGACCCGGGGCTCTCGACCTCGCCGCCGCTCGACAAGATGGGAATGCGCGCCTCACCCACCGGCTCCATCTTCCTCGACGAGGCGCGCCTGCCCGCGGATCGGCTGCTCGGCGATCCGGCCGAGAGCGGCAAGCGCGCCGCGATGGAGACGCTGCTCGGCGAGCGCGCCGGGCTGACGGGCATGGCGCTGGCGATTGTCGAAGAGAGCCTGCAGCTCGCGCTCTCCTATGCCAAGGAGCGACAGCAGTTCGGCAAGCCCATCGCCGAGTTCCAGGCGGTGCAGCTGCGCCTGGCGCGGCTCTATGCGGCTCAAGAGTGCATCCGCGCGCTGCTCGATCGCGGCAGGGCCCTGCTCGATCGCGGCGAGGCAACCCTACAATATTTCTGCGCGGCCAAATATACCGCGAGCACGCTCGCCACCGAGGCCGCATTGGAGGCCGTGCAAGTCATGGGCGGCAATGGATATACGGCCGAGTATCGCGCCGAAGGGCTGGCCCGCGACGCCAAGCTGCTCGAGATCGGCGGCGGGACGAGCGACATCCAGTTGCTCGCGGTAGCGAGGGAGCTCTTGCGCGCTTGAGCTGCGGGCGGGTCCGCGCAAATCGGCCATCGTGTCCACTCTTCGGAGGGAGGGCACGATGAGAGGAATGACACTATGAGGCTTTTCAATGTAACCGCTGCGACGGTCGGGCTCCTGCTCGCCTCTGGCCTCGGCTGCGCCGGCATGGGCGGCAGCGAGAAGAAGTCCGAGGCCATGGCTGCGCAGGACCAGGCGCAGAGCCAATACCAGCACGCAGCGGACGCGCAGAAGCAGGCGCGAGACGAGCAGGCCAAGGCCGAGCAGGACAACCGCGACGTCGCCAAGAAGCAGCGCGAGCTGGCTGACGCGCAGGCGCGCGCCCGCGGACAGGAGCAGAAGGCGCAGCAGTCGCAGGCCGACGCGGCGAGGAGCGGGCAGGCCGCACAACAGGCAGGCGCGGAACAGCAGGCCGATGCGCAGCGGCTGCAGAAGCGGGGAATCGACGAGCAGGCGCAGCTGCAGCAGCAGCGGCAGGGCTGGTCGAAGACCCAGGAGCTCTCCGGCAAGCTGCTCGGCGCGAGCGAAGGCAACTTGCAAGTCCGCGGCGACGACCAGAAGGTCATGCAGCTCAAGGTCAACGAGTCTACCGCCATCCTGCAGGACGGGCGCCTGGTGCCGGCCGCGCAGCTCACGCCCGGCATCGATGTGCGCGCCTCCTATCAATTGGTCGATGGCAAGGCGACCGCGCTGCGCATCGAGGCAACCAGCAACAATGGCAGCGGCACCAATCCAACCATGCCTGCGCCGGCCGCTCCGGATCAGGGTCAGCAGCAGCAACTCAACGGCCAACCTTCCGGCGATCAGCAACCCAAGTAAGTTGCCGTCACGTCCTGCCGACGGGCGGCATTGAGCGGAGCAGGCGATAGAAGGCAAGCAGGGACGCGCCAAACCTCTCCGGTGTGTGGTCCTCGGCGCGCGCGCGGGCTGATTGACCCAGCCTGCGCGCGCCGTCGAGGTTTCCCAGCAAAGCCGTCAGTGCGCTGCCGATCTGCTGCGCGTCGCTCGGATCGACGGTGCGGCCGTCGAGGCCGTCGCGCACCAGCTCGCTGGCAGCGCAGCCGGTGCCGGCGATGACCGGAGTGCCGCAGGCCATGGCCTCGAGCACGCTGCGGCAGGCGCCGTCATTGCCTTCGCGCAGCCAGACCGCGACGTCGAGCGCGCGATAGGCGTCCACGAGGCCCTCGCCGCGCAGATAGCCCCCGAACACGGTCTGCTTTCTAATTGCAGGAGGTAGAGTTGAAATCAATTGCTTGAGCGGCTCCTCCTCCTCGCCGCGGCCCACCAGCACGAGCCACGCAGCGTGCAGGCCGCCTCCGACCGCGGCCGCAAAACCAGCGATGAGCTGCCGGTGGTTCCGCTCGGGCTTCATGCGCGAGATGATCCCCGCCAGGGGCGCGTCGAGAGGAATGCCCCATTGCCGGCGCAAGTGCTCGGCGCGGCCCGGAGTAAAGCGCGCAGAATCCACGGCGCCCGGCAGGTACAGCACGCGCTCCACTTGCAGGCCTTGAGTCAGCAGCTCATGTCGATAAGCCTCGCAATGCACGATGACGCCGTCGGTCGCCCGCAGCGCGCGGGTGCGGTGGCGCAGCGGACCTGGCCGCACGTCTTGCAGGCGATGGGCGGTGCGCACCACCCGAAGATTTTCGCGCAAAGGACCCGCGCGGAGAGCGGCCCACAGGCACAAGTGGTGATCGTGCGCGAAGGCGGCGTGGAGCAGATCGGGGCGGCCCTGGCGCACCCAGCGCGCGAGCAAGCGCGCGTCGTGGAGCACGTCGAAGGGCTTCACTTTGCGTGAGTTGCGCAGCTCGGTCAGCCAAGGCACGCCGGCGTGCGCGAGGTGCTCGCCGATATCGCCTGCGGTGACGGTGTCGGCCGCGAAGCGCGCGTCGCACCCTTGCGAGCGCAGATAGCGCGCGGCCAGGATCTGGCCCTCGGCCGGCCCGGTGCGCGACGAGCTCGCGACCAAGAGGAGCGGCGCGCGCGGCCACGATCTTTCGGCGAGCGCGTCCATCTCAGGCGTGGTTCAAGGGCACAAGGCCCCTGCCGAGCAGCGGCTGCAAGGCGCGCCAGGCGCCCTCGGCGTCGAGGTCGAGCATGCAGCGGAAGTGGCCGCGCGGGCAGCGCGAGCGGCCAAAGAAGGAGCAAGGCGAGCACTCGACGCCGGCAAAGAGGACCTTATGTTCGCCGAACTCAAACATCGCCGGGTCGGTGGACCCGAACAGGGCCAGGGTGGGCACGCCCAGGCCGCGCGCCACGTGCATCGGGCCGCTGTCATTGGCGACCAGGGCGGTGCAGCGCGCGAGGAACCCTCCGAGCGCGTGCAGATCGAGCTTGCCGCAGAGATCGACCGCGCCGGGCGCGGCTTTGGCGATGAACGCGCCGAGATCCTGCTCGTCTCTGGAGCCCTGCACGGCGACCTGGATCCCGGCCGCCAGCGCGCTCCTGGCCAGCTCGGCGAAGCGCTCCTTGGGCCAGCGCTTGGTCTCCCAGTTGGCGCCCGGCGAGAGTCCTAGCAATGGTTGAGTCAACCCAACCCCGGCGCTAGAGAGCGCCTCGTCGGCCAGGCGGCGATCGCTTGGGCCAAGGAAGTATTGCAGCCGTCCGCGCGGCAGCTCGCGGCCGACCAGCTGCTCCACGGCCGCGTGATACCGATCGGCGAAATACATCGACGCGTGATAGGGCCGCAGCGCCAGCTTGACGGGCAGGGTGTCGCGAAAGTCGCGCTTGTGCCAGACGACGCTGCGCACGCGGAAGGGCAGGAGCGCGCGCAGCACCTTGGAGCGCATCTTGTTGTGCAGATCGAGCACCGCGTCCACCGAGAGCGCGCGCAGGCGGCGGGCGAAGCTCAGCGGCCCCTCGCCGGACTTGAGCGGAAACACCTCGTCCACGTTCGGGTTGTGCTGCACCACGTGGGCAAGCCGCTCCTTGACCGCGAAGACGATGCGGGTGTCGGGCCAGGCGAGCCGCAGGGCCTCGATCGCGGGCGAGGTGAGCACCACGTCGCCGAGCGCGCTGAAGCGCAGCACCAGGACGCTCTTGGGCGCAGGCCTGGTCACGCGCGAGCCGCGCCCGCGGCGAGGATGTCGAAGGGCGCCTCGTCGCGCAGGCGGCAGTTGGCGAGGGGGAGCACGAAGGTGTCCACCAGCGCGTGCTGTCCGGAGAGGCAGGCGTGGCTGACGGCGTCGGTCAGCACCATCCAGGCCGAGAAGGGCGCGAAGCAAAGCTCGACGAGCCCGTCCTTGCTGTCGCGAAACGAGGGCGTGTCCTTCATGAAGTTGTGGAAGCGCCGCATCTGCCGATCGTAGGGCGAGCTGTCGAGGACATGCAGCTTGGGCAAGACGCGCGCGGCCGCGCCCACGGCGGTCGAGAGCGCGCGGTCGAAGAGTCCCGGCGCGACCTTGCCTTGCGGAAGGCCGGCCTCGCGCGCGTGCTTTGCGTGCAGCTCGCGAAAGGTTCCCTTCGAGGCCCAGACCCGCTCTTCGCTCGGGTTGACGTTGACGAAGAAGCGCAGGATGCGGTCGCCGTGGGTGGCGCCGTACGCCCCGGCGTCAACGTGGATGAGCTCGTTGCTCGCGTGCGTCGAGAGCGCGCGCCCCTTCTCTTGCAGAGGCCGGAAGCTGGAGGTGCCGATGCGCGCCCCTGGCCAGAGCTGCGGGATGGCGCGGGCGAGCAGGGCGCGCACGCGCTCCGAATGGGCCTTTAAAATTACACGGGCGCGACTTTTGGCACTGTCGTTTTGCAGTCCGACCAGGCGATCGTCCTCCGGATACCAGCTGACGTTCTTGCGCGAGAGCTGGGCGCCGAGGCCGCGCAAGAAGTCCAGCTCGGCCTGCTCTGGCAGCGCGATCGGGCAGGCAGGGAAGCGCACGACGCGGCCGCGCTCGAGCGCGTCGGAGAGCGCGGGCGCGCCCGTGGCCACGATGCGCGCAAGCTCGTTCACGGTGACATCGACCAGCATGGGGCGCGCAGAGTAAAGGCGCGGCGAGCGGCGGGCAAGCGATGCGATAGTCTGTGGCCAATGCTCGTCGACCACGTGCTCCTGGATCTGCTCAATCGGCCCGGCCACCCAGCCATCGACGCGGTGATGATCGCGCTCTCCAGCCGCTGGTTCCTGGTGCCGCTGGCGTTCGCTGCCGCCCTCTATATCTGGCGCTTCACCCGCTGGGGCTGGCGCTACGGACTGTTGCTCCTGGCCGCGGTCGTCATCGCCGATGGCACCTCGGCGCGCGCCGTCAAGCCGCTGGTCGCGCGCGTGCGCCCTTGCGCCGAGCACCCGCCCCGCGCGGTGACGCTTCCGCAGATCGGCTGCGGGCGCGGGCAATCATTTCCCTCGTCGCACGCGGCCAACGTGGCGGCGGCGGCCACCGTGCTCGGTTGGGCGGCGCCGCCGTTCGCTTTTGGAGCGATGCTGATCGCCGTGCTGGTCGGCGCCTCGCGCGTGTACCTCGGCGCGCATTGGCCGACCGATGTGCTGGGCGGCTGGGCCCTGGGCGTGTTTCTTGGCGCGGCGTTGATCCGCGTCGCTCGGGGACTGCAGAAGACGTAGATCGAACCTCTTTGAGTAGAAAAAGAGGTCCAGACTTCGGTCAGTCCTTGATCAGCCTGCGCTTCGGCGTGGCCTTGGCCGGCACGGCCTTGCCCTTTGTCTTTGCCTTTGCGCCCGTTGCGCCGCCCGCCGGGGTCTTGGCGGAGGCGATGAGCTGCGGCGCGTCACCAGACTGCAGGATGCACCCCTGGGCTTTGTTCGACCACATCTTCTGCACCGTCCAGGTGTGGCCCGACTGCATCTTCATCGGCGCCGAATAGGAGCTGCAGATATCGCCGATCTCGGCGTACTCATGGCCGGTGGCGTCCTTGTCGGGGTCATACCAGGCCATCGGCGCGACGGCCGCGTTGCCCTTGACGGTGCCGACCTGCGCATCGGTGATGGCCTCGACGATCTCGTGCGAGGCGGTCGCGGTCAGGTTGCCGAACGAGCCCGCGCTGCCGCAGCCGACATCGCAGCCCGAGCCCTGCGATTGGTCGGGGAAGACGGCATAGTAGGTCGTTTGATCAAAGGTAGAGTGATATCCGCAAAAGGCCTTGCAGCTCAGGTCGCGGCCAAGCTTCAGCACCTGCTTGGGGGGGAAGTGGACCATATAGAGGGTATTGGCGTCGGGGGCCGGCAAGGCGCCGCCCTTGATCTGCGCGCGCAGCTCGTCCTGGACCTGCTTGTCGAGGAGGATTGACGCCTTGGCGTGCGGCGTGATGGTGACCGCCTGCGCATAGGTGCCGTGGCCGATGGTTTGATTGGTGCCCGCGCTGCCATCGACGGCTTTGAGGTTGGTGTTGTACTCACTCAACCAATCGAGCATGGGGCTGGCCACGAAGTCGGCATAGAAGGCCGGGATCTGGCTGGTGACGCTCGGGTCCACCTTGGGGCCCCAATAGACCGCGACGATCTTGACGTTCGAGATCACCCGCCCGCCGTAATAGTTGAGGTGCGGCGGCTTGACCGGCGCCGTGTTCACCGGCTTGCCCTTTGCGGCCTTGTGCAGGTGCACGTAGCTGACGGCGAAAGCGGGGGTGGCGGCGAGCGACAGGGAGATCAGAGCGGCGGCGGCGAGACGCATGGAACCTCCGTTTATCAGTCTACACCAACTGCCTCGCCGCTCGACTCCGACCGAGGCCCTGTGCACCCTTGGCCAAGCGACCAAATAGTGCTTGCGCCCGCTCGAAAGAAGCGTATGGTTTGGTCGCTTGACCAAGGCGCGAGGAGAGGCATATGCAGCTGGCGAAAGTGGCGCGGAACCTGGTCCGGAGCGGTCCCCTCTTTCGCGACGCGCTCAGCTCGCGCAATCCGCGGGTCCTGGCGTCGCTGCTCGGCCCCGCCTATCGCGGCCTGATCCAGCAGAAGGGCAAGAGCGAGCCGCAGACCACCCTGCCGCTCGACTATCGGGCCCGCTTCGATTGGACCTATGAGCGCGAGTTTCCCGAGCTGCAGAAGCTCTACGAGAGCGCGAAGGCGTCGCAATGGAACGCCGCCACCGATATCGATTGGTCGCGCTCGGTGGACCCGCAGGCCACGCAGCTGCTTCCCGACGAGATCCTGCCGTTCGCGGAGGCGCCCGCATTCAAGCGCATGTCACCGCGCGAGAAGGCCACCCAGCGCCACTTCGGGCTCGCCTGGCTCTTGAGCCAATTCCTTCACGGCGAGCAGGGGGCGCTCTTCGCCGCGGCGCAGGTGACCGAGGCGGTTCCCTGGTTCGACGCCAAGCTCTACGGCAGCACCCAGGTGATGGACGAGGGGCGCCACGTCGAGGCCTTTCATACCTATTTGACCAAGAAGCTGGAGAAGCTCTACCAAATCAACGACAACCTCTATGTCGTCATCGACGCCTTGATGAGCGACTCGCGCTGGGATCTGAAGTTCCTCGGCATGCAGATCATGATCGAGGGCCTCGCGCTCGGCGCCTTTGGCACCATCCGCCAGATGGTCCCGGAGCCGCTGCTGCGCGATCTCTTGAAATACATCATCACCGACGAGGCGCGCCACGTGCACTTTGGCGTCCTGGCGCTGCGCCGCTTCTACAAGACCGAGCTCTCCGAGCGCGAGCGCCGGCAGCGCGAAGACTGGGCCTTCGAGGTCGCGCTGCTGTTGCGCAATCGCTTCCTCGGTCACGAGCTCTATGAGGAGTCCTATGCGCACTCGATGTCGCGGCGCGCCTGGGATCAGATGGTCGAGCGCTCGCAGATGATGACCGTCTTCCGCCGCACCATGTTCAAGCGCATCGTGCCGAACCTCAAGGCCATCGGGCTCCTCTCGGACCGCGTGCGGCCTCTCTATGCCGAGGCTGGGCTGCTCGAGTACGAGAATGGAAAGGCCGCGCCGGACCTGATCGCGGACGATCTGATGGGCGGCGTGCAGTAGAGTTCGAGAGGTGATTCCGCGACCCGGCATCCATCTGGTCCACAAGCCCGCCTTTGCCAGCAGCGCGTCGCTGGTGGAAGAGTTCGTCGCAGACGTGCGCAGGGCCGGGGTGCGGCCGGGCAAGCTGCCCGCTTGCCATGGCGGCGCGCTCGACCCCTTCGCCGAGGGGCTGCTCTTGATCCTGGCGGGCCCGGCGACGCGCTTGTTTGAGTTGCTCCATCCAATCCCCAAGGCATATGAGGCCGAGATCGCCTGGGGCAGCGAGACCGACAATGGCGATCCGCTGGGCAAGGAGGTCGCGACCGGCGATGGAACGCAATTGAGCGCGGCCTCGCTGGAGGCGGCCCTCCGCGAGTTCGTCGGGCTTCGCGAGCAGGTGCCGCCGCTCCACAGCAACAAGCGGGTCGGCGGCGAGAGGGCCTATGAGCTGGCCTGGCGGGGCGAGCAGGTTGAGTTGCCGCCCGTCCAAGTCTACCTGCACTCGGCGGAGTGGATCTCCCATGATTTGCCCAAGAGCAGCCGCGTGCGGCTGGTCTGCCGCGGCGGCTATTACGTGCGCTCCCTTGCGCGAGACCTTGGCCGTGCGCTCGGCTGCCGGGCGCACCTGCGGGCGCTGACGCGCAATTCCATCGGCCCCTGGCAGGACCCGAACCCTGGCCGGCCCGAGCTCGTCGCCGGCGAGGCGCTCTTGCCCTGGTGCCCTTCACGCCAACTGTCCCGCGCGGAGGCGGCGCGCACGCAATATGGGCACGCCATTCAGGTCGGGGCCATCGCGCCACCCGATTGGCCCCTGCCGCAAGGCTTTCCTGATCCCGCGGCGCCGGTGCGCGCGCTGCGCGAGGGGAAGCTATTGGCGCTGCTCTCCGAGCGAGGCGGTGAATTGATTCCGAGCATCACGCTCGGCCCCGGGATCTGACGGCTGGAGGTGGCCTCGCCGCGCGCGCGGCCGTCTGGTGATAAGGAGTGACAATGAACAAGCTCTTCATCGCGTCGGTCGCGCTTTCCCTGGCCTGCAGCACCGCGCAGCCCCGCCCCGAGCCGGTGGCGCCGCCTGCGCCCGCGCCTGCCCCCGCTCCGGTTGCGGCACCGGCGCCCGTCGCCTCGGTGGATGACGGCTTCCGCGTTGATTATCGCCCGCAGGCCGAAGGGCGCACGCTGGTCGAGGTGACCGAACCGTCCGGCGCCGACGTGATGATCTGGGACGCCGGGACGCAGATCGCGCGCGACAAGGCGCCGCTCTCGGCGGAGGCGGTGGGCGACAAGTATTATCGAATCGAAGTCCGGCTGCCGAGCGGCGACGTCAAGGAGAAGAAGATTGCCGCGCGGGCGGGACAGATCGCCTCGGTGCGGGTGCTGGTGACGGCCGCGGCGGGCCCGAAGGCGATGGCCGTTCCGGCGTTCCGCGGCCTCATCCAGCAGGTGGACGAGGCGCCCGGCGACCCGGCGAAGATGGCGGTGCTCAAGACTGCGCTCGCGTACAATTGGATCACGACCAAGATGGCGGCGATGGTGCTCGATCACGTGACGTATCGGCAGTCGAAGCTCGACCTGGTGCCGCTGCTCCGCGACCGCATCCTCGACCGCGAGTCGGCCTATACCCTCGTCAATCATTTCACCTATCGCGAGGACAAGGCCAAGGTGCAGGAGCTTCTCTTGCACTAGGAGGCCGTCGGCGTATTCGCCGACGCGAACTGTCCTGATCCCGCGCGCACCGTCGCGCGGATTCAGGGCTAAGGTTAATGCCAGTCCGATAAGCAACGGTAGGGAACCGGCCGCCGGCAGGCAGAGGCCCGCCGCGCGGCACGGGCGCCCACGCGCGAACGGTGGCTCGCTGCGCTCGCATCGATCGGATTTCTTGCCGCGCGAGCCCTTAAGCCGCGCGACAGGCCTCTGCCTGC
>JBBRMA010000011.1:0-118047 GCA_038231075.1 Myxococcales bacterium | reverse complement strand
CCCGTCGCCAGAGGGCCGATGGCCGGCGCATCGCTGCGTTGCTCGTCGTCGCCGTACAGAAAGTACGGCTCCCTCCTCGCGCCTTGCGCTGCTTGGTCCTCATCCCTCGGGCTCGGTCCGGAGTTTGCGGACACGCCCTAGCCGGCTGCCTTGCCGCGCTGGTGGAGGGCCACGCGCCGGCGCCTCTCCTCGTCGGCGGCCTGCCGCTGGCTGGCCTCGCGCTTGTCGGCGAGACGCTTCCACAGGCGCTGCGCCAGCACCTCTCGCTCGAGCGCCAGCGGGACGAAGAGCACGGCGAGCACCAGCGCCAGCACCAAGAGCGGCGCCGGGCCGTTGAGCTGCGGGTTCTGCGCGCGCACCTCGGGCAAGAGCCTGGCCGCGCCCGCCGCAGCGAAGGCCGCGGCGGCGAGCGGAGGCAAGATCAGCTGAAAGCCGCGCTCGTTGAACCACGAGAGCAGGAGGGCAAACGCGGCCAGCGGCAGCGCGACGACCGGAGGGGGCAGCGAGAGTCGCGTGGCGAAGAGGAGGCCGGCGAACGCGCCCGCCGCGGCCAGCAGCAATGAGCGCAGCGTGCCGGGCAACAAGAAGCCCGCGACGCCGCCTGCGGCCAGCACGACCTCCCGCGGATCTTTCCCGAGCGCCGCGGGAAGCGTCAGGCCGTGGCTGCCGAGCAGCGCGAGCCCGGCGCCGATGGCCGCGAGGAGCAATCGGTGGCCGCTGCGCCCGAGGAGCAGCAGCACGAAGGCCGCGGCGCAGAGCGAGTAGCCAACCCAGACCGGCGCGCGCAGGACCGCGTCCACGGCGGGCTGGAGCAGATTGGCTGCGGGACGGAGGTAGGGCGCGAACGGACCAGCCCACGGCAGGTCGTCGGGAGGCGAGCCCAGGGCGGGGCTAATGGGCGTCCGAGCCGTTTTGCGCGACGAACATGAGGATCAGCGCGAGCAGGATGAGGAAGGCGACCGCGGTGGCGATAGGTCCCTGGTCGAGCGCGGTCTTGTCGAGCAGATCGCCCGCCTCCATCTTGGCCTCGGCCGAGGTGTCCTTGGCTGCCACGATGCGCTTGGCCTCGGCGCGGCAGCGGCCGTAGTCGCCGTCGGCGAAGAGCGCGCGCGCCTGGGCGCACTCCTCGGTCTCGAGCATCCCAGAGACGCGCTTGGCGTCGGGGATGTAGTCGCGCCGGGCGACCCCGGTGCTGCCCGTGAAGAGCTCGGGCGTGATGGGATTGGCGTTGGCGGTGCCGGGCACCGTGTTGCGCGTCGCGGTCGCGGACTGGGAGTTCTGGGCCATGGCGGCGCGCACACTAGCAAGGGCCCGGCGGCGCAGGCAACGACTGTGATCCGTTGCCGCAGGACAAAAAACGGGCTTCTGGCTTCCGACTTCGGGCTTTGGGCTGTAGACCATCGGGAAGGCAGCTCGCAGAGGAGCGTTCCAACCTTGTGGACATGAACCGGCGTTCCTTCTTGCGCTCGCTCGCCCTGGCCTCCGCTGCCGCGCTCCTGCCGCGGCGCGCGCGCGCGTTCGGCGACGCGGCGCGCCTCGTGTTTGCGCAGGTCCGCCATGGCGGCCGCTGGGACCCGCGGCCCGGCGGCCTCTCGCGCCTGGCCTGGGAGATCGCGCGCCGCACCAGCATCGAGACCTCGCCTGTCGCCCACCCGCTCGGCCTCGCGGACCCCGACCTGTTCCGCTTTCCGCTGGTGGTGCTGCAAGGCGACGACGGCTTCCCGCTGCCGGGCGACGCCGAGGTCTCGGCCCTGCGCCGGTACCTGAGCTACGGCGGCCTGCTCCTCCTCGACGACGCGAGCGGCACTCCCGGCGGCAACTTCCAGCTCTCGGCGCGCGCGCTGCTCAAGGCGACGCTGCCGGCCGGCGCGCTCGCCCGCGTCCCCAGAGACCACGTCGTCTACAAGTCGTTCTACCTGCTCGACGGCCCGGTCGGCCGGGTCGCCGTCACGCCCGATCTCGAGGCCGTCGAGCTCGGCGGCCGCCTCGGCGTCCTCTATTCGGGCAACGATCTGGTGGGCGCGCTGTCCAAGGACTCGCTCGGCTCCTGGGAGAAAGAGGTCATCCCAGGCGGCGAGCTGCAGCGCGAGAAGGCCATCCGGCTCGGCGTCAACATCGCCATGTACGCGATGTGCCTGGACTACAAAGAAGACCAGGTGCACATCCCCTTCATCCTCAAGCGGCGGCGCATTTGAGCCCCGACTTCAACGCCTGGCGGTTGACCTCGCTGACCGATCTGCCCGCCTGGGCGCTGGCGCTGGCCGCCGCGGCGCTGGCCGCTGCAGTGGTGCTGGGCTGGCGCGGGTTCAGGAGCGAGCCGGCGCCGGCCCGCAGGCGCGCGCTGCTCGGTCTGCGCGTGCTGGCCGCGCTGCTCGTCTTTGGCCTTCTGCTCGAGCCTGGCCTCGAGCTGCTGGCGCAGAGCCGCGTCCGCGCGCGGGTGGCGCTCCTTCTGGACACTTCGCGCTCGATGGGCTTCCCGGCCTCGCCCGGCGGACCGAGCCGCATGGAGGAGATGCTGCGCTGGCTGGCCGCACGGCAGTCGGAGCTCTCCCAGCTGGCCGGCCGCTTCCAGGTGGACGTCTATACTTTCGATAAAGAATTGCAGCCCGGCGACGCCGCCAAGCTCGCCTCCGGATTATCGAATCCGCAAGGCGCGGCCTCGCTCGCCACCGGGCCTTCCACCGATCTGCTCTCAGCGCTGACGGGCGCGGCGGGCGCAGGGAGCGGCGGACGGCCCCTTGCCGGAATCCTCGTCGCCTCCGACGGCGCCGACAACGCCGAGCTGTCGGAGGGCGTCTCGGCGCAGACCGCGCAGGAGCTGCAGCGGCTGAACGCGCCCGTCTTTGCGTTGCCGATCGGCGGCGCGGCCGTCAAAGACCTGGCGATCGAAAAAGTGCGCGTCGACGACTTCGCCTTCGTGCGCAACCAGCTCGCCGTGGACGTCACCGTCAGCGCGCGCGGCTTTCCCGAGACCGACGTGCCAGTGGTCATCAAGCGCGAGGGCCAGGTGGTGGCGCTCAAGACCATCCACATCAAGCCGGGCCAGGCGCGCTACGAAGTGAAGCTGACCTTCGTTCCGGATCGCACCGGCAAGTTCGCCTTGACCGCTTCAGTGCCGGTCTATGAGGGCGAGGCCTTGAGTACCAATAACTCGAAGTCATTCGTACTCAAGGTGATCCGCGACCGGGTGCGCGTCCTCCTGGTGGTCGGCCGGCCGAGCTGGGACGTGCGCTTCCTGCGCCAGCTGCTCAAGCGCGACCCCAACGTCGATTTGATCAGCTTCTTCATCTTGCGCACGCCCGGCGACGATACTCATAGCTCGCAGGATGAGTTGAGCTTGATTCCTTTTCCCACCACCGAGATCTTCCAGCAGCAATTGAAGAGCTTCGATCTGGTGCTCTTCCAGAACTTCAATCACCGGCCTTATCGGATGTCGCAATATCTCGACGGCATCGCCGCCTACGTGCGCGATGGCGGCGCCTTCGCGATGATCGGCGGCGACCAGAGCTTCTCGGCCGGCGACTACGCGCAGACCGCCATCGAGAACATCTTGCCGGTGTCGCTCCTGCCGCCCGGCGCGCCGTCCGTCGATGAGTCGCTGGCGCAGCTGCGCCTCACTGACGCCGGCCGGCGCCACCCGATGACCGAGCTCTCGCAGGGCCTGTCGCAGAACGACGCCGCCTGGGGACGCCTGCCCAGGCTGCCGGGCTTGAACACGGTGGGCGCCGCGCGGGCCGGAGCGCAGGTCTTGATCGAGGCGCAGGACGGCCGCCCGGTCCTGGTCGTCGGCGAGGCGGGCCGCGGCCGAACGCTGGCCTTGACCACCGACTCGAGCTGGTACTGGAGCTTCGTCGCCGCCGGCCAGGAGCTGGGCCCGCGCGCGTACGAGACCTTCTGGCACGCGGCCATTCGTTGGCTGGTGCGGGACCCTGCGCTGACGCCGATGCGGCTGCAGGCCGAGAAGCAGAGCTTCGATCCCGCGACGGATCTGCCCGCGCTCGACGCGCAGGTGCGCGGGTCCGACTACGGCGCCGCCGCCGGGGCCCAGCTCTCGGTGCAGCTGGTCTCGGCCGACGATGGAAAGCCGCGCCCCGTGACGGCCGGCAAGGCGGGGCCCGACGGCACCGCGCACGTGCAGCTTCCCGCTCTGCCGCCGGGCGCGTACAAGGCGACCGTGACGGCGCGGCGGCCCGACGGGACGGCGATCGGCGAGGCGGAAGAGGCCTTCGTCGTCGCGCCCACCGGCCCCGAGATGCTGCAGGCGGCGCCCCGGCCCGACATCTTGCAGGCGATCGCAGAGGCCACGCGCGGCAAGGTGATCGACGCGGGCGACAATCTCAACTCACTGCCTTGGCGCGACCCGGAGCGCGTCGAGGTGGGCCAGCGGCTCTCCAAGCCGCTTTGGGACAAGATCTGGGTGCTGGCGCTGCTCTGCGCCGTGGTCGGCGTCGAATGGACGCTGCGCCGCCGCTGGGGCTACGCGTAGGGGCCTCGGCGGCTCCGTGGCGTCTTTCCGTTCGCGGCTCAAAACGCAGAGGGCGCCCGCCTCGCAGCGCGCGCCCTCGGCGTCAAGCGTCTGTGAAGGACAACCCTACTTGAGGTTGTTGTTCACGAGCTTCGTCATCTCGAACATCGTCACCGTCTTCTTGCCGCCGAAGACTTCCTTCAGGGCCTCGTCGGCGTTGATGTTCCGCTTTTCCTTCTTGTCCTGCAGATTGTTCTTCTTGACGTAGGCCCAGAGCTTCTTGACGACCTCGGTGCGGGGAAGGGGCTTCTCGCCGACGATCTTGGCGAGGGCCGCGCTCGGCGTCATTTCCTTCATGAACGCTGCGTTGGGCGTGCGCTTCGCGGTCGCCGGCTTCTTGGCTGCCGGCTTCTTGGCTGCGGGCTTCTTGGCTGCGGCCATGCGTTGGCTCCTGCTAGAGAGAGAGTGAGTGCTGCAAAATCGAGCGCACTCTGACAGAGGAGGATCTCGAGAGTAAAGCCCTTTTCTCCTCTGGGCTTCGAGGGAGGCCCCTCGGCAGGCCCCTCTGGCCCCCTCTGGGGGAGGCCGATTGGCGCCGTTTTTCAAGAGGAGAAAATCGATCCGGGCCGCACTGGTGGCGGGTTTGCGCGCGCGGCCGGGTCAGGCGCCAGAGGGGCGCGCGAGGCGCAGCACGGTGAAGCCGGCGCGGCGCAACAAAATGCTCGCGCCTGCGCCCTTGGGGAGCGCCGCCGGCAGCCACTCGCGCTCTTGCTTGGCGGTGGCGAGCACCAGCGCCTGGCCTCCCTTGGCCAATCCGAGGGCCACCTGCTTGAGCTCGAGCGCCGCCACCAGGGGCCCGGCGGAGGGCGAGAGCTCGCCGACGATCAAGTCGGGCGGAGCGCCACCAGCGCGGGCGAGCGCGTCCGCGGGCCAGAGCGCCTCGAGCACCGAGAGCCTTGGTCCCTCGAGGCCGAGAGCGCGCGCGTTGCGCCGGGTGAAGGCAGCGTCGAGCAGATCGCGCTCCTGGGCGATGACGGTCGCCTCCGGATGGCGCGTGCGCAGGGCCAGCGGCAGGCCCCCGTAGCCGCAGCGGAACGCCAGCGCGACCTTGGGCGCCGAGCGGGGAAGGGTGTCGAGCAGCACCGAGAGGCCGGACAGGTGGTCCGGATCCTCCGAGGCGTCGTGCGGGCGCGAGAGCCGCAAAGCGAGGCCTGGCGCGGCCTGCAGCGTCGTCTCGTCGCGCGCGTAGAGCGCTTCATCGTCGAGCGGCGGGACAGCGAGGCCGGGCGCAGCCGGCAGCGAATACACTGAGTGTCTTGGTCCGCGCGCGGTCCGCACCAAGGCCGCCAGGCCGCGGGCGGCGGCTTCTACCTCGACCGGGCCTTCGAGGTCGCGAATGACCACGATGCAGAGCTCGCCTTCGGGCGAGAGCAGCGCCCTTCCGGCCTCGAGAAGGTGGCCGATGAAGGCCGCGCCGATGCGCGCCGGCACGTTGCACAGCACCCAGTCGAAGCCGCGCGCTTCGGCGGGCAGATCGCGATAGCCGAGGCCCGGCACCACCCGCGCGTTGGCGAGCTGCAGCGCAGCGGCGTTGTGCGCGCAGGCGTGGACTGCGAGCAGGTCGCGGTCGAGCAGCAGCGCCCTGGCGGAGGGGAACCGGGCGCAGATCGGCAGCCCGAGCGCGCCGTAGCCGCAGCCCACTTCCAAGAGCGAGGACGGCGCGCGCGCAGGGAGGTGCTCGAGCAGAAGGAGCGTTCCCTCGTCGATGCGCTGGGTAGAAAAGACGTCGGCGGGGACATCGAGCAAGAGGCTCTGTCCGAGCGCCCGCACGGTCAGCTGCGCCTTCGCGTACGGTCCGAGCGCGACGAAGGCGCTGCTCCGCGGCAGAGGCAGCCTGGGCAGCGCCTCGCGTGCTCTCTTCACGAGGGCTTCTGCGCCCGGCGCAGCGCCGCGCCTGCCGCCCGGGCGAGCGCCTCGTGCAGCTCGGCGGAGAGCTGGGTCTTGCCGAGCAGCCGCGCTCCCGAGGCGGCGCAGCTCTTGGGCAGCCGCTCGGCGAAGGCGCGGGCGCTGCCCACCGGGTCCTGCGCCGCGGGCTCCTCGAGAAAACCGCTGTGCGCGAGGCCGAAGCGCAGCTCGCGCACGGCTGGCCGGCCCAGGCGCTCGTTGACCCGCTCGATGAGCAGGTTGCGCGCGGCGTCGAGCTGGTCGCGCCAGCGATGGTCCTGCACCAGGATGTGGAGCACGCCGGCCGTCAGGGCGCTCGGGCGAGCGCGCGCGGCCAGCTCCTTGCCCACCGCGGCGGTCCAGACGTCGAGCGGCAAGCGCTTGTGCAGCCGGCGCGAGAGCCCGTGCTCGTCGAGCGCCCGCGTCAGGATGTGCCTGATGCCCTCAGCGTGGCCGGCCGCGCGAGACCGCAGATGGCTCGGCCCGTGCGAGCTGCGGCCGCCCTGGAACTGCCTGCCCACTGACGGCGTCGCGCGCTTCCCGTGATTCATGCTCGTCCTTCCGCTTGTCGGTGCCGAAGACCTCGATCAGGTCGCACATCTCGTGGAGCCGCGAGTAGATGCGCGCCCCCACGCGCTGCTCGAGCGTCTCGACCACCTCACCGTCGGCGCCGAACTTCCAGGTGGCGCCGGCGCGCGGATAGTTGGTGGCAAACAGCGTCGGCTTGCCCGCGTTGTAGCGGACCGAGATGATCTCATCGAGCACGCCCTGCTCGAACTCGCGGTTCTTGCCGCCCTTGCCAATCTCGTCGATGGCGAGCACGTCGACCGAGCGGAGCGGGTCGAGCCACTCGCGCGAGGAGAGGCCGCGGGCAAACCCGTCGCGGATGTCCGAGAGCAAGAGGAAGAACTCTTCATAGCGGCCGCGGATGCCCTTCTTCAGTGCCAGCTCGCGCAGCATGCCTGCGAGCAGGTGCGTCTTGCCGGTGCCGGGCGGGCCGAAGAAGAGCAGCGCGCGCTGCTGCCGATCGCCCGGGACCAGCTCGTCGACGAAGCGGCGCGCGCGGCCCAGGGCGCGGGCCTGGCTCGGGCTGTAGGGGGTGTAATTGTCCAGGGTCTTGTCGGCGAACTTGCCCGGCAGCGAGAGGCCGTTCACCAGCAGGACCCGGCGCGGGTCGCGGCCACAAGAACAGCCGCGCAAGAGCGAATAGCCGCGCTGGTCGCGCTCGTAGACGCGGCCGGAGCCCCCGCACTTCTCGCAGGCGGCGGTGCAGGCGCAGGGCTCGGCGACGACGCGGCCCTCGCGCTGCACGAGGCGCAGGCCTTCGCCACCGCAGTCGGTGCAGGGAGAGGCCTCGGGGCCGCGGGCTTGCTTGGGAGGAGCGAAGGGCTGGTCGGCCATCGTTGTCCTTCGGGTCCTACAAGAGAAAGGCGGGCGGCGGAACGCCCAGGCGGGAAGAGGCAGAGGAGAGGAGCAGGAGCTGCAAGCTGCGCCGGTAGCGGCCGCGCGGCATCGAGGGCGGCCGGGTCGCGGCCCGTTCGCGCAGGCCCTCGCCGGCATTGAGCGCCGCCTTGCGGCCAAGCTCGCGCAACGAGCTGCGCAGCGCCGAGATGGCGAGCGTCCAGTAGTCGCGCTGCGCCTCGGGGCTGCCGGCGAGCAGCTCGTCGGCGCGGGCAGCCAGCGCCATCCACTCGGCGCGCGCGGGCAGGGCGCTCGACTTCTCCGCCGCGGCGCAGAGCTCGTCGGCGAGCGAGCTGTTGGGCCCGCGCGGCAGGGGCCTTTGCGGCCGCGCCGAGAGCGCCGCGGCAAAGATCTGCAGCGAGATCTGCGGGGCCGCTGGGACGCCGAGACCCTTCTGCCCTTTGCCTCCGCGCGGCAAGAGCCGGGGGCCCTGCTCTCGCAACAGCGTCACCACCTTGCCGAGCGGCACCCCCTGGGCGTGCCACGCCAGCGCCAGCGCGCTGTCGGCGGGCGAGAGCATCAGCCCGCGGCCCTTGAGGCGCGAGAGCTCCTGGGCGATGGCCTCGACGTAGTCCTGCGCGCTCATGGGGGTACCCTGAACCAAAGGTCTGACAAGAGCTGCCGGGGCGGGGGAACGAGCGGAAGTGCGGTTTGCTAGCACCGCCAAGAAGTGCGCGTCAATACTCGCTTTTTCTCTCCGGCGGGGCACAGCTTGTCCACAGGCCCGGTGAGCGCGCAGGGCCGCGAAGGTCGCCGGATCTTCCGCCGCCGTCCACAGCAAGGCAGAGTGCGCTGCCCTGGCCTGTGGAGGAGTCGCTTGACCCTGCCGCCCCTGCGAACGCCGCCGCCCGAGCTCTTCGCCGCGCTGGACGAGGCGCTGCAACGCCACCCTTGCGCCGATGAGAAGGAGCGGCTCGACGTGCGGCTGATTCGCGATTTCCTCCGCGCGCACCCGGACGACGCCCACCTGCGCCGGCAGCTTGCCGGACATCTGACGGGCAGCGCCTTCGTCCTCGACCACGCGCGGGCGCACGTGCTGCTCTTGCACCACCGGCGGCTCGACCGCTGGTTGCAGCCCGGCGGCCATGGCGAAGGCGAGACCGACCCGCGGGCCATCGCGCTCCGCGAGGCTGCGGAGGAGACGGGCCTGACCGCCGCCGAGCTCACCGCTTTTCCCGATGAGCAGCTGCTCGACGTGGACGTGCACGTGATCCCCGCGCGGCCGGGCGAGCCCGAGCACCTGCACCTCGACCTCCGCTACGGCTTCGTCGCCGCCGAGGGCGCCAAAGCCGTGCTCTCCCACGAGAGCAAGGCGCTGCGCTGGGTGCCGCTCGGAGAGCCCATCGAAGGCGCCGACACCGCGCTCCGGCGGGCGCTGCGCAAGCTCGCGCGCTGATTCGCGACTTTCTTGTCGCCAATTTTTGGACGCGATCGCCGAGTCGTGAAATACGATCGTCATGGACCACCAGCGAGACGACTTCGGGTTCCTGACCAACCACGGCCGCACGCTCATCTGCCTCGCGCGGCACCCGGGCGCGCGGATGCGGGACGTGGCCGGGTGGCTCGGGATCACCGAGCGGGCCGTGCAGCGCATCGTCGGCGAGCTGGCGACCGCGGGCTATCTGCTCCGCGCGCGCGACGGGCGGCGCAACTCCTACGAGGTGAACCGGGCGCTGCCGCTCCGCCATCCGTCGGAGGGCGCGCGCACCGTGCAGGCGCTCCTGGCGCTCGACAAGCTCGACTCGGTTCCCCCTCCCACCGCCGAGCCCTACCGGCACCAGCGCGTGCTGCCGCTGCCCGCGGATTCGTTCATCGATTGACGGCGGCGGTCGGCCAGTTGACCGAGGGGCTTTGCGTCCTACATGCCGACCTGCGCTAGGGTCGTGCCGTGCCCTCGACGCAAAAGCTGGCCATTGCGCTCCTCGGGACGGTGCTCGCCTGCGCCTCGGTGCAGAGGCCGACGCTGGTCGGGAGCACGGCGCCGCACCTGGCGCTCCACTCCGCCGAGGGGCAGCCGGTCGAGCTGATCGAGGACGGTCGCCCGACGCTGCTGGTCTTCTTCTCGAGCTGGTGCGCGCCCAGCCGCCACGAGGCCCCGCGGCTGGTCGAGCTGGCGCGGCGCTACTCGGCGCGCGGGCTCCGCGTGGTGGGCGTGGCCGTCGGCGAGGTCGAAGGCGACGACGGCGTGCGCCAGTTCGTCGAGCAGGCGCATGTCGAGTTTCCCATCGCGCTCGCGACCCCCGCGGCGATGCGCGCCTACGGCGAGCTGTCTGCGACCCCCGCCGTCTTTCTCGTCGGTCGCGGCGGCAAGGTCGAGGGGCAGCTCGCGGGAATGCGGCAGATGAGCCAGCTCGAGGGCATGCTGGCCGCGCTGCTCGGACCGGACCGCACCACCAGCGCCGCCCTGCCGGCGCGCTGAGCTCAGCGCAGCTTGAGCAGCGTCGCTCCTCCGAATCGACAGATCGGCTCGCCCCGCGCGCGCGCCGCCAGCGGCTCTCCGTAGCGCAGCCGTTCGCCTTGGAAGCGGTGCGTTGCCTCTGCCGGGGCGGCCACCTCATCGAAGAGGGCGACGTGGATGTGCGGCCGCGTGATGCGCCTGCCGGTCAGCGCCGGAATCCACTGAGTGGCGTCTCCGTAGGCGCCGTCGATGACTGCGTCCGGGGTGGCCTTCGCGTCCAGGCAGGCGATGGCCTGGAGATCCGCGGAGGTCGCCATCGGCTCGGCGCGCTGGAAGGAGTGGGCGTGCGTGTAGAGCCCGGCTGCGGCGAGCGCAGGCAGGGCCAGGCGGAGCGGCAGCGCATCGAGCGCGTGTGCCAGCAAGAGCCCGCCCGGCAAGAGGAGCAGGGGCGCCAGGCGGACGGCATAGACGTGCGCGAGCGGCGCCGCCAGGAGCAGCGCGATCAGGCCCAGCGCGGCCGCCAGCGCGCGCGGCGCAACCGGCCGACGCCGCGCGAGCAGCAGTGCCGCGGAGAGGGCGATGGCCGCGGTGAAGAGGTCGCCCAGCGTCGACCAGCGCAGCCGCTCGTGCTCGCGCGCGTAGTCGGCGATCCAGCGGGCCTCGCTCGCCGAGAGCGCCGGCCCGAATCGCGCCAGCGCCGCCGCGACCAGCAGTGCCGCGAGCAGCGCCAGCGCCCCCGAACGAAGCTGGCGCTGCAGGACCGCCAGGGTCGCGACCGCCAGGCCCGCTCCGAGCGCGCCGAGCGGATGGACCGCCGCCGCGCCCGCGATGAGCAGCGCCGCCAGGGCGGGGCGGTCCAGCTGCGCCGCCGCCAGCAGGCCAAGGCCCAGCGCCAGCGCGGTCGGGTTGCCTCCCCAGTCGAAGAAGTGCTGCGGTACCTGCGCGAGCAGCAGGCAGAGCAGCGCCACGGTGCGCGGCCGCGGTGCGCCGAAGGCCGCGAGGCAGCGCCAGAGGCCGGCGTGAAACACGGCATACGAAAGCCCGGCCGCGACCAGACCCGCGCGCGCGAGGCCGACCGGCGAGAGGAGCGCCACCAGCGCCGAGAACCCGCGCGGGTACAGGGTCGGCTGCACGCCGGGCCAGGCTGGAGAGAGGACGCCGTCGAGCAGCCCGCGGGCGAGGGCGACGTGCATCGCCATGTCGGCCCCCGGGGCGACGGCAAACCTGAAAGCCGGGGCGAAGAAGAGCAGCAGCGCGAGCGGCGCCAGGCGCTCGAGCATGCCGGGTGGCGGTCTTGCCGTTGGCCGTCGATGCCAAACGGCCAGGGCCAGCGCCGCCATTCCGCCCATCAGCGCCCACCAGATCCCCGCGCGGGTGGGCAGCGTGGCGAGCGAGGCGCCGGCGACGAAGGCAGCGAAGAGGAGGGCGGGCTGCACGCGCTCCCGAGTATCACGCGTGGGTGCGTGCAACTGCTGTTGGGGCGCCCCGGCAAAAAAAGAAGGGCGGCAGCCCCGCGGCCGCCGCCCGACTCAAGTCAACTCAACGCCAACTCAACGCCAACTCAAGCTGCTCCAGGAGGCCGTTGGCGTATTCGCCGACGCGAACTGTCCTGATCCCGCGCGCACCGTCGCGCGGATTCAGGGCTAGCTGCACCCCATCGAGTTGCCGCAGTTGAGGCACTTGAAGCAGGTGCCGTTCCTGACGGTGATGTGGCCGCAGCCGTCGCAGAAGGGCGCGTCGCCGCTCAGCGAGCCGAGCAGCTCGTCCTGCGCGCCCGCGGCCTTGCGGCGCGAGGAGGGCAGGGGCTCGACGCTGTCGCCCATGCCCAGGGTCTCGCTGCGCGCGGGCGGCGGGTCGGACTTCCGCTGCAGCGCCTTGGCGGCCACCGCGGGGCTGACGTGCGCGGTGGGGTCGCTGCCCCGGTTGGCCTCGGGCGTGACCGCGGCCGCCTCGGGCGAGACGTGCGCCAGGTCGTCGCGGTTCAGGTACTCGACCCCGAGCGCGCGGAAGACGTAGTCGATGACGCTGGTGGCGAACTTGACCCGGTCGTGGCCCTGCACCGGGCCCTGCGGTTCGAAGCGGGTGAAGACGAACTGCTCGACCAGGACCTCGAGCGGGACGCCGTACTGGAGCGCGACCGAGACCAGCATCGCGAAGCAGTTCATGACCGAGCGCAGCGCCGCGCCCTCCTTGTGCATGTCGATGAAGATCTCGCCCAGGTCGCCATCTTCGTACTCACCGGTGCGGAGGAAGATCTTGTGGCCGCCGACCTTGGCCTCCTGGGTGAGGCCGTGGCGCTTGGAGGGCAGGCGCCGCCGCGAATGCGCGTCCACTCGCTGCTGCGGGGTCTTGGCGGCCAGCGCGCCCGCGGCCATGCGACCCGCCTCCTCGGCGGACAGCTCGGGCAGCGCGAGGCGGATGGCCTCCGCCAGCGTCGGCTTTGCGGCTGGCTCGTCCTTCTTGTCGCTCTTGCCCTGACCGCTGGAGAGCGGCTGCGAGAGCTTGGACCCGTCGCGATAGACGGCGATGGCCTTGAGACCCAACGTCCACGACTCGCGGTGGATCTGCTCCACGTCGGCCACGGTGGACTCGCCCGGCAGGTTGATGGTCTTCGAGATGGCGCCCGAGAGGAACGGCTGCGCCGCCGCCATCATCCGCACGTGGCCCATCGGCGCGATGTACCGCGTCCCGAGCGGCCCGCAGCGATTCGCACAGTCGAAGACCGCGTAGTGGTCGGGCTTCAAGAAGGGCGCGCCCTCGACCGTCTGGCGGCCGCAGATGTGCAGCGTGGCGGCGTCCAGCTGCGGGCCGGTGAAGCCGAGCCGCGACAGGGTCTGGTCGCCGCTGGCGGTGGCGGGCAGGCCCAGCCGCGCGAGGGTGGCGGCGCCGAGCACGTGCGCCGCGAAGGCCTGGCGCAGGTCGAAGACCTTGATCAACTGCTTCTCGACCAGGGCGATCTCGGCCTCGGTGAGCCCGCGCTTCTTCAGCTCGTCGGAGGTGACCAGCGGCGCGCCGGACAAGGTCGCCGTGCCGCGCACGTAGTCGACGATGGCCTGCGCCTCGAGCGAGCTGTAGCCGAGCCGCCGGAGTGCCCGCGGCACGCTCTGGTTGACGATCTTGAACGAGCCGCCGCCCGCCAGCTTCTTGAACTTGATGAGCGAGAAGTCGGGCTCGACGCCGGTGGTGTCGCAGTCCATCAAGAGGCCGATGGTGCCGGTCGGCGCCAGCACCGTGGCCTGCGCGTTGCGGTAGCCGTGCTTCTCGCCCAGCTCGACGGCGCGCTGCCAGCACTCGTGCGCGGCGGCGAGCAGCTCGGACGGCGCCAGGTCGCGATCGATGGTGCCGACCTGGTCCCTGTGCATGCGCATGACGCCGAGCATCGACTCGCGATTGGCGGCGTAGCCCGGGAACGGCCCCTTGCTCGCGGCCATCTCGGCGCTCATGGCGTACGCCTCGCCGGTCATGACGGCGGTGATGCAGCCAGCCACCGCGCGGCCCCCGTCGGAGTCGTAGGGGAGCCCTTCGACCATCAGGAGCGTGCCCAGGTTTGCGTAGCCAAGGCCCAGCGGCCGGTACTCGTGGCTGCGCTCGGCGATGCGGCCGGTCGGGTAGCTGGCCAGATCGACGGCGATCTCCTGGGCGAGGAAGAACACCCGGCAGGCTGCGCGGTAGCCGCTGACGTCGAAGGTCCCGTCCTCTTTCAAAAACTTCAGAAGGTTCAGAGAAGCCAGATTGCAGGCCGTGTCGTCGAGGAAGACGAACTCGCTGCAGGGGTTCGAGGCGTAGATGCGGTCGGTGGCCTTGCAGGTGTGCCAGCGATTGATGGTGTCGTCGTACTGCAGGCCGGGGTCGGCGCACTGCCACGCGGCCTGCGCCATCTCGCTCCAAAGCTGCCTGGCCGGGAGCCGCTCGACCACGTCGCCGGTGGTGCGCGCGGTCAACTCCCAGGGCTCGTTCTTCTCGACGGCGGCCATGAAGCCGTCGGAGATGCGCACCGAGTTGTTGGCGTTCTGGCCGCTGACGGTGCGGTACGCCTCGCCATTGAAGTCGCTGGGGAAGCCGCCGGCGATGAGGGCGGCGACCTTGCGCTCTTCACGGGCCTTCCAGGTGATGAAGTCGCGGATCTCGGGGTGGTCGACGTCGAGCACCACCATCTTGGCCGCGCGCCGCGTGATGCCGCCCGACTTGGTGGCGCCGGCCGCGCGGTCGAGGACCTCGAGGAACGACATCAAGCCGCTCGAGGTGCCGCCGCCGGAGAGGCGCTCCATCTTGCCGCGCAGCTTGGAGAAGTTGGTGCCGCTGCCAGAGCCGTACTTGAAGACGCGCGCCTCGTCGTGGACCAGGCTGAAGATCGAGTCGAGGTCGTCGTTGCAGCTCTGGATGAAGCAGGCCGACACTTGCGGCCGGGTGTACGCGTCGGCGGTCTTGCTTGCCTTGCCGGTGGCCAGATCGACGGCGTAGTTGCCTCCCGAGCCGGGGATTCCGTACTCGTGGAAGAGGCCGCAGTTGAACCAGACCGGCGAGTTGAAGGCGCCGATCTGGTGCACGAGCATGAAGCTCAGCTCGGCCTCGAAGGACTCGGCATCTTCCGCCGACGCGAAGTAGCTGCCCTGCTGTTCCCCGGCAGTCCGCATGGTGTGCGCGACCCGCTTGACGAGCTGGCGGACCGACCACTCGGCGCCCGCGGGGGTGCCCGGCACGCCGGCCTTGCGGAAGTATTTGGAGACGGCGACGTCGGTGGCGAGCTGCGACCACTCGGTCGGCACCTCGGCGTCGTCCATCTTGAAGACCACCTCGCCGTCGGCGCCGCTGATCTTGGCGGGGCGCCGCGTCCACTCGACGGCGTCCAGCGTCTGGGCCGCGGTCTGGCCGGGCGGGGTGAAGAGGCGCGGGACGGACACGCCCTTCTTCCGCGCGGCTTTGGGCGGGCTCAGCTCCGACGAGCCGGAGCTGCTGGCCGAGGTGGCCTGAGAGGCGCTCATGGACGCGGAATCGCTCTTCGAGGACTTGGCCATTTGGGTAGACCCCTCCGTGGCCCGCCGAAGGCGGACCCGACCTTGCCCCGCCTGCCTTCCGGGCCGACGGGGAGCGGTGTTTTGGAGCTTTCTTTCTCGCAAGTCGGCAATTGCCTGTCAAGCGAGAAGCACACAATCTGTAGGGGTGTCCAGTTCTGTTCAGCCCCCCTTATGGTAGTTGTCCACAGCCTTGTGGGCAAACTGTCCACAGGTTGCCAAGCAGGCGACAATCTGCCGGTTTTGCAGAATGACGCTGTGCGCTGGTGTTCGGCGAGCGGCGAAAAATAGGTTGTGGTAGAGAGGCGCCCCCTCTTTTCGCGAGCAGCCCCATGAAGACCCTCACCGAGTTCAGCGGCACGATCATCCGCATCGCCGCCAAGGCCGCCCACGAGGCGACCAAAGCACTGCCCAAGGAGACCGCGGCCGTTGCCCCGGCTCCTGCCGAGACGGAGCCCAAGGTCACCGCGCAGGCGCACGACAACGCCACCGAGGCCGCGCCTGAAGCCGGGCAGCCCGCTTCGCCGACCGACGCCGCCGACGAAGCAGCCGCCGTCGAGAAGGCCGCGGGCGAAGAGACTGCCGACGCCGCCGACGCTGCTGCACCGGCCGCCGAGGCCGCCGCTGAGGCACCCAAGGCCGACCCGAACCTCGAGACCGAGGCGGTCAAGGCCGCGCTCGACGAGGCGGTCACCAAGGCGACCGGCCTGACCGGCGAAAGGCTCGACCGCCTGCGCGCTGCGCTCAAGGCCGTTGGCCGCCAGGCAGAGAAGGTCCGGCTGGTGCGGCTGGTGTCGCAGGGCGAAGGCGAGGCCGCCATCCCGGGCGTCAAGGCCGTGGGCGAGCACCTCTTCCTGGTGGACATGATGCCTGCCTCGATGAAGCAGGTGTTCCCGAGCAAGGAAGAGAAGGGCGGCCGCGGCGGCAAGGGCGGCGGCGGTGGTGGCGGAGGAGGTGGTGGCCGCGGCGGTGGCGGTCGTCCGGGCGGCAGCGGCGGCAAGCCCAAGGGTGACGGCCTCGAGGGATCGTTCTCGATGGACACCGTGATGCAGGACCGGAAGTCCGAGCGCACCTCGGGCGGCGGCCGTCCCGGTGGAGGCCCCGGCGGCGCAGGTCGCGGCAAGCCCGGCGGCGGCGCAGGTCGTCCCGGCGGCGGACGTGGCCCAGGCGGCGCCGGCGGACGTCCGGGCGGCGGAGCAGGCGGCGGCCGCGGCCCTGGTGGCGGCGGCGGCAAGCCCTCGGCGAAGCCCTGAGGCAAGGCTAGACCGCGCGCGTCTTCCAGCCGCCTCGGCGAAACGCCCAGGCGCTCAGGCCGGCCAGCACCGAGAAGGAGATGGTGATGGCCAGGAAGACTCCCCGCGGTTGCAGCGGCGTGTAACGCGAGAGCGCGAAGGCCAGCGGCACCTCGAACAGCCAGAAGCAGAAGCCGTTGAGCAGCGTCGGCGTCCAGGTGTCGCCGGCGCCGTTGAGGCCGGCGGTCAGCACCATGCCCCAGGCGTAGCAAGGGAAGCCAAGCGCGACCAGGCGCAGGCACGAGGTCGCCCAGGGCACGATCGCGGGGTCCTGGGTGAAGATGCCGACGATGGGCCCGGCGGCGGCGACGAAGAGGGCACCGACGCCCGCCAGCAGGCACGTGCTGTAGAAACCGGCGAGCTTGACGGCCTCGCTGGCGCGCTCGGGCTTCTTGGCGCCCAGGCTCTGGCCCACCAGGGTCGCGGCGGCGTTGCTCATGCCCCAGGCCGGCAGCATCGCGAAGATGATCACGCGCAGGCCGATGGTGTATCCCGCCAGCACCGAGCTACCGAAGGTCGCGAGCACCCGCACGAGGCCCACCCAGCTGGTGGTGCCGATGAGGAGCTGCACGATGCCGGCGCCGGCCAGGCGCAGGAGCCGCCAGAGCAGCGGCCAGTCCGGCGCCAGATCCTTGAGCTGGATCTGCAGGCGGCCATCGCGGCGGAGGAGCTGGCTGACCTGGTAGGCGACGCCGATGGAGCGGCCGAGCGTGGTGCCGACCGCCGCGCCGGTCACGCCCAGCCGCGGGAAGGGTCCGACGCCGAAGATGAAGAGCGGCCCGAGCACCATGTTGCAGGCCGAGGCCAGCCAGAGCGAGCGCATGGCGATGGCTGCGTCGCCGGCGCCGCGAAAGACCGCGTTGATGAGGAAGAGCAGCAGCACCGAGATGTTGCCGCCCAGCATCACCCGCGCGAAGCCGGCGCCGTCCCGCTGCACCTCGGGCGAGGCACCGAGAATGCCGAGGAGCTCCGGGCCGAAGATCGCGCCGAGGACCGCCATCGGCAGCGCCACCAGCACGGCGAGCACGATGGACTGGGCGCCGGCGCGCGCGGCGGCGGCGGGGTCCCTCTCACCCGTGCGGCGCGCGACCATCGCAGTGGCGCCGATCCCGAGGCCGATCGAGACTGCGTAGACGAGCGATTCGAGCGACTCGGTGAACCCCACGGTGGCGATGGCGTCGGCGCCGAGGTGGGCGACGAAGAAGATGTCGACCACCGCGAAGAGCGACTCGAGCAGGGTCTCGAGCACCATCGGCACGGCGAGCAGGATGAGCGCGCGCGCGACCGGCCCCTCGGTGTAGTCGTGGGTGCCGCCGCGCAGCGCTTCGCGGATGGTGGAGAGAAACATGGTCAGCGCGAGGCGGCGAGGCCCGTGACGGGCTTCTTGCCCCCAGGCCCCAGCGCGGCCTGATCGCCCTCGGAGTGGAACCAATCGCCGGCGGACGGATCGGCCCCGAGCGCGCGCACGCCCGCCTCGGCCTCTTGCGCGGTCGGCCAGGCCCCCGCGACCCACTGCGCGGCCAGCGCGACCATCTCCTTGGTTTCGTGGCTGTCGAGGCGGACGCAGCGCGCGCCCGTGAGCCCGGTGCAGCCCGGTGGCGGCTCGCCCTTGCCGATGAAGAGCCACAGCTCGGCCAGGGGCGCGTCGTCGAAGGGAAAGCGGGGGTTCTTCGGCCGCGGGGGCACGCTCGGGCCCACCCGGATCTGTGCGCCGGGCGTCGTCTTCTGCTTCGAGAGCGTCACGTGGACGAGCTCGCTGCCGAGCGGAAACCAGCCCGAGCCCGCGAGCGCATCGTTGCGCGCATAGCCGCCAGCGCCGGGCCCGTCGCCCGTGATGAGGAACTGCTGGCCGAGCATCCCCTCCGAGGCGAGCAGCCCGGCGGCCGCGCCCTTGGGGTCGAGCACCGGCAGCGCCGGCGTCCCGCGGCCGACGAGCTTGCCGATCTCTTCCATCTCCAGGGTGTCGGGATTGCCGCAGAGCAGGAGCAGCGACGAGGCGGCGTCTCCGCCCGGCAGCGCCACAGGCTCGCTGCGCAGGAGCTGGCCGATCTCGGCAGTGCCGCAGGCGTCGCCCGGCGGCGCGATCAGCGCGAATCCAGCGGGGCCGCACTCGGCGAGGCCGAGCAGCACGTTGCCCGCGGGCGGGCGACCAGGCTTCAGGTCTTCGTCCTTTGCCGAGAGGAGCAGCGCGAGCTGCCCGGGCGCACCCGGCGGAAAGAGGGCGCGCGCGGCCAGCACCCGGTGCTCCCGGGCGACAGCCGGCAGGAGCGGGGCCAGAGGCACCTCATCATCGCCAAAGCCCACGCCCGCGAGCGGATCGTACAGCGTGGCAGAGGCCAAGAGGCGCGCGGCCGCCTTGCCCGAGAGCGGTCCGCAAGCGAGGTCGGGAGCGGGCGCCGGGGCGGCCTTCTTATGGGCGCACGCGAGCAGAAGAGCCAGGCCCAGCGCCGGTGATATTTTTATCACGTCCACTCCGTCTCCGCCGGCTTGAGGGCCAGCTCGTGCGACCAGCTGCGCTTGTCCTGTTCGTGCAGGTACTGCACGGCGCGGGCGATCTCCGCCGGCGGCAGCGTGCGGCCAAGGCCGTTGCGGGCCACATACCCTTGGCTCTTCTCCGACTCGATCTGCCCCTCGACGGCCAGATAGGCGACGTGCACGCCTTGCGATCGCAGCTCGCGCGCGGCCACCAGGGTCAGCGCCCGCAGCGCGTGCTGGGCCGCCCCCAGCGCGGCGAACCCGTCTCTTGGCCGCAGGCCGCTGGAGGTCCCGATCTGCACGAAGGTGCCGCTCCCCTGCGTCACCTGGACGGCGAGGACGGCCTGCAGGAGGTGCAGGCTGTTCTGCGGATAGCCCGCGAGCGAGCGGCGCAGATCGTCGCCGGTCACTTGCAAGAAGGGCACGGGGCCAAAGCGGCCGCCGGCGGTCTGCGCGGCGACGCACAGGTTTACGGCGCCGAAGCGCCCGCGGCACTGTTCCACCAGCGCGGCGCAGCTGTCCGGCTCGGCCAGATCGGCCACCACGCCGAGGCCCCGGCCGCCCGCCACTTCGACCTCCCGGGCGAGCGACGCCACATCGGCGCCGGTGCGCGAGGCGCAGGCGACGTTCCACCCCAGCCGCGCGAAGTGCAGCGCCAGGGAGCGCCCGAGGTGCTTGACGCCGACAATGAGCAGCGTCTCTGCCATCTACCCTCTGTGCACTTTGCTGAGCGACGACTGGGCCAAAGGCGTGAGCACGATCTCGCTGATGTTGACGTGCGCCGGTCGCGTCGCCGCCCAGACGACGCAGTCGGCGATGTCGGCGGCGACCAGCGGCTCGAACCCTTGGTAGACGGCCTTGGCCTTGGCCTCGTCGCCCATCCGCACGATGGAGAACTCGGTCTCGACCAGGCCCGGGTCGAGCTCGGTGACGCGCACGTTGGTGCCCGAGAGCTCGAGCCGCAGCGTCTGCGTCAGCGCGCGGACGAAGTGCTTGGTGCCGGCGTAGATCGAGCCGCCCTCGTAGACGCCGTGCGCCGCGTAGCTGCCGAGCATGATCACGTGTCCGCGCTTCCTCGCCGCCATGCCCGGCACCAGCGCCCGGGTGACGCGGACCACGCCGAGTACGTTGATGTCGAGCATCTCGCGCACGTCTTCGTCGCGCAGCGCGGTGACGGGGTCGCGCCCGCGCGCGAGGCCGGCGTTGTTGAGCAGGATCTCGGGCGAGTGCTGGTCGGCCTCGGCGCAGAAGCGGGCGATGCTGTCTGCGTTGGCGACATCGAGCGGCAGCGCCAGCACGTGGGGCGAGCCGGCCTTGCGGCAGGCCTCGGCCACCGCTTGCAGCCTCGCCTCGCGACGGGCGCCGATGATCAGCGGCTTCGATAATTTCGCAAACGCCAGCGCGCAGGCCTCGCCGATGCCCGAGCTCGCTCCGGTGATCACCACCGCTCCCTGCATTGCGGCCTCCTAGAGCACCGAACGGTTTGGTTCCCGTCGGATAACCGCGGTTTGCAAGAGCGCAACCCGCTCGGCCGATTCACTGCGCATCACTGCGTCTCTCCTCGTTGCCGTACAGAAAGTACGGCGCCTCGTCGTTCCTTGCGCTGCTTGCAACTCGGCCGTTCTCCTCGGTCCACCAAACCGTTCGGTGCTCTAGAGCGCGAGCACGTCCAGGGGCAGCGGCAGTTCGCGGCAGCCCTCGGCGTTGCTTCGATAACAAGTTTCGATAATCTGGATGCAGGCCACGGCCTCTTGCAGCTCGCGGTGCACGAACTGCCCCTGGGCAATGGCGCCCTGGAACTTGTCGAAGAGCGAGCTGAACCACTTGGAGTGGCTGGCGTCCATCCAGTCGGACTCGATGACGCCCTTCTCCAGCTGGGGCTTGCCCGAGCGCGCGGACGTGGTCAGCTCGTAGTCGTCGTCGTCGATGACCAGCGCGCCGTCCGAGCCCTGCAAGCTGTAGACGACCTTGCGCACGCCCGCGGTCCAGGTGAGGAAGGTGTGCGCGTAGCCGTTCGGGAAGGTGAGCACGCAGTTCAGGTTGTCCTCGGTGTCCCACTGCTTGTCCAAGGTCAGCGCCTTGGCCGTCACGTGCGTCGGCAGCGAGTTGAGCCACGCGAAGGTCAAGTAGAAGCTGTGGCTGCCGTGGTCCATGGCGATGCCGCCGCCGCTGGTCTTCTTGTCGCGACGCCAGTCGGTGCGCCACTCGGGCAGGCCCTTGGCGTGCGTGGTGCGGAAGGTGTTCAGCGTGACGGCGCGGACCGTCCCGATGCGACCGCTCTTGATCACCTCGGCTGCGAACTTCACCACCGGCGCGTGCTTGTAGTTGTGGGCGGGGAAGATCACGCGGCGGTGCTGCTTGGCGGCCTCCACCAGCGAGAGGGCTTCGGCAACCGTGGTCGTCAGCGGCTTCTCGCAGAGCACGTGCAGGCCGCGCCGGGCGGCCTCGAGCGCGATCTCCGCGTGGTTGACCGGCGGCGTGGCGATGTCGATGAAGTCGAGCTTGTCCTCTTTCGCCAGCAGCTCTTGGTACGTCGCGTACGCGCGCACGCCCGGGATCTTCTTCTTCGCGTCCTCGAGCCGCGCGGGGCAGAGGTCGGCCACCGCCTCGATGCGGACATCAGACCGGCCGAGGTACGCGGGCAGGTGGCCCTTGCTGCTGATGAACCCGAAACCGACGATCGCGCCCTTCATCATCGCTCACTGCCTCCTGGAGCACGGGCTTGCGGCGTAGCACAGGGGACGGTCGCCGAGAAGCGCTGGTCACTGCAGCATCGAAAATCGAAATGCGCCGCCGGCCCGCGCGTGATATCCGCCAGCCATGATGAGCGCACCCCTGAAGGTCTTCCTCGCGCTTCTCCGCCTCGCCGCCGGCCTGAGCCTGCTTGGCCCGGGCCTGAAGAAGCTGGGCTGGTTTGCCAGCGCGCAGCCGCTGCAGCAGTCGCTCACCACCTGGGCGGCGGCCGCGCCGGGGTCGATCATGGCCAAGTACATCGCCCTGGTGCAGCCCCACGCCGGCGTCCTCTCCAAGGTGGTGGTGCTCGGCGAGCTGGGGCTCGGCGGCCTTCTCATCGTCGGCTTTCTCACGCCCATCGCCGCGGTCCTCGCCTTCCTGATGGTGCTGCAGTTTCACTTCGCCAGCGGCGCCATGTTCACCCAGCAGTACGTGATGGGGCAGGGCGGGCTCGTCTACCTCTTGATGTTCCTGGTGCTCTTCGCCGGCCGCGCCGGACAGGCGCTGGGCGCCGACGGCTTCATCGGCCGCGCCGTCAGCAGCGGCGGACCCAAGAAGTAGCGAGCGGGCTACAATCACCAAAGTGGCCCGCGCGGGCCGCCGGAGGTCCGCGGGACATGGCCAGCCCTCGCCTGCTCGTCGCCGCTCTCGGGGCGCTCTGCCTGATCGGCTCTGGCTGTCACACCGGCAGCGCCAACACCATGGCGGGCGCGGCCAGCATGACCACGCTGGCGGTGGGCGCGGCGGCAGTGAGCAAGGCCTCGGGCGGGTGCATCGCCATCTGCACCAACGGCACCGCCTGCAACCCGAAGTCGGGGCTGTGCGACCCGCTGCCCTGCCGCGGCGAGTGCGGCTCCGACGAGCACTGCGAGCAGAACTTCACGGGGAGTAAATGCGTGGCGGGCTCCATCGGAGTCGCGGCCAGCGCCCCGCGGCAGTCCGGCACCGTGCCGCTCGCGCCTGCGCCTGCCGTTCCAGATTCGAGCGGTCCGCCGGTGGTGATTCCGGCCGCCGAGCAGCATCCGCCCACGGCCGGCGACACGAAGTGATCCGCGCTGCGGCGCTGGCGGCGCTGGTGGCCGCCCTCGGCTGCAGTCGCCCGGCGGCGAGGCAGGACGCGGGTCCAGCCGACGCCGCCGGGGCGCAAGACGCGGGCGACGCAGGAGTTGCAGAAGATGCAGGGCCTGCGGACGCGGGCGAGGGCGACGCAGGCGGACCCGATGCCGGCGCGAGCGATGCCGGTCCCTCCGACGCGGGCCCGGCCGATGCAGGCGCAGCCGACGCGGGCGCAGCCGATGCCGGCCCGCTGACGTTTCTCGACCTGCGCGTCTCGCCCCACCTGGCCGGCGATGGCATGGCCGTGCAGATCAGCGCCAGCCCCTCGCGCCTGCTCTCGGCGCCACCTTCACTGCGCGTGAATGGCCGCCCGGCGACGCTGACCGCGTTCGGCGGCTCGGAGCGGGTCGGCTTTTCCTTCGTGGTCAGCGCGGCCAGCGACGTCGAGGGCGACCAGCCGATCGAGCTGACCAACAGCGCCGACGATGGCAACGGCGGCACGAGCTTCGCCGGCGTGCTCGAGCTGAGCTTCGCGGGCCGGGACGCCGGCGCTCCCGACGCGGGCCCCGACGTGCTCACGCGCTCGAACGATCAGGGCCGCACGGGGGCCACGTTGGTCGAGTCGCAGCTCGACACCGCGTCCGTCGCGCCGGCGACCTTCGGCAAGCTCTTCTCGCTGCCCGTGACGGGCCAGGTCTACGCGCAGCCGCTCTACGCCGCGGGCGCGCCCCTGGCCGACGGCGGCTCGGCCAACGTCCTCTTCGTGGCCACCGAGCACGACCAGGTCTACGCCTTCGACGCCGACCAGCCGCGGCCGGGCGGCGCCTACTGGCAAGCGGGCCTGGGCACGCCCGCGCCCTCGAGCGAGCTCGACTGCCCCGATCTGACCCCCGAGATCGGCATCACCGCGACGCCCGCCATCGATCGCGCGCGCGGCCTCATCTATGTACTCGCGAAATCGCAGGACCACGCTGGGCTCGACCACCTGCAACTGCACGCGCTCGACCTCGCCACTGGAGCCGAGAGGCTGGGCGGCCCGGTCGAGGTCGCGCCGCCCGCCGCGAGCGACTTCCAGCCGAAGCTGCACAACGGTCGCGCGGGCCTCTTGCTCTACGGGGGCGCGGTCTGGCTCGCGCTCGCCTCGCACTGCGATCTGCAGCCCTATCGCGGCGAGGTGCTGGCCTACGACGCGGCCACGCTGCAGCTCGCGGGCTCGTGGACGCCGGTGCCCGGCGGCGCCGGGGCTGGCATCTGGCAGTCGGGCCAGGGCCTCTCGGCCGACGAGAGCGGCGTCTACGCGGTCACCGGCAATGGCACGACCGACGGGCAAGGCGGCGAGCTCGGCGACAGCGTGGTCCGCTTGCAGCCCGGCGGCCCGGCGGGCGTCGCGCTCGCCGACTGGTTCACGCCCTTCAACTACCAGGCGCTCGCCGCCGGCGACAGCGACCTCGGCTCCTCGGGCGCGCTGCTCCTGCCCGGCCGCGATCTGCTCCTGACCGCCGGCAAGGCGGGCGTGCTCTATCTCTTGCGGCGCTCGGGGCTTGGCCAGTTCCAGAGCGGCGGCGACAGCCAGGTGGTCCAGACCTTCCAGCTCGCAGACTCGCTGGTGTTTGGCTCGCTCGCCCATTGGCGCGGGCCGCCGGGCGATCTGCTCTACTCCTGGGGCGCCGAGGACCTGCTCAAGGTGTTCGCCCTCTCGGAGTCCACCGGGCTCTTCGAGCTCCGAGCAGCCTCGGTGGGCCAGCGGCGGTTGACCAGCGGCGCAGGCGGGCCGCGTGGGGCCGCGCTCTCCCTCTCGGCCCACGGCGGCCGCCACGGCAGCGGGCTGCTCTGGGCCACCTTCCCGCTGCCGGGCTCGAGCGCGGGCGTCCTCGCCGCCTACGACGCCGAGGACGTCTCGCGCGAGCTCTGGATCAGCGCCACCCGCGCGGGCGACGCGCTCGGCAGCTTCGCCAAGTTCAACCCGCCGACCATCGCCGCCGGCAAGGTCTACGTCGGAACCTTCTCGAACGCGGTGCAGGTCTACGGCCTGGGCCCGCAGCCCTGAGCCGCGCTACTTCTTCTTGCCGGTCGCGCGCTGCGGCGCGGTGCCCATCCACTTCCAGTCCGGATGGCGCCCCGCCGCATAGTTCAGGTTCCACTCGTTCTTGAAGAGCGCCACCGCGTTGTCGTCCTTGTCGATGACCACCATCGCGTCGGTCTCGTGCTCGAAGTCGCTGGGGTCGAACCCCGCCCCTTCCACCCAGCGGGCCACCGTGTACGGCAAGCGGTCGAGCAGCACTTCGGCGCCGTACTCGTGCTCCAAGCGGTACGAGAGCACCTCGAGCTGGAGGGCGCCCACTGCGCCCAGGATGGGATCTTTTCCGCCCAGCCCGCGCTGCGCAAAGACCTGGATGGCGCCCTCTTCGGAGAGCTGCGCGAGGCCCTTCTCGAGCTGCTTGCGCTTCATCGCGTCCTTGGCGCGCAAGCGGGCGAAGATCTCGGGCGAGAAGCGCGGCAGCTCGGCGAATTCGAACCCAGGGCCTTCGCAGAGCGTGTCGCCGATTCGCAAATTGCCTTTATCGAAAAGTCCGATGACGTCGCCTGGGTACGCCTCGTCGATGACCACGCGCTCCTGGGCGAAGAGCTCGTGCGGCATGGCGAGCCGCAGCGGGCGGTCCTCGCGGACGTGGAGGACGTCCATGCCGCGGCGGAAGCGGCCCGAGCAGATGCGGATGAAGGCGAGCCGATCGCGATGCGCCGGGTCCATGTTCGCCTGGATCTTGAAGACGAACCCCGAGAAGCGCGGGTCGAGCGGCGGCACCTCCGTCCCGTCGGTCTTGTGGCGCGGGCCGGGCGAGGGGGCCAATTTGCAAAAGGCGTCGAGGAACTCATCGACGCCGAACTCGGTCCAGGCCGAGCCGAAGAACGCCGGCGAGAGCTCGCCCTTGCGGATGCGCGCAAAGTCGAATGGATCGCCGGCCACCTCGAGCAAGCTGACTTCGTCGAGCAGCCTCTGTTGCTCGCGCGGCGAGAGCCTCGCCACCTCGGCTGCAAAAGGCGCGAGCGCGTCGGGCTTGCGCGTCGCGCTCTCGCCCAGGTTGTCCCAGAGCGTGGCGACGCCTTTGAAGTCAGGTCCCTGGCCCACCGGCCAGGTCACCGGGCAGGTGCGGATGCCGAGCACGTCCTCGACCTCCTGCAGCAGATCGAACGGCTCGCGCCCGTGGCGGTCCATCTTGTTGACGAAGGTGAAGATGGGGATCTCGCGCTGCCGGCAGACCTTGAAGAGCTTCTTCGTCTGCGTCTCGACGCCCTTGCCGCTGTCGATGAGCATCACCGCCGCGTCCGCAGCCGCCAGCGTCCGGTACGTGTCCTCGCTGAAGTCCTGGTGGCCCGGCGTGTCGAGCAGGTTGATGTGGTAGCCCGCGTGCTCGAAGTTCAGCACGCTCGAGGTGATCGAGATGCCGCGCTGCTTCTCCAGCTCCATCCAGTCGCTGGTCGCGTGGCGCGCCGCCTTGCGCGCTTTCACCGAGCCGGCCAGGTGGATGGCGCCGCCGTGGAGCAGCAGCTTCTCCGTCAGCGTCGTCTTGCCGGCGTCGGGGTGCGAGATGATGGCGAAGGTGCGCCGCCGCTCTGTCTGCTGCGCGAGGCGGAGCTGTTCAGCAGTGGCCGGGTGCTGCGTCTCTTCCATGGCGGGCGCTCTGTAACACGGCGCGCGCCGGGCGGCTCAGTCCTTCGCGCAGAGGTCCGCGACCAGCCGCTTGAGGGCCGCGTTGTCGAACGGCTTCTCCAGTCGCGGGTTCGGCGTCTCGTCGAGGAACCGCCGGGCGCGGTCGGTGAAGGCGCCCCCGGTGACGAAGACCATGCGCGTGGCCTGGTCGGGCAGCGTCCGCTTGAGCTCCTCGAAGAGGTCCATGCCGGTCATCACCGGCATCATCAGATCGCAGAGGATGACCGAGAAGCGGGTGCCCTTGTCGAAGTACTCGAGGGCCTCCTTGGCGCTGGTGGCCACGGTGACTTCGTGCTCGCGAGAGAGCATGCGCTTGACCGAGCGGCCGAGGATCACTTCATCGTCCACCACCAGCACGCCGCGAGGGCTGTTGTCGTTCGGTCCCATTGACGATCTCTCCCCCGCTTGAGCCACACCATCGGCGGCGCCAGCGCGAACTGTAGTCAAAGCCGCTGCCGAACCTTGCTCCCAGTGCGTGTTACGCTTTGGCCATGCTCCTCGAGCGCGTCTTGCTTGTAGATGATGAGCCCGACATCCGGCGCATCGGGCAGGTAAGCCTGCAAGCGGTAGGCCGGCTCAAGGTCTGGCTTGCCTCCTCGGGCGCCGAGGCCCTCGAGCTGGCGCGCGCGGAGAAGCCCGATGCCATCCTGCTCGACGTGATGATGCCCGAGATGGACGGCCCCGCCTGCCTGGCGCAGCTCAAGGCGTCGCCTGAAACCAAGGACATCCCGGTGCTCTTCATGACTGCCAAGGTGCAGACGCAGGAGGTGGAACGCTACCTGTCGATGGGCGCCGTCGGCGTCATCAGAAAGCCCTTCGACCCGATGACCCTGGCGCAGGACATCCGCTCGTTGCTGGATGCGGACGAGCAGAGGCGTGCCCGGTGAGCGCCGCTCCACTGCCGCCCGACGAGGAGGGGCGCCTCCGGGCGCTGCGCCGGTCCGGTCTGCTCGACAGCGCGCCCGACCCCTCGTTCGACGACTTCACCCGGCTGGCCGCCTTCATCTGCGACACGCCCATCGCGCTGGTCTCCCTGGTGGACGCGGACCGGCAGTGGTTCAAGTCCAAGGTCGGCCTCGACGTCGCAGAGACTCCGCGCGGCGACGCCTTCTGCGCCCACGCCATCCTCGAGCGCGGCGTCACCATGGTGCCCGACTCGCACGCCGATCCGCGCTTCGCGGACAACCCGCTGGTGCAGCACGAGCCGAAGATCCGGTTCTATGCCGGAGCGCCGCTGGTCACGCCCGAGGGCTACGCGCTCGGCACCCTCTGCGTCATCGATCGCAAGCCGCGCACGCTCGAGAAAGCCCAGCTCGAGGCGCTCCAGGCGCTGGCCCGGCAGGTGGTCACTTATGTCGAATTGCGCATGCGCACAGGCGATCTCGACCGCTCCACGCGCGAGCTCGAGCGCACCCAGCTCGCGAGCCGGACCGCCTCCCGCGCGGTCCAGAGCCTCTTGAACCTCCAGCGAGCCATCTTCGACGGCGCCAACCACGCCATCGTCGCCTGCGCGCCCGAGGGCACCATCCTCTCGTTCAACAAGGCCGCGGCGCGCATGCTCGGCTACGAGGCGTCCGAGGTCGTCGGATCGGCGTCCTTGACCTTGTTCCACGACCCCAAAGAGATGGTGCGGCGCGCGCGCGAGCTCTCGGAGGAGCTGGGCCAGCCGATCGAGCCGGGGTTCGAGACCTTCTCGGCCAAGGCGCGCCGCGGAGTGCCCGACGAGCGCGAGTGGAGCCTGGTGCGCAAGGACGGCACCAGCTTCCCCGCGCTCTCGACGGTGACGGCGCTCAAGGACCAGGCGGGACAGCTCACCGGCTTTGTCGAGCTGGCGCAGGACATCACCGAGCGCAAGCAGGTCGAGCAGATGAAGAACGAGTTCGTCTCCATCGTCAGCCACGAGCTGCGGACGCCCCTGACGTCGATCCGCGGCGCGCTCGGGCTGCTCGAGGGCGGCGTGCTCGGCGACCTGTCGGCAGAGGCGAAGGAGATGATCGCCATCGCCCGGCAGAACTCGGACCGGCTGATCCGCCTTATCAACGACATCCTCGACCTCGACAAGATCGAGGCCGGCAAGATGGAGCTGGTCCACACCAGGCTCGATGCGGGCGAGCTGGCGCGCGCCGCGCTCGAGGGCATCCGCGCCTATGCCGACACGGCCTCGGTGGAGCTGCGCGCGAGCGTCCCCGACAAGCTGGCGCTGTTTGGAGACCGCGATCGGCTGCTGCAAGTGCTGACCAATTTGTTATCGAACGCCATCAAGTTCTCGCCGGCGCAGGGGGTGGTCACGTTGCGCGCGGAGGCCGTGGGCGCGAACTTGCGCTTCTCCATCGCCGACTCTGGCCCCGGCATCCCCGAGCACCAGCGCAATTTGCTGTTTCGCAAATTTCAACAATTGGACGCCTCCGACACGCGGCGCAAAGGCGGCACGGGCCTGGGGCTCGCCATCTCCAAGGCCATCGTCGAGCAGCACCGCGGTCGCATCTGGATCGAGAGCGTGCCGGGAAAGGGCGCGGTCTTTTTCTTCGAGCTGCCGCGGCGCGCTTTGCAGCAGCAGACCTCGCCCGGGGCGCTGCCGGCGCCGAACGGACCGCGCGTGCTGGTGGTCGAGGATGACATCGACTTGCAGGCGGTGGTCTTGCAAACGCTGGCCAGCGTCGGCTTTCGCGCCGAGGGGGCGGGCTCGCTGGCCGAGGCGCGCGAGCGGCTCCAGCTCTTCCGCCCCGACGCGGTGCTGCTCGATCTGGCGCTGCCCGACGGCTCGGGGCTGGACCTGCTCGAGGAGATGCGCAGGGACCCGCGCACCGCCGAGGTGCCGGTGCTGGTGGTCTCGGGGACGCAGCGCGCGCTCGCCGGGCCGGGGGGCTCGGAGCCCGGCGCGCCGCAGTTGGTGGACTGGGTGGTCAAGCCTTTTCAAGAGACGCAGCTGGTGACGGCCCTGCGGCGCGCGCTGCGGCGGGAAGGGGCGGCGCAGGTGCTGCTGGTGGACGACGATGAGCGCGCGCGCGAGCTGCTCGGCGCGCACCTCGCGACGCTCGGCGTGACGGCGCTGCACGCGCCCGATGTGGCCTCGGCGGCGGCGATGCTCCTGGCCCGCGCCCCCGATCTGGTGCTGCTCGGGATGCCGGAAGCTGGCGCCGAGCTCTTGACCGCGCTCGGGAACTACCAGCGCGAGACCGGCCGCGCGACCCCGCTCTTGCTCTACGGCGACCGCGAGCTGAGCGCCGAGGACAAGCGCCGCTCCGCCCCGTCGTCGATCAAGAACCTGCCCAAGGGCGCGGGCACCCAGGAGGAGTTCTTGCGCGCCGTGCGCGATCTGGTCACCCAGCTGGAGCCGGCGACGCGCAGGCAGGGCCCATGAGCCCGGCGCTGCCCGAGGCGCTGCTGGCGCTGCGCGATGAGTTCGTGCGCGAGCTGCCGCGCCGCGTGGGCGAGCTGGTCCGCGCTCTCGAGGCGCTGCGGGCGGCTCCGGGCGATGGCGCCGCGCACCAGGCCGCGCGCTCGCTCGCCCACCAGCTGCAAGGGACGGCCGGCTCGTATGGCCTGCCCGGCGTCGGGGAAGCGGCGGGCATGGTCACCTCCGCGCTCGACCAGCCGGGCGGCGAGGCGTGCGCGGCCGCGGCGGACCTCGCGGGCCGGCTCTTCGCTGCCCTGCGCGAGCTGCCCGAGGGCGTGCCGCTCGAGGCCGCCGTCCGGCCGGTGCACGCGGGGCCGCGGCTGCTGGTCTTCTCGACCGACGCGGTCCTCTTGCGCACGCTGGCCGAGCTTGGCCGGACGCAGCTCTGGGAGGTGGTGGTCACCGGGAGCCCCAAGGAGGCGCTCGAGGCCGCCGCGCGCACCCGGCCCGACGCGGCGCTGCTCGATGCGGAAGCAGGGGAGGCGTGCGCCGCGCTCGAGCTGGCGTCGGCGCTGCGCGCGCTGTCGCGCGGGACAATGCCGCTCGCGCTCGCCGACGTGGGCCCGGAAGGCTCGAAGGTCGCGGCGCGAGTCCAGGCCGCGCGCGCCGGCGTCGCCCTCTGCGTGGACAAGCCGGTCGAGGCGCCCCAGCTGGCGATGCAGCTCGAGGCGCTCTTCTCCGAGGCGCGCGCGCTCCGCGAGCCGGTGCGCGTCCTCGTCTTGCGCGACTCGGCCCAGGCGCTGGCGCGCACCGTTGCGCTGCTCTGCGACAACGGCCTGCACGCGGGTCCGGTCCATGACCCTGCCGCGCTCCTCGAGGCCTTTGAGCAGGAGCGGCCCGACGCCGTGGTCCTCGACGAGGTCGCCTTGGGCTTCGACGGCGCCGATGCCTGCCGCGCCATCCGCAGCGCGCTCCGCTGGCGCGATCTGCCGATCATCATCGTCGCCGACCCGACCACCTCGACCGAGGAGGCGCGGCTGAGCGCGGCGGAAGCCGGCGCCGACGGGTACCTGCCAGAGCCGCTCTCTGGCCCGGTCCTGGCCGCGCGCGTGCGGGCCCTGGTGCTGCGCGCCCGCGTCCAGCGCGATCGGGCCGACACAGACCCCCTCACCGGCCTGCTCTTGCGCAGGCCCTTCCTCGACCGGCTGGCGGCGCGGCTCGCGCTGGCCCGGCGCAGCCGCGTCCCCCTCGCGGTCTGTCTGCTCGACCTCGACGGCTTCAAGGAGATCAACACGCGCCTTGGCCACCTCGGCGCAGACCGGCTGCTCGCGGCCTTTGGCCGGCTGCTCCTCGGAACGTTCCGCCTCGAGGACCTGCGCTGCCGCTGGGGCGGCGACGAGTTTGCGCTCGCGTTCCCGGGCCAATCCGCGGAGCTCGCGCTCTCGCTCTTGCGCCGGATGGAGCCGCGCGGCGGGACTGGCAGCGAGGCCGATCGGGCGCTCGCGCCCGTGCCGTTCAGCGCCGGCGTGGCGGCGTTCCCGGCAGATGGGTCCGAGGCCGCGGAGCTCTTGCGAGTGGCCGACCAGAGGCTGTTTCACGCCAAGGCGGCGGGGCGGGGCAGGGCGTTCGCGACGTGAGCCAATGCCAGGCAGATAGGCGCCGGTGAGTTACCGGCCGCGGGCAGGCGGGAACCCGCCGCTCGGAACGGGCGCCCACCGGCACATCTGCACCAATTTCAATGCAAGGTTGCCGGAGCCCTTGATCCTCCCGACGGGTTCCCGCCTGCCCGCTGCCTATTTGCCAGACATTGGGGAGAATTTGAAAAGGGAACCCAATGAGTCAGCTTGAGTACTCAAGTGCGACCACCTGACGTCTCTTTCCCCCCACTCCCAATGTCAGGCAAATAGGCCGCCGGCGGGCCTCTGCCTGCCGGCGGCCGGTACCTCACCGGCGCCTATTTGACTGGCATTGCTGCTAGAGCTCGATCTTGCGTCTGCGCGCCGACCAGCCGACCGCGGAGAGGACCAGCGCGGCGCCGAGGCTGCAGCTCCAGGAGATGCCGCGCCAGCGGGGGCGATATTCGAATCGGATCAAATAATCGCGCGCCTCGGGCAGGAAGACGCCGCGAAAGGCGAGGTTGGCGGGCCGGATCGGTAGCTCGTCGCCGGTGACAGAGTCGATGGCGCGCCATCCCGGATAGAAGGTATCGCTGAGGACCAAGAGCGCCGGGCCGCGCGCGGGCGAGAGCCGCACCAGGCTTCCTGTGTCCCTCTCGACGTGCACAGAGCGCAGGGGAGCACCGATCGCTTTGCAGAGCGCTCTCTCTGCTTCGGCCTCCGTCTCCACCACTGCGGCGCCCGCTCCGCGCGCAGCCTGGGCGAGCGCGTTTCCGGCGGCGGCGGACGAGGCGGCCAGCGAGCAGCTCGAGGCCAGATAGCTGCGGGGCAGCGCCGCCGGGTCGTAAGCGACGCGAGCGCCGTTGGCCTGCCCCGCCACTCGCAGTGAAGGCGGAGCGGGACCAGGGAAAGGCTGTTCGCCGGGCAAGAGAAAGAGGCTGGTTCCGGTCACCGAGAAGGAGTGGGCGAACTTCGCCGCGACGATGGGCAGGAGTCCATCCCAGTCGGTCTGGAAAAGTGCGGCCCGCAGCTGCTGCAGCCTCACGGGCAGGATGGCGGAGGCGCCGTTGTCGGGAGTCGCGAACCCGGCGCCCGCGAAGCGCGAATCGTTGCGCGCGGCGAAGTCCATCATGCGGGCGTCGGCCGGCTGCAGCGCGGCCTCGGCGGCGACTTTGACCAGCGCCGCCTCGAGCGCCGGGTCGGAGAAGGTGGCGGCCTTGCTCGCCGCCAGCGAGCGAAAGAGCGGCGGCCTGACGACCGTGAGCTCGGCCAGGGCCAGGCCGAAGAGGAGCACGGGCCAGGCGTTGGCTGCCGGCACTCTCCTCGCTGCGAGGGCGAGCACCACCAGGGAAGCGGCAAAGATCAGCGCGAGCTGGACGCTCTTGGCGCCCAAGCCCGTGAGCGTCGAAGCATACGAGACTCCGCGCTGCGCCTGGCAGGCGTACGCCACCAGCGCCACCACGGCGGCGGCGAGGACCAGGGCCAGGAGCGAGGCAGGCGCGGCTCTCCAGCGCCGCGGCGGCGGCCCCAGGATCGCGAGGGCCGCGGTCGCTCCCTCGGCGACCAGATAGGCGAAGCCCCAGAGGAGCAGCGGGAAGAAATAGACGGTGAACCAGGAGCGATCGAGGATCGGCAGCGAGGCGACGAAGCGATTCAGCCAGGGCCAGAAAGCGAAAGTCTTGAGGACGAAGAAGGAGGCGGAGAGGAGCGCACCGATCGCCCAGCCGATCCGCGCGCGCTGGCCGGCCAGGAGCGCGAGCACGCCCGCGCCGCAGAGGAAGAGCGGGATCAAGTTGAAGGTGTGGACGTTGGGCGGCGCCGGCTGCTGGCCGGCCAGCAGCGTGATCTTTTCCAAGAAGTAGGGCCGCAGCCCAGCCGGGCTGAACTGGTGGACGCCGGACGCGTGCCGGAAGCCCTCGCCGGCGCTTTTCACCAGCTCGGCCAGCGAGAAGATCTGCGGCGCCGCCAGGGCTGCTCCGAGAGCGGCACCCGCCACGAGCTCGAGCGCGGTGAGGGCGGTCGAGCGCGCCGGCCAGCCGACTCTCTGCGCCGCGAAGGGAGCGCTCACGAAGACCAGGAGCAGGGCCGAGATCGCGGCCGCCTCGGGAAAGCCGGAGGTGGCGAGCGAATAGCTGCAGAGCGAGAGCGCGAGCAGCCGCAGCCGGCGCGCCCGCGTCCAGGCGGTGCTGCGGTCGCGCAGCGACTCGAGGGTGAAGTAGAGGCAGAACAGGCCGGCGACGAGCCCATTGAGATAGGGATGATTGAGCCACCTGAGCAGGTAGAGACCGTCGGCGAAGGTGAGCAGAAAGAGCGCGCTCGGCAGCAGCGCAAAGCCCATCGACGAGCGCGCCAGCAGGAACGCACCGGTGCCCAGCAGCGCGAGCCGGCACACGACGAGCGCATTCCAGAACAGGTGGTCGGGGAGCCACGCCAGCAAGAGCGTCAGAGGAAAGAGCGGCGCAGCCTGCACGCCGTTCCCCAGCGCGGGGAGCCCGAGTGAGCGGAGGTTGCTCCAGAGCAGGCTCCCGTGCTGGAGCAGCTCCACCTGGAATACTTTGAAGAGCGGAATGAAGGTCCACTCGCTCACCGACGGATCGTTGAGCTCGCGGTTCCACGCGGCCGCCAGCATCGGGCTGTCGATGAAGAGGAGAAACGACGGGTAGAGGACGGCGAGGACGCCCAACGAGATCAGCGCGCCCTGGGCCGCCACCGGGAGCGCGGCGAGCCGACTTGTCGGTGTCTTGGGATCCAAGATCGATCTCTTACTTGAGTATCAGTAGAGTTGCGCCAATCAAGAGGGCGGCGTTGCCGTAGGCGGCTTGACCATCGGGCGTGAGCCCCGCGCGGAAGGACGCCGACAACTCAACCTGCGGCAGTTGGTAGACCGCGCCGGCCGCGGCCGCGAAGGCGGCGTTGATGGGCGCGTCCGGCCCCCAGGAGACGAAGCCGTTGACCTGGGCACCGAGCGACAACGCCGGCGTCAGGCGGAGCGAGGCGCCGTATGCGCTCTCCCAGCCGGGCGTGTGGCTGGCGGCGCTGGCGGCCTGGGTGGTGAAGAGCGCGAGGGCGCCGGACGCGCGGCCCGCCGAGAGCGCGAGGCGGAAGCGCGCGGGTGAGCTGGAGAGCGAGCCGGGCTCGCCGGGGAGCGTCGCGTCCAGGCCGAGCGCCAGCGAGAACGAAGGCGCGGAGAGCAGGGCGAAGCGGGCGAAGGCGGTCGCGTCGCCCGCGCTGAAGAGGCCGTCCCCGAGGTGCCGGCCGACCAGGGAGACGCCGGCCGCCGCGCCTTCGCCTGCGACGCGCGCCTCGATGGCGGCGAGAAAGCCGGCGCTGCGATTGCGGGCGCGCAGCTCGCCGAGCAGCCGCGCGGAGGCGGCGCTGCGATCGTCCAACCAGGGCGAGAAGAGGGCCGGCGTCGAGACGATGGCGGTGGGCTGGCCGAGCACGTCGCCGATGGGCGAGGGGGCCTTTGGCGGAGGCGGAGGCCTGGCAGCCGGCGCGGTCGGCTCGAGGAAGGCCTGCCCGATGGGCACCTCGCTCCAGGTGATCTGCGCGCCATAGCCGCGGCGTTCGTCGGCGTTGACCGCGGTCAGGTGCGCCCGATACTCGCCGGGGGGGCCGGTCCGCTCGAGCGCGCCCGCGACCGCGCCTTCGAGGCCGCGCACGCCCAGCGCTTCGCGCGGGAGCGCCGGGTCCATCGAGAGCAAGGCGAGCGCGCCCGAAGACTCGCGCTGCAGCTTGATCCGCACGTCGGGCGCCAGCACTTCGCAGCCGAGCGTCGCGCCTTCGGCCTCGCCTTTGGCCGACACCCGCAGCTCGTGCATGCCGATGCGGCGCACCGAGAGCGGGCCGCGGGCCGGCGCGCCGTCGAGCGTGACGTCGAGATCCGGCAGGTCCTCGAGCGCGAGCTTGACCTCGCCGGGCGCGGCGCAAGCGGGGCCGCCGCGCTCTACTTTCGCCGCCGCCACGCGCACGGCCCTGGTCGCGGAAGGCATGCCGACCAGCCCGCTGCCGTCGATGGCCGAGACGCGCGCGAAGTATCGCCCGACGGGCACGTCGGCCGCTTCCGCCCCAGCCGCCGGGGCCGCGATGGTGGCGTCCAGGAAGCGGTCATTGAAACCCTCGTCGCGCGCCAACTGCAGGCGATAGCGCGCGGCGCCCTGCACCCGCTCCCAGCGCAGCGGCACCGCCGCCTTGCCGCCGCCCAGCGCCAGCTTGAGGAGCTCCGCCGCAGAGGCCCAGCCAGGCGCGGGCGGGAGCGGCCTTGGCTTCTCGGGCTTCTCCCCTTCCGCGACGCGCGTGCCGAATCCCTTGGGCACCCGCACGTCGCTGCCCGCCGCCGCCACCTTGGCGTCGCCCTCGTAGACCGAGACGCGGCTCATCTTCTTGCCATCGACCGCGATGCGCGCCTTGCGGGGCCTGCCCGCCACCCGCGCGGCCGGCGTGCGCACGATCATGGCGCTCGGTGAAGCCTTGTCACCCCGCAGTGACGCCAAGGTCAGCTCCACTTCGCCCGCGATCAGCTCCACTTCGCCCGAGCGCGCCGGGCCCTGCAGGGGCTGCGAAGCGCTGCCATAGATGACCACCAGCGCGCCCTCGTCGAGCTGCATGGCGCTCTCGTCGCGGAAGGTGATCTGCGCGGCCGCCCCCTTTTGCGTGTTCACCGCGTCGAGCCGGAAGAGCGGATCGCCGCGGCTGGCGGGGTTGAACTCAGGCTTGCCGTGCAGGCGCTTGTCCACCTCGGGCTTGACGAAGCTCAGGCGCGCGTCGGGCGCGGGGCGGGTGCGCACGATCTGGCCTGGCTGCAAGCGGTGCGGGGGCGGACCCAGCTCGTTCATGTCGTGAAAGCGGTCGAGCCCGTTCTTGTCGCCCGGGAAGAGCCGGCGCGAGAGTGCGCGGCAGGTGTCGCCCGACACCACCACATAAGTGTCCTGGTCTTGCTGCTGCGCCTGCGCGGCCGGCGCGGCCAAGAGCCAGAAGGCGAGCGTGGCGCTGGCCCAGATTCCGCGCGACGCGGCTCGCGGGGTAAGGACGGTTCGCGTCGCCAAACACAGCGACGGCTTCCTAGCGGCGACGGCGTAGCGCACGCGCGACCTTCCGGACCAGATCCGCCGCATCGAGCGGCAGTGGAACGTAATCGTACACCCCTGCCTGGATGGCGCGCGCCATCCGCGAGGTGTCGTTTTCGTCGCCGCAGAGGAGCACGGGTGGCGCGCCCTTGTTCGCGGCCAGCGCCTGCGCGAGCGCCAATCCGTCGTCGCCCATCGCCGGCACGACGACGACGGCGCCAAGCTCCGAGAGGTCCGCGCCCGCGGCGGTCGCGCGCACTTGCAGCCCCGCTGCGCCGAGCGCCGTGGCGACCGTGCCGTCGCTTCCCGGAGCCGCGCAGAGGCCGATTGGCCGCGCCCCTTGCAGCTTCGCCGGCGAGACCACGAGCTCGCTCGCCGAGCCGCGCGCGACCTTCTTTCCTTCCCCGCGCCTCGCCTCGGGCACCGCCTGCAGCGTGCAAAGGAGCGCCTCGCGCATGGCGGCGGCGGTCTGGTAGCGCTCCGGCGCGAGCTTGGCCATCGACTTGAGCAGGGCCGTCTCGAGCGCCTCGGGTGCGTCGGGCCGCGCCTGTCGCAAGCGCGGCGGCGGCTGGTACATCTGCGAGGCCATCACCTCGGCGTAGCCTCCCTCGGAGAAGGGCGGCGCGCCCGTGAGCAGCTCGTAGAGGGCGCAGCCCATCGCGTAGAGATCGGCGCGCCCGTCGATGGCGCCGCCGCGGCACTGCTCGGGCGCCATATAGGCCGGGGTGCCGAACACCTTGCCCTGGGCCGTCAGGCGCGGCCCGGGCTCCTGCACGTAGGCGACGCCGAAGTCCACCACCTTGACCGCCTCGTCAGGCTGGTCGCGCCGCTCGACGAAGAGGTTCGACGGCTTCAAGTCGCGGTGCACGATCGAGAGCGCGTGCGCCTCCTCGAGCGCCTCGAGCGCGTCGGCGCAGAGCTTCACGGCGCGTGAAATCGAGAGCGTGCCCTCGTCGAGGAGGACCAGGTCCAGCGGCGTCCCTTCGATCAACTCCATGGCGATGTAGAGGGTGCCCTCGGCGTCGCCCGCGTCGAAGACCTGGACGCAGCGATCGTGGCGCAGCCGGGCCAGCACGCGCGCCTCGCGGGCGAACCGCTCGGCGGCGCCGGGCGAGCGCGCGACGTGCTCGTGGAGCACCTTGATGGCCACGGGCCGGTCGAGCCCCAGATGCTGCCCGCGGTAGACGTTCCCCATCCCGCCCGAGCCCAGCAGCTCGCGGATGAAGTAGCGCTTGGCGAGCGTCCTGCCGATCACTCGGGCACCTCGTACACCGACGTCGTCTGCTTCCTGCCCTGCAGCGCGCTCTCGCCGAGCGAGCGGAGCGCGAGCTCTTCGCCGACCCTGGCCCGCGTCGACTCCGAGACCAGGATCTGCCCGGGCTGCGCCATCGCCTCGAGCCGCGCGGCCACGTTCACGGCGTCGCCGATGACGGTGTACTCCATGCGCTTGTCGCTGCCGATGTTGCCGGCCACGGCGAGCCCGGTGTTGACGCCCATCGCCAGCCGGATCTCGAGGCCGTACTTGCTGCGGAACTTGCGGTTCGCGGTGTCGAGCCAGCGGCGCAGATCCTCGGCCGCCAGCACGGCCCGCAGCGGATCGTCGGGCCGCGACTCGGGCGTGCCCCAGACCGCCATCACGCAGTCGCCGATGAACTTGTCGATGATGCCCCCGCGCCGCTCGACGATCTCGGTGGCGAAGGTGAAGATCTCGTTCAAGATGGCGACGATGGTCTCGGGCGGATTCGACTCCGACAAGCGGGTGAAGCCGCAGACGTCGGCGAAGAGGATGGTCACGTCGCGCTTCTCGCCGCCCAGGCGCAGCTTGTCGGGGTGCTTCAAGATCAGCTCGACCACGTCGGCCGAGAGGTAACGCGAGAGCGAGCTGCGCGCCTTGGTCTCGGTGAGCAACTTCTCCTCCGACGAGGCGAGGTCCTTGGCCATCACGTCGAAGGCGCGGCCGAGGTCGCCAAGCTCGTCGCCGCGGGAGCTCACCTCGGCCGGCGCAGGCTGGTAGCGGCGCGCCGCGATCTCGCGCGTGGCCTTGGCGAGCGCGCGGATGGGCACGACCAGCCTGCGCGCGAGGAACGCGCCGCCGAGGACAGCGGCGATCACGGCGGCGAGGACGGCGAGCGCCACGTCGCGCCGCATCTTTTCCAGCGACAGGTAGGCCAGCGCGCGCGGCTGCCGGGTGACCACGGCCCAGCCGAGCTCGGGGATGGTCTCGATGGCGCCGAGCATCGGTGTTTCACCCTCGGTGAAATCGGTGGCCGTGCCGAACTCGTTGCGGAACGAGGGCCTGCCGCCGATCGAGGAGAAGACCGATCGCCCCGCCATCAGCTCGCGCGCGGCCGCGCGTGCAACGTCGCCTGCGATCACCAGCCGCTCGTCGCCGTCCACCACCCGCAAGGCATCGCGCGCGCCCAGCCGCTCCTCGCCGAGCTGGGCCGCGAGCTTGCAGAGCGCCTCGAGTGGAAGGACGGTGCCGAGCAGTCCCTTGAGCTCACCGGCCGCGCCGATGCCGAGGTACACGGGCAGGACCGGCAGCCCGTTCTTGGCCCGCGCCTCGCCGATGAGCAGCTTGCCGGGCGCGGCCTGCGCCAGGAGAGTCACCGGCGGCGCGGGCGGCGACTCGACGCTGAGCGCCTCGCGGGCCTTGAGCGTCGGCCCGCGGCGGCCGTCGGGCAGGAAGATCGAGACGGAGTCGAACGTGCCCGAGGCGGTGATCTTGGCCCCGACCAGCGCCAGCCGCTGCGCATCGTCGCCGAGGCCGGGCGCGAGCATCAGCTGGCCCATGCCCGTCAGCTCTTCGCGCACGCGGACCAGCTCGGCGCGCACGGCCCGCCGCGCGTCGGAGGCGATGGCGAGGTGCAGCTCGCGCGTGGCGGTGCGCAGCGCCTGCGCGTTCCGGTCGATGAGCAGCGCGCCGAGCGCGACGATGGGCACGACCGAGACGGCCAGCGCCAGCGCGAGGATGCGCGCGAAGAGCGGTGCTCCGCGGCGCTCGGGCGCCTTGGCGAGGTCAGCCATCCGGCGCGATGCTAGCTGAATTGGCGGCGGGCAAGGGCGCGGCGAAAAAGAAAGGCCCGTCCGAGGGTCGCTCGGCGGGCCGCAAATCTCGGAGCGATTGGTGGACCTGTCCGGGATCGAACCGGAGACCTCTAGAGTGCGATTCTAGCGCTCTCCCAGCTGAGCTACAGGCCCGAAACGGGGAGCCGCTTCTAGCGAAGAGACTGCGCGGTGTCAACCGTCCTTGACTGGCGGCCGGGCGCCTGCCACCTGTCGGCGATGGGCATCCTCATCGTCGCCGCCGTCGCTACCGTGGTCGGGTTCCTCCTCATCATCCTCATCGGCAAGAACCAGCCGGTCTCGCCGGCGGCCATCGACAAACCGGGCGCGCCGCCGCAGACCGAGCTCGACTGGGTGCGCCCGTTTGGCATCGAGGGCTTCCAGCGGCTCATCCTCACCCTCTTCACCGAGATGGGCTTCCACCCCGAGCGCAGCGAGCGCGGCACCAGCACCGTCGATCTGTTCGCCAACGATCCGACGCCCATCAAGGGCGGCCGACTCTACGTGCGCGGCGTGCTCGCGGCGCCGGGCGATCCGCTCGGCGACGACGAGGTGAGAAACCTCATCGAGGCCACGCGGGCCGAGTCGGTGGGCAAGAGCGTGCTGGTGACGCTCGGCGACTTCACCGGCGAGGCGCGGGACGCCGCGCGCGGGAACCCGATCGACCTGGTCGACGGCCGCACGCTGGCGGGCTTGATGAAGAAGCACCTGCCGCAGGCGTACGCGACGCGGAAGCTCTGAAGATGCGGCTCTCCGCTACTCCTGCATCCGGCGGAGGATCTGGTCCTTGCGGCCTTCGCGGATCAGGCGGTCGTTTTTGCGCGCCTCGTCGAAGCTCAGGTACGTGAAGTAGCCGACGAGCAGCAGCATGAAGACGATCGGGATGTTGTCCGGGACGGAGACGATCGCCCAGAAGTTCGCCAACGGACCCATGTGGCCTCCGTGTCAGGCAGCCTGGCGTTCCTACTCGCAGGGCGGGGGGGCGTCAATGGTCGCCGCCACATCTTGCGGCGAACCGCCGCATCGTTTGCCGCGTCGCTTGACTGGGTCTGGGGTGCGTGCCAGAAACCTGCCGTCCCCCGTCTGTCCGTGTCGACGGGAGTTTGTGAACGAAGCCCACGAGGAGCGCAATGCCTGGCGGCAATCCCGGCATTCCCGAAGCGCAGGCTGGCAACAACATCTGGTCGCGGCGCGACATCGCGTCGCTGGCCGGCTGGGGCGCCATCCTCACCTGCTTCGCCATCGCGGGGGGCGCCATCGTGCGCCTGCTCTTCCCGCGCGTGCTCTTCGAGCCGCCGACCTCGTTCAAGGCCGGCTACCCGAACGAGTACACGATCGGCGACGTCTCGGAAAAGTGGATGAAGAGCCAGCGGGTCTGGATCGTCCGGCAGCCGAACGGCATCTACGCGCTGCTCGGCATCTGCACGCACCTCGGCTGCACGCCGCGCTGGCTCGGCCCCGAGAACAAGTTCAAGTGCCCCTGCCACGGCTCGGGCTACACCAAGGACGGCATCAACTTCGAAGGCCCCACGCCCCGTCCCCTCGAGCGCGTCAAGGTGGCGCTCGCCGACGACGGCCAGATCGTCGTCGATAAAGCCTTCCGTTATCGATACGAACTCGGCCAGTGGGACGACCCCGCTGCCTTCGTCAAGTTCACTGGCGCCTGATCCATCGAGGTCTTGAGTGGCTGACTCTTCTCCGACACCGAAGAAGGCGTCCATCTTCGACGTCCTGACCAACAACTACGTCTGGCGGTCCATCTTCCGCCACGGCTACCAGGACACGCCGCGCAACCGCGTGCTCCAGGTCTCCTCCAACGTCTGGCTGCACCTGCATCCCTCGAAGATGCGGCGCCACGGCATCCGCTACCGGCACACCTGGTGCGCGGGCGGCCTCACCTTCCTGCTCTACCTCTGCACCGTCGTCACCGGCGTGGTGCTGATGTTCTACTACCGGCCCACCGGCGAGTACGCCTACTGGGACGTGAAGTACCTCGACTTCGACGTGCCCTTCGGCATGATCATGCGGAACATGCACCGCTGGTCGGCGCACGGCATGGTCATCTTCATCTGGCTGCACATGTTCCGCGTCTTCATGACCGGCAGCTACAAGCCCCCGCGCGAGTTCAACTGGGTGGTCGGCGTGAACTTGCTGACCCTGACCCTCCTGCTCTCGTTCACCGGCTACCTGCTCCCCTGGGATCAGCTGGCGATCTGGGCGGTCACCGTCGGCACCAACATGGCCCGCGCGACGCCGCTGCTCGGCAACGAAGGACCGTTCGGCCCGCAGCTCGGCATGACCCCGCGCTACGACGCGCGCTCGCTGCTCACGGCGGGCACGGTGGTCGGCTCGGCGACGCTGCTCCGCTTCTACGTGCTGCACTGCATCTTCATCCCCATCATCGCCTCCATCTTGATGATCCTGCACTTCTGGCGCATTCGCAAAGACGGCGGCATCTCCGGCCCTCTGTAAAACCTTTATCGAATTCGATAAACGACCATGGCCGAGAACCTGACAGCGACGATCCAGGACCCCGAGGAGGTGAAGGTCACCGCCGGCCGCGCGCGCGCCGTGCAGCCAGTGACCGACCTGCCCGACAAGGTCCACACCTGGCCCTATCTGGTCCGCGCCGAGTTCATCGCGGGCTGCGTGCTCCTGCTCGTCTTGCTCGTCTGGTCCATCACCGTCGATGCGCCGATGGAAGAGCCGGCCAACCCGACCAAGACGCCGAACCCGTCGAAGGCGCCTTGGTACTTTCTTGGCCTGCAAGAGATGCTCGTCTACTTCGACCCGTGGATCGCGGGCGTGGTGCTGCCGAGCCTGATCATCGTCGGCCTGATGGTCATCCCCTACGTCGACATCAACCCCAAGGGGAACGGCTACTACACCTGGCAGGAGCGCAAGTTCTCCATCGCCACGTTCATGGTCGGGTTCCTCGGGATGTGGGTCGGCATGATCACCATCGGCGTCTTCTTCCGCGGACCCGGCTGGAACCTGTTCATGCCCTGGGACTTCTGGGACCCGCACAAGGTCGTGCCGCTGGTGAACATCGACCTGCCCTACAAGCTCGGCTTCCGCTCCGAGATGCCGGCGATGGTCTTCGGCCTGGTCTGCGTCGGGGTCTGGCTGGTCGGGATCCCAGGCGCGGTCTGGAAGTGGAAGCAGAACACGCCGTTCATGAAGGAGCTGGGCCTCGTGCGCTACCTGGTGGTGGCCACGCTCTTCATGATCATGGCCGGCGTGGTGGTGAAGATGGGGCTGCGACTGAGCATGAACATCAAGTACGTGCTCACCATCCCGAACATCCTCAACATCTGACGTTATCGAAGTTTGCAATTCGCTCGCTGAACGACTCCACCGATTATCGAATTCGCGGTCGCTGAGGTTGCACCATGGCCAAGAAGCCCCTCGAGCTGCAGAGCCTCAAGTGGCCCTTCGTGGGGCTCGCGGTGCTGCTCGCGCTCTCCTCCGCCTGGGCCGTCTACGACGAGGTCTTTGCCCGCCGTCCGTGGAAGGTCTACCAGCGCGAGTTCTTCGCGCTCGAGGGCAGCCACTTCAAGGCTGACCTCGCGCGCCAGGAGAAGCGGCTGAGCGACCCCGCCATGAAGCAGCAGTACGAGGCGGCCAAGGCCGAGCTCCTGGCCGCGACCAACGCCATCACCGGCAACGCCGAGCAGCGCAAGGCGTTCGACCAGGCCGCCAAGGCAGAAGAAGACGCCAAGGTGAAGATGGACGAGGGCAAGCTCTACCTCGGCTTCGCCAAGTCCGAGATGGACGCCGCCTACTACAAGACGCGCGAGGCCCGGCACGAGGGGCACAAGGAGGAAGAAGAGAAGCTGCAGAAGGAGATGGACACCTGGGCCAAGGAGACCGCCGCGCGCGACGAGGTGTACCAGGCGGCCATCAAGCGGCATGAAGAGGCGAGCAAGGCGCGGATCGCCTTCCAGGCGCGCAAGGAGGCGGCGGCGCTGGCGCTGGCAAAGTTCGACAAGCCGAGCGCGGATCTGAAAGAGAAGATCGAGGCCTCGTCGCACAAGTGGCCGGCGATGGAGCAGTACTGGATCGCGCCCTTGAAGAACTCCTGGGGCAGCGAGACGGTGGACCGCTGCCAGAACTGCCACATGGGCGTGAACAAGGGCGGCTACAGCGCGCCTTGGGAAGTGCTCGACGCCAAGAAGAAGAAGCTGCCGGCGGCCGACTTCAAGACCCAGTACGGCATCGACGACGAGGTGACCGACCAGTACCAGGCCGCCTACGACAAGCTCTGCGAGCGGGTCCCCGAGGAGCCGGCGCAGGTGCCGATCGGCGGCTTCAAGCTGTCGCCTGAGCCCGCGCCCATCACGGCCCGATTCGCCGGCGACAAAGAGCAGTGCCTGAGCCGCAAGGACTACGAGAAGTGGCTCGATCTGGCCGAGGCCTACTGCGGCCGCACCGGGCGTTGGTTACCGAAAACGAAGTCCTATTTTATCGACAACGGCGGGAAGATCGCCACCGGCGAGGCCGCCGAGCAGGCGCAGTGGGCCTGCACCGACAAGGACTCGGCCAAGCAGTTCAACGACGTCCTGAACAACAACCCGTACGACGTGAAGCCGGTCTTCCGCACGCACCCGCACCGCTTCGACCTGCTGGTGAAGACGCACACGCCGGAGACGTTCGGCTGCACCACCTGCCACGGCGGCGAGGGCGCGCAGACCAAGGGCGTCGAGCACTTCAAGTTCGCCCACGGCAAGGACGACCACGACTGGAACGACCCGCTCACCGACATGGTCACGGTGATGGGCAAGCACTACAAGGGCGCGTTCCTCCAGTCCAAGTGCGACAAGTGCCACGTCCAGGACGTGAACCTCGAGCACGCGCCGCTCTTGTCCAAGGGCAAGAAGCTCTTCATCGACGTCGGCTGCTGGGGCTGCCACCCGGCCGAGGGCTACACCGATCTTCCCAAGCGCGGTCCGACGCTGGTCACCATCGCCAGCAAGACCAACCCCGGCTGGCTGAAGACCTGGATCCAGTACCCGAAGGCGTGGCGACCGGGCACGCGCATGCCGAACTTCTGGCCGGGCGCCGTGGACCCCAAGGCGGTGGCGCACGGGATCGACGCGGCCTCCAAGCCGCGCCCCGAGGGCATGAGCGACGAAGAGGTGCTGGCCAACCACCGCGGCGTGCGCGAGGAGGAGGTCTCGGCCATCACGGCGTACCTCTGGACGAACAGCCAGCCCGCCAAGATGCTCGAGAACAAGGGCGCGGGCGACGCCAAGAAGGGCCAGGCGCTGGTCGAGAGCGTCGGCTGCATGGCGTGCCACGTCTTTGCCAAGGGTGACCAGTCGCGCCGCAGCGAGGCCTCGAAGGAGCGCGACTACGCGCCGAACTTGTCGAACATCGGCGACAAGGCAAACCCAGAGTGGATCTACAGCTGGGTCAAGAATCCGAAAGCGATGTGGCCGCAGACCAAGATGCCAGACCTCCGGCTCACGGACGCCGAGGCCTCCGACGTCACCGCCTATCTGGTGACGCTGAAGACCGACCAGAAGTACCCGGCGCCGCCCGAGCTGGCGCCTGGCTCGGACAAGGCCCGCCTGACGCAGATGGCCGCCAAGGGGCAGGAGCTGATCGCCAAGTACGGCTGCTTCGGCTGCCACGACATCAAGGGCTTCGAGAACGCGCAGAAGATCGGCACCGAGCTCTCCGAGCACGGGCGCAAGGATCCGAACCTGCTCGACTTCGGCGACGTGAAGTACTTCACCCAGGATCCCAAGCGCCGCGAGACGTACGCCAACTGGGTCTGGACCAAGCTCGGCACGCCGCGCATCTACGCCTATGAGCGCGTCGAGACGCGCATGCCCCAGTGGGACTTCAGCGACGACGAGAAGCTTTCGCTCCTGACGTTCTTGAAGGGCCTGACCGGTGAAAAGCCGCCGCGCGAGTACCTCTCCGGCGTCGAGGGCAACAAGGCCTCGGTGCTGCAGGGCGAGAAGCTCGTCTTCTGGAACGGCTGCCGCAACTGCCACATCGTCGAGAAGCGGGGCGGCACCATCCGCGACCGGTTCAACGAGGACGACCAGAGCTACGCGCCGCCGATGCTGACGGGCGAGGGCTGGAAGACGCAGCCGCAGTGGCTCTTCGCGTTCTTGAAGAACCCGGTCGGCCCCGCGACGGACAGCAAGAAGCTGCGGCCCTGGCTGAACGTGCGCATGCCGACCTTCCACTTCACCGACGAGGACGCGACCGGGCTGGTGAGGTACTTCGATGCGGCCTCGAACAAGCCCTTCCCGTACCTGACCACGACCGAGGGCCCGCAGCCTTCGCGCGAGCGACTCTCGGAGGCGAACGCGCTCTTCACCGAGCTGAAGTGCCTGAGCTGCCACGTCGTGGGCGAGCTGCGGCCCGGACAGGATCCTGGCTCGGCGGCGCCGAACCTGCTCCTTGCCAAGCACCGGCTGCGGCCCGACTGGATTCCAGCCTGGCTGCAGAACCCGCAGGCGCTGATGGACGGCACGCGCATGCCGAGCTTCTGGGACTTCTCGGACCCCAAGCACCCGAGCGCGCCGAGCAAGCTGTTCAACTCGAACGGCGACGACCAGGTCGACGCGCTCCGCGACCTGATCATGCACCTCGGCGACGAGGGCGAGCAGCCCGGGCCCAAGCGCGCCGAAAACCCGGCGCCCAAGCGGACGCGGGGCGGCTAGGCAGCGGCAAAGCAGCGCCTGCGGCGTCGTGCCGCGGGCGCTCGTCGCCGGCTGAACCTATCTCTCGATTCAAATTGACCAGCCCTCTGCGCTCTGCTACTTCGCGCGCACTTTCACAGGAGAAACCAATGAAGAATCTCAAAGCCATCGCGCTTTCTGCCCTCGCGGCGGCAGCGCTGTCGGCCACGGTGAGCGCGTGCAAGGACCAGAGCGCCGCCCCGCCTCCCCCTCCCGCTGCAGCGCCGCCTGCCGCCGCTCCGGCCGCGACGCCGCCCGCTGCCGCCGCTCCTGCGGCCGCCGCGGCCGCTCCTGCCGCTGGCGGTAGCAGCGGCAGCATCTCCGGCGCAGTCCTCTTCTCGGGCGCAGTTCCCGAGATGAAGAAGCTGCCCACCAGCGCCGATCCGAAGTGCCCCAAGGTCGTCACCGATGAGTCGGTGCTGGTCAAGGGCGGCAAGCTCGAGAACGTCTGGGTGCACGTCACCAAGGGCGCTCCCGCGGGCGCAACCCCGGCCGCCGCCGCCATCGAAGTGACCCAGGACGGCTGCATGTACAAGCCGCGCCTGCAGTTCGTGCAGGTCGGCCAGAAGATCACCGTCAAGAACCACGACGACACCCTGCACAACGTGCACACGTACATCGGCGCGGCGACGGCCTTCAACAAGGGCATGCCCGGCAAGGCCGCCCCGCCCATCGACTACACGCCGACCGACGAGGGCATGATCAAGTGGAAGTGCGACGTGCACCCGTGGATGCGCGGGTTCGTCGGCGTGGCCAAGACGAACCTCCAGGCCACCACGGGCGACTCGGGCGAGTTCAAGATCGACAACGTTCCCCCGGGCACGTACACGATCGAGGCGTGGCACGAGAAGTTCGGCAGCAAGACGGCCGACGTCACGGTCGAGGCCGGCAAGCCCGCCAAGATCGAGTTCAAGTACGACGGCACCGAGAAGGGCAGCTAAGTCTTCCCGGTAGAGTCGTCGCGCGAGGGGAGGATCGCTCTGCGGTCCTCCCTTTCGCTTTTCAAGAGGGAGCAGGAGCAGGTCATGTGGGTCCGCCGTCTCGCACTCGCCGCCGCCGGGCTGACGCTCGCGCTCATCGTCGCGGGCGGGCTCGTCACCAACACCGACTCGGGGCTGGCGTGTCCCGACTGGCCGCTGTGCTTCGGCTCGCCCCTGCCGAAGATGGTCGGCGGCGTGCTCGTCGAGCACTCGCATCGGCTCATCGCTGGCACGGTGGGCCTGTTGACCGTGCTGCTCTGCCTGGCGCTGCTGCGCGGCTCGCTGCAGCGCGCGGCGGCCGTGGTGGCGCCGCTCTTCGTCCTCGGGGGCGCGTTCGATTCGGCCCACGTGGTGCGCACCGCGGGCGCGCTGCCGATGGTGCCAGCGCTCGTGTGCCTCGCCGGCTTCGCGGGCTGCCTCTGGCTCCTCGCGCGGGCGGCCACGGGCGAGGCGAGATTGGCCGTGGGCGCGCTCATCCTCGTGCTCGCGCAGGGGCTGCTCGGCGGCGCGACCGTGGTCTACAAGCTGCCGCCGACGGTGCTGGTCCTGCACCTCGGCACCTCGATGCTCTTCTTCTCGACGCTGCTGGTGCTGGCGCTGCGCCTCTCTGCGCCTTTGCTGCCGGCCATCGAGCCGCGCGAGGGCAGGGCGCTGCTCTGGCTGACGACGGGCGCCCTCTACTTGCAGATCCTGCTCGGGGCCACCGTGCGCCACACCGGCGCCGGACTGATCTGCACCGATCTGCCGCTCTGCCGCGGGGCCCTCTGGCCCTCGCACGTCCACCCGGCGGTGCACCTGCACATGGCGCACCGCGCGCTGGCGCTGATCGTCGCCGCGCTGGTGATATTCGTATCACCGCGCCTGTGGCGGATGAGCGGTGATTGGCTGACGCTTCTGCTGGCCCGCGCGGCGCCGGTCCTGGTGCTGGTCCAGATCGCGCTCGGCGTCCTCACCATCGCGACATTCAAAGAGCTCTTCTCGGTCACCGGCCACTTGCTGGTGGGCGCGCTGCTCTTGGCGACCTTCGTCTCGCTGCTCGTGCGCACCCGCGCCGCCGCTGCAAAGGAACCCGCGCGTGCGCTGCCTGACCTCGTGGGGGCGCGCTCTTGATGGCCGACGCCCTCGCCCGCCCGCGAACGACCGCCCGCGACCTGCTGGCGCTGGCCAAGCCGCGCATCACCGCGCTGGTCGTCTTCACCACCGCGAGCGGCCTCTGGATGGCGCCGTCCGGCCTCTCTCGGACAAGGATCGCGCTGACGCTGCTCGGCACCGTGCTCATCGTCGCCGCCGCCAACGCGCTCAACATGTACCTCGAGCGCGACAGCGACGCGCTGATGGCCCGCACGGCCAACCGGCCGCTCCCCGCCGGACGGATGGAGCCTCGCGTCGCGCTCAACTTCGGCCTCGCGCTCGCCGCCGTCTCGGTGCCGCTGCTCACCTTCGCGGTGGGAGCGCTGCCAGGCCTCCTCGCCTCGGTCGCGCTGGTCAGCTACGTGCTGCTCTACACGCCGCTCAAGCGACGCTCGGCCACCGCGCTCCTGGTCGGCGCGCTGCCCGGCGCCATCCCGCCCTTGATCGGCTGGACCGCGGCCACCGGGCGTCTGGAGGTGCCGGGCGTCCTCCTCTTCGCCGTCATGTTCCTCTGGCAGGTGCCGCACTTCCTCGCCATCACGCTCTTCCGCAAAGACGAGTACGCGCGCGCCGGGCTCATCGTGCAGCCGAACGAGCCCGGCGGCGAAGAGGCCGCGCGGATGAACATCGTGCGCTACTCAGTGGCGCTGCTCGGCGTCAGCCTGCTCTTCGTGCCGGTGGGCGCCGCGGGCTGGGTCTACCTGGCCGCGGCGCTCCTCTTTGGCGGCCTCTTCCTCGCGCATGGCCTCTGGGGCTTGCGCAGCGACGCGGGCCCGAAGTGGGCGCGGCAGCTCTTCCTCCACTCGCTCGTCTACCTGACCGTTCTCTTCGTGGTCCTGATGGCCGACAAGCGATAGCCGCGCTACTGCCTGTTTTTGCGGACCAGGCTGCTGCCGCGCACGAAGTAGACCGAGGTGTCGTCCACCCGGACCAGGCCATGCGGTTCGCTCGAGTGGTCGATGCAGACCTTGTTGCCGCCGTCGGGGTCCGCCGCGAAGAGGCAGCCCGGGTTGTTCTGCTCGGACCAGTAGACGCGGTGGGCGTGCAGATCGAAGCCGAAGTCGATGGCGCCGCCGATGACGGTGGGCGTGCCGCCGGCGCGCGGGACGCTGCGGAGCACGCCGTTGTGCACCCAGTAGACGTTGCGATCGTCGGCGCGGAGGCCGCCGAAGTTGAAGGCGCCGTCGGTCTTGGCGATCAGCCGCGGTGAGCCCGAGCCGTCGGTCGGAGCGGCCCTGATGAAGCCGGCGTCGTCGCCGTTCGGCGCGGTGGCATCCTCGTGCCAGATGATCTCGCCCTGCGAAACGGTGAAGCCGGTGAAGTAGGGCGGCCTCGCCACGGTCTGGCGGTGGTGCCCGGCGAGGTCCATCCGGTCGATGGTGGTCTGGAAGCGTCCTGAGTAGATGAACCCGCCGTCGATGACGTGGCCATTCGGCGTGCCCAGCCACTCGAGGGGTCCCCCGCGCTTGGACATGCGGCGCAGGCCGCTCCAAGAGCTGGCGAGGTCTGTGCCGGCGTCGAAGTAAAGGAAGTCGGTGGTGGCGTCGAGGCCATCGATGCTGCCGGGTACGCTCGCCACCACTGTCTGCGCGCCGCCCGACTTTGGCACCGCGGACACGGTTTCGTACCTGCCGTCGGCCGAGCCGCGCGCGAAGTAGACGTTGTCCGCGTCGATCGCCAAGGTCCCGAAGAGACCGTTCGCCACCAGCACGCCCTCGTTCACCAGCGCGCCTCCGCCCGCGGGGACCGTGCTGCCGCGCTCGAGCCACTCGCCGTCGGTGCCGTCGGGATCGGCGGGCGCCGAGGTGAGCGCGTGGAAGAGGTCGCCGTCGCGCAGGTAGTAGAGGTCCTTGCCGCTCGCCTTCACGGGCCCGTAGCGATAGTGGCCGAGGTCGATGCAGCGCCCGCTCGTACCGTCGGCGTTGGCGGTGCCCGCGCAGCCCGAGAAGCCGTCGAGCGGCGACGGATCTTGATTCCAGAAGACCTGTGAGCCTTGCCCATCGACCATCGCGAGCAGCGTGTTGGTCGTGCCCCAGAGCAGCTTCGGGGTGCCTCCGGCGCGCGGCAGGGCGTAGATGCCGCTTGGCTTGAGGTCGTCGCCACCGCGCAGGAAGAAGGAGTCGCCGAGCGCGAGGTCGAAGAAGGTCTGGTTGTTCCAGACCGCCAGGTCGAAGGTAGTGGCGCTACCGCGCGCGCGGTGGCGCAGGGAGCCGAAGCCGAGCCAATAGAGGTCGGTCGCCGTGGGCACGAGCGCGGTTCCCATCGCCCCGTCGAGCGCCGAGGCGTACGCGCCGTCCTTGGTGGCGAGGTGGACGTCGCCGGGGTCGAAGTCGATGCCCGGGCGCGAGCGATACAGGCCAGCGCCGTCCACGGCCAAGAGGCTCGAGAAGCTGTCCTTGAGCACGGCGGGGGTCGAGCCGGCCTTGGGCAGCCGATAGGCCACGTAGGTGCCGCTGCCTTCGCTGACGCCGCAGGGGAACGGGTCGGTCGCGCCTTTGCCGCAGACGACGACGCGGAAGTAGAGCGCATCGGCGTCGGCGATCAGCCTGGCTTGCGCGAGCCCGTCAACCACGGCAAGCGTCCGCGGTGCGCCGCCGCCGCGCGGCATCGAGCGGACCGCGACCTGGTTGAAGCCTGGCTGGGCGGCCACGACCTGCGAGAGCCAATAGATGTTCTGGTCATCCACCGCCAGGGCGGTGCCGCTCTCTCCCGTGGTCAGCCGGTCGATCCCGGGCGGGACGGAGGGCGTGAGCTCGTTGCCGGTGCTGGTTCCGGTCGAGCCGCCGTCGGCGCTTGCGGTGCCGCCGTCCGCGCCGGGGAGGCCGCCGTCAGTGTCCGTCACTCCGCCATCGATGACCGCCACTCCGCCATCAGATGGCGTCGCCCCGCCATCGGTTGGCGTCACTCCGGCGTCAGGCGTCCCGCCGCCGTCGTCGCCTGGCTGGCTGCCCGCGTCGGGCTCCGCGCCGGCGTCTGGAGGACCGCCAGGACCGGCGTCGAGAACGCCGCCCGTCGAGCCTGCGTCGAGCGTGGGGGCGACTGGAGCCGCACGGCTGCTGCCTCCACAACCTGCAGCGACCAGCGCGCACAGCAGCGCCGCGCCGGAGAGCACAACCGCTGCTTGACGCATGCCTGAACCCCCCAAGTAAGCTGCGCACGGCGCCGGCCGCGAGCGAGCACCAGGCGCACTGCTGCCCGCCCGGAGAGGGACTTCAGGGGCTCGCCGCTAGAGAGCGGGAGCGCTGAGGCCAAGCGCCGCATCTTCTTGACCCTCGTTTTCAGCGCATGTTAGAGCCGCACACCCTGATGGATCTGTCCTCCCCCGCCGCTTCCTGGACGCTCTTCTGGACGATCACGCGGCTGGCCGCGCTGGCCGTGCTCGCGACCGAGGCTGCGTTCCTCTTGCGCCGCGCCCGCACGGCTTCGGCCGAGGGCACGCCCACCTCTCGCTTCGCCTGGGTGGCCACGCCCGCGCTGCTCCTGGCGGGGCTCTCGTTCTGGTGTCTCTCCACGCTGCCGGCGCCGCGCTCTTCCGGCGCGCCGTCGGCCCAAGCTTCCCTGACCCTTCACCGCTGAGCCGCCGCGCGACAGCCGCAGACGCTCGCACGCGCCTGCGGAGAGCCGCACCGATGAAAGGCCCTGCACATGGATGACAAGATCTACGGGTACTGGCTCCCGGTTGACGTTTCCAAGCACGGCGGGGGCATCGACGGACTCATCTCCGTCGTGCACTGGTTCATGCTGCTGCTCTTCGTCGGCTGGGGCATCTACTTCATCTGGGTGCTGATGAAGTTCCGCGCCCGGCCGGGCCACACCGCGCTCTACCAACCGGTGAAGGCGTCGTTCTCGAAGTACATCGAGGCGGGCGTGGTGGTCTTCGAGGCCTTCCTGCTCTTTGGCCTCTCCGCGCCGATCTGGGCCAAGTACAAGAACGACCCGCCCAAGGAGAGCGAGGCGGTCAACGTCCGCATCATCGCCGAGCAGTTCGCCTGGAACGTCGTCTACCCGGGCAAGGACGGCAAGTTCGGCAGGACCGCGCCCGAGTTCGTCGCCGCCGACAACCTCATCGGCCTCGACCCGAACGACCCCGACGGCAAGGACGACGTCGTGATGGTGAACCAGCTCCACGTGCCGGTGAACAAGCCCGTCATCACCACCGTGTCGTCCAAAGACGTGATCCACTCCTGGAACATCCCGGTCCTGCGCGTGAAGCAGGACACCATCCCGGGGGCGCGCATCCCGGTCTGGTTCGAGGCCAAGGAGACCGGCCACTTCGAGATCGCCTGCGCCCAGCTCTGTGGCCTCGGCCATTATCGAATGCGCGGTGACGTGATTATCGAAAGCCAGGCCGACTTCGACAAGTTCCTGGCCGAGAACGCGCCCGCCGCGCCCACCGCGCAAGCGCCCGCGCCGACGGCCCCAGCGCAGCCGGTGCCGACGCCGCCGGTGGCGCCCGAGAAGAAGGTCACCGAGACCCCGCACCATTAACGAACGGCGCGCCCGAACCTTTTTGCAAATTTTGCAAACTTTGGAGAATCACCGATGAGCGTCAACGCCAACGGTCACGCCGAAACTGCCGACGCGCACGCGCACGGCCACGCCGATCATGGCGGGGCCCACCACGAGCTGCCGTTCTGGCAGAAGTACATCTTCTCGCAGGACCACAAGGTCATCGGCATCCAGTACGCGGTGACGGCGCTGGTGTTCCTCTTCTTCGGCTTCACTCTGATGATGCTGATGCGCTGGCAGCTCGCCTATCCGGGCCGCGCCATGCCGTTCATCGGCAGCCTGCTCACCAACGGCATGCCGGGCGGCGTGATGCAGCCCGAGTTCTACAACCAGCTCGGCGCCATGCACGGCACCATCATGGTGTTCCTCGGCATCGTGCCGCTCGCGGTCGGCGGCTTTGGCAACTACGTCATGCCGCTGCAGATCGGCGCGCCCGACATGGCGTTCCCCAAGCTCAACATGTTCAGCTACTGGGTCTTCCTGCCCGGCGGCGTCGTCATGTTGTCCAGCTTCCTCGTCGAGGGCGGCGCAGCGCAGTCGGGCTGGACCAGCTACCCGCCGCTCTCGGACATCGCCACCAAGGGCCAGACGGTGTGGCTGCTCGCGATGGTGCTGCTGATCACGAGCTCGCTGCTCGGCTCCATCAACTTCATCGTCACCATCGTGCAGATGCGCGCCAAGGGCCTGACGATGTGGCGCCTGCCCTTCTTCGTCTGGGCGCAGTTCGTCACCAGCTTCCTGCTCCTGCTCGCCTTCCCGCCGCTCGAGGCCGCGAGCGTCCTGCAGTTGATGGACCGCGTCGCCGGCACCAGCTTCTTCCTCCCGAGCGGCCTCGTCATCTCCGGCGAAGTGCTGAAGGTGGCAGGCGGCGGCAACCCGCTCCTCTGGCAGCACCTCTTCTGGTTCCTCGCCCACCCGGAAGTGTACGTGCTGATCCTGCCGGCGCTCGGCATCGTCGCGGAAGTGCTGGCGAACAACATCCGCAAGCCGCTCTGGGGCTATCGGCTCTTGGTCTACGCGACCATCTTCCTCGGCTTCATGTCGTTCGTGGTCTGGGCGCACCACATGTTCATGACCGGCATGGGCACGACCATGAGCACCTTCTTCCAGACGACGACCATGATCATCTCGATCCCGAGCGTGATCATCCTAACCTGCTTCCTCATCAGCCTCTACGGCGCGAACATCCGCTTCACGACGCCCATGCTCTTCGCGGTGGCGTTCCTTCCGATGTTCGCCATCGGCGGCCTCACCGGCCTGCCGCTCGGCCTGACGGCGTCAGACATCTACCTGCACGACACCTTCTACGTGATCGGCCACTTCCACTACGTGGTCGCGCCCGGGACGATCTTCGCGATGTTCGCCGGCATCTACTACTGGTACCCGAAGGCGACCGGCCGGAAGATGAACGACACCCTCGGCCGCATCCACTTCTGGGTCTCGTTCGTGGCCATCAACGGCGTCTTCATGCCGATGTTCTTCCAGGGCATGGCCGGCCTCTCGCGCCGCCTCTATGACCCGACGGTCTACGCGCACGGCCGCGGCGTGCAGCCGCTCAACGTCGTCATCTCCTGGTCGGTGTGGCTGCTCGCGCTCGGCCAGCTGCCGTTCATCTGGAACTTCTTCTCCAGCATCCGCGGCGGCGTGAAGGTCTCGATCAACCCCTGGGACTCGACCACGCTCGAGTGGGCCGCGCCCTCGCCGCCTCCGCACGGCAACTTCCTGACCGACCCGGTCGTGTACCGCGATCCCTACGAGTACAGCGTCCCGGGCAAGGCCACCGACTTCTCGCCCCAGTTCGTGGAGGGCTAGCCGCCATGTCCGACGTCGCCATCCCCTATTCGGTCAAGCCGCACCCGGTCACGGGAATTCCCAATGGCAAGTTCGCCATCTGGCTCTTCCTCGCCTCCGAGGTGATGCTCTTCGGCGCCCTCTTCTCGAGCTACATCCTGCTCCGCACCGGCGCGCCCAGCTGGCCGCACGGGGCCGACGAGCTGAACGTCCCGCTCGCCACCGTCAACACCATGGTGCTGATCACCTCCTCGATCACGATGGTGATGGCGTGGGCGTCGCTGAAGATGGGCAGCCTCTCCAAGTACCGCCTCTACATGGCCGCGACGCTGGCGTGCTCGGCTGGCTTCCTTGTCATCAAATACATTGAGTATTCGACCAAGTTCCACCACGGCCACTACCCGTCCACCAGCAACTTCTTCGGCATCTACTTCACGCTGACGGGCCTGCACGGCATCCACATCATCGGCGGCATTCTCGTGAATGCGTACCTGATGATCTTCACCGGCATGTGGAAGACCGACCGCGAGCACTTCGAGAACCGCGTCGAGAACGCCGGCCTGTACTGGCACTTCGTCGACCTGGTGTGGATCTTCCTCTTCCCCTCGCTGTACCTGCTGTAGTCCGGAGCCCTCGACATGGACAGCACCCACGCAGATCCGCACGGGGCCGCCTCGCACGACGCGCACGGGCCCGAAGAGATCGCCAAGCACGTCCGCGTCTACATCATGGTGTTCCTCTCGCTGGCCGTGCTCACGGGCGTCACCGTGGGCATCAGCTACGTGCACCTCGGCAGCCACTGGATGAACATCGTCGTCGCCTTGGTCATCGCCAGCATCAAGGCGAGCCTGGTGGCTGCGTACTTCATGCACCTCATCTCGGAGAAGAAGGTCATCTTCTGGGTGCTGGGGCTGACGGCGCTCTTCTTCCTCTTCGTCATCTTCATCCCCATGGCCACCATCGGCGAGACGCGCCACTTCAGCGACCCCGCCAACTCCGCAGCGGTCGTCTCCGCCCCGCATCACTGATGTCACTCAAGGCCTTCCACGTCTTCTTCGTGATCGTCTCCACGCTCCTGGCGCTGTTCTTCGGCGGCTGGGGCCTGTGGATGTTCAGCAAGGGCGGGGGAGGCAACTACCTCGGCTGCGCGGTCGGCGGCGTGCTCGTCGCCATCGCGCTCGTGGTCTACGGCTTCTGGTTCCTCCGCAAGCTGAAGGACGTGCGCGCATGACGATTTTGACCGCGCTCTTTCTCGCCTGCCCGGTCTGCTGGGGCGACGCCAAGTCCGAGCTGGTCACCGGCGCCAAGGCGGGCGTCGCGTTCTTGCTGGTGGTCATCGTCTCTGTGCTCTTCGCCATCGCCATGATCGCGCGCAGCTGGGCCAGGCGGGCGCGCGAGCTCGACGCCGCCGAGGCCCGCGCCCTCGCGCACTAGAGCACCGATCGGGTTGAAGGACCGAGAAGAACGGTCGAGTCGCAAGCAGCGCAAGGAACGACGAGGCGCCGTACTCTCTGTACGGCAACGAGGAGAGACGCGGCGATGCGCAGCGAATCGGCCGAGCGGGTTGCCCCAGCAACCCGCGGTTCTCCGACGGGATTCAACCCGTTCGGTGCTCTAGGTGCACCGGTCGCGAGGTAGCGTCACCTGCGAGCGCCGATGGCCGGCGCGCGAGCATCCCCGGTAACCCCTCGCGATCTTCCCGGGCGGCTGTGCGCCGGCTGCGTCTTGCTGTAATCTTCTAGTCCGACCTCAGTCTCGGGCGGGATTCGCGGGAGCACCGATGGTCTCCGTTGCCCGGAGCGCGTTCTGCGCGCTCGCTTCCTTTGCCGGCCTCGCCGCCGCCGCCCTCGCCCAGTCCGCTCCGGCCGAGCCGCTGCGCCTCTCGGTGTCGTTGGGGAGGCAAGGCCACCTGGCGCCGCTGCGGGCGCTGGCCCTAAGCCCCGACGGGCGGCTGATCGCGACCGGCAGCGAGGATGGCAAGCTCACCCTCTACGATCTGAAGGCGCAGGCTCTTGTCTTCGAGCTCGCGCTCGATGCGCCGGCCACCGCGGTCGGCTTCACCGCCGACGGGAACTCGGTCATCAGCGCCACCCGGAGCGGCGCGGTGCAGCTCTGGAGCGCGGCCTCGCAGTCCAAGGGCCCTTTGCTGCAGCAGCCGCGCGAGGTGACCGCCCTCGCCGCCGGCGCGCTCTCGGGCCTCGTCACCGCCAGCCTCGACGGGGCGGCGCGCCTCTACGACCTCCAGTCGGCGCAGCCCAAGGTCTTCCAGTCGGACGCGCCCGCGCTGGCGGTGGCCGTCTCGGGCGACGGGCGCTTCCTGGTCACCGGCCACGCGCACAGCAAGCTGCGGGCGGGCCGGCAGACGGCGGTGGTCCTCTGGGACGCCCTCTCGGGAAAGCTCTTGCGCTGCCCTGCGGGTCCGACGAGCGACGTGCTCGCGGTGGCCATCGACGCGCAGGGCAAGCGGCTGGCCGCGGGCGACGCCGAAGGGAACCTCCACGTCTGGTCGCTCGCCTCTCCGGACGACTACCTCAAGCTGCGGGGAACGGCCGGCGCCGTCCGCGGGCTGGCCTTCCGCCCGGATGGCGCGCTGCTGGTCTCGGTCGGCGACGACGGCGCGCTCCGGGTCTTCGACCTCGCCTGGGAGCAGCAGCTCGTCTACGCCGACGCGCACAAGGGCGGGGCGTCGGCGCTGGCCTTCGCGCCGGGAGGCAAGGCGATCGTCACCGCCGGCGCGGACGGCCTCGTGCGCGTCTGGGATGCGCGCGACCTCTCGGCGGCCCCCGAGCGCGCGGTGACCAAGGCGCTCGCCGAGGGCAAGGCGCTGGCCGACGCGCAGAAACATGCCGAGGCACGCGACCACTACCGCGCCGCAGCCGCGCGCTTCGCCAGCTCGGGCGACGCGCAGCTGCGGCTGGGCCTTGAGCTCTTCGCCACCGGCGACCCGGCGGGCGGCAAGGCCGCGCTGGAGAAGGCGGTGGCGCTGCAGCCTGGCAACGTCGAGGCCCTCTACTACCTCGCGGTAGTGCTGGCGCAGTCCGGAAAGGCCGACGAGGCCCGCGCGCATCTCTGGGCGGCGACGGTCCTGAACCCGAACCCCGCGGCGATCTACCAGCTCCGCGCCAGCCTCGACTCGAAGGCCGGGCGCCAGGAGTCCGCGGCGCGCTCGCTGCACGACGGGCTCGCGGTGCAGCCGAACCACCCTGGGATCCTCTACGACCTCGCCTGCGTCACGGCGCTGCGAAAAAACCCCGACGCGGCGCTCGGCTGGCTGGAGAAGGCCATCGACAACGGCTTCAACAACGCCGCCGGAGCCGACAAGGATCCAGACTTGAAGTCGCTGCAGGGCAACGCGCGCTTCGTCGCGCTGCTCAAGCGCATCTCCTCCACCTCGGGCGCGGTGGCGACGGGCGAGGCGGGCGCCGCCGGCCGCCTGCTCAAGCAAGGCATCGCCGCCTTCAAGCGCGGCGAGAACGAGGCGGCGCTCGGGCTCTTCCGCCGCGCCCTCGCCGAGCAGCGCGCCGCCGGCGCGAGCCGCCTGCTGCAGCAAGAGCCGCTCTACTGGATCGGCATGTCGCTCGAGGGGCAGGACCGCTTCGACGAGGCCGTCCGTGCCTGGGACGAGGGGCTGGCCGCGGGCGAGAGCGCCTTCACTCCGGTGACGCTCAACATGCTGGCGCAGGTGCTCTTGCGGCAGCGGAACTACGACCGCGCCGCCGACGCCTACCAGCGCGCCGCCACGCTGCAGCTCGCCGCCGGCGAGTGGAGCCTGGCCGCCAAGGCGCTGGTTGGCTGGGGCGACTCGCTGCGGCTCGGCGGCCACTTCGACCGGGCGATGGAGCAGTACCGCGCCGCGATCCAGCTGCGCGGCAAGGCTGACCCCGCCAAGATCTCGGCGGCCCTGCGCGGCATCGGCCGCATCCACGCCATCTTCGGCCAGCGCGCGGAGGCGCTCGCGAGCTACCAGCAGGCGGTCGTCGAGGCGCGGGCCGACAAGACCGACCTCTCCGAGCTGCTGGCCGCGCTGAGCCAGCTGGGCGCGGGCGTCAGCGCCGACGACAAGCGCCGGGCCGCCGACCTGTACCAGGAGGCCTCGGACGTGGCCCGCAGGCTCGGACGCCGGCCCGACGTGGTGATCGGCCTTGGCCAGGTAGCCAAGCTCAAGGCCGAGCTGCACGACGCCGCGGGCGCCCGGCTTGCACTGCAGCGCGAGATGGACGAGGCCCGGAGCCTGCAGCGCAAGCGCTCCATCGGCCAGGCGTTCGCCGACGCCGGCACCGTGCACAGGATCCTCGGCGAGAAGGACGCGGCGCTGGAGTCGTTCCGGAGCGCGCTGCCCTTCGCCCGCGCGGACAAGGACCCCGACTTCATCGCCGACGTGCTCGGCGGCGCCGCCCGGACCCACTGGGACGCGGGCGAGTACGAGAAGGCCGCGCCCTTTCTCGCCGAGCAGGTCGAGATCTTGAAGCAGCAGAAGGCGTGGCCCGAGGCGCAGCAGGTGCTCTCGAACCTGGGCTTCGTCTACTTCCGGCTCAAGCGCTACGCCGAGGCGGTGCCGTACCTGACCCAGTCGGTGCAGATCGTCGAGCAGCTCCGCAAGACCGCCACCGGCGAGGCCCGGCGCGACTTCTTCGTCAAGGAGGTGGACGTCTACCAGACGCTCGCCCTCTGCCAGATGGGCAAAGGCGACGCCTTTTCCGCCTACCGCACCATCGAGCTCTCGCGGGCCAAGCTGCTGGCCGAGAAGCTCGCGCTCGCCGACGACGAGGTGGCCGTGCCCACCGTCGCCCAGCTGCAGAAGATCGCGGGCCAGGGCAGCATCCTGCTCTACTCGCATTCCAACTGGCCGCAGCTGGGCCAGTTCTGGATCACCCGCGAGGGCCTCTCCGCCTTCGCGCACGCGACCGAGCCCTGGACCACCGCGCTCCTCGGCGGCGCGCCGGCCGGCGAGAAGGCCGCGGCCATCGCACGGCGAGGCGTCAAGAAGCGGCAAGGACCTTCGCAGCTGGAGCGGAGCGACGCGCTGGAGCGGGTGGTCAACCTCTATCGCTCGCTCCTGCTCGACACCAGCGAGGGCGGGCGCGCGGCCGCGCGGGCAGCGGGCCGGCGACTCTTCGACGAGCTGATCGCGCCGCACCTCTCGCACCTGCACGAGGGCGAAGACCTGCTCATCGTCCCCGACGGCGTGCTCGCCTTCCTGCCCTTCGAGACCTTCGTTGACCCGCAGGGCCGCTATCTTGCCGAGCGCTTCCGCATCCGCTACGTGCAGTCGCTGGCGGTGCTCGAGCAGATCGGCCGGCGCGGCTACCCGGCGGGGCGCAAGCCCATGCTCGCCTTCGGCGGCGCGCCGTACGCTGCTGCCGGCAGCGGCGGCAAGCAGGTGGAGACCGAGGCGCAGCTCGCCTCGTTCGAGACCTCGGTCCACGCGCAGCTCGACGCGCGCGGCTCTCTGCGCAAGGCCTACGCCGCGCTGGGCATCGAGCGCTGGGAGGAGCTGCCGGGCACGCTGGCCGAGGTGCGCGCGCTGCCCGCCATCGTCCGCGGCGCCGAGGTGATCGAAGGCGCGGCCGTGCGCGAGTCCAAGGTGAAGTCGCTCTCGCAGAGCGGCGAGCTGGCGCGCTACAAGGTCCTGCACTTCGCGACCCACGGCATCGTCGTGCCGCAGCTGCCCGAGCTCTCGGCCCTGGTGCTCTCGCAGGCGCCCGACGGAGACGAAGACGGCTACCTCCGCATGGGCGAGATCTCGCAGCTCAAGCTACAGGCCGACTTCGTCAACCTCTCGGCCTGCGAGACGGGCCTGGGCAGGATCTACGGCGGCGAGGGCGTGGTCGGCCTGACCCAGGCGTTCTTGATCGCGGGCGCCAACGGCGTCTCGGTCTCGCTCTGGCAGGTGGCGGACGAGTCCACCTCGAAGTTCATGCAGGAGCTGTATCGCGTGGCCGAGCGCGACGGACGCGGGTTTGCGGCCGCCTCGGCGGAGGTGAAGCGCAAGTTCATCCGCGGCGACTTCGGCGAGGCCGGCAAGGCTCCCTATTTCTGGGCCCCCTTCGTCCACTACGGGCAGTGAGGAACGCCATGAGACGCGCCCTTTCCATCGCCCTCTTCGTCGCTGCAACGCTCGCCCGGCCGGCGCTCGGCGAGCCGCTCACTTCGGACGACTTTCGCGCCGTCCTCTCCGAGGCCGAGCGCCTCTACCGCGCCGGCGACCAGGCGGCCGCGCAGGCGGCCTTCACCCGCGCCGCCGGGCTCGCCGAAGAGAAGCGCAACAGCCAAGGCGCGCTCGCTGGCTACGAATGCGCCGCTGCCATCGCGGTCGAGCGCTCGGCCGACGCGAGCATCCTCTTGCGCCGCGCGCGCACCCAGGCAGAGGCGACCTCCGACGCGCTGGCCGGCGACCACCTGCAGGCCTTGCAGGCGCGCGAGGACAAACGGCTCGCCGCGCTCGCACCCCCACCTCCGCCGCCCGCGCCGCCCGCGCCGCCGCCCCGCGCGCCCGCGCCCGCCTCTCGCTCGAGCGACGACGACGACACGCCCTACCGCCGCCGCAGCTACGAGGACCGCGCCGATCTGCGCTGGCAGGTGCGCGGCTTCTCGCTCACGCCGTCCGAGAGCGCGAGCAGCACGCGCACGGTCACGCCCGACAGCCGCCTCGGCTTCCTCGCCGGCTTCGAGCGGCGCATGGCCACCGACGACGAGGGTGGCTTCGAGTGGACCGGCAACTACAAAGCGTTCGCGGGCGCGCAGCAAGGCAGCGGGTTCGCCTTCGATGCCTGGGCCGCCGGCGGGCTCGCCATGGACTACGAGCCGCTCCGCCTGGAGATGCTGGTCGGCATCGGCGGCGACGGCATCGGCACCAGCGACCCCGGGCCCAAGGAATTCCAGATGGTCCCCGGCCTCTACTATGGCCTCCAGCTCCGCGCTCGCCTGCGCATCTTGCGGTTCGCGATCATCGGCAGCTGGGTCATCGCCCATCGCACGCCCGACGGCCCCGAGTCGGAGCGGCGCCTCGGCGTGACCGTGCAGTGGGCCTTCCAGAGCGTCTTGCTGCTCGGCGGCGTCGAGTCGTGGAGCCTTGCCGGCAGCAGCGACTCGGTGAAGCCCAAGGGCTCCTTCGATGCGACGGTCGGCACCGTTGGAATCGGCTTCTAGAGTCTCAACTATCCGCCGGCCGGCACGCGGTGACCACCTTGGTCAAGAAGTGCGCCTCGCCGGAAGTCACTTCTAGTCCGGCCGCGCGCAGGCGGGTGGCGACGTCGTCGCGCAGGTAGCTCAGGTAATACGGCTCGTGGAAGTTCTTGGGAAAAGCGAGGAGCTCGGCCTCTAGATCCGGCGCGTCCGAGAGCTGCAGGCTATCGCCCAGGACGACGAGGCCGCCGGGGCGGACCACGCGCGAGAGCTCGGCGAGGATGGCCGCGCGGATGTCGCCGGGGAGCTCGTGCAAGAGGAAGAGGCAAGTGACCGCGTCGAAGTGGCCGGGCGGGAATGGGAGCTGCTCGGCGTTCTCGGCGAGCAGGCTGACGTTGAGCTCGCGCGGCAGCGTGGCGCGGGCGCGGGCGATGTAGTGCGGGCTTAAATCCACGCCGCAGAGCGATGCGTCAGGGAGCGCAGCGCCGAGCATGCCGAGCAGGCGGCCGGTGCCGCAGCCCACGTCGAGAATCTTGAGCGGCGCCGTGCGCGAGTGGCCGGCTTCGCGCGCAAAGCGGACCACCGGCGGCACCAGGCGGCGGCGCATGACGTCGGCCGTGCCGCCGAAGAGCAGCTCGGTCTGGAGGTCGTAGAGGTCGGCGCTGGTGTGGCCGAGGTAGCCCTCGCTCTGGAAGTGGAAGTTGCGCGCGTAGTAGCTCGGGTAGCGGCTGGGCGCGGCGTCCTCGGGCAGGTCGTCGAACTTGCCGGCCAGGATGCGCTTGCGCGTGCCGTACAGGTCGCGCAGGAGCTTCGGCGTCACCTCGAAGAACTCGCGCCAAGGCAGGCCCTGGATCAGCGCCCGCGGATAGAAGCCCGCGTCGGCGTCGGCCCAGTCCTGCTCGAAGAGCGCGGCCAGGCGGCGCTGCAGGGCGGCGGCAGCTTCCGGCGTGGGCTGCGCGGGCTTTCTCATCGTGCGCTGGTAGGCGGCATAGCCAAGGTGCAGCGCGGCCGTGCGGGCCGTGCGCGACGCCACGAAGACCTTGCGCGAGAGAGTGCGGGCGACGTCGGTGAGCATGGCGGCAGCATAGAGCTTCGCGCGCCGCTTTGCCGCTCGGGCAAGTCGCGACCATCGGCCGCGCTCGCCCGGGGCAAAGTGAGTCAAGGCAGGTCGAAGACCAGCACCTCGGCGGCCTCGGTCGCCGCCAGCTCGACCGCTCTCTCGCTCGAGAGCGCCGCGCCGTCGCCCTGGCCGAGCGCCTGGCCGTTGACCGTCACGGCCCCGCGCGCCACCTGGACCCACGAGTAGCGGCCCTCGCGCAGCGGCAGCGTCGCGGCCTCGCCCGGCGCCAGCAGCGCCTTGTAGAGGTCGGCGTCCTGGTGGATCGTCACCGAGCCCTGCCGCCCATCGCCCGAGGCCACCAGCCGCAGCTTGCCCCGCAGCTCCTCGGGCGGGAACGCCTTCTGCTCGTAGCCCGGCTCGATCGAGCGCTTGTCGGGCTGGATCCAGATCTGGAGGAAGTGGACCGGCCGCGCCGTGGACGGATTCTCCTCGCTGTGGGAGACGCCGGTGCCGGCGCTCATGCGCTGGACGTCGCCCGGCTTGATGATCGAGCCGTTGCCCATCGAGTCGCGGTGGCGGATCTCGCCGTCGAGGACGTAGGAGAGGATCTCCATGTCCCGGTGCGGATGGGTGCCAAAGCCCTTGCCCGGGGCGACCTTGTCCTCGTTGATGACGCGCAGCACGCGGAAGCCCATGAACGACGGGTCGTAGTGCTCGCCGAACGAGAAGGTGTGCTGGCTGTCGAGCCACCCGATGCTGGTGTGGAAGCGGTCGGAAGCCTTGCGGACGTTGATCATGATCTTCTCCCAATCAGTCGAACTCGAATGATTCGATGTCGAATCACTTGTCGGGATTCGAGAGCAGGGCGGTCGCCGAGGTGAAGGTCTTCACCAGCGCAGAGAGCCGCTGGCGCAGGGCGACGTCGAGCAGTTGGCCCTGGGGATCGAACGCCGAGCCGGCGCCCGCGAGGTTGAAGGTCTCGGGCCAGACGATGGTGCCGAGCGCCTCGAGCGAGACGCGCGCGTGCAGCACGCCGCGGACGCCGCCAAAGGGGCCGGGCGAGGCCGAGAGGAAGAGGCAGGTCTTGCCCCGGAACGGGTGCGGCCGCAGCCGCGAGCACCAGTCGATGGCGTTCTTCAGCGTCCCCGGGATCGAGGCGTTGTACTCGGGGGTGGCGAGCGCGATCCCTTCGGCAGCCGCGATGCGCGCCGCCAGCTTGCGCGCGCCTTCGGGGACGCCGGAGGCAGCCTCCAGGTCGCCGTCGTAGAGCGGCATGTCGAACTCGCGGAAGTCGGCCAGGTCAGCTTGAGCGCCGGCCGCATCCACCTCGGCCGCAGCCAGCAGCGCGAGCTTCTTGTTGAATGACGCCTTCCGGAGCGAGGCCGCCAGGCAGAAGATTTTCATGGGCCCCGCCAGTTGAGCAGCCCACACGGCTCGGGGCAAGCTCTCTGCATGATCAACATTCCTCGCGTGGCCGAGGGCGAGAAGTTCGCGCCGCTCCGCATCGGCAAGGGCGAACGCGCCTTCGTCCTCACCGGCGCCGGCATCAGCGCCGAGAGCGGCGTGAAGACCTTTCGCGACGCGGGCGGCCTGTGGGAGGAGCACGAGATCGCCGATGTCGCCACGCCGGAGGGCTTCGCGCGCGACCCCGCGCTGGTCTGGCGCTTCTACTCGGAGCGGCGGCGCCAGGCGCTTTTTGTGCAGCCCAATCCCGCGCACCTCGCGCTGGCGCGGCTCGAGGCGCAGCTCGGCGACGGGTACTTCCTCTGCACCCAGAACGTCGATCCGCTGCACGAGAAGGGCGGCTCGGAGCGCGTGCTGCACATGCACGGCGAGCTCTTGCGCACCAGCTGCTCGCGTCCCGGCTGCACGCTCACCGAGCCGTTCGCCGACGAGCGGCTCTACCTGGACGCCGAAGCGCTCCCCCGCTGCGCCTGCGGCTCCCTGCTCAGGCCGCACGTGGTCTGGTTCGGCGAGGTGCCGCTCGGCATGCGCCTCATTTCGCGCGCGCTGGGCGAGTGCGATATTTTTATCACCATCGGCAGCTCGGGCTCGGTCTATCCGGCCGCGGGGCTGGTCTCGCACCTGCGCAACGTGCCGAGCGTGCGCACGGGCCGGCACGCGAGGACCATCTATGTCGGCTTGGAGAAGCCCGAGAACGCGCACTGCTTCGACGAGTGCCGCCTGGGCAAGGCGGGCGAGCTCCTGCCCACGATGTTCGAGATCGGCTGAGCGCGCTCAGCGGTCGTCGCGAGCGGCGGCCACCTCGTCGGCCGTGGGCTTTCTCGCAAAGAGCGCCGCGGCCAGCGCCGCCTCGGGAAGGCCGTGCAGCGAGGACAGGCGCGCCAGCACCACCGCCTGCAGGCGGCCTCCGGGCGGCGCGGCGCAAGCGGCAGCGAAAGCGGCGTCCACGCCCGCCGCTCGAGCAAGCTCTAGTGCCCGCGTTGCGTCCACGGTGCGCGCCCCGTGCAGCCTCGCCTTGATGAGCAAAGCGGCGCGGAGCAGCGCATGGAAGTCGGCCATCCAGAGCATCCACGGCTCGGCGGCTCCCGAGCGCGCGGCCGCCTCCAGCCTGGTCGCGCGCGAATCGAGCTCGGCGAGCGGCAGCACGTCGAGCTCGCGCAGCGACCCGGGGAACTCGCGCGCCAGGGCCCGCATCGACTCGCGCGGGGTGTGCTCGCCCGTGCGCAGCTTGTCGCGCCGGACCGCGCCCAGCGTGCGGTACTTGCGGGCCAGCGCGTGCAAGCGAGATGCGTCCACCGTTCGAGTCTACCTGCCTTATGATCGGCCCATGCCGCTGCGCCTCTTCGACGATCGCGATCGCGAGCTCCTCTTCGTGCGCCCGGCGCAGCGGGTGGTCTCGCTGGTGCCGAGCGATACACTCAATGTCGTCGCGCTCGGCGCCGGCGCGCGCCTGGTGGGCCGCACCCGCTTCTGCGTCGCGCCCGAGGGCCAGGTCGAGCACGTGCCCATCATCGGCGGCACCAAGGACGTGGACGTCGAGGCCGTCAAAGCGCTCGCGCCGGATGTCGTGCTCGCGAACCAAGAGGAGAACACGCGCGTGCAGCTCGAGGGGCTCGCGCGGCGCGGGCTCACGGTGCTGATCGCTTTTCCCAAGACGGTGGCCGCGGGGCTGAACCAGCTGGCGCGGATCGCGCGCGTGCTCGGCGTCGAGGGCGAGGCGGGCCCGCGCGAGCTGCTCCGGCGCGGCTTGCGCGAATTGAAGGCCTCGGAAGACGCGCGGCGCGCGCAGGTCCCGCTGCGCGCGTTCGTGCCCATCTGGCGCGAGCCGCTCATGACCGTCGCGGGTGATACTTTTATCTCCGACGCGCTCTCGCTGGCTGGAGCGGACAACGTCTTCGTCGATCGGCAGCGCCGCTATCCGCTGACGGCGGATGTCGGCTCGGGCGAGACGCGGCCCGCGCCCGACCGCGACACGCGCTACCCGCGCATCACTCCCGACGAGATCGCGCAGCGCGCGCCGGAGGTGATCTTGCTGCCCGACGAGCCGCACCCGTTCAGCGAGGACGACGCGGCCTTCTTTCGCGCGCTGGAGACGCCTGCGGGAAGGAGCGGCCGCGTGCGCCTCTGCGGCGGGCGCGACTTGATGTGGCCCGGCGCCCAGAGCGTCGAGGGGCTGCCGCGGCTGCGCGCGCTGATCGATTCGCTGCGTCTCCGGCAGTGACTTGCAGTGTGTGCCGAGAGCCGGCACGCTCGCTCCATGCGCTCCCTCGCGTTGGGTCTGGCCGTGGTCTCGCTCTCGCTGCCGGCGCGCGCTTACAACGAGGCGCTGCACGGCCTGTTGACCGAGCGCGCGCTCGGCGCCCATGACGGCTGGGCATCGCAGACCCTGACGCCGCCCACGGCCGCCGATTTCGCCGCGCTGCGGGCCCTCTTCTGGCGCACCGCCGCCGAGGTGCAGGACCCTTCGCTGCACAAGTACTTCCTCCGGCGCTTCCCGACGGTGGACTCGCTCGACGCCTGGGGCTTCAAGGAGTTCCTCATGCTCGACCCCGCGGCCACCGTGCACGGGCTCGAGGTGACGGGCGACGACACTGAAAAGATGAACCGCGTGGCGCTGCTCTCGCTGGCCGCGCGCTGGCCCGACGACGACGCGAGAAATCGCAGCCGCTTTTTCCGCGACGCCCGGCGCGAGGTGGTCCTTGCCGCCGATGGCTCGCCGACACCGTACGACCCGATGACGCTCGCGCTCGGCGCGCTGCAGGGAACGAGCAGCCAGGCGCATGCGCACTATGGTCTCTTGAACGAGCCGTACAGCGACGACCCCGAGACGCTGAAGAAGGACCCCCGCCACTTCGCCATTCCGCCGGACATCCGCGCCTTCGGGCAGGACTTCGCGCAGATCTACAGCGACCTGTCGCTCTTCGCCGAGGGCGCCGGGCTGCCGTCCAGCCAGTGGCTCGCCGTGGTCCACCAGGGAGCCGCGTTCCACCACCTCGAGGACATGGCGAACCAGATCCACACCGTGCAGGTCGGCGTCTACGATTTCTTCAAGACCGCCTATCTCCAATCCACGGTGCGCGACGTGGTCACGCTCGGGGGCCTCGTGGGCGCGCGCCGGCCGCTGCGCGATCTGGGCCTGCGGCTGGTCTCCAATCACCACCTCTTCCTCGAGGACCTGTTCGCGCGGCGCGTGCTCGAGGCCGCGTCCGGCAAGGCCGCGCCCGCCGAGGTGACCGCCGCGGTGGCCAGCATCGCCAAGGACGACCCCGCCTTCGCGCAGGCCGTGGCGCAAGCGATGAAGTCGCTCGGTGACGAGCGGCCCGAGGCAGGCCCCGTCGCGCGCGCCCTCGCCGATGCGCTGGTGTCGGCCTCCAGCGTCGAGGGCCCCGAGGTCTACCAGCTCGCCTGGGACTTCTCGGCCAAGGCGCTGCACGACGGCGCCGGGCATGAGTACAAGAGCCCCGGCGACGATCCCGACCAGTTCCTCGCGCCCCCCTCGGCCGAGCGCGACGCCCGCTTGAGCAAGTTCTACGAGCTGGAGGGCCGCGGACTCACGCGCTCGGGCACCGTGCTGCGCGCCTGGCAGGCCATGCGCGACCGGGCCTCGGCCGATGGCGCCGATGACCTGCGCGCCCACGTCGTGCGCCGCCTGCTCGCGCAGCTCTTGCCGTACCACCTGGCCGCCGCCGAGCGCCGCGCGAAGTACGCGCCGTCGAGCGCCGCCCAAGGCATCGCCTGGGGCTATCCGGTCGGCCTCGCCACGCTGGTGCTGCTCGTCGTGCTCGCGGTGCGGCGCGTCCGGCGGCCCGGTCTTTAGCCCGGGGACGCCGATCAGACGGCGCGCGCGCTCAGCTTTGCGGGGCCCAGGTCGGCGAGCTTGTCGAAGTGGTCCTCCGGATTCTCGACGAAGCGGCGCAGGCACTTGGACATCACCGCCGCGTGGAAGCCGTCGATGATGCGGTGGTCGAACGTCGCGCAGACCTTCATCACCTTGCCCACCACGACGCGGCCCTCCTCGACCACCGGCTGGTCCTTCACCGCGCCGAGCGCCAACAAGATCGGCACGTGTGAGTACGGCACCAGCGGCACGAAGGCGGTGTCGAGCCCGAGCGAGCCGACATTGGTGATCATCAGGCTGCCGAACGGATCGCTGGGGATTCCGGCCCAGCGCAAATCAAGGTTCAACTCAAAGCTCAAGTAAGCAATCACGTTCATCAGCACGTTGAGGAGCCGATAAGGCGTCTTCAAGAAGGTGCCGCGGGTCTTCTCGAGCGCTTCGTCCTTGCGGGCGCGGACCTTGTCCACTTTGGCCTGGAACTCGTCGCAGATCTGCACGAGCGACATCTGGTCCACGTTGTAGAGCGTGGCGCCCGACAGGTCGGCCTTGCCGTCGCCCTCGTCGGTCATGGCCACCTGGAAGAAGACGCCGATCACTTTGCGCAGCCAGATGCGGTTCTTGCGCAGGATGGCGTTGGCGTCGGGCATCTCCTTGAGGGTCAGCGCGACGGCCTTCGCCATCAAGTGCGAGACGGTGAGCCGCTTGCCGGTGCGCCGCCGGAACTCTTCGATGTACGCGAGCGCCTTCTCCATCCGCAGCTCGAGCGTGCCGTAGACCGACGGGTCGCCCACCGTCTGCCAGGTGCCGATGGCGATCTTGCGGAAGCTGCTGACGTCGTCTTTGCGCACCAGCTCGAGATTGGGCATCGAAAGCCTCCGGGCCGCCGAGTGTGTCACAGCCGTGCGCGCTCCCGAAGCGCCGCGGCCCGCCGGTTGAGGGCGGGCCGCGGTTCACTGCTGGTGTGGGTCGGCCTTACGGAAGCGGCGTCGGCGGCGGGGCGTTGCCCGCCAGCGGCAGCTCCATCAGGTAAGAGGCGCTGCCTTCGTCGTTCGGCGACTGGAAGTTGAAGAGCAGCGCGCCGTACCCATCGGTCGGCCTCGTGATCGGCCCGAGCGCCGGCGAGATCGCCGAGGGGGTGGCCACGGTGAGGACCGTCCCAGGGCTCGGGATGAACCCGGTGGTGACCGGAATGAACGGATACCCCTTGTTGGCGTGGGTGGCCGCCTCTCCCCAGATCTTGAAGACGGAGCCTTGGATCTGGAAGACCTGCGGCTGCTTGTCGATCTGGAGCAGGTCGTACTCATCGAGGTAGGGGCCGCCGAAGGGCGAGTTGGTAGCCGGCGCGCTGACCCCGAAGACGCGGTTTGGCGTGACGGATTGGACCGAGAAGTTGTTGGGGACGGCCAGGATCTGCCCGGCGCCAGGGAAGGCGCCGTTGGTGGAGACGGCGGCCTGGGTCCAGATGTTCTGGCCCGAGACCGAGACCAAGGCCAGCCCCTCGCTCCCGTCGAGCGAAGTGGCGCAGACATCAACGCTGCCGAAGGCATTCACGGCCGAGGCCAGCGGCGTCTGCAGCGGCGCCGACGGCGTGGTCGAGGAGAAGAGCGTGCCAGCGGCTTGGTATTCGGTCGAGAGCGGCCCGACGCTGATCGCTGTCGAGGAGTTGGCGAGGAAGCACGCCTGCGCCACAGCGCTCGACTGGTAGATGTTGAAGAAGGCCCGGCCGAAGTTGACCCGTGTGCTCGTGTTCAGGTCCACCGTCTCGATCTGGGCGAGGCCTGCGTTGGCGAAGTCGTCCTGGAAGTCGGCGCCCATCTGCGTGAAGGCGAAGGCGTGGTCGCCGTCGGCGGTGAAGCCGAACTGCCGCGCGTCACTCAAAATGTCCTGCTGCAGGGGGCCGCTGGTCAGCCCCTCGAGGACGACCGCCAGCCCCGCGCCCGGGCTGACTCCGGGCTGCAGCTTGCCCGCGAGCAGCACGCCGTCGGTGCGGTGCACGAGCAGCCGCGCCGGCGTCTTGTCCTCGCGGGTCATGAAGGCGACCGGCGCGTCGGCCACGAACGTCGAGGTGGCCGTTCCGTTCAGATTGACCGCATAGAGGTTCTCGTCCTGGTAGCCGACGAAGAGGATCTGCGCGCCGGAAGCGGACTCCGCGTAGAGCTCGGTGGAGACCGGCGTCGCCGACCCCCCGAACGACTGCGCGTGGCGAAGCTTGCCGCCCCGATTCGACTGGTTGATGCTGACCGCGAGCCGATCCACCAGGACGGGCGCCGGCGCGGACGTGTCCGCCTTGTAGAGCGCGTAGTAGAGCCGGGCGGGGCTGATCGCCGTCGAGCTGCTGCCGTTGTCCGGGACCAGCAGATCCTCGCCCCAGACGACAGCGCCGGGCGCCGAGACCGTCGCGGCGGCGGGACCGCCAATCGTGCCGACGGTGCCAGCGAGCGAGTGGACGAAGTGGGCCGCGAAGTCGGCCGGCACCTGGCCTCGGATGGCCCGCGACAGGTACGGCGAGGTGAAGAGCGGCGCCGTTCCCGCGGCGATGTCGGTGTTGGCGAGATCGGTGATCCAGAGAGTGAACGAGGTCTGGGGCTCGCTCGTGGTGAGGTCCTGGGTCACGTAGATGGCCTTGAGCGCGTCGTCGCTGATGCTGACGGTGCTCAGGGTGTTCTGCCGCGAGCGGATGGCCCGGGAGATGTCGCCGGTGTTGGCGAACAGCGCCGAGGGTGCCGTGATCTTGAGCTTGGTCAGGTCGGCGAAGAAGAGGCGGAACTGCGGCGCGACGGCCGGGACCGCGGGCGGGACCACCACGGCGGCCTTGCCGAAGTCGATGCCGATGCCGCCGACCAGCTTGGGCCTGACCACCGCCCAGCCGAAGGACGAGGTGCCACCGACCTGCACGGGCGCTGCGGCGGTGGGCGTGGTCGCGCCGTCGAAGAAGGCGCCCGAGACGAGCACCTTGCCGGTGTCCTGGTAGTGCCAGATGATCTCGCCGGTGGGCGCGACGAACAGATCATAGAAGGCCGGCCCGTTGAAGGTGGCCAGCGTGGTGATGCCGACGCTCGGGTGGATGAGCTTGACCTGGTACGAGGCCGGCGCCGTCGCCGTGCTCTGGGTGAGGACGACGATGCCGCCACCGGCGGTCTGCCCGTAGGGCGTGCCGGGGTACGTGGCGCTCGGGACGGGGAAGCCGGCGGGCAGCGCGCCCGAGGCCGTGGCGGGGAAGGCGTAGAAATATTGGCCGGTGCCGCCGCTGGAGGTGAGCAGCACCGTCTTGCCCGTGGTCATCGCGGTGCGGTTGAGCGGCGCGGTGCCGGCAGACACGTAGGGCGCGGTCCTGGTGCAGGTGCCCGAGACGCAGTCGAACCGGTCGAGCGAGGCGCCGTCGGCGCGGGTGGCGAGCACCGCGCTCGAGGTCTCGGCGGCGACCAGCGTGTTCGAGCCGTAGCCGGCGTCGAAGGGCGAGTTGGACGGCAAGGCCGAGGTGCCCGCATCGCTGGTCAGCACCTGGGTGGTGGTGATGGGGATGATCTGGCCGCCGTCGCCGCCCATGAAGACGATGGTGCCGCTTCCGCCGTCGGCGGCCGCGGTGAGCACGGGCTGGCTGGTGTTGAAGCCGACGGGGATGCGGCCGACGACGAGGGAGGTGCCGCCGTCGTTGGAGGAGGCGCAGTTGTTGGGCGAGAACGGGAAGGCGCCTTGCCCGAGCGAGTCCACGGGGCAGGCGACGACGCTGGCGACCCCCGACGCGCTGGTGAGGTCGGCGGGAGCGACGGTGAGCGAGGCGACTCCGCCAACCACCGGCGCGGTGCCGAGGATGTAAGAGTTTACGGCGTTGATGAACTGGACCGAGGTGGCCGTGTTGGTCGCAGGCACGGAGGCGCGGAACGTGATCGGGTCGGCGTTCAGCGGCACGAACACGTTCTGCGCCGACAGCGAGCCAGCGGCATTGCCGACGCCGACCGTCACGCCTGCGTCGGGCGCCTGCTGCACGGTGATGTCCACGGTGGCGTTGCTGACGTGCTGGGTCGCGTCGCCCGCGTCGGCGCGCCAGGCCACATCATAGGCGGTGACAACGAGGTGGAAGCCGCCGTCGGGGTTCGGCGTGCCCGAGCCGCCGTCGCCCAGGTTCGAGGGCAAGAACGGCGCGCTCCAGACCGAAGGCGAGATGTTGGCCGGGCTGACCAGGGACATCTCCGTCACCAGCGTGCCACCGTCGGGCAGCGTCGTGGTGCCAAAGCCTTGCACCTGCACCGAGCGCAGGGGCAGCGCCGAGTCGACGCGCGCCTGGATGCCGAAGTTGCTGTTCTGGGGAATCTTGCCGGTGGAGATCGGCGGCAGGATGGTGACCAGCACGGGCGCGCCGCACTTGCCCTGGACGCAGGCGTTGGTGCCGGTGCAGACGGTGCCGACGGCGCCGCAGTTCTGCCCATCGCGGGCGATGTCCACGCAGCGGTTGTTCACTTGCAGCCCGGGGCAGGGCACGCAGTCGCCGCTGCGGCAGATCTCGCTGGCGATGCAGGTGGTGCCGCAGGCGCCGCAGTTGGCGCGGTCATTCTGCAGATCGACCGAGGTGGCGGCGCCGCCGTCGGCGTTGCCGCAGTTGGACTGGCCCGGCGCGACGCAGGCGCCGTCCTGGCAGCTGGAGGTGCCGGTGCAGGCGTTGCCGCAGCCGCCGCAGTTGGCGTTGTCGGAGAGCACCGCCTTGCATTGGGTCTGGCCGGGGCTGCCGCTGATGGGGCACTGCAGCTGGCCCGCGGGACAGCTGGTGCAGACCCCGGCGTTGCAGGTCTGCTGCGCGAGGCAGACGTTGCCGCAAGCGCCGCAGTTGACCGGGTCCCGGGTCACGTCGGTGCAGAGCGCCGCGAGGCTGCCCGCGTCGGGCCGGACGCCGCAGATCTGGCTGGGCGCGGGGCACGAGCCGCCGCAGAGGCCGTTGATGCACTGTGCGGTGCCGCCCTGCGGAGTGGGGCAGGTGACGCCGCAGCCGCCGCAGTTGACCGCGTCGCTGATGAAGTCAACGCACTTGCCGTTGCAGAGCAGCTGCGTCGGCCCGCACGTCTGGGGCGCGGAGCCTTTCGGGCTGCAGGCGGAGAGCGTGAGCGCGAGCGCCAGAGCGGCGACCCCCGAAGCGAGCTTGAGCAAGCGGGCGAGACCAGGCATTGAAGCCCCCAGACAGCAGGTAACCGGTTGGACTGTCGCCCACTCTACCGGCGCTCGCCCGCGCATGAAAGCATCTTCGGCGGTGCGCTCCCGGGGGGCAGGAGGGATCCGCCTTCGATTCCTGGCGCTTCAGCTAGCGAAAGGCCTGCTCCACCAGCAGCTGCTGCTCGAACTTGTGGCTCGCGGCGCTGCCGGTGGCGGGGCTCGCGCTCTCCGGGCGGGTCACGCAGCGCAGCGGGTGCCGCTCGCCAACGCCCTTGGGCCAGCGCGCGCTCAGGTAGTACCAGCTGCCCATGTTGAACGGCTCTTCCTGCACCCAGACCACCTCGGTGCCGGCCGGAAAGGGCGCGAGCGCCTTGGCGAGGTCGGCCTCTTGCAGCGGGTAGAGCTGCTCGAGCCGCAGGACTGCCACGTCGGTGCGCTGGTGCGCGTCGCGGTGGGCGGCCAGGTCGTAATAGACCTTGCCGCTGCAGAGCAGCACGCGCTTGACCTTGTCGGGTTGTACGGCGGCGTCGGGCAAGAGCCGCTGGAAGCCGCCCTCGGCCAGGTCGCGCAGCGTGGAGGTCGCGCCCTTGGCCCGCAGCAGGCTCTTCGGCGTCATGATGATGAGCGGCTTGCGATACGGCCTCACCACTTGCCGCCGCAGCACGTGGAAGTACTGCGCGGGCGTGGTGAGGTTGCAGACCTGCATGTTGTCCTCGGCGCAGAGCGAGAGGAAGCGCTCGAGGCGCGCGCTCGAGTGCTCCGGCCCCTGTCCCTCGAACCCGTGCGGGAGCAGCATGGTCAAGCTCGAGAGGCGGCCCCACTTGTCCTCGCAGCTGGAGAGGAACTGGTCGATGACCACCTGCGCGGCGTTGACGAAGTCGCCGAACTGGGCCTCCCAGCAGACCAGCGCGTCGGGCCAGTCCAGGCTCACTCCGTAGTCGAAGCCGAGCACGCCGGCCTCGCTCAGCGGACTATCGAAAATATCGAATCGCGCGCGGCGGCCGAGCCTGTCGAGCCCCTCCAGCTGGCGCAGCGGCGTGTGGCGCGCGCCGGTCTTGACGTCGGCGAGCACGGCGTGGCGCTGGCTGAAGGTCCCGCGGCGGCTGTCCTGGCCGCTGAAGCGCACCGGCGTTCCTTCGGCGAGCAGCGACGCGAGCGCGAGGTGCTCGGCGGTGGCCCAGTCGAAGTGGAGGTCGCTCGCGCCCTCGGCGAGCCGCCTCCTCTGCTCGAGCAGCTTCTCGATCTTCTCGTGCGGCGTGAACCCCGCCGGTACCTGCGAGATCGCGAGCAGGTACTTTCGCAGCTTCTCCTCAGGGACCGCGGTGGCCACCTCGGGGACCTTGGCGTCGGGCCCGCCGCGATAGACCGACCAGAGGCCGGCCATCGCGCTCATGTTGCGCTTGGCGCCCGACGAGCGCGTCTGCTCCAGCGCCTGCTCGAGGCGCGCGTAGGTCGCCTCGACCAGCTGCTGCGCGCCCTCGAGCGGGAGCACGCCCTCGTCGGCGAGCCGCGCCGCGTACACCTCGCGCGGCGTCTTCTTCTTGTGGATGACCTCGTACATCAGGGGCTGCGTGAAGGTCGGCTCGTCGGCCTCGTTGTGCCCATATTTTCGATAACAATAGAGATCGATGAGCACGTCTTCCTGGAACGTCTGTCGATAATCGACGGCCAGGCGCACGACCGACGCGACCGCTTCGGGATCGTCGCCGTTCACGTGGAACACCGGCGGCCGCAGCATGCGCGCGATGTCGGTGTCGTAGTAGGTCGAGCGCGCGTCCTCGGGCGAGGTGGTGAAGCCGACCTGGTTGTTGATGACGACGTGGATGGTGCCGCCGGTCTTGTAGCCCTCGAGGTTGGCGAGGTTCAGGCACTCGGCCACCAGGCCCTGGCCGCTGAAGGCCGCGTCGCCGTGAATGAGCAGCGGCAGCACCTTCTTGCGCTCCGGGTCGCGGTCGTCGCGATCCTGCTTGGCGCGCACGCGCCCTTCGACCACGGTGTTGACCCACTCGAGGTGGCTCGGGTTGAAGGCCATCGACAGGTGCACGCTCTTGCCCGAGAGGGTGAGCCGGTCCGACGACTGCCCCAGGTGGTACTTGACGTCGCCGCGGCCGAGCATCACCTCGACGTCCTTGTCCTCGAACTCGGCGAAGAGGTCGCCCGGGTGCTTCTGCAAGATGTTGACGAGCACGTTGAGCCGGCCGCGGTGGGCCATGCCGACGACGATCTCGTCCACGCCGCGCTCGGCAGCGTCCTCGATGAGGCGGTCGAGCAGCGGGATCAACGCCTCGCCGCCCTCGAGCGAGAAGCGCTTGGCGCCGATGTATTTCTTGTGGAGGAAGCTCTCGAGCACCTCGGCGTCGGTGAGCCGCTCGAGGATCCGCTTCTTCTCGGCGGCCGAGAGCGGCAGCGTGTTGCCGCTCGACTCCATCCGCTCCTGGAGGAAGCGCTTGATGGCCGGATCCTCGCCGTGCATGTACTCGACGCCGATGGTGCCGCAATAGGTCCGGCGGAGCTGCTCGACGATCTCGCGCAGGGTGGACGCGGGCGGGCCGGTCAAATCGCCGGTGGCGAAGACGCGGTCGAGGTCGCTCGGCAAGAGGCCGAAGTTCTCCAGCTCGAGCTCGGCGTGCGGCATGGCGCGCATCCCGAGCGGATCGATATTCGCAAACAGGTGGCCGCGGATTCGATAAGCTTCGATCAGGTGGTCCACCTCTTCCTGGACCAGGCCCTCGGCGAGCCGCTCGGCGTCGATGGGCGGCATCGAGTACGCGGCCTGCGAGGCCGCCTGGCCGTTGCCGTTCCCGTGGCCATTGCCGGACGACTCCAGCGGCCGCCCGTCGAGCGCGGAGAAGTAGCGCCGCCAGGTCTCGTCCACGCCGGCCGGGTTCTGCAAAAAGCGCTGGTACAGGTCGTCAACGAACGGGGCGTTCAGGCCGAAGTCACGGTCGAAGTCCATGGCGGGTGCTGGTCCTCTCTGAGGGGGCGCAAAATATCCCGCCCGCAGCCCGAGGGCCACAGTCAATTGCGTTCGGCATTTCAAGCGTTCGGCATTTCCAAAGGTAGGGCCGGAGGGACTCGAACCCTCACGCCATCGCTGGCCGCGGATTTTAAGTCCGCTGCGTATGCCGTTCCGCCACGGCCCCGTTGTACGCAGGCTGATACTACGCCGCGGGCAGCAAGCGCTCGACCACATCGAGCAGCATCTTCGGGTCGATGGGCTTCTTCAGCCAGGCGAGGGCGCCGGCGGGCGGAAAGCCGAGGTACGCGGAGACGACGATGACCGGCACGCCGACGAGGCTGGTGCTGCCGCGCAGGCGCTCGAGCAGCTCCCAGCCGCTCAGCCCGGGGAGCTTGAGATCAAGGACGATGAGGCTCGGCCGGTTCAGGCCCATCAAGTGGTCCCAGGCGGCGTTGCCGTCCGGAGCAACATCCACTGAATATCCCGCGTCGCGCAACTGCTCGGCGAGGGCGGCGAGGATATCCGCGTCGTCCTCAACCAGCAGAATGTTCCGCGACCGCTGGCTCGTGGGACCCATGCGTACCGACACTCTACAGCCGAAAGGCAGAGGTCGGGGTTCCAAAGGGCGCGGGTGCTCACAAGTGGTCGATCAGGCGGGCGCGCGCCCTGGCGATGGCGGACTTCCAGCCTGCGTACAGGAGCGGGCACTCGAGCAAGGCCGGCAAGAGCGGCAGCGCGGCGCGCGGGTCGTGGACGGCCAGCAGCGCCGCGGCCACGGAGAGCGCGGGGAAGGGCCGCTCGAGCAGGCGCAGGGGGCCGGGCTCCACCGCGCCCACGACGAGCACGCGCAGGTAGAAGCCGGTGCGGCCCGTCCCGAGCGCGCGCGCCACCATCTCCGGCGCCTCCAGCCGCCGCGCCAGCTTCACGCAGGGCATGCGCGGCTGGCTCACCTGCACGACCGCCGTCCCGAGCGCGAACGAGTCGCCGATGCACGCGCTCGCCTCGGTCAAATCGGCCACCGTGAGGTTCTCGCCGAAGCTGCCGGGCCCAAGCGGGGCGCGGCCAAGCTCGATCTCCCAGCCTGCGAAGTGGTCCTGGCTGTAGGCCAGGAGCGCTCGCTCGGGGCCGCCGTGGAAGCGCTTGTCGGCCTGCGCGTCGCCCTGCAGGCCCTCGGGGCCGAGCGCGATCGGTCCCTGCACCGGCTCCTTGCCGATGGCGCTGCGCCAGGGCTTGCCGTCCTTGCCGTTCGGATAGGTTCGCGTCCGGCCGACCTGCACCGAGACCACGCGCGGGCTGCTCATGGGCCGGCGCCGGGGAGCGGAGGGCCGCGCCGGCGGCGGACGAGCGCGATCACGAGGATGGCCAGCGCCAGCACGGCGGCGGCCAACCACTCGAAGTGGTGGATGCGCTTCTTCAGCTCTTCCAGGTGCTCGCCCGCGACGCTGCCGAGCCACACCCAGAGCGGGACGGTGAGGGCGGCGCTCAAGGCGTCGGCGACGAGGAACTTCCAGTAGCGCACGCCCGAGGCGCCGGCGAGGAAGAAGGCCACGGCGCGAAGCAGCGGCGTGTGGCGCGCGGCCACCACCGTGAGCGCGCCATGCTTCGCGAAGTGGGCGCGCAGCTTCGCCTCGCGGGCAGGAGTGAGCACGCGCCGCACCCAGCCCTGCTCGTACGCGCGCGGGCCCAGGCGGCGTCCCCAGCGGAACATCAGCGAGTCGCCGAGCAGCACGCCGGCGAAGGCGGCCGCGATGGTGGGCCCGAGCGCGGTCACGCCCCGCGCCGAGAGGACGCCGCCGATGAGGAGCACCAGGTCCTGGCTGATCGGCACCCCGAGCCCGCCGGCGCCGAGCAGCAGCACCATGACGAGATAGGTCGAGTGGCCGAGCAGCTTGAAGAGGACCCCTTGCATCGAGCAGTCAGCATGGCGCCTCCGCGGCCGCTGCGCCACTGTCCAGGCCGTGCTATGACCCGCGGTCCTTTCCAGGAGCGAGAAGCCGATGCTCGACGCAGTCACCAGGGGATTTCGCGCCGCCAAGCACAAGCTGACGGGCAAGGCCGAGCTGACCGAGGCCAACATCGACGACGCCTTGCGCGACATCCGCGTGGCGCTGCTCGAGGCCGACGTCGAGTTCAACGTCGCCAAGCGGTTCCTGGCGCGGGTCAAAGACAAGGCCCTCGGCGAGGTGGTCCAGGTCGAGGCCAAGGACAAGAAGGGCAAGAAGGCCGTCGTCTCGCCCGGCGACCACTTCATCAAGATCTGCCACGACGAGCTCGAGAACTTGATGGGGCCCGTTGACACGAGCCTCGTCCTGACCCGCAAGGGCGAGCGGCCGGCCGGCATCATGATGGTCGGCCTGCAGGGCTCGGGAAAAACGACGACCACCGCGAAGCTGGCCAGCTTCCTGATGAAGCAGGGCAAGAAGCCCATGCTGGTCGCGGCCGACATCTATCGCCCGGCCGCGATCGATCAGCTGCAGGCGCTCGGCAAGAAGCTCGACATCCCCGTCTTCACCGAGGCGGGCGTCAAGCCGCCCGAGCTCGCGCAGCACGCGCTGGCCGAGGCGGGCAAGAAGGGCCGCGACGTCATCATCTACGACACCGCCGGCCGCCTCGCGATCGACGAAGAGATGATGCAGGAGCTGGAGAAGATCAAAGAATTGGTCGAGCCGGAGAACGTGCTCTTCGTTGCAGACTCGATGATCGGCCAGGACGCCGTGCGCACCGCGGCCGAGTTCGACCGGCGGCTGGCGTTCAGCGGCTTCATCCTGACCAAGCTCGACGGCGATGCCCGCGGCGGCGCTGCGCTCTCGATCAAAGAAGTGACCGGCAAGCCCATCAAGTTCCTCGGCATGGGCGAGTCGCTCGACAAGCTGGAAGAGTTCCGCCCCGAGGGCCTGGCGTCGCGCATCCTGGGGTTCGGCGACATCGTCGGCCTGATGAAGGACTTCGAAGGCGTCGTCGACGAGGACACCGCCGAGAAGGACGCCGAGAAGATCCTCACCGGCAACTTCGACCTGCACGACTTCGTCGAGCAGATCAAGCTGGTCAAGAAGATGGGGTCGGTCAACGACCTGCTCGAGAAGTTCCCCCTCTTTGGCGAGCTGCCCGAGGGCATCACCTTCGACGACAAGGAGCTCGTGCGCGTCGAGGCCATCATCAGCTCGATGACCAAGACCGAGCGCAAGCAGCCCGACATCATCGACGAGCCGCGGCTCGCGCGCATCGCCAAGGGCTCGGGGCAGAGCAAGAACAACGTCAGCGGGCTGCTCCAGCGCTTCTTCGCCATGCGCAAGATGATGAAGCAGCTCGGCGGCGGACCGGGCGGCCCGGGGCAGGGGCTCCTGTCGCGCTTGCCTGGGTTCCGGCAGCTCGCGCAGCTCAAGCACCTCAAGGGGATGGACCCGAGCGAGATGGCCTCGATGTTTGGCCTGCCCGAGGCGATGGGCAACAACCTGCCGGCCATCGGCGGCAAGGGCTCGCACGCCGCGGCCGTCGCGCGGCAGCGCTTGATGGGCTACGGGCCGCCCACGCGCGTGGTCTCCGACGAGGAGAAGAACCGGCTGCGCGAGAAGAAGAAGAAGGAGCGGCAGAACAAGAAGAACGCGCGCAAGAAGCGGTAGAGACGCGCCAGCTGGCCCGCTTCACAGCGAGTGCAAACAAGTTTACGCTGGACGAACCCAGGGGTTCGCACATGCGCAAATTGATTCCGCTGATCGCGTTGCTCTCGTTGCCGGCGCTCGCCAAGGATTGGAACGTCAACGGCCGCGGCCGCGTCACCTACAACGACGGCAGCGGCGACAAGCCACTGGCCGGCGCGCACGTCCGCTTGATGGACTCGGACACCGTCTTCGACGAGACGCTGGGCGAGGGATGGACCGACGGCAACGGCAACTTCAACATCAACGGGCGCGGCGGCGACACCGGGCTTCCGTTCGGCATCTGCGACGACAACTGCACCAAGCCGGACCCCTACATCATCATTGATTTGAAGAATGACCGCATCGAGGTCGAGACCGAGATCGGCTTCACCTGGCACGCCCACACGCCGACGCACGACAACACCGCGGGCAGCATCGACTTCGGCACGTTTCACTTCGCCTCGGCCGATGGCCAGCACGCGCAGATCCTCTTCGGGCGCACCAAGCAGCAGTACGACCACTTCACGGCCACCGTCGGCGGCTTGATCCCGAGCCACGGCGGCAAGATCAACGTGCTCTTCCCGGCGCTGCTCGCGGCCGGCGTGCCCTGGACCACCGAGGAATCGATGCACTGGCCGGGCAGCGAGTCGCGCTGGAACGCCGTCTACCACGAGTTCGGCCACCGCATCCGCGAGGCCGCCGACGGCGACTTCGCCCATTTCCTCGGCGACGTGATCAGCTACAGCTACCTGCAGCAGCACTGGTACGACAAGAAGACCAACGCGGGCTTTGCCTTCAACGAAGGCTTTGCCGAGTACCACTCGACGCTGCTCGACCCGAACGAGCGCAACACCTTCGCCGCCTGGCACGTGAACGGCGGCGACGACATCGAGGGCAACGTCGCGGCCAAGCTCGCCGGGCTGTCGAACAAGTGCGGCGGCTTCAAGAACATGTGGGCGGTGCTCAGCGACCACTCGCGCGTGCACAGCTACGCCGAGTTCGAGAGCACCATGAAGCGCAAGTTCCCGAGCTGCTTCAAGGCAGCGCCGGCGCCAGCCCCGAGGCCCTCGGCGGCGGTGGTCAAGTTCAATCCCATCCTCTTGCAGCACCAGCAACTCGTGCTCGCCAACTGGGCCAAAGCGCTCGACGCGAGGAGGCTGATCCTGGTGAAGAAGCAGTACCTGACCGCCAAGGTCGCGCCGCCGCTCGCGGCCCACCAGCAGACGCTGGTCAAGCTGCACGCGCTGCGCGCCGCCAGCCGCGCCGCGTGGCGCGCCGCCGCCATCAGCGCCTTCAAGAAGCACCTCGGCAGCTTCAAGCCCATCACCGAGGCGTCGGCGAAGTCCAAGCAGTACCTGGCCGACCGGCAGGCGGCGCGCAGCGGCTTCATCCAGGAAGCCTTCTCCGCCCAGCTCAAGGAGATCGAGAAGGTCGCCGCCGAGGTCAAGAAGGAGCGCGCCGACGCCAAGAGCGCGCCGCTGCACCCGCACTTCGACTTCCTGCTGGCGCGCTACTCGAAGCGCACGGCCGAGCTCAAGCAGGCGCTGGCGCAGAAGGCCTCGCCGGACATGAAGATCCCCGTGCACTTGCTGCCGCGGGCCTTCGGCGCCGAGGTCGCGAAGTAGCTCTGCGTACGAGCGGATGGCGGTGAACGGCCGGGGCCCTCCGCCTCGGCCGTTTTCGTTTGAAGTGCGCTATGACGGGTGACGGCAATCGCAGGAGGCACCATGGTGCTGGGCAAGAACTTCCGGCTTCCGCTCGATGTGCGGCCCTCGGTCTATCGGGTGCATCTGGCCATCGATCTGGCGCAGGACCGCTTCGAGGGGCGGCTGCAGATCGACCTGTCGCTCGCCGAGCCGCGCAGCGAGGTGATCCTCCACGGCGTCGATCTGACCATCACCCGCGCCGAGCTCTACGCGGGCAAGCAGCGGCTGCGCGCGATCAGCACCAGCGCCGACGCCGAGAGCCAGACGCTGACGCTCAAGCTCGCAGGCGAGGCGCCCGCCGGGCCGGCCATGCTGCAGCTCGCCTGGGAGGGAAAGTTCAGCCCGGGCCTGCGCGGCCTGTATCGCGCCGGTCCGCTCGCCGTCACCCAGTTCGAGGCCGCCGACGCGCGCCGCCTCTTTCCCTGCTTTGACGAGCCGCTCTTCAAGGCCCGCTGGGAGGTCACGCTCCTGGAGGTGCCGCAAGGCGTGCAGGCCATCGGCAACGGCCGCATCGTCAAGGACGAGGCCAATCCGGAGACCAGGAAGCGGACCATCACCTTCGCTCCCACGCCGCCGCTCTCGAGCTACCTGATCGCGCTCTGCGTCGGCGAGATGGTCTCGAGCGACGAGGTAGTGGCGCGCGACATCCCGCTGCGCACCTGGTCGGTGCCGAGCAAGAAGCACCTGACCGCCTTTGGCCAGGAGGTGGCGGCAGCGGTCCTGCCCTTGCTCGAGGATTACTTCGGGCAACCTTATGCCTATGGCAAATGCGACCAGATCGGCGTGCCTGATTTCGAGGCGGGCGCGATGGAGAATGCAGGCGCCATCACCTATCGCGAAGTCGCGTTGTTGCTAGACGCCAAGACCGCTCCGCTGGGCGTGCAGAAGCGCGTCGCCGAAGTGATTACCCATGAGTTGAGCCATCAATGGTTTGGAAACCTCGTCACCATGGTCTGGTGGGATGACCTCTGGCTGAACGAAGCCTTTGCCACCTGGATGGCCTACAAGATCGTCGACCAATGGAAGCCCGAGTGGCGCGTCTGGATGGACTTCGAGGTCGGCAAGGGCGCCGCGCTGCACCTGGATGCATTGAAGAGCGCGCACCCCATTCGCGCCGAGATCAACAACGCCGAGGAGGCCGGCGAATCGTTTGATGCCATCACCTACGAAAAGGGCGGCGCCGTACTGAGGATGATTGAAGGATACCTGGGCGAAGAGAAGTTCCGCGAAGGTATCCGGCTCTATATGAAGAAGCACCGCGAGAAGAATGCCACCGCCGATGATTTGTGGGGCGCGCTGGCTGAGTCGAGCGGGCAGCCGATCCTTGAGTTGGCCAATGGTTGGATCAGGACCACCGGATATCCCCTGATTTCAATCAAGGAGCAGGGCGGCAAGGTCACGCTCTCGCAGCAGCGCTTCTTTGCCGACCCGAGCGCGAGGGAAGACGGCGCCGCGACGCGCTGGCTCGTGCCCGTCGTGCTCCGCTTTCGCGACGATCGCGGTGTCCAGGAGAAGCGCCTCTTGTTGCGCGAGGCACAGGAGGTCATCGACCTTGGCGCGCAAGGTGAGGTGCAGTGGCTCCTCGGCAACTCGCAGGCGCGCGGCTTCTATCGGGCCTCCTATGACGCGGCCACGCTCGGCAAGCTCTTGGCGACGCTCGGCCACCCGGGCGAGCCGGGCGCCATCCGGCCCGAGGAGCGGATGAACCTGGTCAGCGACCAGTGGGCGCTGGTCCGCGCCGGCGTCACCTCGGTCGAGTCGCTGCTCGAGCTGATCTTCAGCCTGGGTCGCGAGGCGGACCACGTCGTCCTCGACGAGATGGTGGCGCGGCTCTCGGCCTTCGAGCACCGCTACGTGGCCGACGACGATCGCGAGGCCTTCCAGCGGCGGGTCGGCGGGCTCTTCTCGAGCAGCGCCGCCGAGCTTGGCTGGCACCGCCACCCGACCGACGACGACGAGCGGCGGCTGCGGCGGGCCGCGGTGCTGCGCGCGCTCGCCCTGGTGGCGCGCGAGCCGCAGGCCGTCGCCGAGGCGCAGAAGCGCTTCGTGCGCCAGACCGGCGCGCTGGCTCAGGAGGGCCTGGACCCGAACCTGCTCGACGTGGTGGTGGGCGCGGCGGCGCGCAATGCCGACGTTGCGCGCTTCGAAGAGCTGAAGACGCGGGCCCGGACCGAGCTTGACCCGGCCTCCAAGCGGCGCTACCTGCACGCGCTCGCCATGGCCGAGTCGGCGGAGCTCGCGGGCAACGCCATCGAGCTCTCGCTCACCGACGCGGTGCAGATGCAGGACGTGACCTCGTACATCGGCACGCTGCTCGGCAACCGCGCCGCGCGCGAGGGCGCCTGGAAGCTCTTGCAGCACCGCTGGGACGAGGTGCGCAAGAAGGCCGACTCGCCCATGCTCTTGCGCCGGCTGGTCGAGGGCCTCGGCACGCTGCCCGAGCGGCGCCACCTGGGGGAGATCGAGGCCTTCCTGGCCAGCCACCCCATCGAGGGCGCAAAGCAGGCCATCGCGCAGACCCTCGAGCGGCTGCGCATGGACGTCACGCTGCGCGAGCGGCTGATGCCCGAGGTCTCGCGTTGGCTGAAGAAGGCAACGTGATCCGGCACTGGCGGCGCGCGCTCCTCTCCGTCGGCGCGGCCGCGCTGGCCGCCTGCGCGCACGCGCCCGCACCGGTCGCGCCGGCCGCGCTCAAGGTCGCGACGCTCGCTTTTGATGACGCCACCCGGCCCGCGCGGATCGCCGCCGCGGCTGCCGCGCTCGAGCCGGCGCGCAAGAGATACTTCGAGTCGCTCAAGGCGCCGGGCCTCGCCTTTGGCGTCGTGGTCGGCGACCAGCTCGTCTACTTCCAGGGCCAAGGCGTGCGCGAGGTGGCCTCGGCCGCGCCCGTCGATGACCAGACGGTCTTTCGCATCGCCTCGATGACCAAGGCGTTCGTCTCTGCCGCCGTCCTGCGCCTGCGCGACGAGGGCAAGCTGCAGCTCGACGACCTCGCCGAGAAGCACCTGCCCGAGCTGCGCGGGCTCGTCTACCCGACGGAAGACTCGCCGCGCCTGACGGTGCGGCAGCTGATCTCGCACTCGGGCGGGCTGCCCGAGGACAACGCCTCCGCCGACCTGCGCATGCCGATGAGCGACGCCGAGATGGACGCGCTGCTTGCGCGCGGCCTCTCCTTCTCCACCGCCCCCGGGACGCAGTTCGAGTACTCGAACCTCGGCTTCGCGCTGGCGGGGCGCCTGGTGACCCGCGTCGCCGGCGAGCGGGTGCAGGACTACGTCGCGCGCACGCTGCTCGCGCCGCTCGGGATGGCGGAGACCCGCTGGGACGGCGCCGCGGTCCCCGAGGCGCACCGCGCGCACGGCTATGGCAGGAAGGGCTCGAACATGCCCGCCGCCGGCCTCGCCAAGTATGGCGCCGACGAGGCGTTTCACGAGGAGCCGCTCCTGGCCGACGGCGCGTTCGCACCCATCGGCGGCCTCTTCACCTCGCCGCGCGACTACGCGAAGTGGATCGCGTTCCAGCTCGCGGCCTGGCCGCCGCGCGACGGCCCCGATGGCGGGCCCGTGCGCCGCGCGTCGCTGCGCGAGGCACACCAGCAGCAGCGCTTCAGCGGCCTCAGCGCCGGCCGCAGCGAGGGCGGCGAGCTGAGCGCGCGCGCCGCGGGGTATGGCTTCGGCTGGGGAGTCTCGCAGAGCTGCCTCCTCGAGCGCGTCGTCGCGCACAGCGGCGGCCTGCCCGGCTACGGCTCGCACGTGCTGCTCTTGCCCGAGCGCGGCGTGGGCTTCTTTTCGATGACGAACCTCACGTACACCAATGGCGCCAAGGCCATCGGCGAGCTGATCGAGTCCCTGGAGAAGCAGGGCCTGATCCCGGCGCGGCCGGTGCGCGCGTCTGCCCAGCTCGAGGCGGCGCGAGGCGCGGTCCTTGCGCTCCTCGCCCGCTTCGACCCGCAAGAGGCCGCGGTTGCGTTTGACCATCTCTACTCAGTGTATGAGTCCATGGAGCAGCTCGAGCAGCGGCTCGCCACGCTGCGCGCGCGCCACGGCGCTTGCCGCGCTGGCCCGCTCCAGCCCGAGAATGCGCTCCGCGGCAAGGGGGTCCTCCTCTGCGAGCGCGGCGAGATCGCGCTGGCGATGACGCTGACCGCCGATGCGCCCCCGCGCATCCAGTCGCTGGCGCTCGAGTCGGCCTTGCCGCCGTCTCCGCGCATGCGCGCGCTGGCCACCCGTGCGGCTGCGCTCTTCGCCAGCTGGGACGACGGCGCCGCCGCGGAGCTGTTCGACCAGGACAGCGAGCGCGCAGGCGGCAAGGAGCAGATGGCCCGCGCCGCGCGCGAGCACGGTCCCTGCCAGCAGCCCGAGCCGCTGCTCGGCGACGGCGACACCAACGCGACTTTTCGGCTGGCCTGCGCGCACGGCGATCTGGACCTGGCGCTGCAGCTCGCGCCCGCCACCGGCCGCGCGGCGCACCTCGCGCTGGCGGCTTCCCCCGATGGACCGCGCTGCTCGCGCTGAAGAGAACAGATGCCCCTGACCGTGCTCTATCGCGACGCCGCGCTCGCCGTCATCGACAAGCCGGCCGGCCTGGCCGTCGAGGCCGACTCGAAGGAATCGGTGGTCGAGATGCTCTCGCGCGAGCTGGGTCCGAAGGGCGGCCGCGCCTGGCCCCGCGTGGTGCACCGGCTCGACACCGGCACGAGCGGCTGCCTCGCCGTCGCGCTCAACAAGAAAGGCGAGGCGGGCTTCTTGCGCCTCTTCGAGGAAGGCGTGGTCGAGAAGCGCTACCTCGCGCTGGTGGCGGGCGCGCCGCCCGACGAAGCCGACCTCGACACCGCCTACGGCCAGGACCCCCGCGACCGCCGCCGCTTCACCACCCACGTGCAGACGGCCAAGCGCGCCCGCCTCTCGTACCGCGTGCGCGAGCGGCTGCGCGGCTCGGCGCTGCTCGAGGTGGTGCTCGACACCGGCCGCACCCACCAGATCCGCGTCCAGCTCGCCGAGGCGGGCTTTCCGGTGGTGGGCGACGCGGTCTACGGCGGCCCCAAGGCGGAGGGCGTGGCGGTGATGACCGAGCTCATGCGCGTCGGGCTGCACGCGGAGCGGCTCTCGTTCCCGCACCCGCTCGACGAGGGGAAGACCGTCGAGTGCACCGCGCCGCTGCCCGAAGATCTCGCGTCGGCGCTGGTGGCGCTGCGAAGCTGAGTGCGTGCGTTGGCTCCGGCTCTTCAACCCGCCAGGAACTCCTCGATCTGCGGCCCGAGCTTCCGCGCGTCCGCCTCGCCAAGCGACATCAGCTCGCGCGCGTACTCGCCGTCGAAGAGCAGGTAGCTGAGCGTGTCCGAGGCCGCCGCCGAAGAGGCCGCCTCGCCCATGCGCCGGAGCAGGTAGCCCGCAGGCCCCTCGAGGCGCCCCTTGACCGAAGGCCGCTCGAGCAGGCTGGTGGCGAGCGCGCCGAGATCCCGGCTCGGCTGCAGGAAGAGATCGCGCACCGGCCGCAGGACCGCGCCGCTCGCCTCCAGCGCCAGCGCCACCGGGTGCTGCGCGAACGCCGGGCCGGGCGCGGCCAGGGCCTGGTTGATCCGGCGCAGCGAGGCGAGGTCGTTCTCGACGCGGTCGAGCAGGAGCGCGTCGAGCAGCTTGCCGAAGAGGAAGAGCGGCGAGCTGAGCGCGCGCTGGTCGGCCCTGGGCTGGCGCCTGCGCTCGGTCCTCGCGGTCCGGCTGGCGCGCAGGCCGATGACCAGCACCCGCTCGGCGCCCAGGCGCAGCGCGGGCGAGAGCGGCGTGTTCTGGCGGACGCTGCCGTCGCTCATCAGCCGGCCCTGCACGCGCACGGTCGGGAAGAGGAACGGGATCGCCGCCGAGGCGAGCGCGTGCTGCGGCGTCAGGCGCGCCGCCTGCCACTCCACGGTGGGGTCGGTCGAGGGTGGCAGCGGCCAGCCGCCCGGGCCCTGGCCCTCGTGGAAGACGACGGTGTGGCCAGTCTCGACGTCGGTGGCCGAGACCGTGACTGCCTGGACGCGGCCGCTCGTGACATTGTCGTGCAAGGCGCGCCAGGGGACGTCCACGCGGACCAGCTCAGCCAGGGGCGCGGGGTCGAGGATCGACTGCAGCCCTTCGGCGCCGCCCGCGCCGATCAGCCAGCGCGCGAGGCCGGCCAGGTCTCCCCAGCCGCGGCGGAAGACGTGGCGCAGCTCCATCTTCGACCAGCGATCTTCCAGCGCGCGCACGCCCTGGCCAAGGTCGGCCGCGTGCGCCGCCAGCGTGCAGGCGTTGATGGCGCCGACGCTGGTGCCGCAGTACAGGCGAGGCGCGGCGCTCGGGCCGACGCGCGGCGCGATCTGCCCGAAGATGTGCCGGAGCACGCCGATCTCGTAGGCCCCGCGCGCGCCGCCGCCAGAGAGGACGACGGCCAGCGGTCCTGCTCGCGAGGTCGGGTTCACGCCTCCATCATGGCAGATGCCAGAGGATGCCGGTCGCCAGCACCACGGTCTGCTGCTGGAACGCGCTCGGGCCGCCGCTGCTCGAGGCGAGCGGCAGGTCGAGGTCGAGCTCGCCGAAGAACTGCAGCCCATCGGCGATGGGGAACGAGAGGCCGGCACCGAGCCGCAGCCCGAAGACGAAGGGGTGCGGCTCGAGGTGATAGGTGGTCAAGGCCGCGAGGTAGATCGGCGAGTCGCTGAGGGGCCGGTAGCTGCCGCCCAGGCGCAGCGTGGTGCCGGCGCGCTTGGGCGTTCCTTCCTCCAGCTCGGAACCGAAGAGCTCCGACTCGGTCACTTCCAGATCGAGCGTCAGCTTGTGGGGCACGACGATGTAGCTGAGCATCACCGAGAGGCCGAGCTCGAAGGACTTGGTAAAGTTGGTCGAGCCGCTGAACTCGTCGGTCGAGATGTGCGTGTAGAGCGGGGTCTCCAGGCTGAAGCGCAGCTCCCAAGGGCTGCGTTGGTGGCCGCCGTGCGCGTCGCCGTGGGTCTCGGCCGCTGCGCCGTGCGCCGCCGCTTCGTGTCCGCCGGCGTCGTGCGCGGCCGGCTCGTGCGTCGCGGCGTCGGGCGCGGCCGCGTCATGCTTCTCGGCGGGGGCCGCGCCATGCTCCTGCGCGCGCGCGCCCGGCGGCAGCGTGAAAAATCCGACGGCGAGTGCTGCCGCGAAGATGCGAATCTTCATCTGCCCTCCCAAGGCCGCCGAACGCATCGGCGAATAAGACGTTCATCTTATCGAAGCTTTTGCGGGCGCCAAGAAATCAGCGCGACAATTCGAGCATCCTCTCGACCGGCTTGAGCGCCCGCAGCCGCACCTCCTCCGGCACGGTGATCTCGGGCGAGCGGTCGCGCATGCAGAGGTAGAGCTTCTCGAGCGAGTTGAGCCGCATATAGGGGCAGATGGCGCAGTTGCAGCCCGAGGCCGGCGGCGCGGGGATGAGCTCTGCGTCGGGCCGCGCCTTGGACATCAAGTGCAGGATGCCGACCTCGGTGGCGACGATGAACGCCTTGGCGGGGCTCTTCTCGACATACTCGAGCAGCGCCCGCGTCGAGCCGACGAAGTCGGCCAGCTCGAGCACGCTCGCCTCGCACTCCGGGTGGGCGATGATCTTCGCGCCTGGGTGGCGGACCTTTTCCTTGATCAGCTGCCGCGCGGTGAACTGCTCGTGCACCACGCAGAAGCCGTTCCAGAGCACCATCTTGCGGCCTGCCTGCTTCTCCACCCAGGCGCCGAGGTGCCGGTCGGGCGCGAACACCAGCGGCTGGTCCTTGGGGAAGGACTGCACGACCTTCACCGCGTTCGACGAGGTGACGATGACGTCGCTCAGCGCCTTCACCCCGGCCGAGCAGTTGATATAGGAGATGACTTTGTGATCCGGGTAATTCGATAACCATTTTTCAAATTCAGGAGCGGGGCAGCGGTCGGCCAGCGAGCAGCCGGCGTCCAGATCGGGCAGCAAGACCTTCTTGTCCGGGTTGAGGATCTTGGCGGTCTCGGCCATGAAGTGCACACCACAGAAGACGATGACCCGCGCCGAAGTTCCCGCCGCCTGCTGCGAGAGCTGCAAGCTGTCGCCGACGAAGTCGGCCAGGTCCTGGATCGCGTCGTCCTGGTAGTAGTGCGAGAGGATGACCGCGTTCAGGTCCTTGCGCAGGCGGTTGATCTCGCGCTCGAGATCGAGCCCCGCCGGGATGGGCGCAGGCCGGGCATCTGTCGTCACGGGAAGCTGCATGCGGGAAGACTAACGTCAACCCGGCCCGGCGTCGCGCACCAGCTTGCCGAGGCGCGAGACGATGAGCTGGCCGCCGTCGGTGGCCTGGGCGAAGCGATAGTCGCTGCGGCCCGCGGGCAGCTCGTCCACCAAGGAGAGATCGAGCTCTTCGTGGAACGTCGCCGCGGTGACGGCCTTGCCCTCGACCACGACGCCGATGCGCGCCTTCTCCTCGAGCCGCGAGAGCAGCGCCTTCTTCACGCTGCGCCCGAGATCCTTGGGCACGCGCACGACCAGCACGCCCCCCGCCTCCTCCTTCGCAGTCGCGGCCAGACCCTCCACCGGCTCGAGCGTCTTCTCGTGCGCCGCGGCCAGCTCCTCGAGCCGGGCCTGCAGCGCGGGTGGCACACTGCCGGCGACGAGCGCGGTGACGATCTGTTGCCGCAGCTCTTCGCGCGCCTTGCTGCGCAGGGAAGAGCCGGCCTCGTCCAGCGCCAGCGCCAAGAGCTTGCCGCGCGCCGAGAGCGCATGGCCGCGCCCGGGGCTGTCGGCAGCGCGCGCGTCCTCGTCGGCCTCGGGCCAGGGCTGCTCGCCGCCCCGCAAGTACTTCACCGCCGAGAGCAGGCCGTCCAGATCGGCGTGGGCCAGCACCACGTCCACGGGGCCCGCGCGCGCGATGACCTCTTTGGTGACGAGCTCGGGGCAGGCATGCGCGTCGCGATTGGGGACCAGGACAAAGCGCGGATCGCCGCGCACCTTCGACCAGCCGACCGGATGCTCGTGGTGGTCGATCCACACCGCGAGCCGATCGCCCAGAGCCTCGATGAACGGCAGCGTCGAGCTCTCGAAGCGGTCGGCCGCGGCGAAGGCGACATCGACGGCGGCGAGCCTCCCCTCGGGCGGCGCGGGCAGGGTGGCTGGATGCTCGACAAAGACGACGCGCACGAGCGCAGAAAGCTCTTCTCGCCCCGCAGCGTCAAGCGAAAGGGAACAACTGCTGTCCACGGAGACACGGAGATCGCGAAGAGATTCCCGATCTTCTCTTCGCCCTTTCTCCGGGTCTCCCTGCTCAGCGGATTTTGTGCGGCCGTGCTCGCCACCCGCGCCCGCGCCGGTGCTAGTCTTGGCTCGCCATGCAGAATCTTCGCGACAAGCTGCTGAAGGCCGGCCTCGTCTCGCAGGACCAGGTCAAGAAGGCCGAAGAGAAGCCCAAGCCCAAGGCGCGCCCGCCAGCGCCGGCGCCGCAGAAGCTGCAGGTCGCGGACGAGGAGGAGCGGCAGCGGCGCGAGGCCTTCGCGGTCCATGACGCCGAGGTGGCCGAGGCGCGCCGCAAGGAGGCCGCCAAGGTCGCCGAGGCGCGCATGCAATCCGAGCGCGCGCGCACGCTGCGGAGCCTGGTGCAGCAGCACAAGCTGACAGGCACGCTCGGCGAGGTCTCGTTCCACTACGTCAAGCGCAGCGGCAAGATCGGCAAGCTCGCGCTCACGCCCGAGCTGGCCGGGCTGCTCGAAGGCGGCGAGGCCGCGGTGGTCGAGGACCCTGGCCAGCCCGAGTGCGTGGTGGTGCCGAGCGCCGCCGCGGAGATCTTCTACAAAGTGGACCCGAAGGCGATCCGCTTCTGGGCCGGCCCGCAGAAGCCGATGGGCTTCGACGCCGTCGGCGGCCAGGGCGACCAGTCGGAGGCGTAGAAGAGCTCCGCGGTCGATCCTCTTTCACTATGCGTGGAGTCTACTCTCCGCCCGCCTTGCGCCCCCGATAGCGCACGATGGCGAGGATGAAGATGAACGCCGCCAGGATGCCCGAGGCGACATAGCCCGGCGTCTTCGGGAGCGACCCGTTCTGGGTCATTCCGACGAGCACGAGCAAGAAGATGATCAGGCCGCTGATGAGCGCGTTCATGTCTCGTCCCTCTTGCCTAGTTCGAGGATGCGCGGGTCTTGCGCGCGGGCCTGCAGGGCGGCGACCAGCTCGGCCTCGTGCTCCAGCACCGCCGCGCGCACGAGCTTGAAAGTGGGGGTGAGCTCGCCGCGGTCGAGCGCGGGAGGATCGTACAAGAGGGCCACGCGGCGCACGCGCTCGTAGGCGATGGGCGTCGTGAGATTTGCCGCCTGCAGCGCCTCCGAGAGCGCCAGCCGCAGGTCGGGATAGGCGGGCAGGTCGCCCGGCGGCGGCAAGGACAGCCCGTGCGCTTCGGCCCAGGCGCGCACCGCCGGCAACGACAGCCACACCAGCGCCGTCACGTGCGGCTGCCCCGAGCCGATCACCAGCGCCTGCTCGATGAGCGGCGTGGAGGCGAGCAGCCGCGACTCAACCTCGCCCGTGGCGACCTTCTCGCCGTTCTCCAGCTTGAAGACGCCGTCGGCGCGGCCCCTGATCTTCAGCCCCGCCCGCGTCCACTCGCCGAGGTCTCCGGTGCGCAGCCAGCCCGACTTGTCGAGCACGCGCTGGGTCGCCTCCGGGTCGCGGTGGTAGCCGCGCATGACTTGAGGTCCGCGCACCATCACTTCGCCGACACCGGGCGCGTCGGCCGCCGGCGAGGGCACGATGCGCACCGTGGTGCCCGGCAGCGGCCAGCCGACGACCCCGGAGACGCGCGTCCCAATCTGTGGGGTGAGTGTCACGCAGGGTGAAGTTTCGGTCGCGCCCCAGCCCTCCAGCACCGGCACGCCGCGCTCCTCGAAGACCTTGTAGGTCGGCGCGGGCAGCGGCGCGGCGGCAGTGAAGACGAAGCGCAGCCCCGGGTGGAGGAGGGCCTCGAGCGCGGCCGGATCCTTGCGCGCGGCGCCGATCAACGCCTGGTAGATGCGCGGCACGCTGAAGTAGACGGTGGGCTTCACCTCGCGCAGGTTCTGGACCAATCGTTCCAGATTGCGCGCGCGGCTGTCGTCGATGACGAAGAGCGCGCCGTTGGCGAGCGCGGTGAGCCGCTCGAAGAGCGCCCCAAAGCAGTGGTGCCAGGGCAGGTAGCTGAGGAAGACGTCGCGCTCGCTCACGTCCCACGCGGTCTTGAGCGCCGCTTGCTGCGAGAGGACGTTCCGGTGCGTCAGCTCGACGCCTTTGGGCCGGCCGGTGGTGCCCGAGGTGTAGAGCAGATAGGCCACGTCCTCGGGCAGCACGTCGTCCTTCCGCCTCTGCACCTCGGCGGCTTGCAGGGACTGCCCCTCGGCGACCAGGGCCGCGAGGGGCTCTCCGCGACCGCCAGGTTGGGGATGGTCATCGAGCACGATGACGCGCGCGAGCCGGGGAACGTCCTGCACTGTCGGCAGACGATCCTGCTCGGCCGCCGAGCCGCAGAAGACCAGCTGCGCGCCGCAATCGGCGAGGCAATACCCGAGCGTGTCCGCGCCATACTCGGGGTAGATGGGCACGCTCGCGGCTCCCACCGAGGCGATGGCCGCTTCGGCCAGCAGCATCTCGACGCGGTTGGCGCTGACCAGCGCGACGCGGCCGCCGTGCGGAACTCCGGCGGCTTGAAGGCCCCTGGCGATCGCGCGCCGCCGCTCGTCGAACGCCGCCCAGGTGAGCTGCTCCCATCGGCCGCTCGCCCCGCGAAACTGCACCGCGGCCTTCTCCGCCCAGCGCTCCGCGCGGTGGGCAAAGAACGTCCCGAGCGTCGCCTCGATCTCGCCGAGCGGCGGCCCCGAGACGGCTTCGTCGGCTCTCGGCTGCTGGCGCGGTTCTCCCATCGGCGCGCCAGACTACACCGGCGGTTCGCACGGGCAAGAGTGAAGGGTTATCCTCGCTGAGTGGACCCGGGACACCGTCACGGCGCGCAGGGCAGCGAAGCCGAGTTCTGGCGCGGCGCCGACTACTCGTCGAGGTTCTTCATGGGCGACGCGGACGTGCAGCGTGCATTGAAGCAGATCGCTGCGCTGCTCGAGGGAGCATCGATCCCTTACGCCGTCGCCGGAGCAATGGCGCTGAACTGGTACGGCTATCGACGCGTGACCATGGACGTCGACCTGCTCGTGACGCGCGAGGGGCTGCAGGCGCTGAAGGTGCTCGCCTTGGGACGCGGGTATCTCGAGAAGTTCCCCGGCAGCAAGGGTCTCAAGGACACGGCCAACAACGTGCAGATCGACTTCTTGATCGCGGGCGACTATCCCGGCGACGGCAAGCCGAAGCCCGTGCGCTTCCCCGACCCGGCGCTGGCCTCCGTCGCGGGCGAGGGCGCGCGCTACCTGCCGCTTCCCGTGCTCATCGAGCTCAAGCTCGCTTCCGGCCTCTCCGCCCCGCATCGGCTGAAAGATCTCGCCGACATCTTGGAGTTGATCCGCTCATCGAAGCTGGGTCGCGAGCTAGCGAGCGAGCTCGACGCCTCGGTGCGCGCCAAATATGACGAGCTCTGGCTAGCCGCCCAAACAATCGACGACCACGAGAAGTAGTTTTTGCTTCTCGCCTGCCCAGACCCTTCGCGACGTCGAAGCAGAATCTGCGACGGCGGCCGGGGTGCCAAGAGGCCCCCCGGCGCCCTTCGAGCGCAGAGCCTGCACTCGAGTGAACCTGGATCGCGTCCCACTCAATCAGCCGTCGCTTGCGCGAGGGGCGCTCAGGCTATTCGAGTTGCGCAGCGCCCGGTCTGCGGGCGCGAGCACTGTCTGAGACAGCCGGCGCGCCCCTCGCGCAGCAGAGGCGCTCAGGCCGCACTCAAGGGCCCTCGAGCCGCGACCCAAATCCCAGGCGCTCGCCGGGCGCCGGGGGGCCTCTTGGCTCCCCGGCCGCCACTCGACGAGAGACTACTTCTTCGCCGCCGCGATCTTTTCCCGATATTCCTTGATCATCTCATCCTGCTGCGAGCGCGGCACGGGCTGGTACTTGGCGAACTCCATCGAGAACTCGCCCTTGCCCTGGGTCGCCGAGCGCAGGTCCGTCGAGTACCCGAACATGGTGTTCAGCGGCACGTGCGCGACGCAGACCAGGTAGCCTTCCACCGTCTCGGTGCTCTGGATGACGCCGCGGCGCTGGTTCACCTGGCCGACCACCTGGCCCTGGAACTCCTCGGGCGCGGACACTTCGACCTTCATGATCGGCTCGAGGATGACCGGGCTGGCCTCGGCGTACGCCTCGCGGAAGCCCATCAGCGCCGCCGTCTTGAAGGCCTGCTCGCTCGAGTCCACCGCGTGGTGCAAGCCGTCGTTGATCACGCAGCGCACGCCGACCACCGGGAAGCCGATCAAGGAGCCCTTCTTGACCGCTTCTTTGAAGCCCTTGTCGCACGCGGGGATGAACTCGCGCGGGATGGCGCCGCCGGCGACGTCATCGACGAACTCGTAGGTCTCGACGGCGTCGGGCGGCAGCGGCTCGACGTAGCCGCAGACGCGGGCGAACTGGCCCGAGCCGCCGGTCTGCTTCTTGTGCGTGTACGCGAAGTCGCCCCGCTGCTGGATGGTCTCGCGGTAGGCGACCTGCGGCTGGCCGACGGTGACCTCGACGCCGTACTCGCGCTTGATGCGCTCCATGTAGATTTCCAGGTGGAGCTCGCCCATGCCGCTGGCGATGGTCTGGCTCGACTCTTCATCTCTGTGGACCCTGAAGGTCGGGTCCTCGCGCGTGAAGCGGTTCAGCGCCTTGGAGAAGTTGGCCGAGCCGGCTTTCTCCTTGGGCGCGATGGCGAGCGAGATGACCGCGTCAGGGACGTGCATCGAGGTCATGGTGACCCGGATGTCGCCGTCCGTAAACGTATCGCCCGAGGCGCAGTCGACGCCGAAGAGCGCGACGATGTCGCCGGCCTGGGTGGTCTCGATGTCGTGCATCTCGTCCGCGTGCATGCGGACCAGGCGCGGCACCTTGACCTTCTTCTGGTTGGTCATGTTGGTGATGAACTCGCCCTTGGTCAGCTTGCCCTGGTAGATGCGCAGGTACGTGAGCTGCCCGTAGCGCCCGTCTTCGAGCTTGAACGCGAGGCCAACGAAGGGCTCGGTGGGCTCGGACTTGAGGATGACCTTCGCCTCGTCCTTGCTCTGGTCGTGCGCCTCGTTGATGACCTCCTTGGGATTCGGGAGGTAGTAGATGACGCCGTCGAGCAGGTGCTGGACCGCCTTGTTCTTGTAGGCCGAGCCGCAGAACACCGGCGTCAGCTTGAGCGCGAGGCAGCCGGCGCGCACCGCCCGGCGGATGTCTTCGATCGCGGGCTCCTTCTCGTCGATGAACATCTCGGTCAGCTTCTCGTCGTAGTCGGCGACCGCGGCGATCAGGTCGTGCCGCATGGTCTTGGCCTGCTCGAGCAGCTCGGCCGGGCACTCCTCGGTGCGGATGGTCTCGCCGTTGTCGCCGTCGTAGTAGTGCGCCTTCATGGTGATGAGATCGACGACGCCCTGGAACTTCTCCTCGGCGCCGATGGGCAATTCCATCATCACGGCGTTGTGGTTCAGCTTCTCGCGCAGCTGCTGCGTGACGCGGAAGGCGTTGGCGCCGGCGCGGTCCATCTTGTTGATGAACGCCAGGCGCGGGACCTTGTAGCGGCGCATCTGGCGGTCGACCGTGATCGACTGCGACTGCACGCCCGACACCGAGCAGAGCACGAGGATGGCGCCGTCGAGCACGCGCAGCGCGCGCTCCACCTCGATGGTGAAGTCCACGTGTCCGGGAGTGTCGATGATGTTGATGTTGTGCGTCGGCCGCGCGCCGTCGGTGACGTCCCACTCGCAGTAGGTGGCCGCCGACTGGATGGTGATGCCCTTCTCGCGCTCGAGGTCCATCGAGTCCATCTTCGCGCCGACCGAATCCTTCCCCTTCACCTCGTGGATCTGGTGGATCCGCCCGGTGTAATAGAGGATGCGCTCGGTGAGCGTGGTCTTGCCCGAGTCGATGTGCGCGGAGATTCCGATGTTGCGGATGAGGTCGATTTGCGTCGCCACGTCGCGTCTACCCTTCTGGTGAGTGTTGCCGACGGCACTGAAACAGTGGCCGTCTCGATCTGATTTCTCGGGCACCTTTAGATCAAAAAGGCGCCCAAAAGCGGTCGCGCCCTCTACCAAAGAAAGGGCCTGTTGTGCAAGCCGCGGGAGGCTGCCTCTCAGGCGGGCAGGGCAGAGAGGGCTTCGCTGACCGGCGCGTGATCACCCGGGTCCTCGGAGGCGTAGGACCAGAGCACCTTGCCGGTCTTGTCCACGACCAGGGCGCCGCCCTGCTGCCACGGCTTGCCCATGGTCTTGCGCTGCTTGAAGCCGGCCTTCATGGCCCGGACGGTCGCGCCGATGGCCATGGGCGAGAAGGTCTTGAGCGCGCTGTGCTTGAGCCCCGCGGCCTGGAACGCGCGCAGCGAGGGGTCGGTGTAGAGCAGGACCTCGCCCTGTGCTGGCTGCTGCGGGAGCTTCAACACCTCGGTGCGGAAATACTGTGCCTGCGCGGGCGAGCCGTTGCCGATCAGGACCAGCCTGCTGCCCTTCGCCTCGATGTCTTGCTGGTGCTCGCGGAACTCCGCGGCCTGCTGCGCGCAGTGGAGTCAACCAAAGTGGCGCAGGAAGAGCAGCACGGCAGGGCGGTCCGCGAAGGTGGCGCCGAGCGGCACGGCCTTGCCCTGGAGGTCGAGCACGGTGGTGTCTGCGAGGGAGTCGGGCATGGGAGTCAAGGATGCCTGGGAGCGCCCTGCGGTTCGTCGGGTAGATGCCTGACCCGAAGCCAGAAAGGCCGCCCCGAGGGACGGCCTTTCGAGGACGAGCGCTTCAGGCGCGGCGCCTACTGCTTGCGAACGTTCTGCGCCTGCAGGCCCTTCGGGCCCTTGGTGACCTCGAACTCGACCTTGTCGCCCTCGGCCAGCGAGCGGAAGCCCTCCGACTGGATCGCGGTGTGGTGGACGAAGACGTCCTCGCCACCCTCCTGCGAGATGAAGCCGAAGCCCTTGCTGTCGTTGAACCACTTCACGGTGCCTTGCGCCATTGCGGGACCTTCTTCCTTCGCGGGGAGCGCGAGGCTCCCCTCTCCACGTCAGATCGCCACGACCTGAGCGCCGCCATTCTTGCCAAGCAGGCTTACAGGCGTCAACGCGGGGCAGTCTGGGAGCGGCTCGTTCATCGCTCGGCGCGCGCCCTGAAGAACGTGTACGTGAACGAAGACCCCTCCGTCCGCAGCATACCGACGAGCTGATCGCAGGCCTCGTCGAGCCGCGCGCGGATGCGCTCGGGCAGCACCGCCTCGGCGCTGCGGAGGATCTCGGCGAACTCCTCCAGCGAGGCGCCGTAGTAGCCGGGCGGTGAGCCGGCGTGGACGTGGAGCGTGGTCGGGATCACCTGCACATGGTGGAAGCCGGCTGCGGCGCAGAGCCCGTGCAGCTTGCGGCCGATGATGGGGTCCCCGCCGCCGTCGGCCTGGGCCTGCCAGGTGGCGCGGAAGGCTTCTTCCACCAGCGGCAGCCGGGGCCAGAGCTGCAGGCTGTCGTTCTCCACCTCGCACAGCCAGGCGCGGCCGCCGGGCCTCAGCACGCGCCGCACCTCGCGCAGGATGGGCAGGACGGCGCCTGGCGGCACGTGCTCGAGCAGCCACGAGCAGTGCACGGCGTCGAGCGCGCCGCCGCGAAAAGGAAGACCCGCCGCGTCGGCGTTGACCAGCGGGTAGCTCTCGTCCGGCGTGCGCTGGGCGCGCCTCGCCTCGCGCAGCTGCGACAACGACAGGTCGCAACCCAAGAGCTGCACGTCGGGCAACAGGCCCCGCAGCCGCCGCGCCATCGCGCCGGTGCCGCAGGCGAGGTCGAGCAGCCGCGAGCCCGGGCCGAGCTCCACCCCGTCGAGGATCCAGCGCGAGAGGAAGCGGGCCTGCTTGTCGAGGCGGATCACTTCCGTCGGGTCGGTTCCGCCGTGAATGTACCTGGCCATGGAGGGAGCTTACGTCAGTGCGCGAAGGCGCGGTCCGCCGCTTGCCAGAACCAGCGCGTCGGGGCCGCCCGCTGCTTCTCCACCAGCCGGCCCGGCGGCGTCTTCTTCAGCCAGAGCTTTGCCCGCAGCGCGATCAGCGCAGGCAGCGCCGCGAGCGGTGAGACGCCCAGGTCGCGCAAGACCGCGTACGCCCCAGCCGTGGCCAGCCCGTAGGCGAGGTGGGCCTGAAGCGCGTAGTGGTGCTCGGCGGCGCGGTACTGCGAGGGCCACAGAGCGACGCGAAAGGCGGGGAGCAGCAAGTTGTCGCTCAGCATCCAGACGGCGGCGCCGAAGACGCTCGCGGGCAGGCGGGGCGCGGTCTCTCGCGAGAGGGCGTAGAGCCCTCCCCAGCCGGCGCCGAAGGCGTAGTGGACCGCCCGCGCCACGCGCTTCTTGCCCGCCTCGTCGAGCGGGCCGCGCTTCATCAAGTCCTCGATCAAGCGGCGGGCCACCGTCTCGAGCGGTGTCTCGTGGCGGGCCGCAAACTCAGGCCGCCCCTCGGAGGGCGGCACGGCGCTTGGCGCAGGCGTCCACTTCTTGGTGGCGCGGAAGAACTGGTCCTGCGCCCAGGCGCCGACAACGCCCGCGAGCAGGCCCTTGCAGAGCGCCCCCAGCGGCGACGGCTTCTTCACGCGCGCGGCCTGCCAGGCGAGCGACAGCCTCGTGGAGTTTTTCATCCGGACAAGATGGGGGCGCCCTCCGCGAGGTGCAGCCCCAGGGGCAGCGACTCGCCGAAGATGCGCTGCTCGTCGCGCTCGCCCAAGGTGGCGACCTCGTTGATGGCGCGAGCCCATTCTGGAGGCGCGCCGGTGCGCATCAGCCGCTCGGAGGCACGCTGGCGCAGGCCCTGGTCGAGGTCGCGCGCGCGATCACCCGAGAGCCGCGCGAGCTGGGAGGCCGCAAACGCGGCGTCCTCGTGCTGCTTCCAGTCGAGCTGCAAGAGCTGCTCGAGCCAGCCCGCCGCCGTCTCCGGAGGGACCGCCTGGTGCGCCGCTCCCGCCACGGGCACGCGAGCCCCGAGCCGCCCGAGCGCCCAGAGCACACCGGCGTGTTGGCCGCTCGCGAACCGGTAGATCAGCCAGCCGCCCGCTTCCACCTTGGTCGCGGCCGGCAGGCGCTCGAGCGCGCCGAGCAGCCGGACCATCTCGTCGGGCGCGAGCCCCGGAGGCTTCTTGCCCGGATTGGCCACGCGCGTGGCCGGCGGAGGACGCAGGTGGGGCGCGACGGCCTCGAAGAGCGCGCGGTGCGCCTGGTCGGGCAGGCCGGCGGCGATGCGGCGCCAGAGGATCCACCAGGCCGCCCAGACCGCGGCCTCCTTGTGATGTTGCAGCCCCTGCGCAAAGAGGGTCCAGGCCTGCTCGACGCGCCAGGCATCGAGCGGCGCGCCGAAGCCCGGCCGCAGCGTGAACCCGCAGAGCGCGAGGAAGAGCCGCTCGTGATCAGATGTCCGCCGCCGCTTGCTCGCGCCCGCCCAGAGCGTGCCCCAGAGGTCGCGGCTGGTCGCGGCGGTCCAGCCTGCGCGGTCGCCGAGCGCTCTCTCGAGATTCCGCCAGAGGTCCTTCACCTCGCGGCCGGCCACCTGCACGGGCTTCTTGCCGTAGATGATCTGGATCAGCTCGCGCGCCTGCTCGATGGTGCGGGGCAGGGCGCTGGTGACCGCCGCGCTCTCCTCGCCCGGGCCTGTGCCGCGAACCTGGAACTCGAGCTTCCAGCGCTTGCCTTCCGAGGCTTCCGCGAAGAGCTCGAGCGTGCCGATCTCGGTGAGCACGGCCTTGAGCGCCACCTGCGCGGTGCCGCTGCCCTCGACCACCGTCTGCAAGGGCGGCAGCTCGGCCAGCTGGTCCTCGTCGAGCGGGACGAGGTCGCCGGGCTGCTCGGGGCGGAATTCACTGGCAGCGAAGAGGCGGAACCGCACCGGCTTGCCGAGCACCAGGCCAAAGCGCCGCTCGGGGACCTCCAGCTCGCGGGCCTCGGGCGCGCCGCGCGGGACCACGCAGAGCGCTTGCGGAGGCTGCCCGCCCACGCCGAGGAAGTACGTCCGCGGCGAGCCCCCGCCGATGCGGAGGCCGAGGCCGCGGCGCACCAGCCCGTAGTGTGCGGCGCCCCGCGCGACCGCCAGATCCGGGGCGTCATTTGCAAGCCTGACCAGCTTCTTGCCGCGCCAGCTTTCGATCATCGAAGTCAGCGCGTCCGCCAGCAGCGCGGGCCGCAGCGCGCCGCCGTTGTAGATGATCGCGTCCACGCCGCCGCCCGGCACGGCCTCTTCAATGGTCCGCTGGTGCCGCTTCAGGAAGGCGGCGACGTGCCTCGTGATGGCCGGATCGCTGGCGTAGGGGAGGCCAAGCTCGGCGAGCCCAGCGCCGCGTGCCGCGCGGGCGGGGGCGTCGGTCGCAGCTACCAGAGGGAAGAAGCCGCCGAGCAGGAGCGCGCGCGCTTCGTCGCGGCCAAGCTCGACCGAGAGCGCGCCGCCGATCAGCCGCGAGCCACGGCCCGGGATGGACACGCCCGCGCGCTCGGGCGCCTGCGGCGAGAGCAAGAGCTCCTTGGCCGAGCGGCAGGCCTCGACCAGCGCGCCCCACTGGCCGGCGTCGAGCTTCACTCCCAGCAAACCCTCGGCGCGCCGGGCGAGCGCGATGTCCATGTTGTCGCCGCCGAGCAGGAGGTGGTCGCCGACGGCCAGGCGGCGCAGCACCGGCGCGGCGCCTTCTTTCGCCTCGGCGTGGATCAAGGTCAGGTCGGTGGTCCCGCCGCCCACGTCCACGACCAGGACGATCCGCGCCTCTCCGAGCGCGCCCGCCAGGTCATCGCGGTGGCAGCGCGTCCAGTCGTAGAACGCGGCTTGCGGCTCCTCCAACAGGTGCGGCCGCTCTAGCCCCGCGTCGGCCGCGGCCTGCAGCGTGAGCGCGCGCGCCCCCTCGTCGAACGAAGCGGGGACCGTCACGACGACGTCCTGCTCGGCGAGCGGCGCGCTCGGATTGGCCGCGTCCCAGGCGCTGCGCAGGTGGCGGAGGATGTCGGCGCTGGCGGCGACCGGCGAGAGGCGCGGCACCTCGGGCGGCGCGCCCCAAGGCAGGATAGCCGCCGTTCGATCGACGGCCGGGTGGCACAGCCAGCTCTTCGCGGAGGCGATGTGACGCGCCGGCACCCGCGCGCCTTGATCGCGCGCGAAGGCGCCCACCGCGGCCCGGAGCGATTCCGTGGGATCCCATGGAATCGCCAGCGCCCCTCTGGGAAGCTCGGGCCCGCCGCTCAGGTAGAGGTGCGAGGGCAGGAGCGGGCGGGGCGCGACCTCGCCGGCGGCGACCAACTGCGGCACCTCGAAGATGCGCACTGAGGCGCCCGGATCGGCGGCCTCCAGCGGCGCGAAGGCGAGCGCCGTGTTGGACGTCCCGAGGTCGATCCCGACGGCGAAGCGCAGCGCCATCAGCCGTCCTCGCGCACGCTGAACTCGAGCTTCCAGGCGGGCGTCGATTTGCCTTGGGCGGCGCGGTCCACCAGCTGCAGCGCAAGCGTGCCGACCTCGGTCACCGAGGCGCGCAGGCCGACCGGCACCACCTCGCCCGCCTGGTGCCCGCCCTGCGCCGGCAGCGCGGCGACGATGGCCGGCAGCTCCTCCAATTCGCTCGTGTCCTCGACGACGGCGCCGGCGAGATCCTCGCGCCGCACGCTGGACGAGAAGAAGCGGAACGAGGCGCTCTCGCCGACCACCGCGCCCACTTCCAGAGCGGGCAGGTCGGCCGACGAGCCCTCTTCCATGCCGAAGGGCGCGACGCAGACGCCTCGCACTGGGGGCGAAAAACCCGGCACCGCGGGCATGGCCGCCTCGACGCCGACGTAGTACGCGCGCGCGGTCCCGCCGCGGATGCGGATGCCGCGCCCCTGCCGCGCGAGGCCGCTGTAGCAGGCGCCGAGCGAGACGGCGAGATCCAGGCTCTGCGCCGAGAGCCGCTTGAGCCTGGCGCCGCCCTCCTTTGCCAGCCAGCCCTCGACGATCGAGGTCACGCGCTCGCGCAGCCGGTCGTCCTTGAAGACGCCGCCGTTGAAGAGGATGCAGCTCGGGTGCAAGAAAGTGGCCCCGGGCGGGAGCTGGACGCGCGCCTCGGCCTTCACCTGGCGTGAAAGAAACGCGGCCAGGTGACGGGTGACGGCGGGGTCCTGCGCGTAGGGAAGGCCGATTGCCGTGAGGCCCGTGCGGCGCGAGGCTTGCGGCTTCGCCGAGACGGGCACCTCGGGGAAGAAGGCGTCCACGGCCTCGCGCAGCTCGTGCGAGGTCAGCTCGGCCCTGATCGTTCCGGCCACGAGGCCCGAGCCGCGACCCGGGACTGCCAGTGAAATCATGCCCTCGGCCTCGAGCTGCGGATTCTCCTTCGCCTGGCGGCACGCGTAGGTGAGCGCGGTGAACTGCCAGGCGTCGAGCTTGTGCCCCTCGGCCGCGAGGCGCGCGTTGACGCGGTGGGCGAGCGCGAGGTCGACGTTGTCGCCGCCGAGCAGGATGTGGTCGCCGACGGCGACGCGGGTGAGCGCGAGGCGGCCGTCGTCCTCAGAGACCAAGATGAGCGAGAAGTCGCTGGTGCCGCCGCCCACGTCCACGACCAGGATCAAGTCGCCGGGCTTGACCGACTTGCGCCAGGCGTCGCCCGCGCCCTGCACCCAGGCGTAGAGCGCAGCCTGGGGCTCCTCGAGCAGCGTGACGTGCAAGAGCCCCGCCTGCGCCGCCGCGGTCACCGTCAACTCGCGCGCGGAGGCGTCGAACGAGGCCGGCACGGTGAGCGTGACCTGCTGCTCGTCGAGCTTGGCGTTTTCGTAGGCGTGCGCGGCCTCCCACGCCTCGCGCAGGTGCTTCAAGATGCGGGCGCTGGCCTCGAGCGGCGAGATGCGCGGGACCTCGGCGACGGCATCGGGCGGCAGGAGCGCGGAGCGGCGATCGACGCCCGGGTGGCTGAGCCAGCTCTTGGCGGAGGCGACCAGGCGGCCCGGCACGGTGGCTCCGCGATCGCGCGCGTACTGGCCGACGACGTAGTCGCGCTGCTCGTCCCAGGGCAGCGCGAACGAGCCCGCGGGCGCCTCGTGCGGCGAAGGTAGATAGACAAAGCTCGGCAAGAGCTCGCGCTCGGCAACTTCGCCGGGCGCGACGACTTGGGGGACGAAGAGCGGCATCGGCCCTGGGAGCGGCTCGCCGGGGCCCGCGGGCTCGACGGCCAGATCGAGCTCGGCCAGCGCCGAGTTGGTGGTGCCGAGATCGATGCCTACTGAGTATCGGACACTCAAGGGAGCTCAACCTCCGCCGGCGCGAGCAGCGTCGCCGGCTGCGCGGTCGGAGGCGGGCCAAGCTTCACCTCGGCAGCGCGCCAGCCGTGGTGCCGCAGGACGCCCTTGAAGGGCGGATTGCCGACGACGTTGCCGGTGAGCCGCACGGCTGCCGCGTCGAAGCCAGCGGGCAGCTCGACCGCGGCCCCCTCGCTCTCGGGGCGCACCGACTCGAGGGTGACGACCTGGCGCAGCACCTTGCGGCAGCCCGAGTGCACCGTGCGCGCGGCCGCGCCGATGTTGGCGTCGGAGAAGCCGGCCAGATCCTCCTCGAGGAAGTCGAGCAGGCGGCCCTCGCGCTGGAAGAGCTGCAGGAGGTGGAGCGCCTGCGCGGTCGGATCCGCCGCCTGTGCCTTGGGCGGCTCGGGCTTGATCACTTCGCCAAGCTGCAGCGGTGCCGCCGGCGCGGCGGGCAGCGCTCGGCCCTCGCGCGAGCGCTGCACCTGGGCGGCGAACTCCGCGTCGTAGACGACGCGAAAGAGGCAGACCAGGGCGAGCCAGAGGCGGGCGAAGAAGGGCGGGGTCGGTTCAGGCATGGGCACTCCGAGGAGGTGCGTCATACCCGACCGCGTTGCAACGTCAATCAGAGAGACCTGGTCATGGTGCGGCGGCGGCCTTCCGGGGCGCGGCCAGCGAGCCGACGCGGGAGACGCGGTGGCCATTGGCGTCCCAGGCCTCGACGAAATAGTCCACCGCGTCAGCCGCCACCGGCAGCGTTGCGGCCACCCGGCTTCCCTTTGGCAGCAGGGCCGCCGCCTCGTATTTGTCCGCGCCGGCCTTCCGCCAGAAGACGGTCGGCGCGAAGGCCTTGGGATCTCCGAGAGCGGCGCTCACCAAGAGCTGACCCGCGGCCCGCTCGACGCGCACCTCTGAGAGGGCCCTGCCAGGCTCGCGCTCGGGCGGCGTCGGGCGCGGCGCTGCGACGTCCCCCTTCTTGCCGCCCCCGGCGCGGGCTGACTCGTCCTTGTCCATCTCGTCGAACGCGTTGGCGATCTTCGCCGCGTCGGCCTTGGCCTTCTCCGAGAGCGGACCAGAGCCAGCCGTCGCCGCGCTCATGCTGACGGAGACCAGCACGTAGAGGGTGCCCTCGGGCCCCGTCCACGAGTCGCTCAGCTCGACGCCGGCGTGCGCGAGCTCATCGAGCAGCGCCGTGGTGTCGGTCGCGCTCAGCTCGAGCGTGCCGTGCTGGAGCTCCTCGTCGGCCTCGGGGCGGCTGCTGCTCGTGTGCGACTCCAGGAAGCTCTTGAGCTGCAGATCGCGGAAGGTGAGGCGCATCGCCTCGGAGAGCCGCTGCTCTTCGCCGCCGCCGGCGGTCGCCGTCACGTAGCTCTTGCCGACCGACTGCACCTTCACCGCCCCGAACGAGTACGTGGACGAGCTCTTCAGGATCGGATCGGGCGGGCCGACAGGCGCCTCGCCCGGCTTCTCTGCGAGCTGCTTGTTCAGCTGCTGCACAGAGGAGTCGAGGGCCTTGGCCACCTCGGCCAGCGCGCGGCCAAAGGCAAGCCAGGCGCCGGCGGGCGAGAGATTCTTCTCCTCGCGCAGGCCAACCTTGCTGGCGATGCCGACGCCCAAGAAGACGCGCTCAGGGCCTTCGCCGGTCGAGCGGGAACCCTTGAGCACCCAGTTGGGAGCGCCGGCCCAGGGGTCCGGTCGAGCAGCGGCGGGCGGAGCAGCAGCGGCGGCGGCGAGCACAAGGAGGGAGGCGAGCATCTGTTCATCTCCGCATGCCGCCAGGGCCCGGCACAAGCGGGTTGGCGGCATTCACCCTTGATTGCTCAGCCGGCCAAATGAATGAGACCCTGATTGGTCGAGCCGCGCTCTCTCTCGCCGCTTCACTGCTCGCTTGCGCCGCGGCGCCGGCCAGCCCAACCAAGGTCGCGCCCGTGAGCCAGTCCGATCGGCCATTTGATCGCGTTTCAGCTCGAAGAGAAGCGATGTCTGGATGATGAACGCGACCGGCTCGCCGGTGACCTCCGCGCCGCTGCTGCGGGCCGCTGAGGCGGCGGTCAAGGCCGAAGAGGCCGCCGATCGCTGAGCGGGCTACGAGGTCGCCGAGGGCAGCCTGGCGACGATGGCGCCGAAGTAGTTGTCGCCAAAGACCTGCATGTTGGTGACGTGGCAGTTGAAGTCGCGCCCGAAGGACCAGACGTTGAAGTGGATGGGCCGCTGTCCGACGGGGGCGAGATCGGGCGGCGGGTGCATGGCATCGAAGTTCGGCGGCAGCTCTTCGTTGATGCGCTCGTTCAGGATGACGAAGTGGTTGGGGAAGGCGCCGAGGAAGCCGACCTTCTCCATGCCGAGCTGGTCACGCACCATGTTCGACTGGATGAGCACGATGATGTCGGTGCCCGGCCAGATCGTGAGCTGCGAGGCCGGGGCGAAGCCCTTGGACGAGAGCGCGCCGAGCGTGCCGCCCATCTGGTTGTCCACGCTCGCGTAGATGCCCGCGGCCTGCAGCCAGCGCACGATCTCGTCGGGCACCGTCATGCCCGCGAGCTGATCGCCGAGGGCGCCGCCGGGCTGGCCGGTCCAGACGAAGATCGAGTCGCCGTTGTTGCGCAGGGCGCCCATCACCATCCAGTCGGCCTGCGCGGTCACGGTGCTCATGCGCGCGGCCATCGCGGCGTAGTTCTGGGTGACCAGCGAGGCCGAGGGGCGCACGTCGAACCGGCCGTTGATCGACGAGGCGCCGGTGTCGAAGAGCTGGGTGGCAAAGTTGGCGAAGGCGACCGGGTCGCGCCGCGTCCAGACGTTGAAGAACGCCGCGGGCCCGCACAGGTTCATCTGCCCTTGCTGGAAGCCGCGCGCATCGTCGATGAGCGCGTCGAGCCGGTCGGCCACCTGCCCGCGGTCGAGCGAAGTCCAGGGGCTGCTCGCAGTCGATCCGCGGAAGGTCTGGACGATCTGGTGCGCGTCGGGCTTGTTCGAGACGGTGCGCGTGTCGCCCGCGCGGGTCATGGCCGCGCTGAGCTGGTCGGTGTCGGTGAAGTAGGGCTCGTCGAGCACGCGGGTGTGCCGCTTTGCCGACCGGTGCCGCTCGACCCCGCGCGCGATGGCCCGCGCGGCCGCGTCGAGCGCGAGGCCGTTTCCAAAGCGGGCCCCCTGCGGCCCGAAGCAGCCCACCTCGACGAGGCAGGCCGCGGCGCGCGGGCCCAGGTGGTCGGGAGAGAGCACTGCCAGCTCGGCGCGCTGGACGGCTCCGTCGGCGCCGCCGAGCCGCGCCAATTCCTCCTGGACGGCAGCGCCCAGGTGCACCGAGTCGGCCTGCGCCCGCGGGTGGACCCAGGTCTCGGCCGAGTGAGCGCCAGAGCCCGCGTGCAGCGAGACGAAGACGTCGGCGCCCTGCCTCCGCGCTGCTTCCGTCCGGGCCGCGAGGCTCGGGTTGTCGCCTGGGCCCGGCCGCGTCAGCGTCACGCCGCCGCCGAGGTGCCGCTCGACCAGCCGCGCCAGCTGCAGCGTGACGTCTTTCTCCAGCGCGCCGCCGGGCCCGCGGGCGCCGTACGCCGTGGACTTGCCGTTGTCGATCGCTCCGCCGTGGCCGGGGTCGAGGAAGACGCGCATGGCGAGCCTTCACTGCCACAAGCGTGCCACCGCCGCTCTCCAGGCCCGGGCGCGCGCAGGCCTGGCGGCGCATGATCGGCGGTGCAGAGCAGTGCCCGTTTCGCCACTGGCGGTTCGGGCGCTGCCACGAGCTTTCGACAAGCCCGCGCCGGGCACTCAGGGCGCTACTGGCGGCTCTTGGTCGTCGTGAAGCGCACGAACTCCGCGGGCTGCATCTCGGCGCCGACGAACCACGCGAGGTGGTCCACCTGGGGCGCGGCCTCACAGGAGGCGGTGCCGGCGTCGAGGCCGCCCTGGCCATTCCACTGGTAGAGGGGACCGGAGTAGGTCGAGCCGAGCTGGAAGTAGCGCTGGCTCGCGCCGAAGTAGCCGAGGAAGGCGAAGGGCCCGATCGGATCCTGGGTGGACCCGCCGTCGATCGACGAGGTGAAGCCCACCGCCACCTGGGTGGCGCAGCCGGAGTCGGCAAAGTAAGGCAGGTTCATGCTGGCGCCGTTGACCGGCAGGCAGCGCAGCTGGCCGTCCGCGGTGGGGCTCAACCAGCAAGTCAGGCCGAGCTTGGTGTCGAAGAACGTCGTCACCCATTCCTGTTGCACGCTTCCGTCGTCGCCCGTCCTGAGCTCGCGCATCGCGCGGAGGCGAGTTCCCGATTGGGGCAAGAGGCCGTCCGCGACGCCGGTCGGCCCGGTGGCGCCGGTTGCGCCCTGCGGTCCGGTGGGGCCGGTCGCGCCCCTCGAGCCCTTCGAGAGTTCGCTCGATGAAGTGCCGGAGTTGATGGGTGCGGTGCAGGCGACGGCCGCGGCGAGGGCAGCGGTCAGGAGGATGGTGCGGACCATGGGTGACTCTTTTGCAGGGGTTCACACCAGGACGTCCGGCTGGCGCGATCCGGCGCACTCCCTCGGTCACTTGCCGGAGGGGAAGGTCCAGCGCTCCGCGAGCTGGCCGCCCTCGAACCGCACTACGTGCAGCGCCTGCTCGCCGGCGGGGAGCTGCTCGAGCCAGGCGACGTGCGCGCCGAGCGATCGCACCCAGAGCACCTCGAGCGCGTGGGCCGGCCCCTCGGCGAGGAGCGCGGCCACGGCGGCGACGTGCTCGGCGCGCGCATGGCTGAGGTCGGCGCCCGCGAGCGCGGGAGCCGCCTGCACCGGCACCAGGTGCGGACGCGCCGGCGGCGCCGGCTGGTACGAGCGCAGCGTCTCGCCTTGCTCTCCCTCGAGCTGCCGCTCGGTGCGCGCGGCCCGGAACGCCTTGCGCACCAGCCAGAAGGCCAGCAGCAAGAAGACGAGCCCCGGACCGAGCAGGTCGGTGAAGGCATCGAGCGGCACGCCGGCCGCGATCACTCGTGCTCGGCGCTGTCAGAGCCGCTCTGCTGCTGGATGCGCAGCTTGCCGCCCGCCTTGGTCGAGCCCAGCACCGCGGCGGTGAGCGGGCTGTGCTCCTTGACGTAGGCGATGAGGATGTCGCGCGAGAGCACGGGCCCGACCTGGCGCGGCGCCGACTTGAGCAGGCCCAGCCCATCGCCGCCGTTGGCGAGGAAGTCGGTGACCGAGACGGTGTAGTCGCCTTCGGCGCAGGTGGCCGTGCAGGCCGAGTCGGTGCACGACAGCGTCCTGCAGATCGCCTTGCCGCTCTGCTCGTCGATGACCTCGGTGACCACCGCGCCGGCCGGCAGCTGCTGGGCGCTCCTGCCCTTGGCGCGCGACAGATCGACGGTGTAGCGCAGCCCCGAGACGCGGAGCGACCCCTTGCCCGCCTTGACCACGGACTCGAGCGCGTCGCGCACTTGCGGGGCCTTGAGCGTGAGCACGACCTGCTCGTTGTCGAAGGGCGACAGGTCGAAGATCTGGCCAAACGAGATCGGCCCGGCCGGGATCTCCGGGATGCGCAGGCCGCCCTGGTTCTGGAAAGCGTAGCGCGCCGGCAGGCCCCCGCCCGCGCCGGAGCGCATCGCGTCCGCGGCCAGGTTTGCGAGCAGGTCGTCCTGGCCGCCCTTGACCAGCGGCACCTCGGTGGCGCCGATGCGCGATTCGCGCAGCTGGCTCACCTCGGCGTCGTACTTCTGCACGATGGCCGCGACCTTGGTGTCGATGGCGACCGCGCGCCCCCGCCAGGTTGGGGCCTGGCCGCGGAGCTGGTGGAAGATCACTTGAGGCGCCCCCTCGTGCGGCGTCGTTCCGGCGTTCACGCGCGCGGAGGTGGCGTGGCCGGCGCCGTCCAGCTCGAGCTCGATGGTCGAGAAGGCGGTCAGCTTGGCCCCCGACTGCACGATGGGGATGCCCGCGACCGTCAAGGGCCCGGTGCCGCAGCGGCAGCGCGCTTCGCCGGGCGGGCAGCAGCCGACCGAGGTGTGGTGGTGGCCCGAGACGACGCCGTCAACCAGGCCTTTGCATGCCTCGGCGATGTGCTGCGCCTCCGCCGAGGACGGTCCGCTCGGGCGGTCCCCGTCGCCATCGAGCGGGCCGGCGTGGGCCGTGACCAGCACCACCGTCGCGCCGGCCTTGCGCAGCTCAGCCGCGAGCTCGGCGGCGATGGGCGCGCCGTCGGCGAAGTCGTACTGCGCGACGTTGACCGGATTGGTCACCGTCGGCGTCTCGATGGTGGCGAGCCCGATGATGCCGACCTTGACGCCCGCGACCTCCACCAGCGCGGTCGGGTGCGCCCAGGCCGGCCGCGTGCGCGTCCCTTTGTCGAAGACGTTGGCGACCAGGATGGGAAAGTGGGCCTCGCGCATCCGCTCTTCTAGAACGGGCATTCCAAAATCGAACTCGTGGTTGCCGACCGCGGCCGCCGTCACGCCCACGGCGTCGTAGACGTCCACCACCGAGCGTCCCTTGAACTGGTTCGAGATCAAGGTCCCTTGAAACAGGTCGCCTGCGTCCAGGATGACCACGGCGGCCTCGCGCTCGGCTGCGTCTTTCCTGACCGCGTCCATCCAGCCCGCGAACCAGGCGGCGCCGCCGATCGGCTCCTTGGTCTCCTTGCGCAGCCACTTGGGAGGCGGCGTCTCGTTGAGCGCGCCGTGGGTGTCGTTGATGCCGACGACGACCAGCCGCCTCGCGCGGGGCGCCGCTGCCTGTGCGGGTATCGGCTGGAGGGCCGCCTGCGGCGCCGGTCTCTGCTCGATCGGCGGCTTTGCGGTGGCGCAGGAGACGAGGCTCGCGGCGAGGGCGGCGAGCGCCAGAGGTCGGAAGACGATGCTCATCACGCCCTGTTGCTCCGGTCCAAAATGAAAGAGGGGGAAGCCGAGGCTCCCCCCTCTTTCGACTGTCAGCTTTCGACCTTCATTTCAACCGCTCAGTTGCGGAAGCGCAGCATCAGCTCGGCCTGCAGCGGGCTGGTGCGGAACGAGGTGAGTCCGAAGCGGCTATTGGTGTTGGCGAAGCTGTCGGTCAGGCTCTGCGCATCCACGCTGTTGAGCGCATTGACGACGAGCAGGATGACCTCGGCCTTCTGCCTGAGACCGAAGATGTTCTGCAAGCCGTAGCGCGCCTGGAGGTCGATGTTGAAGAAGGCCGGGTTGTTGATCGACGACCACTGCGACGGGTCGTTGAAGAGCTGCGCGCCGTTGGTGAACGGGATGCCCGTGCCGCGAGGCGAGCGGTAGGCGCGCTGCGTGGGGTCGCCGGTGTTGGTGAAGCTCTCCCAGAGCGGCGTGCCCGAGTTGTATTGGAAGCGGATGCCCAGATCCAAGCCGAAGGCCGTGCGATAGGTGACCGAGCCCTTGAGCTGGTGGCGGCGATCGTCGGGCGAGGCGCCGTCGTAGAACTGGGCCATGCGCGGGTTCAGCAGGTACCCGTCGAAGTAGTCCCCGACGGTGCCCGTGTTGTACGAGAGCGTGTAGCTCGCGAGCAGGTCCCAGCGGCCCGGCGTTCCCTGCACCGTCAAGTCCATGCCGGCGTACTGGCGATACGCGTCCGAGCGGGCCACGGTCTGCAGCACCGACTGCCCGTTGAGCGCGGGGTTCGCGTAGCCGACGATCTTCTGGCCGCTGGCGTCGTAGATGCGGTTGACCTCCTGGTCCTCCCACATGTTGCCGTAGTGCCGGTAGGTCACGTCGATGCCGATCACGGTCTCCGGCGCCACTTCGTGGTGGATGCCGCCCGAGAGCTCGTCCACGTGCGGCGGCGTCTGCCCGGAGGCGAACGAGCGCCCCGCGGGTCCGCCCGCGTAGTTGCAGCTCGAGCCGAAGGTGTTCTGCGAGGGGTCGGGCGAGCAGTAAGCGCCGGCGTACGGGCCGCTCGCCACCGTGGGGAAGGCCGAGTTGGCGTTGTTCCACTTGGCCGTCACCTGCAAGAGCGCCGGGTTGCCGTGCTGGGCGATGAAGATATTGCCCACGTCGTTGGCGCGGCCAGCGTGCGCCACGATCAGCGTCTTGCGGTCGGCGAAGAGGTCGAAGGTGGCCGAGAGGCGCGGGCCGATGCCGGTCAGCGGCGTGGTCACGAGCCCCTGCTCACCCTGCAGGCGGCCGGTGTCGATGCGGAAGCCCGGGATGATGGTCAGCTGCTTGTTCACCGTCCAGCGGTCCTGGATGAAGACGCCGTAGGTGCGCGTCCACGCCCGCGTGGTGAGCGGCGCCTGCTGCAGCTGGCTGTTGTAGTAGGTCGTGACCTGGTTGCAGGTCGCGAAGGTGATGGCGTTGGTCGGGTCGCAGCCATAGCCGTGGGTGAGGGGCTGGTTCGGGTTGACGGTCGGGTCGCTGACGAACCCGAAGTCGCTGAAGCGCTGGTTGCCCGACACGCCTTGGGTCTGCGAGTCGTAGAGGAAGGCGTACTGGAAGCCGGCCTTCATCTGGTGCGTTCCGAGCGCCTTCACCTTCCACGAGATGGTGGGGTCGAACTGGGCGCGCCACTTCGACTCGTGCTGGAAGTTGCCCACCACCGTCGAGGAGAGGCTGCCGTTGTTGAACCGCGTCGTGCGCGAGTTGATGTCGAAGTGCGACGGCGTGCTGAAGTCGTCGAAGATCGGGTTGAGCTCGACCTTCTTGTAGGTCACGCCCGACTCGAGCTGGAAGAGGACGTTGTCGTTGAAGTTGTGGTCGTAGTTGAGGATGCCGAACTGGCCTCCGCGGTGGATCTTGTTCTCGGCGTCCTGTGAGACCGAGGAGTCATCCTGGTTGTTGTTGATGATGTTGCGGTCGAAGTTGAAGGCGACGCTGACCCGGTCCGCCGTGGTCGGCTGATACGTCAGCTTGATGCGGCCGAGGCTGGTGGTGGTCTGCTTGTTCCGGTTCTGGAAGACGTTGTCGACGGTGGTGCCGTTCTCGCGGGTCGAGAAGTTCTGCTGATAGGAGACGAAATAGAAGAGCTGGTCCTTGATGATCGGACCGCCGAAGCTGATGGTCGGGCTGTAGAACGAGGTGTCCGGACCGGGCTGCGGGTTCCCGTAGAACGTGCCGTAGTAGGCTGGCTGGGTGGCCGCGATCTGCGACTTCGAGGCTGCGAAGGAGGGCTGCAGCGTCAAGCTCACGTCGTACTTGAACTCGTTCGAGCCGTTCTTGGTGACGGCGTTGGTGATCATGCCCATCGAGTTGTACTGGGCGTCCATGGCACCGGTGATGATCTCGAAGTTGTCCACCGCATCAAACGTCATGGGCGCGGTGATCGAGCCGTCGGTGATGTCGGTTGTGTCCATGCCGTCCACGTAGAACTTGCCGTAGCGCCGGAGGCCGCCGCGCGTGGAGGGCGTGTTGCCCGGGCCGACGCCGGCCACCTGCTGCGCCATGCCTTCCACCTGGTGGAAGATGGGCGTGGTCTGCGCTTTTTCGTAGGTGATGACGGCGCCGCCCTGGGCGGAGTCGGGGTTCAAGACGGGGTTCACCTTCTCGATGATCTGGAAGGTGGCGACCGCCTGCGCGTCGGTCTGCACGGTGAGGTGGACGTCGACCGGCGTGGACTGCCCGAGCCGCACCTTGATGCCGGTCTGCCGGATGGGCGTGAAGCCGGGCACGTTCACCTCGAGGACGAAGTCCTCGGCGGGCGGCACGTTGCCGAACTCGAACTTGCCGTCCTCGCCCGTGGTGCGCGTCAGCGGCTGCTGCAGCACCGCCTCGCTGGTCAGGGTCAACGGCACTTCCGAGAGCGGAGAGCCGGTCGGGTCGTAGACGTAGCCGTTCACGCGGCCGGTCAGCTCGCCGGCGGCGCGGGCGGCGCGAGGCGCGAGCAGCATGCCGACGGCGGCGAAGAGGATCGCAAGCTGAGCGGCGCGCGACGAACGCGAAAAAGAGGTCTGCATGGTGGGCTCCAGGCGGTCGGCGTTGTGCGCGTTCACTGCGGGCTCACGATGAAGATGGTGTTGAACGGCGCCGTCGTGCTGCCGAAGGGCACTTGATTGGCAGCGCAGGTCGCGCCGACCGGGCAGATGTCGGTGTACGAGCCGAGCGTCCGGCCCGAGGGCATCGCGAATTGGTAGAGATTGACCACCGGCGAGTAGCCGTCGTCGCCCGGGACGGCGGGCAGGATGACGGCCTGGTTGTCGTAGGCGTTGGCGAAGGTCGCGCCGTTCAAGATCACGCCGTTCATTGCCACGATGTTGCCGTTCGCATCGACCGGCACCTTGCCGCCGTCGAGATACGAGCCCTGCAGGCCGTGGATCCACATCTGGTGGAGCTGGGCCGGGACGGGCGCGGGGCTCGGCGTGGTGGCCGAGGTGAGCGAGGCGAAGTTGGCGCTCGCGTCCACCGCCGCCCAGAGCTGAACGCCGACGGGCGCGGGGCTCGCCTTGGCGCCGAAGTCACCGGCGTCGATGGAGTCGGCGGACTTGATGTCGTTGCAGGTGTTGCCCGACGCGCTCACAGAGAAGAGCGAGACCAGCGGCAGCACGTTGACTCCGAAGGCGGTGTTGACCAGCGGGAGGCTGCGGAAGACCGGGTACTGGAAGTCGAAGGTGAAAGCGTCGAAGCGCGGGTCGATCGAGCGCCCCTTGGAGCAGTTGTTCGGGAAGTTGAAGACCTGCGTCTGCAGGGTCGACACCAGCGGGAAGAGCGAGCCCGACTTGCCGACCGTGCCCGTCTTCACTGCCGAGCCGGCGTTGAGCACGTTGTAGAAGCGCACCGGGGTGCCGTGTGCGTAGCCGGTCTGCGCGGGGTAGCAGGGCGTCGGCGCGCCGCCGGTGCAGAGCGCTTTGAGCGCGGTGCTCGCCGCCGAGGTGATGGGCGTGAACTTGGCGTCCAGTCCCGAGGGGTCGATGGCCCCGTTGTACCGATCGGGCGTCGTGGAGGAGTCCGAGCCGCAGCCCGCGGCCAGACAGCCCGCGAGCAGCGCCGGCAAAGCGCGCTGAAGAAGTGTCGAGTTTCGCATGGCGCGCGCCTGTACCATGCCGACCTTCGAGCGTTCAAGCGTCCGCTCGGTGACGTCCGATGATCGGCTGAGGGTCGGGCATGTGGCGTTCCGGGTCGCCGCCCGGGCGCCCGTTTGCGCTTGCCGGGGCTCGTTGAACTCGCTTACCTTGCCAGCTCTTCCCGAAACGCTGGCAGCCCATGTTTGAAGAGCACATCGCCCCGAGCGGCGTAGCGCGCCGTCTCCCTGTCACCACCGCCATCTCCTTCGGCGCCCACGGCTTGATCGTGGCGCTGGTGCTGGCGGTGGCCGGCGCGCGCGCGCACAAAGCCAAGGACAAGGAAGTCAACGTCGCGTTCGTCGGCAACCGCGGAGGCACGCCGCCCCCGCCGCCTCCTCCTCCAGCGCGCCGGCGCCACACGGTCAAGAAGACGAAGTTCGAGGTGCCCAAGCGCGTCGAGATCCCGCGCGAGCTGCCCAAGGTCGTCGAGGCGCCTCCGCCGGAGCCCGAGCCCGAGCTCGACGAGCCCGACGACGGTGTCGAGGGCGGCGTGGAAGGCGGCGTCAAGGGCGGCGTGGTGGGCGGAGTCGTGGGCGGCGTCCTCGGCGGCAAGGTGGGCGGCGAGGTCGGCGCGGGCGGGCCGCCTCCTCCTCCCCCGACCGAGCGGCCCAAGCCGAAGAACGTCCCCATCTTCGTTGCCCAGCGCACGGCCATCCGCATGCAGTGGCGCCCGCGCTTCCCGGAGATGTTCAAGCAGGCCAACCGCGGCAAGAGCGGCATCGCCGGCATGTACAAGGTCTGCGTCGACCTCGACGGCCACGTCTACGATGTCATCCCGGTCAAGAGCGTGCCGGGCGCCGACGCGTCGATCATCGAGGGCCTCAAAGAGGACTGGCTCTTCCAGCCCCAGCCCCAGCCCGTCTGCTTCCTCTACAACATGCCCATCACGATCCAGTGACGCTGGAATTGCGCGCGGCATGACAGGGGCGTGACAGCTGGCGGCTATTGGTAGCGGCATGACGAGCCGCCCCGCGCACCGCTACGCACGCATCGCCCGCCTGCCCGACGAGAAGGTCCAAGCCGCGGCAGTGCCGTTCTTCCTCGTGCACGCGGTCGCGCTGGCCGGCGCCATCTACGTCGGCTTCTCCTGGAAGCTGCTCGGCCTCGCGGCGCTCTTCTATTACGTGCGCATGGCGGGGACGACCATCGCGTACCACCGCTACTTCTCGCACCGGACCTTCAAGACCAGCCGCGCCTTCCAGTTCATCCTCGCCTTCTGGGCCGAGACCTCGGCGCAGAAGGGCATCCTCTGGTGGGCCGCGCACCACCGCGACCACCACAAGTACTCGGACCAGCAAGGCGACATCCACTCGCCCCTGCGCGGGTTCTGGTGGAGCCACATGGGCTGGATCCTCTGCGCCAAGTATGGCGAGACCAAGACGGCCAACATCAAGGACTTCGCCAAGTACCCCGAGCTGCGCTGGCTGGACCGGCACTACCTCGTGCCCCCGACGCTGCTGGCCGTCGCCATCTTCGCGATCGGCGGGCTGCCCGCGCTGGTGTGGGGCTTCTTCGTCTCGACCGTGGCGCTCTGGCACGGGACGTTCCTGGTCAACTCGCTCAACCACGTCTGGGGCTCGGTGCGCTACGAGTCGCAGGACCTGAGCCGCAACAACGGGCTCATCGCGCTCTTGACCATGGGCGAGGGCTGGCACAACAACCACCACCACTACCAGTCGTCGGCGAACCAGGGCTTCTTCTGGTGGGAGTACGACTTCAGCTACTACCTCATCCGCCTCTTCCAGGCGGTCGGCCTCGTGCACGACGTGCGCACGCCGCCCAAGCACATCCTGCTCGATACGATCAAGGCGCGCGCCCGGGCCGAGCAGCGGCCCGCGCCGGAGTCAGCCGCGGCCTAGCCCTTCGATCTGCTATGCTGGACGCATGAGGGCGGGTGTAGCCATCAGCCGGCACCCCGAGGTGCGCAAAGCCGCCCGGGAAGCGGCCGAGCGCGCTCTGCAGGCAGCGGGGATCGCGCGCGCCGGCTGCCTCTTCGTCGGCGGCACCGTCGATCACTTCGATCAGGCCATCGACCTCTGCGAGGAGCTGCGGGCAGTGGCGGGCTCGTCGGTGCAGATCGTCGGCGGCGCGGTGGACTCGGTGCTCCTGCGCGGCGACGGAGTGGAAGATGGCCCGGCGCTCGGCGTCCTCGCGCTCGAGGACGCGGCCCAATCCTTCAGCTGGTCGGCCGACGACGGGGGCCAGCTCCGCTCCGCCCTGCACGAGGCCAAAGACGGCGCGCTTGCGCTGGTCCTGGCCGATCCGGCGGCTCCGCTTCCCAGGCTCACCAGCGCGCTCTCGCGCGAGGGCGGCGCGCTGCTGGTCGCCGGGGGCGGCGCGTCTGCCGAAGGTGGCCTCCTGCTCGACGACGATCTGGCCGAGGCCGACGCGGTCGGCATCATCCTGCCCCCGCCCGCGCGCATCGCGGTCGCCCAGTCGCACCAGCCCATCGGAGTCCCCGCGCTCATCACCCGCGCCGAGGGCCGCATGCTCTACGAGCTCGACGGCAAGCCCGCGCTCCAGGCGCTGCTCGGACTGCGCGATCTGCCCGGCCTGCGCGACATCGAGAACGCGCTCCCTTTCATCGGCCTCGGCCTCTCGCCGAGCGCGGGCGAGCACTTCCGCGACGACGACTTCACCTCGCTGGCGCTGGTGGGCCTGGACGAGGAGACCGGCGCCATCGCCGCCTCGGGCCGGGTCGAGGAGGGCCGCAGCGCCTGCTTCACCCTGCGCGACGGCATGGGCTCGCGCCGCGCGCTCACCCGCGCCCTGGGCCAGCTGGAACGATCCGGCCCGCCGCCCTTCGGCGTCTACTTCGACTGCGCCAGCCGCGGCACCGATCTGTACGGGATGGATGAGTTCGACCTCTCGCTGATCGAGAAATCCCTCGGCGCCTTCCCGCTGCTCTCGCTGCGCACCAGCTTCGAGCTCGGCCCCTCCGGCGGCGCCACCGGGCTGCACCTGTTCACCGGCGTGCTCGCGCTCGGCGGCTAGTACATCGACCCGGAACTTCGTACCGGGTCGATGTACGTCGCCCCATTAGAAGGGGCTGCGCCCCTCCCCGCCGAACAAGTTCGTCTGGGCCCCTCCCTGCTGCGGCCGGACTCCCGGCCGGGCCGCCCCTGGCGGCT
>JBBRMA010000010.1:0-125159 GCA_038231075.1 Myxococcales bacterium | reverse complement strand
CCGTCGCCAGAGGGCCGATGACCGGCGCATCGCTGCGTTGCTCGTCGTCGCCGTACAGAAAGTACGGCTCCCTCCTCGCGCCTTGCGCTGCTTGGTCCTCATCCCTCGGGCTCGGTCCGGAGTTTGCGGACACGCCCTAGTAGCCAACCTCGACGCTGGAGTCGAACGGCCGCTCGTAGACGGCGCCGGGCTTCTTCGTTGTCTTGGGCACCGGCAGGTGAGCGCGGTAGGGCCGCATCTCGCGCGCGCGCTCGTCGGGCGCGGCCTTCTTCTCGTTGATGAAGTCGATGCCGCGGAAGTCGCGAAAGCCGAGCTTCCACACCTTCCAGCGCCGGAGCCGCATCGGCGCGTCCTCGTCCCAGGTGTCGTCGAACCAGCGCGAGAGCACGCGGCGGAAGAGCGGCTCGAGCGCCTTGGCGAGCGCCGGCACCTCCAACGAATAGGTGCAAGTCACCCGGCAGCGCTCGGGGCCCAGATCGTCGAGCTTGATCTCCTGGTGGAGCTGCATTCCGAGCTTGCCGAACTGGATGGAGCGGATGACGTTCGGCGACTCCATGTACATGAGCCCGAGCGACGACGCCTTCAAGTTGATGATTGGCAGCTTGTAGAACCGCTCGACCATGCACCAGTCGCCGTGCTCGGCCAGGATCTTGAAGTGCGAATAATATTTATAGTGGGTTCCTACCACGTGCTCGTGATCGTAATAGTTCCAGATCACGATCTCCTTCGGGCAGTCCATCTCCCGCGCGCAGGTCGCCGTCAGCGTCGCCATCAGGTCTCCTCCACGAGCTGCACCCAGATTCCGCCGTCCTCTTCCTTTACATTGTATTGGCGCAGGCAGAGGTGCGCGTTGGTCAGGCAGCGGCCGTCGTCGGCGGCGAACTGGTAGTTGTGCCAGAGGCAGGTGAAGACGCCTTCCTTCATGCGGTGATAGCCGACGGGTCCGCCGAAGTGCGGGCAGATGTTGGAGAGCGCCTTGAGCTTGCCGCCCAGCCGATACACGAGGATGTCGTGGTCGGAGACCCAGCGCGAGAGCTGGCCGTGCGGCTCCAGCTCGGAGGTGCCGGCGATGCGCTGGAAGGCGGTCGCCGCGGGCGCTGCCGCCTGACCTCGCTGGTCGGCCACCGGGCCCTCGTCGGTCGCCGCTCCGCTCTTGCTGCTCATCTCAGCTGCTCCTGGTCACCGTCGTTTTGGGCCGATAACTAGAGCGGAAAAGGCCCCCAGGCGCAAGGGATGATGCCGCAGGCGGCGCGCGCAGCGGACTTGTCTGCGGGCGCTCGCATCGCTACCGTGCGCGACCTCCTTGGGGTGCCCCGCCGATGCTGCAGGTCTTGCCGAGCACGGCCTCCCGCGCCTTCCGCTCAGCGCTCGCGCTGCTCGTCGCGGTGCTGATCCTGCGCTCGCCAGGCTTCGTCTTTGGAATCCTCAATATCGATGAAGCTGATTACATGCTCTTTGGCGCAAGCCTCTGGCACGGGGGGCTCCCCTATCGCGATCTGGTCGAGATCAAACCCCCGTTGGGATATCTGACCTATGCGCCGGCCGGGCTCTTTGGCGGCCTGTCGATCTACCCGATGCGCGCCCTGTCGGTCTTCTGGATCTGGGCCACGGCGCTGCTGCTCGGCGCCGCGGCCCGCCGCTTCACCAAGGACGAGGAGGTCGGCTTTGCGGCCGCCTGGCTGTCCTTGCTCGCCTCGCTCTGCGAGGTCCCCTCCTTCAGCGGCGAGGCGATGATGAACCTGCCCTTCGCCGGCGCGCTTTACTATTGGGTGCGCGCGCGCGAAAACGAGGGAAACGCTTGGCACGATGCGCTGGCCGGAGCCTGCATCGGCGTTGCGTCGCTCTATCGCCAGCAGGGCGCCATCGCCGGGATTGGCCTCGGCCTCGCCCTTCTCTTGCGCGGCCGCGTGGGACGGGTCGCGCTGATGGCCGCGGCGACGCTCGTGCCTTGGGGCCTCGCCGCCGGCTCCTATGCCTCGATAGGAGAATTGCCCGCCTTCCTTGATTGGACCCTGGCGCGCAACCTCGCCTACGCCGGGAAGGGCGCGGCCGGCTCGGCGCTGACCCGCTTCCTGCAATCGACGGTGGTCTGCTGCGGCGCCACCATCCTCGCCTGGTACTTTGCCGCTCGCGAGAGCGTGCGTGCGCGCGATCTCACCGGGTGGGGCTTGATCCTCTGGCTCTGGCTGACCTGGCTGCCGGTGGCCGCGGGCGGCCGCTTCTATGAGCACTACTATCTGCAGTTCGTCGCACCATTGGCGGTCCTCGCCGCGCCCGGTGTGGTGCGCGCCTGGCGCGAGCGAAAGCGGGCCTTCATCGTCGGCGCGGCGGTGCTGCCGGTCATGGGCGGGCTGGTGTTTTCCTATGGCCGAGGGATCGCAGGCCAGTATCCAGCGCAAGAGCCAAAGACGCTGGCCATCGCCGCCTGGCTGCGCGAGCACGGCAAGCCAGGCGACCGCCTCTTCGTCTGGGGCCACTACACACCCATCTATACGGTCTCGAAGATGCTGCCCGGCACTCGCTATCCAAACACCTCGGTGCACATGGGCAACTTCGACCCGCTCCACCTGCCGGCCGCCTTCGACGCCGCCAAGTATCGCAGCGACGCCGACGTGCGGGCGACAGTCGAGGATTTGCAGAATCGCAAGCCGGCCTGGGTCGTCGATACCGCGCCTGCCGACATCCACGGCTGGTCACGGTTTCCCTTGTCGGCCTATCCGGAGCTGCGCGATTCGATATTGGCTCAATATGAGGAAGTGGCGCGGCCGGGCGGGGCGGCGGTGTACAGGCGGCGCTGACCGGGGGCGGGGTGCAACAGGACCGTGACCGGTCACAGACCCTGTCACGGCACAGAGGGCGAGCGCTCGCCCGCGCCCATCTTGCCAAGCCGCCCGCCCTCTGTTAGATCCCCCGCCCCTTCCACGAACCGGGTGGGCCGAGCGCACTTTCCGCGCCCGGAAATTTCGCACACCTCCCGATTGCGTCCGGGTTCCCCCAAGAGGGCCGGCCGCAGCAAGACGGAGGTGGAGGAGAAAAAACGATGTCCGAGAACGTCCAGACCGAGACCGCAGCAACTCCGCCTCCCGCCGAGGCACCCGCCGCCACCATGCAGACCGCGATGGCGCCGGCCCAGGCCATCACCATGCGCCAGCTGCTCGAGGCCGGCGTGCACTTCGGCCACCAGACCAAGCGCTGGAACCCGAAGATGAAGCCGTACATCTTCGGCTCGCGCAACGGCATCTACATCGTCGATCTGCAGAAGACGGTGCGCCTCGCCCGCGAGGCCTTCAAGTTCGTCAGCGACATCTGCGCCAAGGGCGGCTCGGTGCTCTTCGTCGGCACCAAGAAGCAGGCCCAGGACGCCGTCATCGAAGAGGCCACGCGCTCGGGGCAGTTCCACGTCACCAACCGCTGGCTGGGCGGCACGCTGACCAACTTCAAGACCATCAAGAGCGGCATCGACCGGCTCAAGACGCTGGAGAAGATGTCGACCGACGGGACGTTTGAGCGCCTGCCGAAGAAGGAAGTCGCCATCCTCACCAACGAGATGGACAAGCTGAAGAAGAACCTGGGCGGCATCCAGGAGATGACGCGCCTTCCGGGCTGCGTGTTCGTGATCGACCCGAAGAAGGAGCACATCGCGATCCACGAAGCGCGCCGTCTCGGCATCCCGCTGGTGGGCCTCGTCGACACCAACTGCGATCCCGAAGGCATCGAGTACGTGATCCCGGGCAACGACGACGCCATCCGCTCGATCCGCCTGTTCGCGGGCAAGGTCGCGGACGCCGCCATCGAGGGCAAGGCCCGCTACGAGGCGCACCGGTCCGAGATGGGCGGAGCGCCCGACGAGAACCTGGGCGAGGACCGCGACGCCGCCAGCGAGCGCCGTCCGGGCCGCCGCGACGGCGAGCGCCGCGGTGGTCGCGCTGGTCGCGGTGGCGCGCGCGGCGGAGAGCGTCCGGCTCCCCGCGATGGCCGCCCCCCGATGAACGCCGCTGCAACCGAGCGGACCGGCCCCGAGGTCGAGGTGGTGCGCAAGCCGGTCCTGGGCGGCGCAGCTCCCGCGGCCGAAGCGGCTCCCGAGGGCGGCGCCCCAGAGGCAGCCCCCGAGTAATTGAAAGCATCGGGCTTCCGGCCTTCGACTTCCGGCTCTCCGGCTCTTTCCAGCCGGTAGTCCGCAGCCGATGGCCGGAAGCCCTTTTTTTTGCCCTTCGTACTTCTGGAGAATCATATGGCGACGATTACCGCAGCGATGGTGAAGGAGCTCCGCGAGAAGACCGGCGCGGGCATGGGCGACTGCAAGAAGGCGCTCGAGGCCACCGAGGGTGACCAGAGCAAGGCCTCGGACTGGCTGCGTGAGAAGGGCATCCTCACCGCCGCGAAGAAGGCAGGCCGCTCGGCGACCGAAGGCATGATCGGCCACTACATCCACATGGGCGGCAAGATCGGCGTCCTGGTCGAGGTCAACAGCGAGACCGACTTCACCGCGAAGAATGAAAAGTTCCAGGCGCTGGTGAAGGACCTGGCCATGCACATCGCGGCCATGAACCCGCTCTACGTGCGCCGCGAGGAAGTGCCGGCCGAGGTGGTCGAGAAGGAGAAGTCGATCTTCCGCGCGCAGCTGGTCGAGCAGGGCAAGCCCGAGGCGATGATGGAGAAGATCCTGCCCGGCAAGATCGACAAGTTCTACAAAGAGGTCTGCCTGCTCGAGCAGGGCTTCTTCAAGGACCCGGAAGGCAAGCGCACCGTGGGCGACGAGGTGACCGCGGCCATCGCGCTCATCGGCGAGAACCTCAGCGTTCGCAGATTCGTCCGCTTCGCGCTCGGCGAGGGGCTGCAGAAGGCGACCAAGGACTTCGCCGCAGAAGTGAGCGCGGCAGTGGGCGCGCAGAAGTAATCTTCGGTTATCGAAAGTTACCGAAGGCCCCGGGCTTCATCGCCTGGGGCCTTTGTGCGTTCAGCGCGAGGCCTCGACCCTGGCCTTCAGGTTTCGCAGATCGTCTTGCAGCTTCTTCTTCGCTTGCGGCGTCACCAGCGGCTCCAGCACCGCGTAGAGCGTCGTCGTGTAGACGAACCGCGCCTCGTACTCGAGCACAGTGCCGCCGTCCTTGGGCGTGAGCGCGTAGCTCGCGGTGCCGGTGAACGCCTCGGGCAGCGCCATCTTGACCGCCAGCGCGCGCGGAGGATCGACCGCGGTCAGCTCGCTCTCGATGAAGACGCGCTTGTTGAGGTTCGGGTCGTCCATCACCATCGTCGCCTTGTGGCCCGCGGCCGGCGGGCCGGCGTTGCTCGCGCGCACCTCGACGAGCCAGCCGACCCACTGCTTGAGGCGCGCGTCGTCCACCAGCCAGGGGAAGACCTCGGCCGGCGGGCGCGCGATGAAGATGGTGGCGCGGAAGAGCCCGGCGTCGGCGCGGCGGCTGGTGACGAAGAGGACCGCGGCCGCGACCAGCAGGAGGAAGAAGACGGCCCCGAGCAGCTTGAAGAACTTGAGCATCGGAGCCGCAGTAGAGCGCATCGCCCTGCGGCGTCAATCCAGGGCGCGTGCTATGAGCGCGGCATGTCCTCCTTCCGCGCCGAGGCAGAGGCCCACTTTCGCGGCTTGCGCGACCGGATCGTGGCCAGGCTCGCCGCGCTCGACGGGGGCGAGTTCGTCCGCAAGAGCTGGCAGAGGCCCGAGGGCGGTGGCGGCGAGATGAGCGAGCTGCGCGGGGCGCTCTTCGAGAAGGGCGGCTGCAACTTCTCAGCGGTCGCGGGCGAGCGCTATCCGACCGCGCCGGGCCAGGCGACCGCGCAGGGCGAGGGGCGAACGCCGGGCCAGGCGAGCGCCGAGGAGGACGCCGCGCTCGGAATCAGGCCCCCGCGCGCCGAGGAGCTGGCCGGAAAGCCGTTCTTCGCCACCGGCGTCTCGCTCGTCTTCCACCCGAGAAATCCGTTCGTTCCCGTCGTGCACATGAACGTGCGGTACCTCGAGTGCGGCGACCTCGCCTGGTTCGGCGGCGGCATGGACCTGACGCCGTGCCGCCCCTTCGCCGAGGACACCGCGGCCTTCCACTCGGTATTGCAACAGTGTTGCAACAAGCACGACGCCCGCTACTACCCTCGCCTCGCGCGCTGGGCCAAGGAGTACTTCTTCATCCCGCACCGCGGCTCCGAGCGCGGCGTGGGCGGCGTCTTCTTCGACTATCTGCGGAGCGATCGCGCGCGCGCCTGGGCCTTCCAGCGCGACCTGGGCGACGCCTTCCTCGAGGCCTACGTGCCCATCGTCGAGCGGCGGCGCGGCACGCAGTTCACCGACCAGGACCGGGCCGAGCAGCTCAGGTGGCGCGGGCGCTACGCCGAGTTCAACCTCATCTACGACCGCGGGACGCTCTTTGGCCTCAAGACCGGCGGGAACGTCGAGGCCATCTTCATGAGCTTGCCGCCGCTCGTGGCGTGGTAAAAGGCGCGCCCATGGCCGATCAGCTCGACCAGCTTGCGGACGCCATCGCCGAACGGGCCCTCGCGCGGCTGCGCGCCGAGCGCATTGGCCGCGAGCAGCCCACGTGCGGCCCGGGCACGCCCGGCGCCACCGCCAAGGAGTGCGCCCCCGGCGGCTGCGCGCCTTGCCCCGAGAGCACCAGCTGCGACGCCAAAGGGATGGTCGATGGCGGGGCCGCGCGGGTGACGCCGCTGGCCATCCGCTCGAGCCGGGATCTGGCCGGATACATTGATCATACTCTATTGAAGCCCGACGCCACCCGGGATGAGCTGATCAAGCTTTGCGATGAAGCGCGCAAATACTCGTTCGCGACCGTGTGCGTGAACTCGTCGAACGTCGCGCTCGCCAAGCGGCTCCTCGATGGCTGCGTGACCAAGCCCATCGCGGTGGTCGGCTTTCCGCTCGGCGCGGCGCTCACCTCGTCCAAGGTCTTCGAGACGCGCGAGTCGGTCCGCGCGGGCGCCGCCGAGATCGACATGGTCATCAACATCGGCGCGCTCAAGTCCAAGGACTACGCGCTGGTGGAGCTGGACATCCGCGCCGTGGTGGACGCCGCGCGTCCCGCTCCCGTGAAGGTCATCCTCGAGACGGGCGGGCTGACGCGCGACGAAAAAGTGATCGGCTGCGCGCTCGCGAAGGCTGCGGGCGCCGCCTTCGTCAAGACCAGCACGGGCTTTGGCCCGGGCGGCGCCACCGCCGAAGACATCGCCCTGATGCGGTCCATCGTCGGCAACGACATGGGCGTCAAGGCGAGCGGCGGCGTGCGCACCACCGCCGACGCCGAGAAGATGGTGGCCGCGGGTGCCAGCCGCATCGGCGCCAGCGCCTCGGTCGCCATCGTCACCAACGCCGGCCCCAAGGCCGCCTCCGGGGGGAAATATTGACCGGCCGATTCGTCGTCATCGTCATCGATTCCTGCGGCGCCGGCGCGCTGCCTGACGCGGCCGAGTACGGCGACGCGGGGGCCAACACGCTCGGCAACTGCGCGCGCCGCGTCGGCGGGCTCGCGTTACCGAATTTGCAAAAGTGGGGCCTCGGTAACATCACCGCTATCGAAGGCTGCCCGCCGACCGCCTCGCCGCGCGCCAGCTTCGGCGCCATGGCCGAGGTGTCGCCCGGCAAGGACACGACGACGGGCCACTGGGAGATGATGGGCGTCGAGCTGAAGAAGGGCTTCACCACTTTTCCCAATGGCTTCTCGTCCGCGCTGATGGCCGAGTGGCTGGCCGCGAGCGGCGCGCCCGGGTTCCTCGGCAACAAGCCCGCGAGCGGCACGACCATCTTGGACGAGCTTGGGCAAGAGCACCTCGCCACCGGCAAGCCCATCGTCTACACCAGCGCCGACTCGGTCTTCCAAATCGCCGCGCACGAGCACGTCGTGCCTTTGCAAACGCTTTACAAATGGTGCGAGGCCGCGCGCGCGATCGGCAAGAAGCACGGCATCGCCCGCGTCATCGCCAGGCCTTTCCTCGGCGAGGGGCCCGGACACTATTCGCGCACGTACAACCGGCACGACTTCTCGCAGCCGCCGCCGCCCGACACGGTGCTGCACCGGCTGGCGGCCGCCGGCGTGCAGACGGTCGGCGTCGGCAAGATCCCCGACATCTACGATGGGCAGGGGATCGCGCGCGGCGTGCACACCGAGGGCAACGCCGACGGCTTGCGGCAGACGGAGCGGCTGCTCGGCGAGCTTGGCCCCGGGTTTCTCTTCGTCAACCTGGTGGACACCGACATGCTCTTCGGCCACCGGCGCGACCCGCAAGGCTACGCGGGCGCGCTGCGCGAGATCGACGCGGCCCTGCCTGCGATTGCGGCAAAGCTGCGTCCTGACGACGTCCTGGTGCTGACCGCGGACCACGGCAACGATCCCACCTTCCCGGGCAGCGACCACACGCGCGAGCAGGTGCCCCTGGTCGTCTACGCGCCTTCCCGCGCGGCCGGCGCAGACCTTGGCGTGCGCCGCTCGTTCGCCGATCTGGGCGCGACCGTGGCCGAGTATTTCGGCGTGCAGGCCCCGGTGGGAAAGAGCTTCCTCGCGGCCAGCACATGACCGACGAGCCCAAGCGACCGGAGCGCGTCGATCTGCAGGCCGAGGCGCAGAAGCTCATCCCGCGGCTGGAGTACCTCTTCAAGTTCGCCTGGCCGCACCGCGTTCGCTACGAGGAGATCGACGCCCAGGGCATCGTCGGCAACGCGGCCTGGTTGTCGATCGTGCAGCTGGGCCGTTTGGAATATTTGCGAAACCTCGGCTTGATGAGCCTCGAGGGCGGCACCGCGCCGGTGCAAGCGGTCATCCGCACCACCGCCGCCGAGCACCTCGCGCCCGCCCGCTTCGACGATGCCCTGCTCATCCGCGTGCGCGCGAGCTACCTCGGCCACCGCAGCAGCCGCTTCGAGTACCTGGTGGACAACGCCGACTCGCGGCTGCGCCACGTGGTGGCCGAGAGCGTGATGGTCTGCGTCGAGGCGGCGAAGTTCCAGGCCATCGCCTGGCCGCAGGTGTGGCGCGATCGGATCGCCGAATTCGAGGGGCCGGATCTCCGCACGGGCCAGCGGTAGCGACGCAGCGAGAAGAAGCCGTCAGCTCACCGCCAGTGGCGGGGGACTGACTGCGAGCTGGCGTAGCGATCGAGGCGCGAGAAGAGCTTGTCGGCCTCCTGGCACTGGGCTTCGGCGAGCGTGCGGCGCGCGACCAGCGCGTCGAGGCTGGCGCCAGCGCTGACTTGTGAGTCGCGGATCTGCTGGTCGACGCGATCGCGGTAGCGGCGCCACGCCTCGCGCAGCGTGCGGAACTCGGTGAAGGTGTCGCGCCACCAGGACTCGGCACGGCCGCCGGGCGAGTGCGCAAGCGCGGGCTGCTCTTGCAGCACGACCACGCTGCGGCTGGCGTCGATGGTCAGCGCGTACTGGCTCATGAAGTCCATGCCGATCAGGCCCACGAATGCGTCCGAAATCGACGCCGTGATCGTCACCGGGACAAATCGCTCGACGGCGCCGCCGATGCTCACGCTGTCGAGGATGGTGCGGACGGCCGGCACCTCGCCGCCGATGCCGCCCGCCGAGACCAAGAGGCGCCCCTGATCGCCCGACATCGCGCCCACCTTCTCCGCTGCCTCGATGGAGAGCATCATTCCGGGCGCGCCCGTGTCGAGCGCCATGGGCACGGTGAGGCGCTCGTTGACCCTCACCTGCACGATGACCCGGCGCGCGCCGCCTTCGCGGCCGAGGTAGGGCAGCTCGAAGCGTTTCAGCAACGTCGCCGCGCCGGCTGGAGGTACCCGGGCGGCCTGAGCGGCGGCTGCCGGCGCTCGCGGCGCGAGGGGCTGCTCGACCAGGCGCCTGGCGCGGGGCTGGTCCGGGGGAGCCTCGTCGCTCAGGTGAACGACTCCCTCGGAGTCGGTCCACATCGCCTGCGCCTCGGCGCCCCTGCCGCCGGCCAGCGCGCAGCTCGCGAGCAGAGCGAGCAGGCGCCTTGAGTTCTCCAACGTCGCCTCTTGAGTTGACTGAGAGCAGCGCAGATCTACCATCTGAGGGCGCTCTGCGTTCTCTGCGCCGCTGCGTTGGCTCTTTCTTCAGCGACCTTCTTGCTCGTACGGCACCCCGTCCGCCGCCGGGGCGCGCGTGCGGCCGATGCCGAGCGCAAGGACTGCGAGCGTGAGCGCGTAGGGCAGGGCGAGGAAGACTCCCTCGAGGTGCAGGTCGGCGGCGTGGAGCGCGAAGCCAAGCTGCCGTTGCAGCGCGTCGGCGAAGGCGAAGAAGAGCGCGGCGGCGCCTGCTCCGAGCGGCGTCCACTTGCCGAAGACCACGGCGGCCAGGGCCATGAACCCGGCGCCCGCGGGCATGCGCGAGTCGAACTGGCCGAGGATTCCGACCGAGAGCGCTCCGCCGCCGAGGCCCGCGAAGAGTCCGCTGCCGAGGACGCAGAGCGCACGCAAGCGGAGCACGCGGACCCCGAGCGTCGCGGCCGCGCGCGGGTGCTCGCCCACGGCGCGGATGCGCAGGCCGGCGGCGGTGTGCTGCAAGAAGAGGTGGAGCGCGACGGGCGCGGCCAGGGCGGCGTACGAGAGCGCGGTGTGGCCGAAGGCGTCGCGCGGCAGCGAGGGCACGGGCGGGCTGACGCCGGCCGAGCCGAAGACGGTCTCGAGCAGAAACGTGATCAGGCCGAGGGCGACAAGGTTGAGGGCGATGCCGCTGACCACCTGATCGGCGCGGTAGCGCAGGCTGAGCAGGGCGTGGACGGCGGCGGTCAGGCCTCCGGCGAGCGCGCCGCAGAGCAGGCCAAGCCAGGGCGAGCCGGTGAAGTAGGCCCCGCACGCGGCCGCGAAGGCGCCGACGCGCATCATCCCTTCGAGGCCGATGTTGACCACGCCGGATCGCTCGCTGAGCACGCCGCCGAGCGCGGCCAGGAGCAGCGGGGGCGCGAAGTCGAGCACGGCGGCCAGCGAGCCTTCGAGGAGCGCGTTCACGGCGCACCGCCCGTCTCGGTCGCGGCTCTCGCCTTGCCGCGCAGCTTCGACAAGAGCTTTGCGAAGAGGCGCGGGGCGGCCACCAGCAAGACCGTCAGGCCCTGGATCAGCTCGGCGAAGCTCGGGTGGATGTCCACCAGCTGCAGCCGCGTGGCGCCGGCGCGGATGGCGCCGAAGAAGAGGCCCGCCAGCACGACGCCGGGCGCGCTCGAGGCGCCGACCAGGGCCACCGCGATGCCGTCGAAGCCGTAGCCGGTGCGGAAGACTCCGGGGTAGCGGTGCTCGGTGCCGAGGATGAGCAAGCTGCCCGCGAGGCCGGCCAGAGCGCCCGAGAGGAACATTGCCTCGCAGATGCGACGGCCCACGGGGATGCCGCTCGCGCGCGCGGCCTCTGCGCTCGCGCCCACCGCGCGCCACTCGAAGCCTTTGCGCGCGTGGCGGAAGATCGCCCAGACGGCGAGCGCGCAGAGCAGCGCCAGGGGCAGGCCGAGGTCGAGGCGGCCCTCGGGCAAGAGGCGGGGCAGGTGGGCGGCGGCCCTGATCGGCGCGGTGCCGGCGACGCTGACGTGCTCGCCGCCGGTCCTGGCCGCGAGCGGGCCCGAGACCAGCCAACCGTGGACCAGATGGATCGCGACCCAGTTGAGCAGGATGGTGGAGATGACCTCGTGGACCCCGCGGCCGACTTTCAAGAGCGCGGGGATCAGCGCCCAGAGGCCGCCGGCGAGCGCGGCCGCTCCGAGCGCTGCCGGGATGAGCAGGGGCGCGGGGAGGTCGAGGGCGCGGCCAACCACCGCGGCGGCGAGCGCGCCCCAGATGAGCTGGCCCTCGGCGCCGATGTTGAAGAGGCCGACCGAGAAGGCCACCGCCACCGAGAGGCCGGTGAGGATGAGCACGCCTCCCTTGAGCGCCGTTTCACCGAGCGGGCGCAGGCCGCCGAGGGCGCCGTCGGCCATCCAGCCATAGCCCGCGATGGGGTCCTTGCCGGTGGCCAGGATGGCGAGAAAGCAGAGCAGCAAAGACGCGCCGATGGCCAGGAGCGCGGCCCAGAGCGGATCGCGGGCCGGGGCGAAGAGGCGCGCGCGGAGGTCAGCCATGGGCCTTGGCCTCGCGCCTTCCCTGTCCGAGCAACATCCGGCCGAGCTCCTCGTCGGTGGCCGAGGGGAGCGTTTCCCCTGCTGCAGCGCCGTCGTAAAGAACGAGGATCCGATCGGCCACAGCCCGCAGCTCGTCGAGATCGAGCGAGATGACCAGCACCGCGGCGCCCGCGTCCCGTGCGGTCCGGAGCGCCTGGTGCAACCTCCGGGTCGCGCCCAGATCGAGGCCGCGCGTCGGCTGCACCGCGACCACCAGCCGCGGCGGAGCGCCGCCGAGCAGCTCTCGCGCGGCGACCAGCTTCTGCTGATTTCCGCCCGAGAGGCCGCCCGCGCGCGCCGTCGGGTCAGGCGGCCGCACGTCGAACGCCTCGAGCAGCTCTCTGGCCCGCCTGCGCCGGCCGGCGTGGTCCACCAGCGCGCCGCGCGGGCCCCGCGCCCACGGCGGCGCGTCTTGATGGCCGAGCGCCAGGTTCTCCTCGACGGTCAGCGCCAGGCAGAGCGCTCGCCTCAGGCGATCTTCGGGCAGGTGGACGACTCCCGCCCGCCGCGCGGCGCCGGAGGTCCGCGCCCAGCCTGCGCGAGCGAGGCCCTCCTGCCCGTCGAGCAGCACGCTGCCGCTCGCGGGGCGCAGGCCCGTCAGCACCTCGGCCAGCTCGGTCTGGCCGTTGCCATCGACGCCGGCGATGCCGAGCACCTCGCCTTTCCCAAGCGTGAACGACAGGCCGCGCAAGGCAGGACGGCCGCGATCGCTGTCGCAGCGCAGATCGCGCGCGACCAGGCTGGTAGCGGCCGGGCGCGATTCGACGGCCCGGGTCACTGCTGGCGTTGCGGCACCGAGCGCGGTCAGGAGCTCGGCTGCAACGCGCTGCCCGACCACCGCCTCGGCCAGCGCGCCGGCGCTCGTCTCGCTGGCGCGCGCCTCCAAGACCAGCTTGCCGCGGCGGAGAACCGCCACCCGATCGGCCACGGCCAGCACCTCGCGCAGCTTGTGCGAGATGAACAAGATGCTCTTGCCCGACGCCGCCAGGCCGCGCGCGGTGGCCACCAGCTCGTCGGCCTCCTTGGGGCTCAGCACGGCCGTCGGCTCGTCGAGAATCAGCACGCGGGCGCCGCGCCAGAGCTGCTTGACGATCTCGACGCGCTGCTGCTGCGCGACCCCGATGGACTCGATTTGCGCATCGACATCGAGCGCGAGCCCCGAGCGCGCCGCGGCGTCGGCGACTTGTCTGCGAGCCTCGGCGCGGTCCATGAGCCCGAGGGCGCCGAGCGGACCCTTGCGCCGCGGCTCGCTGCCGAGCACGACGTTCTCCCAGACCGTCAGCGGGCCGACCAGCATGAAGTGCTGGTGGACCACACCGATGCCCGCCGCGATGGCCGCGCGCGGGTCCCCGGGGGGCAGCGGCTGGCCGAGCACGCGCACCGTGCCCTCGTCGGCGCGATAGAGGCCGCAGGCGATGTTGACGAGCGTGGACTTGCCCGCGCCGTTCTCGCCGACCAGCGCCAGCACCTCGCCGGGCGCGAGCGTGAGCGAGACCGCGTCCAGCACCGCCGCGCCCGAGAAGCGCTTGGTGATGCCCGAGAGCTCGAGTGCGAGCGGAGGTGCCGTCAATTCTTCTGCGCCGTCGAGGACGGGGGCGCGACCACCGCATGTTGCAGCCCGAGCGCGCCGGGCGCGGGCGGCGTGAAGTGCTCCAGATCGTCGAGCGTGCCCGGCACCTTGATCTTCTTGCTGATGATGGCGGCGCGGAGCTTGTCGATGTCGCCCATCGCCTCCTGCTTGCGCTGCGCGGTGATGCCCGGGTCGATGTCGCCGCCGAGCGGCGCCAGGCCGACGCCGCCTTCGGCCAGCCCGAGCACCTGGTCGCCGCCGACGAACTTGCCCGCGAGCACGTCGCGCACGCCTTCGTAGACGGCGAGATCGGCGTGCTTGACCATGGAGGTCAGCACGTTCCGCGGGGCCACGTGCGACTGGTCGCTGTCCACGCCGATGACGAGCCGGTTGGCCCGCTGCGCCGCCTTGATGACGCCCAGGCCATCGAGCCCCGCTGCGTGGAAGACGATGTCGCAGCCGCGCGCGTAGAGGTCCTGGCCGACCTCGACGCCTTTGCGCTCGTCGTCGAAGGTCCCGGTGTACGCGACCAGGATGCCCTGCGCCGCCGCCGCGTTGACGGTGCGCAGGCCGGCGCGAAAGCCCGCCTCGAACTTCTTGATCAGCGGCAGCTGCATCCCGCCGACGAAGCCGACGCGCCCGGTGCGGGTCAGCTCGCCGGCGAGCGCGCCCGCCAGGAAGCTGCCCTCCTGCTCGCGAAACACCACGGCGCGCACGTTCGGCAGCGTGGTCGGCACACCCTTGGCGTCGAGCACGGGGCTGTCGATGAGCAGGAAGCGCGCTTTGGGATTCTTCGCCGCGACCGCCCGGGTGGCGGGCTCCATCATGAAGCCGACGCCGATGATCAGCTCGCTGCCGCGGTCCACGAGCAGCTGCAAGTTGGGCTCGTAGTCTTCCTGCGCCTTGCCCGAGAGCACGATGGGGCTCGGCACGCCCAGGTGCGGCAGCCCGCCCGGCAGCGCCCGCAGATCGCTCGGGACGGTCTTGTCATACTCGGCGTCGGAGAGCTTCTCGTAGCCCTTGGGCGTGTAGCGCAGGCCGGCCGCCATCGCCTCCATGCCCCGCAGCGCGCCGTCGTTGAACGACTGGTCGCCGCGCCCGCCGACGTCGAGCGCGAGCCCGATGGTGTGCGGCGGCGCGGCCTTCTTGCAGGCGAATGGAGAGGCCGCGCAGGTGAGCAGGGCGAGCGCGGACACGAGTCTGGCCTGAGGGCGCATGAAGCCCGCGTACCGCGAGGGGTCGGTGGCGTCAATCAGCCACGACCGCCCGGCGCCGCGAATCGCCCTGGCCCCTCGCGCCTCTATTGTGGAACGACCGTTCCAGAACGATCGTTCCAAAAACCCCACGAGGCGGCAGATGAGCAGGTTCACCGGCAAGACGGCAGTGATCACGGGCGGCACCAGCGGCATCGGCCTCGCCACGGCCAAGGCGTTCCTCCAGGAGGGGGCCAGGGTGTTGGTCACCGGCCGCGACGAGAAGGGGCTGGAGGCGGCGCGGCTCGAGCTCGGCAAGGACGCGATCGTGCTGCGCTCGGACAGCGGCAAGCTCTCGGACCTGGGCCCGCTCGCGGAGGCGGTGAAGTCGCAGCTCGGCGGGCTCGACGTGCTCTTCATCAACGCGGGCATCGCCAAATTCGCCCCTGCCGAGGCCTCCAGTGAAGAGCTCTGGGACGAGACCTTCGCCATCAACACCAAGGGAGCCTTCTTCACCGTGCAGAAGCTGACGCCGCTCTTGCGGCCCGGCGGCGCGGTGGTGCTGAACACCTCGGTCGTGAGCGTCAAGGGCTTCCAGGACTCGGCCATCTACGCAGCCTCGAAGGCGGCGCTGCGATCACTTGCGCGCACGCTCGCCGCCGAGCTCATCGGCAAGGGCATCCGGGTCAATGCGGTCAGCCCCGGGCCGATCGCGACGCCCATCTACGGCAAGCTCGGGCTCACCAAGGAGCAGGCCGAAGGATTCGCCGTCCAGATGGCCGCGAGCAATCCGATGAAGCGGTTCGGCACCGCCGAGGAAGTGGCGCGCGCCGTGCTCTTCCTCGCCTCGCCGGAGGCCTCGTACACCATCGGCGTGGACCTCGCCGTCGATGGCGGCCTGGCCAGCTTGTAGGTACAAGGCGAGCGTGGGCCGGCCGCGCAAACACACCGACGATGAGGTGCTCGACCGCGCGCTCGAGCTGTTCTGGCGGCGCGGCTATGCGGGCACCTCGGTGCAGGACCTGGTGGACGCGACCGGCCTCGGCCGCGCCAGCCTCTACGGCGCGTTCGGCGACAAGGAGCAGCTCTTCGAGAAGGTGCTGGCCCGGTACGGCGAGCGCATGGCCCCAGCCGGCCGCGCGCTCGCCCTGGCGCCCACCGTGCGCGAGGGGCTGCGCCGCTTCTTCGAGGCCTGGCTGGCGTCAGCGTGCGGCGGCGGCAGCGGCGCGCGCGGGTGCCTCCTGCTGCAGGCTGCCAACGAGACCGAGCCGCGCCCGCCGGCGGTCGAGAGGGCTCTGCGCGAGTCGATGCTCGCCTCCGAGCGAACCTTCCTCCAGGCCCTGCGGCGCGGCAAGCGCACGGGCGAATTGGACAAGGGTCTCGACGCGCTTGGGATGGCGCGCTACCTCGTCGTCTTGGTGCAAGGCGTGGCCGCGAGCGCCCGCGCGGGGCGCAGCCGGGCGGAGCTGAAGGCCGCCATCGAGCGGGGGCTCTCGCTCCTCGACCGGCGCTGAGCGAGGCCGACCATCGCCACTCCCCACTTTGCGCGCGACGCCGCTTGGCATTGTACCGAACGTTCGGTACAATGACGCGCTGGAGACCCCAATGCTGAAGGATGGTCCGTTCCACGAAGGCGAGCTGCGCGTGCAGATGGCCACCGGTGAAGAGGCGATGGCCCGGCGCGTCGGCGGCATGATCTCAGGCCACCTGGAGCCCGGAGCGAGGCGCTTTCTCGAGCAGCAGACCCTGGCGGCGCTGGCCAGCACCGACGCCGCCGGGCGGGTCTGGGCTTCGGTGCTCGAGGGCGAGCCGGGCTTTGTCCGCGCTCCCGAGCCGGACCTCGTGACCCTCGACCTCCGCACCGTGCGGCAGAGCGCCCTGGACCCGCTGTGGCAGAACGCGGCGGAGGGCAGCGACCTGGGCCTGCTCGTCATCGACCCGGCGACGCGACGGCGCTACCGGGTCAACGGGCGCGTGCGCGTGCACGGCGAGCAGGCGCTCCAGCTCGAGGTGCGGGAGGCCTTCGGCAACTGCCCCAAGTACATCCAGAAGCGAGTGTACCGAACGACCGGTCCAATGCCCGGCGCCTCGGGCGAGACCGGCGGCGAGCTGCTGGGCGACGAGCAGCTGGCGCTGATCGCCGCGGCCGACACCTTCTTCATCGCCAGCCGGCACGCGGAGAGGGGCGCCGACGTCTCGCACCGCGGCGGCGCGCCGGGCTTCGTGGCGGCGCTCGATGGCGCGACCTTGCGCGTGCCGGACTACCCGGGCAACGCGCTCTTCAACACGCTCGGGAATCTGCTGGTCGACGGGCGCGCGGGCCTCGTCTTTCCCGACTTTGGCAGCGGCCACGTGCTCCAGTTGACGGGCCGGGTGGTGCTGCGACTACAGCAGTCTGACCCGGCGGGCGCGAGCGGCGGCACGGGGCGCTTCTGGGACTTCTCCGTGGAGCGCTTCCTCGATCACGCGCTGCCGGGCGCGCGTCACTACGACCTGATTGAAGCGTCTCCCTACAACCCTTAGGTTCAACTCTTCCCCATGCCACCGCCGCTCAGATCCAGGGACGAGGTCGTCGCGCTCCTCTTCGAGGTCTTCCGCCGCGAAGGCTACGACGGCGGAACGCTCGCCGACCTCGCCGCGGCGACGGGCCTCGGCAAGTCGAGCCTCTATCACTACTTCCCCGACGGGAAGGTGGGGATGGCGCGCGCCGTGCTGGCGCAGCTTGGGGAGGCCTTGCGGCAAGAGGTGGTGGCGCCGCTGCGGCGCGCGGGTCCGCTGCAGGCGCGGCTCTCCCGGAGCCTCGCCGCGCTCGAGCGGCTCTACCAGGGAGGCAAGAAGGCGTGCCTGCTGGAGCGCCTCTGCGCAAGCGCCGCCCGCGAGCCGCTCCAGCGCGAGCTGCGCGCGGCCTTCGGAGATTGGATCGATGCGCTGGCCGAGCTCTTGCTCGAGGCGGGCGTGGCGCCGGCGCGGGCGCGCCATCGCGCCGAGGACGCGGTCATTCGCGTCGAGGGCGCCTTGGTGCTCTGTGCCGGGCGCGACGAGGTGGGCCCTTTCCGGCGCACGCTGCGCGACCTGCAGCGCTCGCTCTTGACCGACGGACCGTAGGTCGTCCAACCGATGCGGACAGCCAGAGTCGTCATTACTCAACCATCATGACTCTCTTGCCCCGCGCAGTCGCTCCGCTCGACGCGACCGATGCCGGGTCGCTGCAGGCTGAGCTCGCGCCGCTCGGCCTGCTCCATGATGTCATCGGCTGGGCGGCCCGGCGCACGCCGCTCGCGCGTGTCGAAGATGTCGTCGTGCAGGACGAGTTCACGCACGACGTGGTCGTCGCCCTCGGCGGCGCGCGGTGGCTGGTCTTCGACACCACCTGACTCGGCGGGCTGACGGCGGTCGCCGTCTGGAATCATCGGCCGAGCGCAGACGAGCTGCTCGAAGAGAGACTGCAGCGCGGCTGGACGCCCACCGCCAGCGGGCGCGACGGCGGGCAGGGCGTGCAAGGCCACGCGGCCTGCGTGGTCAAGCGACCTACTTGACGGCCACGCCGCCCTTCATCACGAAGAGCACCCGCTCGGTCGCCCGCACATCCGCCAGGACATCGCCCGGCACGGCGATGATGTCGGCCAGCTTGCCGGCCTCGAGCGAGCCGACCTGCGCGGCCATCCCGAGCAGCTCGGCGGTCTCGAGGGTGCCGACGCGCAGCGCCTGCGCGGGCGACATGCCGCGGTCCACGAACAGGCCCAGCTCCTTGGCGTTCTGGCCGTGCTTGCCGACGCCGCTGTCGGTGCCGAGCGCGAAGCGGACGCCGATGCGCAAGCCCTCTTTCATCATCTTGATGTGCGCCTCGGCGGCGGCCAGCGCCTTGGCCGCGATCGGCGGGGGCAAGATCTTCGCCTTCATGCGCACCGTCTCGACGGCGAGCAGCGTCGGCACGATGAAGACGCCTTTTTCCTTGGCCTGCTTGAGCGTCTCCGGCTTCAAGAACGAGGCGTGCTCGAGCGAATCGACGCCGGCCTTGATGGCCACTTTCGCCGCGGTGTCGCCGTGGCAATGCGCGGCCACCTTGCGCGCGAGGTTGTGCGCCTCTTGGACGATGGCGGTCAGCTCCTCGAGCGTGAGCTGCGGGTGATCGACCGCGTCGCCGTAGGAGAGGACGCCTCCCGAGGCCATCACCTTGATGACCGTGGCGCCATACTTCACCTGCCAGCGCACGGCGTCCCGGCACTCGTCGGCGCCGCTGCAGATGCCTTCGCGCACGCCGTGCGGCTTGGGGTCGTCGGGGATGGCGAGCCCATCGGCGTGGCCGCCGCGCGCGCCCAGGCCGTGCAGCGCGAAGATCATCCGCGGACCCTCGATGAGCCCGTCGCGGATGGCGTTGTGCAGCCCGAGGTCGATGTAGTCGCTCGCGCCCAGGTCGCGCACGGTGGTGAAGCCGGCCCGGAGCGTGCGGAGCGCGTAGACGGCGGCCTGGTGGGCGCGCTCGGCGGGCGGGCGCAGGCGCTGCTTGAAGTCGTCCTCGTAATAGTTGTCGCCGGCCTCCATCGAGAGGTGCGTGTGCGCGTCCAAGAGGCCGGGCAAGAGCGTCGCGTCGCCGAGCTCGATGACCTGCGCGCCCTCGGGCGCGTGCACGTCGTTGCCGGTCGCCATGATCTTCTCGCCCTGCACCAGCACGATGCCGGGCGAGACCAGCTTGCCGGCGTTGGCGTCGAAGAGGTGGGCAGCCTTGAGGACGATGGGCTGCGAGGGCACCCGAGCAGGATCGGCCGCGGCGGCCGAGAGGAGCAGCGCGAGCAGGATTTGCATGCTCCCTTGTCAGGGCGCGGCGGGCGCTCCGTCAAGCTGCCGGGCCAGATCGCCTTCGGAGGTGACCGGCAGGCCACACGCGCCGCGCCGGCAGACGTAGGCCGCCGCCTTGCCCGCGATTGGTCCGCGCTCGCGGGCGAGCGGGAGGTCCACACTGGACGCGGGTGATATTCTCATCACCACGGCGTTGGGCAGGAAGCGGCGGGCCAACTCACCGAACAGGGCAGCGTCGTCGCCGCCGTCGGGACGGACCAGCACGATCTCGAGCGGGTCGCCGGTGAGGAAGTCCACCGCCAGGAGCATCTGCCCGAGCGCAGCGGGGACCTGCTCGAGGATGGAGGCGGCGCTGCGCAGGATCCCTTCGGCCTCTTGCCGATAGGAGGCCTCGCCCGTCAGCGCCTCGAGCCTCAAGAGAGTGAGCGCGGCCACCGAGTTGCCGCACGGCTCGGCGCCGTCTTGCAGGGGCTTTTCGCGGGCCAACAACTTCTCGTGTTGGGTTGGCGTCCGATAGTAGCCGCCTGACTCATCGGCGAACTCAGCCTTGAGTGTCGCCTGCAGCGCGCGGGCGGCGTCGAGGTAGTGGAGCTGCGAAGTCGCCTCGAAGAGATCGACGAGGCCCGCCGCGAGATTGGCATGGTCTTCGAGCAGCCCAGGGTGGCGCGCGGCCCCGCCGAGCGAGGTGCGCAGGAGCTTGCCGTCTTTCAGGTGCACCTTGAGTAGATACTCAGCGGCTCTTTTTGCGCACTCGACATAGTCAGGCCGCGAGAGCCAGAGGCCCGCGCGCGCATAGGCCGAGATCATCAGCCCGTTCCAGGCGGTCAAGACCTTGTCGTCGGTGAGCGGCGGCGTGCGCAGCGTGCGCGCCTGGTAGAGGACGGGACGCACCTGTTCAATGAAGGCGCGCTCGTCCGCCGTGGCCAGCGTTTGCAGGTGGGGAATATTGCGCCCCTCGAAATTCCCCGCCTCGCTGATATCGAAGAGCTCGCAGAAGCGCGCGCCGTCCGCGGGGCCGAGCAGCTCCTTGATTTGCGCCGGCGTCCAGATGAAGAAGCGGCCTTCTTCGCCCTCGCTGTCGGCGTCGGTGGCCGACCAGAACGCGCCGCCCGGGTCCACCATCTCCTTGGCGACGTAATCAAGCACATCGGTACAGACCAGCTTGAGTCGCTCGTCGCGGGTGGCGAGATATCCCTCGAGATAGGCTTGGGCGAGCAGGGCGTTGTCATAGAGCATCTTCTCGAAGTGCGGCACCAGCCACGCTTGATCGGTCGAATAGCGGTGAAAGCCGCCGCCGATTTGATCAAAGAGGCCGCCGGCGGCCATCTGCTCCAAGGTCAGGCGCGCCATCTTGAGTGCCGACTCATCGCCAGTGCGCTTCCAATAGCGAAGCAGGAGCGGCACATTGAAGCTGGAGGGGAACTTGGGTGCGCGCCGCAGGCCGCCGTAGCGGGGATCAAACGAGGCCGTATATCCGCTGACCGCGTGGTGCAGGACCTCGACGCCCGGCAGCACTCCGGCCGGCTGTCCGCCCGAGAGGCCCTGCTCGATGGCGCGCGAGATCTCCTCGGCCGAGCGCAGCGCCTTGTCCTTCTCTTCGGAATAGATGCGCGACAATTCGTTGAGTAGGGTCACGAACCCGAAGCGCGCGCCGCGCATGCCGTCGCGCGGCGGGAAGTAGGTGCCGCCATAGAAGGGCTTGGCGTCGGGCGTGAGGAACACCGACATCGGCCAGCCGCCGTGCTGGGTGAGCAATTGCACCGCCTGCATATAGATGGCGTCGATATCGGGACGCTCTTCGCGGTCGAGCTTGATGCAGATGAAGCGCTCGTTGAGCAGGCGCGCGATCTCGAGATCCTCGAACGACTCCTCCTCCATCACGTGGCACCAATGGCAGGTGGCATATCCGACCGAGAGGAACACCGGCTTGCCCGAGGCGCGCGCGGCCTCGAAGGCCTCGGCTCCCCAAGGCCGCCAATCAACCGGATTGTGCGAGTGCTGCAAGAGATAAGGGCTGGTCTCGAGCGAGAGGCGATTGGCAAACCGGGCGGTGCCATCGGGATGCAAATGGCGCGTCCTCGGCGCCGCTCGCCGGGCAGCCACCGCCTCGGCGATGCGCGACTCAAGCTCGTCAGGGTGGGAAAGGGCACCGGGGGCGGATTCGAACGGCATGATGTCTCCAAGCCAGAAGCCAGGGCTTCGCGGTGAATGCTCTTCAACTCTACTTGTCCGCGGGGAGCGCCCAGGCGACGGCGGCGGCCACCGGTGCGGCCGAGAGCGCGACCACGGTCATGAGGAAGCGGTGGCCATAGCTCGAGGCGGCCCAATGGCGATAAGGGGCGAAGATGGCGATCTGCGCCGCACAGGAGACGAAGAGCAGGGCCGACTCGGCGCGGGCGCGGCGGAAGATCAGATAGAAGCCGGGGAGCGCGAAGAGGATGAACGGCGCCGAGGGGATGAGCCCATTGGAAGGCGAGATCATCTGCTCGCCTAGAGTCCGCCAGAAAGGGAGATTGAAGGCCTCGCGGTGGCTGGGTTCGATCGTCGCCTGGCCGCCCGGGAAGATGAGCGCGCGGTCATAAGGCGTAATCAAGGGCGAGCCAAACATATGCCAGTTGAGCAAGCCCAGGGTCAGCAGCGGCGGGGCGGCGGCGAGCGCGAGGCGCACGGTCGGCTTGATACCCAAGGTAGAGAGGGAATAGAGAGCCGCGATGGGGAGGAAGATGAGGTTGGTCCACTTCGCCATCACGCCGAGGCCCAGCAGGAGGCCTGCCAGCGCGGCCCGGCGCGACAGCAGCGCGAGCATTCCGCCCAGGACCAGCAAGGTAGAGAGGACGTCGGGCGACCAATTGTAGGCGGCTGGCCTTAGCAGGGTGCCGAGCGCGAAGGCGAGCGCGGTGGCAAAGGCCAGCGGCTCCGGTGCGTAGCGCCGCGCCAACAAGAAGAGAAGGACGTCGAGCGCCAGCAGCTGCAGCACATTGAAGAGCAAGAGCCCGTCGTCGCCAAAGGCAGCATAGAAGGGCAGCGTCAGCACGGGCATCAAGATCGGGTGCTTTGGATACCACTCGCCGCGCAGGCCCTGCGCCACCTGCCCGTGGGGCCCGATCACGCTCCAGTTCATGTCGTTGCGCTGATCGAGATCGCGGTCGTGCAAGAGCGAATGCGCGGTGGCGCGATAGTAGGGACAGTCGCCGGGCAAGTAGGTCGGCAGCGTGAAGGGCTCGGCGTGGCCCGGCCAGGCGACGGCGCGCACCGAATATTGCGGGCGCACCTCGTGGAAGAAGAGCACCGAGAGGACGAGCGCGGCGAGCGCGGCCGCGGCGCGGACAGGGCTCGGGCTCAAAGGCCGACGGTGGTGTCCACCGGCGTGTCGAGCTGCGTCCAGTCGGCGACCTGGAACAAGTCGCCCTGCACCTGGAAACCCTTCCAGCCAAAGAGGTGCACGTCCCACTGCTTGTTGCAGATGCTCGGCAAGATGCTCGTCCAGCAGGGGAAGTAGAGCTTGACGAAGGCGCTCACCTCGCCGTTCAGCATCTCCATGTTGTTGTGCAACTGCATCTTGCTATAGACGCCCCACTTCAAGACGTTGTCGATGTTCTTTGGAACCAATGCGACCGAGCCGGTCAACTCAAGTGAGTCGTTGAGTAGAGTCAACTTACCAATGGCGCCGGCCTCGGCGATGATGACGTTGACGCTCGCCTGCACATAGACGCCGGTGCGCACGTAGGGCGTCACGTGAGCGCCGACGATGCCGGGGCCGATGGAGGCGCCATACTCGAGGCCCGCGGTGCCCTGCACGCCGACCTTGGCGGTCACCGAGATGATGCCCAGGCTGAAGATGGGCACGGTGGCCGAGACGTCGATCGTCTTCTCCACCCGGTCGGTCTTGGACCACATCTCTTTCGAGCGCTTGGCGAGCGTGTAGACCGTGCTGCCACCGACCGAGGCCTCGATGCGCGCCTCGTGCTCTTGCAGCCGCGAGGCGGTGAAGTCGGCGGTCAGCTTGAGCAGCTCGTGGCCATAGCCAAAGGCGGACCCGCCCGCGGTGGACTCGGCATGAAACGTCGCGCTGTCGGCGTCGCCGCGGGTCTCGGCCTTGCCGAAGACGTACGCCGAGAAGTGCTTGGGGTCGCCGGCGCGCAGGTCCCACGACTTGAGGGTATTGGCCTTGGTGACCTTGGGCCTGGCGGCGGCGGCGGCCTTGGCCTTGGCGTCCTCGGCGGCCTGCTCCTTGTTCATCTCGTCCACCAGCCACTGGGGCGGACCCGAGGGCACGGGCGCTGTCGCGGCGGGCGCCACCGGCGGGCTCTTGAAGGACACCTGCTGCGCGGGCTTTCCCTTGACCGGCTTCTTTCCCTTGGGGGGCGCGTTGACCGCGTGGCGGCGCAGCGCGATCAGCTCGGCGTGGTGCTGCTGGCGCTCTTGCAGCGTGGACTTCTTCCACTTGGGGTTTGGCTTGTGCGCCTTGGCCACCGCGGCCTGCGCGGTCTTGTGCGTCGCGTGGCCGGCGTCGTGGTGGCCAATCTTGGTGCGCGGCCCCGGCGTCTTCAATGAGTGGCCCACCGAGTTGAGCGCGCGCTCGGCGTGGTTGACGCCCGCGTGGAAGTCCGCCGGCGCGATCTTCTGACCGTTGGGCAGCGCGATCTGCCCGTTCTGCGTCGGCAGCTTGCGGAAGTAGGTGTGGCTGATGGGCACGTGCTTGACCGGCGGCTTCTTGACCCAGGCGCCGTGCGCGGTGTGGTGGACGGCGGTGTGCGGCTCGGTCTTGAAGCGCTGGCCAAGGTCGGTGTGCTCCTCGTCCTTGAAGGGCTCGACTTGCTCCTTCTTGGGGGCGGCCTTGGTCTTGGCAGGCGCGGCCGCCCGGGCGGCGAGGGCCGCAAACAGGGTGGCGAGGACTAAGACGAAGGTGGGGCGGGCGCGCATGGAGCCTCCTCCCGGCATGCTCGACTGGCGACAGGCGCCCGGTCAATCAGCAGAACTTCTCATCGAGGCCGGTTATCTTACGCACGTCTCGGGTGTCCTTGGTCTTTGGGATACCCCTGGGAGCAACCGATGCCTCGCCTGCTGGCCCTGACGTTTGCCGCTTTGATCTGCGCGCCCTCGCTCGCGCTTGCGCAGGAAGCTCCTCCGCCCGTGCGGCCCCCTCCGCCGCCTCCCACGGCAGCGCCCGGAGACGATGCCGCCGCCGGCGTCCCCCCAGCCGGCGCGCAGGTGTCGCGCGAGACCTTCGAGGCCCGCCTCTCGCCCTACGGCCGCTGGGTGAACACGCCCGAGTACGGCCGCGTCTGGGTGCCGGGCGGCGTCGCCGCGGACTGGCGCCCGTACACGTACGGCCGCTGGGTGATGACCGATTGGGGCTGGACCTGGGTCTCCGATGAGCCCTGGGGCTGGGGCCCCTACCACTACGGCCGCTGGTACTCGGGTTCGTTCGGCTGGTACTGGGTGCCCGGCCGCGTCTGGGGTCCGGCTTGGGTCTCCTGGCGCTGGAACCACGGCTATGTCGCCTGGGCGCCGATGGGGCCGCGCGGCGTCACCGTCTACGCCGTCTCGTCGCCCTATTGGGTGACCGTGCAATCGCAGCACTTCACTTCACCCATCCGCACGGTGGCGCTGGCGCCGGCCGCGCAGGTGACGGTGCTCTCGCAGACGAGGCCGCTCGCGGGTCCCTATGCGAGCCCGAAGCGCGGCGTCTTCGGTCCGCCGGCGGCCGAGATCGCGCGCGCCACCGGCAGGCCCGTGGTGGCCACGCCGGTCAACAGAGTGCTGCCGGGCGCGATGGCCCATGCCACGAGCGGAAACCTCCGCGCCACGCCGAACCCCAACGCGCGCAACGCGCGTCCTCCGGGTGCGCCGGGCATCAACCGCGCGGCGCCCCTTCCCGGCGTTCGCCGCGGCGGAGGCAGGCGCCGCAGGTAGCGGCGAGCGGGGCCAAGTCAGCTTTCTCGAGCGGGCGGCGCGCACCAGGGCGCCGCCCGTCTCGTTCTGGTGCGCTCTGAACATTTCTTGCGCCACTGTCCAGCGCCGCTCGTCCAGCTTTTGTGAAGCTCTTTCAATGGCCAGGGAAGATTGGCGCGGCAGCGCGTTCAGTCCAGCAGGAGGAGGGCCAGACCCGGCCCCTGCCAGGAAGAGCGCTGGCCGCGCTCGTTGCCCTGCCGTCTAGTTCCGGTGCGCCGCCGCAGCAGGCCTTCGCCGAAGTCGCCCGTGCTCACGAGCCGGCGATGCGGGCGGTGGCGCTGCGGCTCTGCCGGTCGCAGAGCGACGCGCACGACCTGGTGCAAGACGCGCTGGAGCGCGCCTTGAAGAGCTACGCGAGGCTGCCCGAGGGCAGCAACGCGCGCGCCTGGCTGATCTCGATCTTGAGGAATCGCTTCATCGACTCGTGCCGCCGATCGGTGCGGGAGAAGCTGGACGAGGGCGTCACGCTCGAGGCGCTGCCCGCGCCGGAGGAGCAGGAGGCAGCACCAGGGTGGGCGAGCATCACGACCGACGACCTCGCGGCCGCGGTTGACAAGCTCAGTGAGGAGTTTCGCGTCGTGTACCAGCTTCACGCGCTCCAAGGGCGCTCCTACAACGAGATCGCCGCGCGTCTTGGCATCCCCAAGGCCACCGTGGGCACGCGGCTGATCCGCGCCCGCCGCAAGCTGCGCGATTTGCTCCTGCCCCTGGCCGAGCCCCGCGAGGACGAGCCGTGAGAGCGGCGCCCTACTGCGACGAGCTGCACGCCTTTGCCGACGGCGAGCTGGAGCGCGCCGAGGCGGAGCGCTTTCGCGAGCACCTCGCCACCTGCGCGCGCTGCCAGCGAGAGCTCGAGGACGTGCTGCAGCTCGCGTCGCTGTCGGGCGAGCTGGAGAAGAAGGAGCGCGCGCGCGTCCTGCTTTTCCCCTTCAAGCCGACTCGCCGGGCAGCCTTCGCCCTGGTCTCGGCCGTGGCCGCGGCGGCGGCGGTGGTGCTGGTCGTCAAGCTGCCGCGCACCGAGGCGGATCCCTACGGCCTCGGCGAGTCGCGTCCTCTGGAGGCGCGGCTCACCCACGCGGGCGCCAGCGAGTACCGTCGCTACGATGTCGCCCGCGACGCGTCGTCCGGGAGCGCACGCGCGGTGCCGCTCGCGGGCCTCGCGCGGATGGAAGAGAAGGGCGATGTGCATGGCGTCGCCACCGGCCACCTCTTGCGCGGCGAGCGCGATCAGGCGGCGCTGCTCCTGGCCAAGGCGAGCACGAGCGCCGACGTGCAGAGCGACCGGGCGGTGGTGGCGCTCTCGCGCGGGGCCGCCGACGAGGCGCTGCTCCTGCTCGACGGCGCGCTCAAGCTCCGGCCGGGGCACCCGCAGGCGACGTGGAACCGCGGGCTGGTCCTGCGCGAGCTGGGCCTGCCCCTGGCGGCGGCCGAGGCGTTCGCCGAGGTGGTCAAGCTGCGCGAGCCGGGCTGGGCCGACGAGGCCGCGCGCCGCGTGGAGACGCTCAACACCGACGCGCACAAGAGCGAGACCGCGTGGAAGGCCGCGAGCGGCGAGGGGCTGTTGCTCGTCACCCGCGGCGAGCTCTTGCCGGCCGAGACGCTGCGGCGCCTGCCGGGCATCTGCCGCGCCTATCTGTACGACGCGCTCCGGGCCGCGCCCACGGCCGACCGGGCGCACGCGCTCCTGCCGATGGCGCGCACGCTCGACGAGATCTACGGCGGCGACGTGCTCCGCCAGCTGGTGGAGGGCGTGGCCGCGCAGGACTTCGCGCGCCGCGGGCCGCTCGCCGCCGACTACCTGAAGCTCTACATGGGCCAGCTCGACGCCCGCGCCAGCGCCGTCTACCTGGCGCGGCTCGAGCGCTCGAGCCCGCCCGACCTGCGCATGGGCGCGCTCCTCTTGAGCCACGCCATCGCCGGCAACCTCGAAGAGTACACGGCGCTGGCCCGGCAGTCGGCCGATCCGTGGTTCGCGGCCATCGCCGCGCAAGAGGCCGCGCAGGCCGTGGCGCAGGACAACCCGACCGAGGCCGAGCGGATCCTGCGCGCCGCCCTGCGCAAGGCCGACGAGGCGCGCATCAGCTACCGCGCCGACATGATCGACCTCGCGCTCGATCGCCTCTACGCGCGCCTCTACCGCATGCCCGACGCCTGGGCGCACGCGCAGGCCTTGTTCCGCCGCGCCCGCCAGACCGAAGAGTGGGTCCACCAGGATCTGGGCGTCGCCGATCTCGGCAGCATCGCCTGGCAGCGCGGCTCCTATGACTTGGCCCGCGCGTACCTGCGCGAGGGTCTCCTGCGCTCGCCCGGCGATTGCCGCACCGAGCAGTTCGCGCACCGATCGCTCGCGGGTATCGCGCTGCTCGAGCTGCGGCCCGAGGAGGCGCGGCGCGAGTTCGACGCGGCGCCGTCGTGCGGGATGCCGCTCGGGCTGCCCGACGCCTGGATGCTGGCCGATCTGCTGCGCTTGGCGCCAAAGCCCGGCGACGCCCAGCGCCTGACCGAGGCGCTAGAGGCCCTGCGCGCCTCAGGAGCGCTCTCGCCGGGCGAGCTGACCCTGCTCGAGCAGCTCGAAGGGCGGGTGGTGGTGCAGCGCGACTCGCACGCGGGGCACCTGCTGCTCGAGCGGGCCATCGCCGCCGCCGAGCGGCTCCCCGCCACCGACGTGGACGCGCAGAAGGGCCGGGGGTACGCCTACGCGGCGCTCATCCTCGAGGAGGCCAAGGCCGCGCGCTATGGCGCCGTGCTCTCGCTGATGGCCGCCGAGATCGGCACCAAGGCTCCCGAGCGCTGCGCGGTGGGCGTGGCGGTGGACGACGAGCGCTCGGTGATCGCGGTGCGCTCGGCCAAGGGCGACGAGCTTGGCCTCTTCGAGGGCACGCGGAAGCAGGGCAAGGACACCTTCGCGCCGCACGTCTCGGGCGCGCTGCTCGACGCGCTGCAAGGCTGCGCGCTGGTGGACGTGCTGGCGCGGCCGCCGCTGATGGGCCGGCCCGATCTGCTGCCGGCCGGCGTCGCCTGGCGCTATCGCGTCGCCAAAGGCGCCGTTGGGCAGAAGAGCAACCTTCCCGAGAAGAGGCTGGTCGTCGCCGACGTCGAGCCGCCCCCGGCCCTCTCGCTGCCGCGCCTGTCGGCCTGGCCTTCGAGCGAGGCGACGGTGGAGCTGCGCGGCGCCTCGGCCACCCCGGCGCGGGTGCTGGCGGAGATGGAGAAGGCCACCGACATCGAGATCAACGCGCACGGGCTCGTCGATCTAGCCATCTCCGACGCCTCGCTGCTCGTGCTCTCTCCCGACGCCACCGGCCAGTACGCGCTGACGGCGGGCGAGGTCCGCGCCCATCGGCTCGAGGCCGCCCCGCTCGTCATCCTCGCCGCCTGCAGAGGGGCGCAGCTGGGCGCGCAGCCGCACTCGCCCTGGAGCTTGCCGGTCGCCTTCCTCGAGGCGGGCGCAGCCTCCGTGCTGGCCGCGAGCGGCGAGGTGCGCGACGCGCAGGCCCGGCCCTTCTTCGACGCCGTGCGCGCCCGCGTCCGCGCCGGACAGGAAGCCGCTGCCGCGCTGCGCGACGAGCGCCTCGCCTGGCGCGGGCGGCCCGGCGCCGCCTGGGTCGATTCAGTCTTGCTGTTCCAGTGAAGTCGCAGGCCCTGAGGGGGGAATCCCAGTTGCCGAAGGAGCTACACATGTCGATGAGAACCGCCCCGCTGCTTTGTGCCCTGGCCGTCGCCGCTCTCTCTGCTTGCGGCCAGGATGAGAGCGCCGCCAAGGCCGACGCCCGCGAGCCCTCGGCGCCGTCGAAGGCCTCGGTCCTGGCGCCGTCACCCTTCCCGCCGCTCCTCACGCTGCAGACCTGGCCCGCCGAGACGCCCTTCTTTCCGAAGGGGGTCACCCGCGCCGGCACCATCATCGTCAGCTCGCCCGACACGCGGGGGAACTATCGCGCGTATGGAGTCGATGGCTCGAAGGGGTACATCGTCTTCCAGCTCGAGCTGACGGCGAGGGACCTGAACTACTTCAACTACATGCTGAGCGCGCAGCAGATCAACGCCGCGACCATCCTGCAGTCGAGCGATCCGACCGCGTCGTACACCAACGGCATCTTCGGGTACATCGCGCCGGTCGGCCCGCCGCCGCCGCCGAACGATGGCGCCTACGCGAACACGCTCATCACGCTGGCGCAGACCAATCTCAACAACCAGTCCAACGCGCTGCAGCCGGCTACCGCGCCGCTAAGGTAGCCGAGGCACGCTCGGCGGCGCCCGCGAGCCCCTCGAATCCGCGCTCGCGCGCCGCGGTGAGGACGAGGCGGAGTTGCAAGGCCGCCTCGCCTGGCTCGGAGAGTTCAGCCAGGGCCAGGCGCGCCTGCCACTCGTCCTCGGCGACGCCGGTGCGCAGGGCCTGGGTCAAGACGCCGTCGACGGCGGCGCGGGCCTGGCGCCGCTCGGCCGGGTTCTGGCGGGCCTGCAGGCGCGCCGCTCCCAAAGACAAGAGCGGCCAGGCGATGGCGCTGGTGCTCCCAGCGACGGCCGCGCGGCCGCGCTCGAGAGCCGCCTGCGCGTCGGCGAGGCGATTCTCGTGCAGCCGCACGGCGGCGAGCTGGCCTTCGAGCAGCGCCGCGTCGTCGTGCTGGTGGGCCTTCTGCGCGCGCTCGGCGGCACGGCGCAGCGCCTCGACCGCGTCGGGCGAGGAGGGCCGCTCGGTGAGCGCGAGCTGCGCCAGCCCGCCTTCGACCGTCGCCGCCTGCTGCTTGTCGCCGGGCTTCACCAGGGTCTGCGCCTCGAGCAAGAGCGCGCGAGCCTTGGCAAGCTGTCCTTGCGCGAGCCGCACGGCCGCGAGCTGCGCCAGCGCGGCCGAGAGCAGGCGGTGCTTGATCTGCCGGCGGATCTCGATCGCCTCGATCAGGTCGGCGGCGGCGCCTGCGAGGTCGCCCTGGTCTTGCTTGACGTGCGAGCGCAGCGCCAGCGAGGTGGCCGTGCCGCCGCGGTCGCCGTTCTCGAGGTAGAGGTCGCGCGCCTTGGAGGCCCGCACCAGCGCCTCGGGCAGCTCGCGCAGCCGGCGCAGCACCACCGACAGGTTGTGCTCGAGCGCGGCGGCGCTCCTGCGATTCCCCTGCTCCTCGAAGAGGCCGAGGGCGCGCTCGAACTGCTCGCGGGCGTTGACCAGGTCTCCGTCATCGGCCAGCACCGCGGCGGCCATGGTCTGGACCCGCGCCACGCCCGACCGGTCGCCGGCCTCGGCCAGGTGCCTGCGCGCCTCCTCGTAGAGCGCGCTGGCGCGGGGGAGCTCACCGGCGAGGCGGCTCGCCTCCGCCTCGGCATAGCGGGCGCGCCCAAGCAGCCAGCGCGCGCCCGTCGCCTCCGCGAGCTGGCCGGCGCGCGCGGCCGCCTCCCGCGCGGCCTGGAAGTCGCCGAGCTGCCCGGTCGCCTGCGACTCGACCAGGTAGAGCCGCGCGTCATTGCGGGCGGGCTCCGGCAGCTTGCGCAGCGCGCGCACGGTGTCGATGGCGTCGCGATACCGGCTGGCGCTGAGCTGCTCTTCGGCGAGGCGCAAGCCGCTCTCGACGTCGTCGGGGAAGAAGGTCAAGAGCGCCTGCGCGATCTCGGTGGCCCGCGCGTAGTCCTTGTTGGCGTGGCGGTAGGCGAGCTCGACGCGCAGGCGCTCGTCGCGGGGGAGCGAGGCGGCCACCGCGTAGGCGCGCAGCGCCGCATCGCGCGCGAGCGACACGTAGCCAAGCGCCTCGTGCGCGGCGGCCAGCGCCACCAGCACGCGGGGGTTGTCCGGCGCCAGCTCGGCGGCGCGGGAGAGGCTCTCGCGCGAGGCCGCTGCCTCGAACGAGCGCAGCTGGGCGAGGCCGAGCGAGTACAGCCGCGCGGCCTCCGGGTCGGAGGGAAACGAGGCCTGGGCCGCGTTCGAGCGCGAGACCGGATCCGAGCCGAGCGCGCGCCGCAGCTGCGTGCCGATCCGCGAGGCGAGCAGCGAGAGGCGCTCCTCGTCGCCCGAGTCGTCCATCGATGCCAGCGCGACGCCAGTGCTCGCGTCCCACAGGCGGAGCTCGAGCTTCACTTGCGGCGGCTTGCCGCCCTCGGCGGAGACCGTGAAGCCGCCGGTGATGACCAGATCCGCGCCCAGGCCCTGTTGCAGCTTCTTCAGCGCGCCCGGGTCGAGCGCCCGGGGTGCGCTCGCTCCCAGATCCGCGAGCGCCAGGGAGAGGGTCTGCGCGGGCACCAGTCGCAGCGAGCCATCGGCGGTGGCCTCGGTGCCGAGCAGCTCCGCGAGCGCGGGCGAGAGCCAGTCCTGCTCGGGCGAGCCGCCGAGGTTCATCGGCTCCGCCACGGCCACCGCGCGGCGCACGCGTGCAGCTCCGCGCCCGGCGCTGACGAGCAAGAGGAGCGCGGCCGCCGCGCTCGCCACCAGCGCGGCCGCCGCGCCGATCGCGAGCAGCCTCCGCGGGCGCGAGAGGGCGCTGGTCCGCGCCTTGGCGAGCGCCGCGAGCAGCGCTTCCATCGAGGGCTGGCGCCGGGCAGGATCGGCCGAGAGGCCCACCAGGAGCTCGAGGCGCAGCGCCGCCGGAACGGCTCGCGTCGGGCCGGGGCGCGCCTCGCCCGCGTCGATGCGCTGCTTGAGCTCGGCCAGCGTCTTGCCGCTGAACGGCCGCTGCTTGTAAAGCGCCTCCCAGAGCGAGGTGCAAAAAGAGAAGACGTCGGCGCGCGCATCCACCGGCAGGCCCGAGAGCTGCTCCGGCGCCATGTACGCGGGCGTTCCCACCAGCGCGCCGAGCGGCGTCAGCGTGTCGGCAGGCGAGGCGACCTCGAGATCGATCGGCGTGACCGAGAGCGGAGTGGGCAGCTCGTCGGCGCAGTAGAAGGGACGCGCCAGACCGAAGTCGGTGACGCGCACCCGGCCGTCGAGGCCGACCAGCACGTTGTCGGGCTTGAAGTCGCGGTGGACGATGCCGGCCGCGTGCGCGGCGAGCAGCCCGCGTCCGGCGCTGTGGAAGACGTCGAGCACCTCGCCCTGCGGCCGCGGCTCCTGGCGCAGCCAGTCGGAGAGGTTTGCGCCCTCGACCTTCTCCATGACGACGAAGAGGCGGTCCTCGAACTCGCCCACCTCGAAGACGGTGACGACGTTCGGGTGCGAGAGGCGGGCCATGGCTTGCGCCTCGCGCAAGAGCCGCGCGCGCCTGGCGTCGGCGTCGCTCTGCGAGCTGCCTCCGACGCGCAGCACCTTGAGCGCCACCTGGCGGCCCAGCTCCGGGTCGCGCGCGGCGTAGACGCGGCCCATGCCGCCGATGCCGATCACGCCCTCGATGACGAAGCGCCCGAGGTGCGCGCCGGGTTCGTAGCGGACGCTGGCAAGGTCGCCGTCGCGCGGCGACAGCGTGGTCAGGCTCTCGGCGTCGGTCGAGTCGGCGAGGCCCGCCAGCACCAGCCGGCACTCCTGGCACGTGCGCACATGGTGGTGGAGCGCCCTGGCTTGATCGGGGCTGAGCCGCGCCTCGACCAGCTCGGCGAGCGTCTCCGCGGGAGGGCAACCGTCCATGGGCGTCTCGCCAGCCTACCACCTGGGCCGCGGCGCCCAGGAGCCGACTTCACTGCCAGCGAGAATGCGGCCGAGCCCCCGTCGCCGCCCGCGCGATTTACACCCCTCTCCCTGTGCGAGCGACGAGGGGCTTGGCCTTCTGGCCCGGCCGAGCGAGGATGCGCCATGGCCTACGCACATGCGCTCCTCGCCGTCGCCCTGGCTGCTGCTGCACCTGACACAGCAACCGCAGACGAGGCGAGCAGTGCGCCTGCGACCATCCTCGTCCTGCCCTTCGTGCAAAAGGGGGAGGGCGCGGCGGAGTGGACGGGCGTGGCCGTGGCCGAGAGCCTCGTCGACTTCCTCGCCCAGGTGAACCACGACAACTTCCTCACCCTCAAGCAGCTCGACGCGGCGCTGCGGCCGAGGGGGATGAAGATCACCGACGCGGAGGCGATCACAAGCGCGGCGCAAAGCCTGGGACGCACTCTGGGTGCGACCGACGTGGTGACCGGCGAGGTCTCGCGCAAGGGCGATCTCTTCGTCATCGAGGCGACGCGCGCGCGGGTCGGGCCCGGCTCGCTCATCAAGCACAGCAAGGTGCAGGGCACGCGCGCGGTGCTGCCGGTCCTGACCAAGAAGCTGGCGGGCGAGATCGCGGGCGCGACCACCAAGGCGCCGCCGATGTCCAAGGACCAGCGGGCGCTCGAGGAGGCCGCCGCTTGCACCGGGATGCTGGCGCGGCAGTCGCTCAGCCCCCAGGCCAAGGGCGCGCTCGAGGAGAGCGTGCTCGCGGGGGCCGAGAAGCACTGCCGGGACGCGCTGCAGCTCGACCCGGGGCTTGGGCTCGCGCGCGCCGGCCTCTCGGTCGTGCTGGCCTGCCGCGGCGACTACGACCAGGCGAAGAAGGAGGCGCAGACCGCGCGGGCGCGGCGCTTCGTGCCGCTCGCCGTCCTGGCCGAGTCGTTCGCGCTGCGCCGCTCGGGCGACGTCAACGGCGCGCGCTCGGTGCTCGACGACGCGGTCGCCTCGCGGCCGGGCTTCCTCCACGCGCTCGGCTACCTCGGCGAGGACCGGCTCGAGTCGCGCGACAACTCCAGCGCCAAGGTCGAGTTCGAGCGCTACTTGAAGCGTTCGCCCGGACACCCGTGGGCCACCGCGCAGCTCGCCCACGCGCTCTCGCGGCTGGGCAAGAAGGACGAAGCGCTCAAGCTGACCCAGGAGGCGAGCGCGAAGAACCCCGGCGACCCCGAGCTGGAGATCGAGCTGGCCTCGCGCCTGATCGACCTCGGCCGCGACCGGGACGCAGAGCCGCTCTTGAAGTCCGCGCTCGAGGCAAAGCCGCCCCGCGTGCTGGCCGGGCTGCGGCTCGGCTTCCTGCAATTTCGCGAGAAGCGCTACGCCGACGCGCGCGGCTCGTTCAGCAACGTGGTCGCGCTCGCCACTGGCACCGACGAGGCGCGGGTGCGCGCGGTGGCCCAGGCGGACCTCGCGCGGGTGGCCGCGGCCGAGGGCAACCTCGGCGAGGCGGTGCAGCGGCTCTCCGCAGCCAAGGAAGAAGGCATGCGCAAGCTCCCTTGCGACGAGCCCGCCTTTGCGAAGTGGAAGGGCAAGCCCGAGATGGACGAAGCGTGCAAGGAAGGCGAGCACGGAAAGTTCGAGGCCTTCGACGAGAATGACGCCGTCTCGGTCGATTTCTGAGCCGCCGGACGTTCATGTTTTTGAAGTGAGAAGGAAATTCTCCACCTTGACCCCACTTTCGCCTAGCGACTACAACCGCTAGGCGTCGCTGTTCGAATCCAGTCGCTCTTGCCCCCCAGGAGCGCAATCGGAGTTGAATCATGGGCTTTCTCGTCGCTCTCGCCCTGCTTGCGCAGGCTGCAGCACCCTCCGGCGTCGCCGCGCTGACCGACGTGCAGCACACGCCCATCGAGAAGGCCACCCGCGGCCAGGGCGTGCGCATCAGCGCCACCATCAAGAACCAGACCTCGCTCTTGACGCCGCTGGTGTTCGCGCGAAAGCCCGGCATGTCGCGCTACCACGGCTACCCGATGATCCCGCGCGGCACCGACAAGTACCAGGCGCGGCTGCCGGCCAGCTTCGCCTCGGGCAAGACCTTCGAGTACTTCATCGAGGTCCGCCACGAGAACGGCGAGATCAAGTCGATCGGCTCGGCGCAGAAGCCCTACAGCGTCGAAGTCGTGGAGCCCAAGGTGCTGCCGGCGAAGCTGATGGTGGTCAGCGACGAGGGCGCAACGGTCAGCGTCGATGGCCTCGAGATCGGCAAGTCGGGCTCTGAGGTCGAGGTGGCGCCGGGCAAGCACACCATCGCGGTGGTGCACTCGGACGGCCGCGGCGCCGAGACCCAGGTGGAGATGAGCCCGGGGCGGAGCAAGAAGATCACGCTGCCGCTGCCGCGCGCGGGCGGGCCGGGCACGCTGACGCTGCTCTCCGAGCCGGCCGGCGCGCACGTCGCGCTCGACGAGCAGGCGCTGGGGCTCACTCCGTTCCAGGGCGACATCCAGCCCGGCAAGCACAAGCTCACCATCGAGAAGGAAGGGTACGTCCGGCAGGAGCGCGAGGTCCTCTTCCGCGAGGGCCACGACGTCGAGCTCTCCTTCGCGCTGGCCGTGCTGCCCAAGGACCCGGCGCTGGCCATCGAGTCGGTCCCCGCCGGCGCGCAGGTCTTCATCGACGGCAAGCAGGTCGGCGTGGCCCCCTGGCTCGGCCCGCTCGAGGCGGGTCGCCACCAGGTGGTCTTGAAGAAGCAGGGCCGCCGCGAGGTGGCCTCCGACTTCGAGATGCCCTCGGGCCGCGACCTCTCGATGCGGCTGGAGCTGCCCGCGCCCACTTCCAGCAACGCCCCGCGGGTGGTCGTCACCTCCAAGCCCGATGGCGCCACCGTGCTGGTGGACGGCGTCGAGGTCGGACAGACCCCCTGGGCCGGCGCGGTCAAGGCCGGCAAGCGCAAGCTCACGGTGCAGATGGCCGGCTTCGTCTCCGAGGAGCGCGAGGTCAACGCCGCGCAGAACCGCGAGATGGAGGTCAGCTTCGCCCTCGGCCACGTCGCAGGTCCGGCCAGGGTCGTCATCGAAACCGACCCTTCGGGCGCCTCGCTGGAAGTGGACGGCGAGGACAAGGGCAAGTCGCCGGCGACGCTCTCGCTCGCTCCCGGCGAGCACGAGATCATCGCCACCTCGGCGGGCTTCAAGGGCGTCTCGCAGAAGATCTCGGTCGACAACGGCCAGCAGGCCAGCCTCCGCCTCGCGCTGGCACCGGCCGCCAAGAAGCCCGAGTCGATCCTCGCCATCGCCACCGACCCGAAGGGCGCGCGCCTCTACGTTGACGGACGCCTGATCGGCGAGACGCCGCGCAAGGTGAAGACGACTCCCGGCCAGCACGAGGTGCGGGTCGCGCTCGACGGCTTCATCACCCGCTCGGCCAAGGTGTCTCTGCCGCCGGGCAAGGACTTCGAGCTCCGCATCGCCGTCTCGCTCAAGCGGGTCCGCGGCGAAGAGAAGCGCGCCGGCCCCGACGAGCGCGTGCTGGCTCGCGCCCGCCTCAAGCGCGCCCAGAGCTGCGACAAGCAGGGCGACTGGGACTGCGCGCTCAAATATTTCCAGGCCGTCTACGACTACAAGCCGGTGCCCGAGCTGCTCTTCAACATCGCCCAGGTGCGGCGCAAGAAGGGCGACTTCAAGGAAGCCGCGCTCGCCTATCGCGCCTACCTCAAGGAGAAGCCGACCGGGCAGCTCTCGACCCGCGCCGAGCAGCTCGCCAAGCGCTGCGAAGAGGTGGCCGCAGGTGGCGAGAAGAACGTGACCGAGGACGACACCGAGCCGCCGGTCATCGCCCACTCTCCGGTGCCCAAGGCGCTGCGCGGCGTGCCGCTCAAGCTCTCGGCCGTGATCACCGACGACAAGTCCGGCGTCTTCAATCCGCAGGCTTGCTGGCGCAACGTCTACAACACCGAGTACGAGTGCGCCCCGCTGGTGCTGGTCGGCCAGGACACCTACGCCGTCGAGGTCCCTGCCAAGGCGGTGACCGACGGGTTCGCCTACTTCGTCGAGGCCTTCGACAACGCCTCCAACGGTCCCGCGCGGAGCGGCGCCCCCGAGGTCCCGCACTCGGTGGCGGTGGAAGATCCCGCGCCGCCTCCGGTGGCCGCGCTCTCGCTGCCGGAGATCCCCAAGAAGGAAGGCAAGGCGACCGCCGAGGCCGAGGCCTCCGGTGAAGGCGGGTCGGTCAAGCCGCTCGCTTCCGCGGCCGTCGACGAGGCGCTCTCCGGCAAGTCGGAGAAGGCCGAAGAGCCCGGGCACAAGGCCGAGTCCAAGGCAGAGCTCGCCGCGCACCACGAGATCGTCCAGGGCGCTGGCACCTCCGGCGAGCAGCCCTCGCACGGCGCGCTCGGCAATCAGCTCGGCGGACCGGGCGCAAGCCTCGGCGGCCAGGTGGTCGTGCGCCAGCCCGAGGCCGCGCCCCTCGCGCAGTGGTTCCTGCTCGTGCACCTGGGCGCGGAGTCGGCCACCGAGCGCTACACCGATTCGGTGGTGGACGGCCGCGCCGGCGTCGAGCTCTCGCGCCGCCTCTTCGAGAACCAGCTCGCGCTCTTGTCGATGGACGCGCGCACCGTGCGCCAGCCCTACCGGCAGAACGTGGCCACGCCCGGCTCGCCCAACTCGACCAGCGGCATCGACGAGCAGCGCTACGACGTGCGCCTCGGCTACGGCTACGACTTCGGCAGCAAGCTGGTGGGCGCGGACCGGCTCGTCTTCGCGCTCCTCGGCGTCGCCGAATACCAGCGCTGGCAGAACCCGGTCTACCCGGCCAACTACTTCGGCCTGGGCTTTGGCGCGCAGGCGCGGCTGCTCCTCGCCGGACCGTTTGCGGTGGTCGGCGGCTCGACCTGGACGTTCAACACCGTGAAGAACACCAACGCCAACGCGGTGGGCACGCCGCGCAACGACCTCGCCGTCCGCGGCGGCATGGAGATGGCGATCAGCGAGCGCCATTCACTCGAGATCACCTATCGCGGCGATCTGCTCACGCTGTCGAACGACTATCGCTTCACCAATGGCGTCTCGGTCGGATTTGGCACTGCGTTCTAGGGGTCCGCATCCGGTGACGCGAACTGTCCTGATCCCGCGCGCCCCGTCGCGCGGGCTCAGGGCTCGCCGGCCTGTAGCGCGGGCAAGCGCAGCTTTCGCAGGGGGGCGGCCAAGCGCTCGCCGCCGCACCGCTCGTTCTACCCCAGGCGGAATTGTCAAGTCCGTCCGCGCCGCTCTTCACTCAGGACTTCGACCAGTGAACAAGGGTCGCTCCTTGACGCTCCTCCGCTTCGCGGTCTAGTAAACTATCGGTCAACTGAACGACTACTGAACGACAAGGCTACCGCTCTTTGCGGCTTCCGCCGCCGTCCGCCTGCGTGGAACCGCCCCTTTTGTCGGCAAAGACTCTGCGAGAAAACCCGATGGGATCCCCAATGAGAAACCTCCGTTCGATTCTGGTCCCCTGCCTGGCGCTCGGCCTGCTTTCCGCCTGCGCGCAGAAGGTCGGGACCCCCGTCGCCAACGCGGGCCAGCCGCAGAACGTCAACGCGGGCACCTTCGTCGCCCTGGACGGCAGCGGCAGCACCGATCCGCAGAAGTCGGCGCTGGCCTATTCGTGGTCGTTCTCCTCGCGGCCCATCAACAGCAACACCACCTTGAGCGATCCGCACGCGAGCAAGCCGAGCTTCCTCGCCGACCAGCCCGGCGAGTACCTCGTGCAGCTGGTGGTCTCGAACAGCGTGCTGGTGAGCGCGCCCGCGACGGTGCTCATCCGCGCCTCGACCTGCGGCGTGAACAAGCCGGTGGTCAACTCGCTGACCGCGAGCCGCACCAGCGTCCTCATCGGCAACACCGTCGCCATCACCGCCGACGTGAGCGACGCCGACAACACGGCCGCCTGCGGCAACCTCGGCCAGACGCTCAGCTACCACTACACGCTGGTGGACCAGCCGGCGAAGTCGAACGCGCGGCTCAACAACGCCGACTCGGCCTCCCCGAGCCTCACCGTCGACACCTCGGGCCCCTTCACCGTGCGCCTCGTGGTCACCGACTCGACGAAGCTGGCGAGCGACTCGAAGGACATCACCATCACCGTCGCCGACTGCGGCGCGAACCCGCCCACGGTGACCGCGTCGGTCGATCAGTCCAGCGTCGCCCCGGGCACCCTCGTCAACCTCTCGGCCACTCCCGCGGACAAGGACATCAGCTGCGGCCTGCCCCAGACCTTCACGTACGCCTGGCGCGTGAGCGAGCGCCCGGCCGGCTCGAACGCGATCCTGAGCGGCGCCACCGCGATCGCGCCGACCTTCACGCCCGACGTCGCCGGCGTCTACGAGTTCAGCGTCATCGCCACTGACAACACCTCGCTCTCCTCGCAGGCGGCGTTCGTCACCGTCACCGCCTCGGGCTGCGGCGAGATCGCCCCCACGGTCGACCTGATCTCGAACATCGGCGGCGCCTCCGTCGGCGACACCTTCACCGTCGGCGCGCACACCATCACGGACAACAACTGCCTCGCCACCGCCGGCCAGTTCACCTACTCGTGGACGCTCGCGGGCCCCCCGGGCAGCGCCGCCGTCTTCAGCGATCCCACCAAGGCGCAGCCGAGCTTCCTCGCCGATCTGGCCGGCAGCTACCAGGTGTCGCTGGTGGTCACCGACTCGCAGAACCGCAGCTCGGCGCGCGTCTTCAAGACCTTCAGCGTCGCCGCCTGCGGCCAGAACGCGCTCAGCTTCACTGGCACGCCCATCACCTTCGCGCCGGCCGCCGCGGCGCCGGACCTGGGCACGCTGCTCACCCTCACTGCCAACGCCGTGGACGGCAACTCCTGCGGCGCCTTCACCGTGACGCCCTTCAGCTACCGCTGGTGGTTCGTCTCGATGCCGAACGGCAGCCACGCCTCGCTGAGCGGCGCGAGCGACGCCAACCCGAGCTTCGCGCCGGACGTGGCGGGCTCGTACCAGGTCGGCGTCGTCGTCACCGACAAGCTCAAGAACAGCTCGCCCGCCGCCTTCCTCACCATGACGACTTCGTTGTGCGGCGCGCAGGCGCCCTTCATCACCGGCTCGCCGCTCGCCATTCCGTCCTCGCTCAACCTCGGCGACTCCACCCAGCTCTCGGCGGTGGTCGGCGACCCCGACAATGAGACCTGCGGCCTCAACCAGACGCTGACCTACAACTGGCAGCTCCTCAGCACGCCCCCCGGCAGCGCGGTGCACCTGAACGACGCGCACGCCAAGAGCCCGACCTTCACCGCCGACCGCGCCGGCGCCTACGTCGTGCAGCTGATCATGGGCGACTCGACCGGCCTCTCCAGCGCGCCCGCCACGGTCACCGTCACCGCCAGCGGCTGCGGCACCACCGCGCCCACGGTCATCGCCAACGTCTTCCCCTCCTCGGCCGACGCGCAGGCCACGGTGCAGCTCCTCGCCACCGCCAGCGACGCCGACTTCGACAACGGCTGCGCCGCCGACCCCCAGACGTACGCCTATAAGTGGCGCGTCAACCTCCGCCCCTCGGGCTCCACCGCGACCCTCTCGGATCCGACCATCTTCAACCCGACGTTCGCGGGCGACGTGAAGGGCCAGTACGAGTTCGCCGTCTCGGTGACCGACCCCACGGGCCTGGTCTCGGCCGAGGCCTTCACCGTCCTCAGCGTTGACAACTGCGCCGAGCTCGCGCCCAGCATCGACTTCCTCAAGCACACCGGCGTCGCCATGGGCGACAGCTTCACGCTCGGCGCCAACGCAATCGTCGACACCAACTGCGTCGCCACCTCCGGCGCCTTCACCTACTCGTGGCTGATGACCGCGCCGGTCGGCAGCCTCGCCTTCCTCAACGACCCCACGGCCGCGAACCCGGGCTTCGTCGCCGACGTGGCCGGCGCCTACCAGGTCTCGCTCGCGGCCACCAACAGCCAGGGCCGGACCTCCACCCGCGTCTACTCCACCTTCATCGTCGCGCCCTGCGGCCAGGGCGCGAACACCATCAGCGCGCCGGTCATCAGCGTGCTCTCCACCGTGGACGCCGTCCCGCCGCAGCAGGGCGGCCCCGGCACGCACACGGGCTCGATCGTCACCCTCCAGGCCGCGGTGAACGACACCAATCCCGTCTGCGGCACGCTCGCGCTGACGCCGTTCAAGTACCAGTGGTTCATCGCCGGGGCGCCCGCGGGCAGCAAGGTCGCGCTCAGCAGCCGCACCTCGGCGACCCCGAGCTTCTCGCCCGACATGGTGGGCAACTACGTCATCGGCCTCGTCGTCACCGACGCCGTCAACAACACCTCGACCCAGGGCTACATCACCATCGGCACCTCGCCGTGCGGCCAGCAGGCGCCCGTCATCACCCTGCCGCTCTTGGCCACTCCGAGCTCGCTCAACATCGGCCAGGCCACCGAGCTGTCGGCCGTGGTCACTGACGCGGACAACGACCCGGACACCTGCGGCCTCAACCAGACGCTCACGTACAACTGGCAGTTTTTGCGCACGCCCCCGGGCTCGACCACCAAGCTGAGCGATGCGCACGCGACCAACCCTTCGTTCACCTCTGACGCCTCGGGCGACTACGTGGTCCAGTTGGTGGTTTCCGACTCGGCCGGCCTCTCCAGCGCGCCCGCGCAGATCACCGTCAACTCGAGCTCGTGCGGCAACGCCAGGCCGACGCTCCAGGCCAATGTCTTCCCGCCCTCCGCCGACCCGCTGCAGACCGTGCAGCTGCTCGCCACCGCCAGCGACGCCGACTTCGACCTGGGCTGCGCGACCGATCCGCAGACCTACGCGTACCGCTGGCGCATCAGCAACAAGCCGTTCAACTCCAGCGCCACGCTCTCGGACCCGACCATCTTCAACCCGACCTTCGCGGGCGACGTGAAGGGCAACTTCGAGTTCGCAGTCTCGGTGGTCGATCCCACCGGCCTCGTCTCGGCCGAAGCGTTCACCGTGCTCACCGTCGATGACTGCGCCGAGCGCGCCCCCAGCGTCGGCAACCTGGCCGTCACCGTCGGCAACACCGACGTCTCTGGCGGCATGACCGTGGGCAGCACCGTCACGGCCTCGGCGCAGAACGTCGTCGACAGCAACTGCCTCGTGCCGAACCCCAGCCAGGACGCCTTCGCCTGGACGCTGCTCGCTCCTGCGGGCAGCGGCACCGTCCTCAGCGATCCGGCGCAGCAGCAGCCGACCTTCACGCCCGATCTGGCCGGCAACTACCAGCTGAGCCTGGTGGTGACCAACTCGCAGGGCAAGAGCTCGACCAAAATCTTCCTCACCGTGGTCGCCTTCCCCTGCAGCGTGCCGCTGATCGGCTGGGCCACCCAGGCCATCACCGAGACGGTCACCGATCCGGACCAGTCCGCTCCGGCGCCGCAGACCGACGCGAACAACAACCAGGAGCCTAACGTCGGCGGCTCGGTGCAGTTCACCGCCAATGCGATCGCGAGCAACACCTGCAATGGGACGCCGGTCATCACCACGCCGCTGACCTACCAGTGGGTCATCGCCGGCAAGCCGCAGCGCAGCCAGGCGCAGCTCGACAACGCCACCCTCGACCAGCCGACCCTGCAAGTGGACGTGAACGGCTCGTACCTGATCGCCGTGGTGGCGATGGACCAGCTGCACAACCGCTCGGCGCCGCGCTACATCACCGTCAGCACCACCTCTTGCGGCACCGGCGTGCCCTTCTGGACCGACGAGCCGTTCCTTGGACAGCAGCTCTCCGGCAGCGGCGCCTTCGACCCGTTCGCGCTCTCGGCCAACACCCCCGAGAACCCCGACAACGCCACCGACAGCAATGGCGCGTTCATCTGCCCCGCGCGCTTCCAGGTCACCAACTACACCTACGCCTGGAAGGTGGTCGCCCCGAGCGACGCGAAGTACTCGCTCAGCCCCCAGAGCGGCGCCAACGTCAACTTCCAGCCGCTCGCCAACGCCGACTTCACGCTGCAGCTGGTCGCCACCGGCGGCAACGGCATCGCCACGGTGCCCGTGCAGGGCCAGCGCGTCATCTCGGTCAACTGCCCCGCGCCGGGCATCAGCGGGATCGACCCGGTGGTCGCTGCCGTCTTCGCCTCGGACGGCGACAACGTCCGCCTCGACGGCAACGGCAACCCGCGCATCTTCAAGGGCGACCGGGTCCAGCTGACGACCAACCCCTTCACCACCTGCGCCGCCAGCGACGCCTTCACCTACCAGTGGACCCTGCAGGGGCCGGGCGGCAGCGTCGCTGTGCTCTCGTCCTCGACTGACCAGAGCCCGTCGTTCATCGCCGACCAGGCGGGCGGGACGTACAACGTCACCGTCCAGGTCACCGACTCGTTCGGCATGGTGGTCACGAGCAACACCGTCTCGCTGGTGGTCGATGGCTGCGGGACCAACGCGGTCTTCGCCGACTGGACCGATCTGCCGGGCGCCAAGGCCTTCGACGCCCACACGCTCACCACCACGCTGGCCAGCGGTCACGCCAACTTCTCGAGCGACGACGACATCACCGTCTGCCCCGTCCGCTTCGCGCAGACCTACACCAGTTCGTGGAGCGTGATCTCGTCGGCGCCCGACGCCGGCTACCTCTTCGACTCGCTCACCGGCTCGCCCGTCCACTTCACGCCGGGCGGCAACGCGACCTTCGTCGTCCAGCTCTCGCTCAAGGGCAACAAGAGCGGCGTCAGCACCTCGGTGGTCAAGCAGATCGGCGTCAGCTGCGCCAACATCACGCCGCTGACCGGCGCCATCTCGCTCACGGCAGTGAGCCCCAGCGCCGACGGCTTCGTGCGCGCTCCGGGCCAGTTCTTCCGCGACGACACCGCGACCTTCCACGTGACGCCGGTCTCGACCTGCACCACCAGCCCGACCTACGGCTATTTCTGGACCCTCACCGACCCGGCCGGCAGCGTGTCCACCTTGTCGTCGCAGACCGCGGCGGCGCCGAGCTTCGTCGCCGATGTGGCGAGCGGCACCTGGACCGTCTCGGTCTACGTGCGCGACGTGGTCGGCAACCTCTCGCCCACCACCACCCAGGCGTTCACCGCCGACTCGTGCGGCATCAACCCGGTCTCGCTGCAGCTCACCGACACCACCACCGGCAGCCCGCTGCCCTTCGACCCGCGCACCGTGCTCGCGACGGCAAGCTCGAACGATGACGTCGGCTCCGTCTGCCCCGCGCGCTTCGCCAACGCGAGCTACGCCATCTCCTTCAACATCACCGGGGTCTCCACGAGCGCTCCCATCCGCAACGCGCAGGCGGGCCCCCGCTCGACGATCACGGTCACGCCCAACGCCTCGAACGCGCGCCAGTCCACGGCCGTCTTCGCGTTCGGCGACACGCCGGTCAACTACACGCTGCACGCGAGCGCGGTGGCCTCGACCAGCCACAACCTGCAGGGCACTCACCTGAGCGCCGGGAACCAGATCGACTACTCGATCTCCTGCGGCGTGCCGAGCCCCGTGGCCAACCAGCCGACGCCGTCCATCGCCGCCGTGACGTTCAGCAACGTGGACACCGGCACTGCACCCGCCTTCTCCCGTGACGACACGGTCAAGCTCTCCTCGAGCTTCACCTCGGCCTGCTTCAGCCCCGGCAACGCCGTCTACTCGTACACCTGGGACGTGAAGTTCGGCTCGACGCCGGTCGTGCTCGACGGCGCCGGCACCAGCAGCACCAACGTGCAGCCGACCTTCGTCGCCAACGCGCCGAACCGCACCTTCGCGGCGCACGTGGTGGTCAAGGACCAGTGGCAGTACACCGGAACCTCGACGGCGAACTTCACCTCGGGCTCGTGCGGCGCGAACGCGGTCACGGTCAGCTTCACGGACGCCCAGACCAACGGCAACGGCGCCTTCGATCCGCACACGCTGACGGCCAGCGCGTCCTCGGCCGATGACACGGCCGCGTGCGCGGTCCGCTTCCACAACGCCTCCTACGCCTTCGACTGGAGCGCCAGCGGCCCGAGCACCAACGACGTCTTCGACGCCACCGGCGCCGGCACGGCCAGCGCGCCGCTCTTCACCACCAGCAACGTCAACTTCCAGGCCGGCGACGTCGGCACCTGGACCATCACCGCCGTCGCCACCGGCAACGTCAGCGGCAACAGCAACAGCGCCGGCGTGGATCGCTTCCACACCATCGACGCCGAGTGCACCCCGACTCCGGTCCTGGCCGCCGTGAGCGTCACCGGGGCCTCAGTCCCCCACGCGGGCGGCGACTTCAACCAGGGTGACCACGTCACGCTGGTCGCGGCGCCCGACGTCTCCTCCTGCTACCAGACCGCGGCCAACGCGCAGCTCGCCACGACCTGGACGATCAACGATGTCGCGGCCAGCCCCGCCTTCACGGTCTCCGGTCCGGGCGCGACGTACGCGGCCACCGAGCAGGTGACGGATCGGTTCGGCCACTCGAACACCGTCTCGGGCAGCTTCACCGCCTCCAACTGCGGCAACAACGCCATCGTGGTGGACGGGATCACCCAGTCGCAAGCCTCTGGGGCCAAGCCGATGGACGCGCACGACCTCGGCGCAACCTTCCACGCTCCCGACGCGGACCCGACCCTCTGCCCCCAGCCGACCTTCGCGCCGTCCGGCTTCACCTTTAGCTGGGCCTCCGACGCGTCCGACGGCTCGTCCTTCTCCGCGCCGACCGCCCAGAACACCTCGTTCACTCCGGCCAGCTCGGCCAGCCACCTCGTGAACGTCGTCGTCAGCGCGCTGCCCTCGGCCTTTGGCTCGACCTCGCCGGCTGGTGCCAACAACGCCTCGGTCTCGGGCGTCTGCCCAGCCCCCTCGGTCGGCACCCCGGCGCTCGCCACCATCAACGGCGCGGCCCCCGGCTCGCAGATCTACAACGGCGACGTGCTCGGCTTCTCGGCCAGCCCGGTGTCGAACTGCAAGGCCACCCCGACGTTCCAGTACAGCTGGAACCTCTCGGGCGCGAACAGCGGCGAGACCTTCGCGGACGCGAGCGCGGCCGCGCCCAACTTCACCGTCGCCTCGTACAACGACACCTACAGCATCTCGTTGTCGGTCATCGACGACTCGACGCAGAACAGCGGAGTGTCGCCGACGCTCCAGGTGACCAGCAACGGCTGCGGCCTGGCGGCACCGATCCTGACGCTGGTGGACACCAACCAGCCGCTGCCCGGCACCCTGCACGAGGTGCAGATGCCCGACGGCGGAATGGGTCCGCAGATCACCTCGGATCTGGCAGTTGACGAAGCCGTGCTGCCCGACGGTGGCACGACCGGTCCTGCCATCGACGTCGGCACCCCGGGCCAGCCGCTGCAAGTCGCCACGCCGTTCTACTTGAACAAGCCGATCACCATGACGGCGACGGTGGACGACGCCCCGAACGCGGCCTGCCCCGCGGGCTACAACCTGACGGGCGGGACGCTCAACAAGCCGGCCACGAGCGGCGCCACGCTGGCGGCGGTCACCCCGCACACCATCAACAAGGGCGACACGGTGACCTTCAGCTTCACGCCTGACGTGGGCGACTTGCCCCCGCCGGGAAATCCGAACGTCGGACGCCCCATCCAGGCCGGCGGCCCCAACCGGAACCCACCGCTGACGACCACCCTGTACGGCGTCACGGCCAACGTGACGTACGGCAAGGCCAGCACCGCGGCGAATCTGGCGTTGTCGTCTGTCGAGGTCGGCGGACGCTGCGGCAACGCCACGCCTCAGCCGGCGTTCTTCGGCAGCACGCCGACGCTGGGCCAGCCCGACAGCCTCGACGCGAGCGCCAGCTTCTACTCGGACAACCTGCTGCTGCAGCTGCCCATCGACGGCTCCGCCAGCCAGGGCTGTGGCTTGAACCGCCCGCTCAACTTCACCTGGGTCTTCGTGGACGGGGCCGGCGCGCCCACCACGCCGCCCGGGCTGCCTCCGACCAACGGCGGGTTCGACCAGACCAACCCGAGCGTGCAATCGGCAGGCTCGCCGGTGCCGGCGCAGTCCTTCACGCCGGTCATCGCCGGCACCTATCACGTGAAGCTGCATGTCGATGACGGCACCAACGCGGGCGACTCGCAGGTCGGCGACTTCTCCGCGCCGCCGCTCATCAACATCACGCTGCCGGGCACCACCGGGACCACCGGGCAGTCGACCGGCACCGTCACCGTCACGCTGACCAACTCCGATGGAACGCCTCCTCCCGCGGAGGCGGTCATCACGCTCGGGATCGCCAACTACACCGGAGCCTCGGGCAGCCCGTCCTTCACCTCCGACCAGAACGGCGTCACCACGGTCGGAGGCGTCGCCAGCTTCAACAACGTCACCTACTCGGCGGCCGGCGGCTACACGCTGAACGCGACGGCGACCGACATCACCACCAGCGCGTTCATCACCAGCACGACGAGCACACAGGTGATCACCATCTCCGATCCCCCGCCGCCGCAGCTCGTCTGGGTCTCGTCCAACCCGAGCCCGCCGTTCGACAACGGCGGTCCCGGCACCAACATCTTCACCATCCAGACGCAGGACGGCGCCGGCAACCCGGTCAGCGGCATCAACGGCGATGTGACGGTGACCTTCGACTCCTACTCGGGGCCGTTCAGCTCCGGCCAGGTGAACGGCCAGAATGCCGGCGGAACGCTGACCTTCACTGGGGCGCTGGTGGACGGTGTGGCGAACATCAACCTGCAGTTCTCGCCCTTCGGCACCTACAACATGCACGTGTCCACGACGGCGGGCGCGTTCCTCGACGGGGCGACCACGCAGAACGTGGCGAGCTACTGCGCCTCGCACGTCTGCGGCTAGAGGCCGTCGGCGTATTCGCCGACGCGAACTGTCCTGATCCCCCGCGCCCCGTCGCGCGGACTCAGGGTTAGCTCCCGGCGGTCAGGCAGTCAGCGTGCGGCGCGATCCCTCGGGGGTCGCGCCGCTCGCGCTTCGGGCTTTCGATTGACGCCCGCGCCGCTCTTTGCGAGCCTCCTGCCCCCATGCGCGCCTACGACTTGATCAGGAAGAAACGCGACGGCGGCGTCCTCGAAGAAGCCGAGCTGCGCTTTTTGGTCCAGGGCGCCACCGACGGCAGCGTCGCCGACGAGCAGCTCTCTGCGTTCCTCATGGCCGTGTTCTTCCGCGGGCTCGACAAGGCGCTTGAGCTGCCCATCTGGCTCGACGCCATGATGCGCTCGGGCCGCGTGCTCGACCTGTCGCGGATCCCTGGGCGCAAGGTGGACAAGCACTCGACGGGCGGGGTGGGCGACAAGATCTCGCTGCCGCTGGCGCCGCTGGTGGCCGCCTGCGGCGTCAAGGTCCCGATGGTGAGCGGCCGGGGCCTCGGCCACACCGGCGGCACGCTCGACAAGCTCGAGAGCATCCCGGGCTTCAACGTCAACTTATCGATTTCCAAATTCGAGGAGGTGATCGAAAAGCTCGGAGTCTGCCTGATCGGCCAGACCGCCGAGCTGGCGCCCGCCGACAAGAAGCTCTACGCGCTCCGCGACGCGACGGCCACGGTCGAGAGCGTGCCGCTCATCGCCTCGAGCATCCTCTCGAAGAAGCTGGCCGAGGGCATCGACGCGCTGGTCCTCGACGTCAAGGTCGGCCGCGGCGCCTTCATGAAGACGCTGCCCCAGGCGCGCGAGCTGGCCCGCACCATGGTCGAGCTCTGCCGCGCCGTGGGCCGCGGGTGCAGCGCGCTGCTCACCGACATGGACGCGCCGCTCGGCGAGGCCGTCGGCAACGCCGTCGAGGTGGCCGAGTCGGTGGCCATCTTGCGCGGAGGGGGCCCAGACGACGTGCGCGAGCTGACGCTGCGGCTCGGCGTCGAGATGCTGCGCGCGGGCGGCGCTGCCAAGGGTGGAGATGCCGACGCTCGGGCGCTCCTCGAGCAGAGATTGTCCGACGGCAGCGCGCTGCGCCTCTTCGCGCAGCTGGTGGAGGCGCAGGGCGGCGACCCGCGCGCGGTGCTCGAGCCCGAGCGGCTCCCGAGGCCCACCGCGGTTCGCGAGGTGAGATCCGATAAGTCCGGCGTGATCGAAATTGTCGACGCCGAGCAGGTGGGCCTCTCCGCCGTCGAGCTGGGCGCGGGCCGCGCGCGCCAGGAAGATCGCGTCGACCACGCCGCCGGCCTCCTCTTGCGCAAGCGCCAGGGCGATCAGGTCCGCGCGGGCGAGGTGCTCGCCGAGCTGCACGCCGGGACCGAGGCGCGCCTGGACGCGGGCGAGCGGCGGCTGCGCGCGGCGATCCAGATCGGCGAGAGCGCGCCGGCGCGGAAGTCGCTGGTGCTGGAGCGCCTCGCATGAGCCCGCCCGACGACCCGCTCGAGGCGCTCCTCGACACCATGTTCCAGGCGCACCCTTGGCACGGGGTGTCGCCGGGCGACCCGCACGCCGCCGTCCAGGTCTACGTCGAGATCGTGCCGACCGACGTCGTCAAGTACGAGCTCGACAAGCCGTCGGGCCACCTGCGCGTCGACCGCCCCAATCGCTACTCGAGCCTCGCCCCCATGCCCTACGGGTTCGTCCCGCGCACCTTTTGCGGTCCGCGCGTCGGCGCCCGCTTCACCGAGCGCTGCGGCGGCGCCGCGGTCACCGGCGATGGCGACCCCATCGACATCTGCGTCCTCACCGAGAAGGCCTTCGGCAGCGGCAACTTTCTGTGCCTGGCGCGGCCCATCGGCGGCCTGCGCATGCTGGACGGCGACCAGGCCGACGACAAGATCGTCGCCGTGCTGCAGTCAGACCTGGCCTACGGCCACGTGCGCGAGCTGTCGGAAGTGCCGCCCGCCGTGGTCGAGCGGCTCAAGCACTATTTCCTCACGTACAAGCAGCTGCCGCAGGACGCCCCGCGCGCGGTGCGCATCGCCGAGGTCTACGACCGCGCGGAGGCCGCAGAGACGCTCTCGCGCAGCCTGATTGATTATCGAGAAAAGTTCGGCGCCCCCGAGGAGCGGGTTACGCTCTTGCGCAAGCTGCTCGGCGGCGCGCGATGAACGAGCTGATCGTCAATGTCGACGTCCCGGACCTGGACGGCGGCGTCCTGTTCTACGAGCGCGCCTTCGGCTTCAAGCTGGTGCAAAGCTTCGGCAGCTACCGCGTCGCCGAGCTGGGGGGCGCGGGCTGCAAGTTCTTCGTGCTCGAGAAAGGGCCGGGCAGCGCCGCCTGGCCTGGCGGACCCGCGCGGCACTACGATCGCCACTGGACCCCGGTGCACCTGGATCTGGCCGTCGACGACCTGGAGGCCGCGGTGGCCCGCGCGACGCTCGCCGGTGCCCGGATCGAGAGCGCCATCGCCGAGCGCGACTGGGGCCGCATCGCCATCTTGTCCGATCCGTTCGGCCACGGCTTCTGCCTGCTGCAATTCCGCCCCGGCGCGGCGTAGCATGTCGCCATGCGAATCCTCTACGGCGTCGTCGGCGAAGGCATGGGCCACGCCATCCGCTCCCGGGTCATCCTCGACGAGCTGGTCAAGCACCACGACGTGCAGGTGGTGGTCTCGGGCCGCGCGCACGACTATTTGCAAAAGCGCGCCGGCGAGCACCTTTCGGTAAAGAAGATCTGGGGCTTCACCATCGTCGCCGAGGACAACGAGGTCTCGTCCTTCCGCACCGTCTTGCAAAACCTCAAGGGGGCGGTGACCGGCGGCTGGCCCAAGAACGTGAAGGCCTATTTCGAGATCGCCGAGCAGTTCAAGCCCGACGTCGTCATCTCCGACTTCGAGAGCTGGAGCTACCTGTTCGGCAAGAACTGGCGCCTGCCCGTCATCAGCGTCGACAACATGCAGATCATCAACCGCTGTCAGCTGGCCCCCGAAATTACCAAAGGCGTCGAGAAGGAATTCCAGATCGCAAAAGCGTTGGTCAAGTCGAAGGTCCCGGGCGCGTACCACTATTTTGTCACGACCTTCTTCTACCCGCCGATTCGCAAGCCGCGCACCAGCCTCCACCCGCCGATCTTGCGGCCCGAGATCCTCGAGGCCAGGCGCGAGAAGGGCGAGCACCTGCTCGTCTATCAAACCAACACCACCAACAAAGAGCTGCCGCAGATCCTGGCGCGCTCGGGCCGCGAGGCGCGCATCTACGGCATGAAGCGAGACCTGAAGGAGCCGCTGCGCGAGGGCCGCCTCGTCTACATGCCGTTCAGCGAGCAGGGCTTTATCGACGATTTGCGAACGGCCGCGGGCGTGGTCGGCTCGGCCGGCTTCACCTTGATGGGCGAGGCCGTCTACCTGCACCGCCCCATGCTCGCCGAGCCGGTGGGCGGCCAGTTCGAACAAGTCCTCAACGCGCGCTACTTGGAAAAGGAGGGCTTTGGCCTCTCCGCCGAGCCGCTCACCGAAGCCCGCCTGGGCGAATTCTTGGAGCGCCTGCCTGACTTCGAGAGAGCCTTGTCGCGCTACTCCCAAGACGGCAACCGCGAGCTGGTCACCCGTCTCGAAGAGACCCTCGCGCTGGCAATCGGCGGACGGGATTCCGACGAGGACGAGGAAGTCTCGCTGGCCTGATCGGTCGTCGGCGGCCACAGGGTCCCGGCGGCACCGGGGCCCGCCCCGACTCGGCGTTCCAGCTCGACTTCCTTCGGGGCACCCAAAAGCCGCCGACACCCTGTGGCCGCCGCCGCCCTATCAGCGCCAGGGACGTCCGCTTCCTCGTCGATAATTTGAAATTTGCAAAAGCGACGTCGCTTTTTCCAATTCACAAAAGCGAGCGCCTCTGTTTCGGATCCTCAAGTAGGGCGGGAGCGGGCACACGTCCAACGCAGCTTTTGGGTGCCGCCGTCGAGAGTCGTCACCATCGCCAAGCAACAGGCGCGGGCCCCGGTGCTGCGGCGGGCGTGTGCCCGCTCCCGCCCGAACCCTACTTGGAATCCCCCGACTCAGTGGCGATCGCGAGCCGCTCGACGCCGACGGCCTTGGCGATCTCCATCACCTCGACCACGTGGCCGTGCTGCACGCCGGTGTCGGCCTGGATGATGACCTGAGCGTCGGGCGAGTCTTTCAACAGCCGCTGGAGCCGCTCGCGCAGCTGGCTGCCGTCCACCACCTTGCCCTCGATGACGGTGCGGCCGTCTTGCAGGATGGCGACGGGGAAGTCCTTGTTCTGCGTCTTCAGCTCGCGCGCGGCGCCCTTGGGCAGGTCGACGCGCACGCCAGCGCCCTGGGCGCCCTGGCCGCCTGCCTCGACCGCCGCCGTGGTGGTCACCATGAAGATGATGAGCAGCACGAGGAAGATGTCGGTGAGCGGCGTGATGTTGATGTCGGCGAAGACCGCCGGGGCGTCGTCGTCTTCGTGATGCCCGCGAGGGCCGCTCATGGCCATGGCTGTGCTTCCTTCTCGCTAGGCGGTGCGCGGCGCGGCGGCGGCCGGCGCCTGGGAGGTGGCGGCGTGTTTCTGGCCGCTGGACTCGGCGAGCTCTGCCGCTTTGTCCATGACGAGCTCGGTGACCTCTTCGGCCTGGATGCCGATGGTGAAGGCCTCCTTCGATACCCGCGCCTGGAAGAAGTTGTAGAAGATGACCGCCTCGACGGCGACGAGGATTCCCGCGGCGGTGGTGATCAGCGCCTCCGAGATGTCGCCCGCGACCACGTTGAAGCCGGGCGCGCCCTGGGCGTCGCGCATCTTGTGGAAGGCGGCGAGGATGCCGACCACGGTGCCGAAGAGGCCGATGAACGGCATCACCGCGCCCATGGTGGCGAGCAGCCAGAGGGGCCCGCGGAGCTCCTGGACCACCTCGCGGCGAGCGCGATCGACGGCATCGGGGATCTTCTCGGGCTTGCTCGCCCGGTCGAGGGCCGCGCGGTAGAGAATGGCCGTCGGCAGCTGCGAGCGGTCGCACTCGCTCCTGGCTTGCGAGCCGTCGCCGCGCAAGAGCGCCCGCACGATCAGCTCGTGCAGCTCGCGCGCCCGTGCGGCGAAGCCGCGCAGCAGCAGGCCGCGCTCGACCGCGACGACGACCGAGCCGATCGACCCGATCACGATCAGCAGCTTGGTGGCGACGAGCACCGCGCCGCCGGTCCAGATCATCTTCTGCAGCTCGAACAAGTTCATCTTGCCCCATGTAACACGCTCCGTCGCACCTTGCTTCCGGCTCTCGTGGTAGGAGGCTGGCTCATGAGCTCCTGGACCGACCGCGCCCTCGGCTGCGCCAGAGTCGCCCGCAAGCAGCTTGGCCTGCCCAAAGAGGCCTCGCCCATCGCCGTCGTGCTCGGCTCGGGCCTCGGCGCCTTTGCCGACGGGCTGGAGGGCGCCCGCTCGGTGCCCTTTGCCGATCTGCCTGACTTTCCCCAGGCCACAGTCGAGGGGCACAACGGCCGGCTGGTCTTCGGCCTCCATCAAGAGACGCTGGTCCTGGCGATGCAGGGTCGCCTGCACGGCTACGAGGGGCACGACGCGGCCACGGTGGCCTTTCCCACCCGCGTGCTGGCGGTGCTCGGCGCGCGCGCGCTGGTCGTGACCAACGCCGCGGGCGCGTGCAACCCGTCGTTCGAGGCCGGCGACCTGATGCGCATCACCGACCACTTGAACCTGACGGGAAAGAATCCGCTCACGGGGCCCAACGAAGACGCGCTCGGGACCCGCTTTCCCGACCTGACGCAGGTCTACGATGTGCGGCTGGCCGAGGCGCTCGAGGAAGCCGCGCGCGAGACCGGCAGCGTGCTGCGCAAAGGGGTCTACGCGCAGTTCAACGGCCCGAGCTACGAGACGCCGGCCGAGGTGCGGATGGCGCGCGTTCTCGGCGCCGACGCGGTCGGCATGAGCACGGTGCCCGAGGTGATCGCCGCCGCGCACATGGGGCTGCCGGTCTGCGGGATCTCGTGCATCACCAACCACGCGGCGGGGATCGCCCAGTCGCCGCTCTCGCACCAGGAAGTGGTCGAGGTGGCGACGCGCGTGCAGGGCCGCGTGGTGGCGCTCTTGCGGGCGCTGGTGCTGCGCGCCCAGGCCGCGGTGCCGGCCCGCCCGGCGCTTGCCTGACCGCACGACCGGCTGCGCGCGGCGCTCCCCGGCATTACAGATAGCGGGTGCAAAGCGACGACCTGTATCTGGCGCTCGGCGACTCGACGGGCGTTGGCGTTGGCGCCAAGAGCGGGGGGTATCCTGATCGGCTGCTCGCGCGTCTGCGCAGCCTGCGGCCTGCTGCGCGCCTGCTCAACCTCTGCTCCAGCGGCGCCACCACGCTCGATGTGCTCCAGGAGCAGGTGCCCGACGCGCTCAGCGTCAGGCCGGCGCTGATCACGCTCGGCATCGGCATCAACGACGTGAGCCACGACGAGATCGAAGAGGCGTTCACCAACAACCTCGAGGAGATCGCCGTCCGCTTGTCGCGCTTGTCGGCGCCGGTGGTGATCTCGAACATCCCGGACCTGGCCTGCGCGCCCGCCGTCCGCGCGCTCGCGCCGGCCCGGTTCTTCGAGCGGCGCATCGAGGTCTTCAACCGCCACATCGAGGCCACGGCTGCGCGCCACGGCTTCGCGTACGTGGACCTGTTTGCGCTCTCGCGGCAGGCGCTCGGCGAACGCCCCGACTACTTCAGCCCCGATGGCTTCCACCCGAGCGACTCGGGCTACGAGGCCTGGGCCGAGGTCCTCTGGCCAACCGTGCGCGGGCTCTTCGACCGGAGCGAGGCCGCCGCGCTCTCGCAGTAGCCGTGCCCCTGGCGCAAAACTGGCGACGCGCCGTCTCGGTGCTACCTTCGGCCCATGCCGACCGGCCGACGCCCGTCCAAGGTCTCGATGGCGCCGCTCCTCCGCGAAGCAAAGCGGGTCCGCGCCTACGCCCACGCGCCCTATTCGGGGTTCGCGGTGGGCGCTGCGGTGCGCGCCAACGGGCGCGTCTTCGCCGCTTGCAACGTCGAGAACAGCGCCTATCCGCTCTCGGTCTGCGCCGAGCGCAACGCGGTGGCGATGGCCGTGGCCGCGGGCGCGCGCTCGATCGACGCGGTGGCCGTGGTGGGCGGCGACCTGCGCCCGGCCGCGCCCTGCGGTGGCTGCCGGCAGGTTCTCGCCGAGTTCTGCAGCCCCGAGACCCCGGTCGTCTACGCCGTCCCGGGAGGCGAAAAAGTCGAGACCACCGTGGGCGCCCTCTTGCCCGCGGCCTTCAACGGCAAGGACGTCGCGGAGTCCCTGGCGCGCAAGAAGCGCCGCTGATCGAGATCACGAAGGTCTCCGCTCCGCGCTACGGAGGGATGGGCGGAATCCACGGGCAGGTCGCCGTGAATTGCTGGCACGGGTCGTAGTTGACCTCGGTGCCGCCCGTCTGGAAGTAGCGTCCCACCAGGTTGGCGAAGAACAGGTCGGCGTCGAACGGCTTCTGCGGCTGCGGGTTCAGGAAGCTGTGGCTGCCTTGCGGTGAGATGTACTCGAGGATGAGCGCCGAGGTGCCGGCGCTGGTCTGCACTTGCAGCTGCGTCCGCAGCGGCGGGTTGAGGCGGGGCACGTCGAAGCCGTCGGTGCAGTTGCCGCCCGTCGCGTCGCAGGAGAAGCCGCTCGGGTCGAGGAGCACGGGCTGGCCGCAGCCGGCGCCATCGCAGCGGACGTGCGCCCCGAGCGCGGCGCGCGGGCCATAGGTCGGGTCCGCGTAGCGCAGCAGGCCCGGCAGCCCTTCGGTCGCGCCGCTCTTGATGAGCACCTGGTCGATGGGGATGCCGTAGTCGGGATCGGGAACTTTCGTCTCGACCAGGCCCGCCGCGCGCGCGAGCGAGAGGCCGGCGGCGATGGGCACGGTGGTGTCTCCCGTGGTCAGCATCACGAGCACGTTGGCCGGCACTCCGTTGCGGGCAGGCAGCGGGTCCTTGAAGTAGTGGGGCGCGTAGTTGATGGGGTCGCCGGCGCCGAGCATCATCTGCGAGAGGCCGAAGAGGCGCCGCAGCTCGGGCGTGTTGCGGTCGTAGCCAAAGCCGCGGGCAGGCGCGGTGAGGGGCGCACCGGGCGCGTAGGTGATGCCCTGGAAGTACGCGCCGCTCTCCCAGGTGGACACCGTCCGCGCGGCCGCGCCGGAGGCCGGCTCGATGCGGACGAGGAGGGAATCGCCGGGGCGCACCACCGTCACCTTGACGAGGTCGGGCAGGCCGTTGCCCTGGGACGTGCGCTGCGTGATGACGTTTGGCCAGTCGGCGCCGAGGCTGGCGCGGAGCTGCCCGCTGGCGTCGGCGATCACCGTCTTGCAGCCCGGGACGGGAGCGGCGGCGCAGCTGGTGTCGGCCGAGGTCTGGGTGAGGTTCAGGAGGGTCACCCGATCGCCCGGGGCAAGCGCGACGGGCGCGATGGGCAGGATGGCCTCCTTGTTCACGTTCTCGACGTCGAAGACCAGGGTCTGCGGGCCGCTGCCGCAGGTGCCGGTGGCGGGGTCGTAGCCGCAGGTGGCGATGATGGGCCCGAGCAGCTCGAGCAGCGCGGCCTTGACCACGTTGGGCTCGGTCGAGCGCAAGAGCACGTCCGAGAGGCCGCCGGCGGTCGAGCCGCAGGCGCCGGCGGTGATGGCCGGCTCCACCGCGGGCAAGAGCGAGCAGAGGATGCCGCCGAGCGACTGGCCGAAGATGAAGGTCGGGTTGCCCGGGTCGGGCGCGCCCGCCGGGTAGACGAGCTGGTTGGTCCCTTTGGTGTTGATGTCCGAGGTGAAGACCGCGGGCCCGCCCACGTCGGGGATGCCATCGCCGTTGAAGTCGCCCGCCAGCTGGATGCTCGAGTCGGGCAGGCTCATCTGCGAGAAGCCGTCGAAGCTCCTCAGGACCCGGACCAGCTGCATCCAATCGACCACCGACTGGCGCACGACGTCGCGGGTGTGGAAGGCGTCGGCGGTCCAGAAGTCGCCGCCCGAGTCGGGGATGCCGTCGTTGTCGAGGTCGCGCGCGCGGCCGAGGAAGAGCAGCGCCGCGAAGCCGCCCAGGCCCTTGTTCTGCAAGAGCGCCGTCGCGAGCCCCACCTCCAGCGGCGTGGCCGCGCCCTCGAGCCCGTGCCCATAGGCGTCGATGGCGACGCTGGCGACGCCAAATTTTGCGAAGGTCCCGGCGAAGCCGACCATGCCTTCGAAGCGCGACGACTTGTAGCCGTGGCCGAGGATTGCGACGGGGAAGGGCGGCAGGTGCCCCGGGGTCTGCTTGGGGACGGCGAGGAAGAAGGGGATGTTGCTCGGCGCCGCGAACGCAGTGCCCGCCTTGGGGTCGACGTGGAAGGTCGAGTCGAAGGGCGAGCGGTCGCGGTCGCTCAAGAAGTTGAGCGACGGGAAGGTGCCGCCGACGAAGTAGTCGATGTACTGCAGCGAATCGAGCAGCGCCTGCAGCTGCGCGGGGGTGAAGCCGAGGATCTGCGAGAGGCTGGGGTCGGAGACGACCTCGCGCAGCTTGGCGCCGGTGAGGATGTGCGGTCCCTGGCCGGCCGGCGGGTTGTCGGTGAGAGGGTACACGCGCAGGAGCGAGCCGAAGCCGCTGGTGCCGTTCGCTTGCGAGGTGAGCAGGCCAACGGGGAACGAGCCGGAGAGGAACCTGAGCAGCCCCTGGCCGTGGAGGCCGGCCTGGATGGCCTCGAGGTCGCGGGTGGTGGACTGGGTGGTGAAGGCCCAGGCAAAGGTGACGTCGGAGGCGCTGACGCCGGCCGGGAGCATCGAGAGCACGGGCAAGAGCTCGTCGGTCTGGGCCGCGTGGTTGATGCCGCTGAACGGCGAGCGCACCGGCTGCCCGTTGGCCCCGAGCAGCCGATTGGTCAAGAGCACCGCATAGCGCCGCTCGGGCTGCAAAGGCAGCACGGGCCGCACGATCAGCGTCCTGGTCGAGCGCTCGTAGAACGTCAATAGATCGTCGGCGGCGTGGGCCGGGTCGGCCTGGAAGCGCGCGTCATCCGGGTGGAGGAAATTCGCAAATGGACCCGTTATCGGAAAGAGCAGATTCGATACATTCGATAACGGGTCATTCAGGAAGTACTGGTCGCTCTTCTTCAGCGAGATCGGATAGTGGCCGCCGTTCAGGTCGAGCTGCACGGGGGCGCCCGTCGTCAGATCGACGAGGTAGATGCCGTCGTTGGTCGGGTCTCCGTCGTTCTGCTTCGCGTAGAGGTCGTCGAAGTCGAGGTCGCCGTCGAAGGAGACGGTGATCGGCGCGAAGGTGCCAAAGCCGTCGAGCCGGTCGAGCAGCCCGCGCAGGTTGCGCTCGAGCTGCGTCGGCGCCACCAGGCTCGCGTTGACGCGCAGGCCGGTGGGGCTCGAGGGGTCGGGCCGCGTGGCCAGGTCGTTGGGGAAAGGGATCTCGGGCAGCGGCGTGTGCAGCAGGTCGAACTTCACGGCCGGGCCGGTGCCGGCCTGGGCGGCCATCAGGCCCTCGAACGGCTCGGCCTTGCTGCACCCGAGGCCAAGAGCCAAGGACAGCGCGACGATGACGAGGGCGCGGAGAGGAGAGGTCATGGGCGCTTAGAAGAAGAAAGTGGTGCGCAGGCGCAGCGCCTGGGTGGGGGGCATCGTCGAGCCGTCGGTGCGGCGGAAGACGTCGCCGGGGAAGAGGATGCCGTACTGCGCGCCGAGCTCGAAACCGACCTCGCGGGCGCTGGTCACCGGCACGCGATAGGCGATGGCCGCGTCGAGCTCGGTGCCGTAGCTCTTGCCGGCCGGCGCGCCAAAGACGTTGACCGGCGCCGAGGAGAGAAACGACTGGTACGGGTCGGCGACCGGCTGGGGCGCGCGGGTGTAGAGCACGCCGAGCACGCCGAGCAGCGAGCCTCCAAGCACGTTCGGGCGGTAGCGCAGCTTGGGGTTGAGGTAGAGGGCGTTGGTCACCGCGCCCTCGGTCGGGAGCAGGTCGAGGCCGCGCGGCGGACGTCCCGCGAGCGCGGGGTTTCCCAGGCGGCGCGCGCCGTTCTGCGTCTGGAAGAGCATCACCTCGTCCCAGAGCACGAGGCCAACCTTGTAGTCGCGGTTGGCCGCAAAGCCGTTGGCGCTGTCGTCGAAGGGGTTGGAGTCGCCGCTCATGTAGCCGAGCTCGAGCTCGGCCTCGACGTTGCGCCGGGTGACGGTGGCGCGCGCTGCCAGGCCCTGCTGCGCGATCCGGACCGCGCCCGAGTTGAGGTTCGAGGCGTGGGTGGCGCCGCCGTAGATCTCGGCGAACTCGGCCTCGAGGCGCAGCGAGGCGTCGAGCGAGGGAAAGAAGAACTCGGTGCGCCCGTGGCCGTCGTAGACCCAGACGTGGAGGTTGCCGCCGTCCGACGCGTAGCTCTGGCTGCGCCTTGCGACGTAGACGCCGACGCGGGTCACCTCCGACGGATCCCAGCGCAGGATGCCGACGCCCTGCAGGGCGACATCAGAGAAGGCGAGGCCGTCGCCGGAGCGCACGATCAGGCTCGCGTAGCGGTCGCGGTAGACCACCTGGCCCGAGATGGCGCCGACCACCTGCTGCGCCAATTCGCTGCGCGGTCCGAGGAAGGTGAGCGGGCGGGTGGCGAAGAGGAAGCCGTCGACGATGTCGCCAAAGCGCATGTCGCCGAAGTCGACCGCGCCCAGGCCCTCGCCGCTGTTGGCGACAAGGCCCATGCCCCAGTTGTTGGGGAACTGGCCCAGCTGCAAGAGGCCGACCGGGAGCTTCAGCGCCATGAAGAGGTAGCGGAAGTCGAAGCCGCGCGCGCGCGCGCCGTTGCGCTCGGACCGGTCGGTGTACCCGAGGTCGCCGAACGAAGGCGCCAGGTCGCCGGCGATGAGGCCGCTGACCAGGTCGAACTGCGCCTGGATCTCGACGATTGGCTGCTCGACGACCTTGGGCGACAAGCGCAGCCGGTGCTCCGCCCAGGCGGTCTGGTTGAGCCGGTCCGAAGGGTCGAGCAGGTAGTTCGTGTTCAGGTTCATGCGCAGCTGGTAGGCGCCATCGAAGCGCACCTCCACCGCGCCCGCCGCCGAGGTGGCGAGCAGCAAGAGAACGGCAAACCTGTAGCGCAATGGCACCTCGACGGTTTGACAGACCGCAGCCCGCTCCTCTATCAGGCGCTCGGATGCGCATCCACCCCGGTCTATTCAGCGCAGTCGGAAAGCTTCCACGCGGCGCCATCGCCATCGGCAACTTCGATGGGGTGCACCTGGGCCACCGCGCGCTCTTCGCGGCAGCGCGGGCCTCTGCCCGTCGCCTCGGCGGTCCCGCCTGCGCCCTGACGTTCGAGCCCCACCCGGCGCGCGTGCTGGCTCCCGCCGTCGCCCCGCCGCTCATCTCCTCCGAAGGCCGGAAGCGCGAGCTGATGGTCGAGTGCGGGGTGGAAGACCTGGTCGCCCAGCGGTTCGACGCCGCCTTCGCGCGCACCGAGCCGCGGGCCTTCGTCGAGGCGCTCATCGCCACCGGCGTCGCCGAGGTGATCGTCGGTCTGGACTTTACCTATGGCAAGGATCGCGGCGGCGCCGTCGACTCGCTGCGCCTGGCGCTGGAAGAGCGTGGCGTGCGGCTGCACCTGGTGGCGCCGGTGGCCGTGGCGGGCCTCGTCGTCTCCTCGACCAAGGTGCGCGAGTTTGCGCTCGAGGGCCGCCTGGAGGCCGCGTCGTCGCTGCTCGGGCGGGCGCTCGATCTCGACGGCGTGGTCGTGCGCGGCGCGGGTCGAGGGCGCACGCTCGGCTGGCCCACCGCGAATGTGCAGATGGATCCGGCGCAGCTCCTTCCGGCCATCGGCGTGTATGCCGTTCGCGCCCAGCTCATCGAGGAGCCAAGCGCCTGCTCGGATGGCGCCTTCCTCCCGCCGCGCCTGGGTCCGCCTCTTGCCGCGGCCGCGAACCTCGGTGTCAACCCGACCTTTCGCGAGAGCGGCGTGAGCGCCGAAGGGAAGACGCCGCCGCTGTTGTTGGAGGCGCACCTGCTCGATTTCTCCTCGGACCTGTACGGCCGGTCGCTGCGCATCTCTTTCGTCGAGCGGCTGCGCAACGAACGGCGCTTTCCGCACGTGGACGCACTGAAGGCGCAGATCGCCGAGGACGTGGCGCACGTCCGGCGCGTGCTCGCCGCTCCCGCCGGGATTTAATTCAAGGGTCCGGTTTGTTCGCCTCGCGTAGGTCTTGGCCTATACTCGGCCGACTAGCGAGGGTGCATCCACATGGCGGGACGTCTTGGCGAGCTGCTCGTACGCGAGAACCTGATCTCACTCGCGCAGCTGCAAAAAGCGCAGGATGAGCAGAAGAAGGCGGGCGGCCGCATCGGCTACCACCTCACCAAGCTCGGCTTCATCGAAGAGAGCGAGCTGACGAGCTTCCTCTCCAAGCAGTACGGCGTCCCGTCGATCAACCTGAAAGAGTTCGACATCGACCCGGAGGTGGTGAAGCTCGTGCCCAAGGACGTGGCCGAGAAGCACCAGTGCATCCCGGTGAACCGCGCCGGCGCGTCGTTGATCCTGGCGATGAGCGACCCGTCGAATATCTATGCTATCGACGACGTGAAGTTCCTCACCGGCTACAACATCGAGGTCGTGGTCGCCTCCGAGCAGGCCATCAAGGAGAGCCTCGAGAAGTACTACGCCGACAAGGGCCCCTCGTACGAAGACGTGATGGAGGGGTTCGACGAGCGCGACATCCAGGTGGACCACGACGCCGAGGACTCGCTCAACGTCATCGATCTGGAGAAGTCGGCCACCGACGCACCCGTGGTCAAGCTCGTCAACCTGGTCCTGCTCGACGCCATCAAGAAGGGCGCGAGCGACATCCACGTCGAGCCGTACGAGAAGGACTTCCGCGTCCGCTACCGCATCGACGGCGTGCTCTACGAGACGATGAAGCCGCCCTTCAAGCTCAAGGCGGCGATGACGTCGCGCTTGAAGATCATGGCCGAGCTCGACATCGCCGAGCGCCGCCTGCCGCAAGACGGGCGCATCAAGCTGAAGCTCGGCAAGGGCCGCGAGATGGACTTCCGCGTCTCGGTCTGCCCCACGCTCTTCGGCGAAAAGGTCGTGCTCCGTCTGCTCGACAAGTCGAACTTGCAGCTCGACATGACCAAGCTCGGCTTCGACCCCGAGCCGCTCAAGCTCTTCAAGGACGCCATCGACCGGCCCTACGGCATGGTCCTGGTCACGGGGCCCACCGGCTCGGGCAAGACCACCTCGCTCTACTCGGCGCTGGCCGAGCTGAACAAGACCACCGACAACATCAGCACCGCGGAGGACCCGGTCGAGTTCAACTTCGCCGGCATCAACCAGGTGCAGATGCACGAGGAGATCGGCCTCAACTTCGCGGCCGCCCTGCGCAGCTTCCTGCGCCAGGACCCCGACATCATCATGGTCGGCGAGATCCGCGACTTCGAGACCGCCGAGATCGGCATCAAGGCGGCGCTCACCGGCCACCTCGTGCTCTCGACGCTGCACACCAACGACGCGCCAGGCACCATCAGCCGCTTGCTCAACATGGGCATCGAGCCGTTCCTGGTGACCTCCGCGGTCAACCTGGTCCTGGCCCAGCGCCTCGCGCGGAAGCTCTGCCAGGAGTGCCGCAAAGCCGTGAGCGTGCCGGACCAGGCGCTGCTCGACATCGGCGTCAAGCCCGAGGAAGTGGGCTCGTTCCAGGTCTTCGAGCCCGCGGGCTGCAACCTCTGCAACAACCGTGGCTACAAGGGGCGCGTCGCGCTCTACGAAGTCATGCCCATGTTCGACAGCGTCAAGGAGCTGGTGATCAACGGCGCCTCCACTGCCGAACTCAAGGCCGAGGCGCTCCGGCTCGGCATGCAATCTTTGCGCATGGCTGGAATCGCCAAGCTCAAGGTGGGCATGATCAGCATCGAAGAAGTGGTGGGAAACACGGCACCTGATACTCTGCGGTGACCTGAGCCGGAGGACGCTTGCCCAATTTGCACCAGCTGTTGAAGGCCATGGTCGAGAAGGGCGCGTCCGACCTGCACATCACCACGGGCTCGCCCCCGCAGCTGCGCATCGACGGCCGGCTGGTGCCGCTCAAGACTCCGCCGCTCACCCCGGTCGAGACCAAGCAGCTCACCTACTCGATCCTGGCCGACGCGCAGAAGCACAAGTTCGAGGAAGAGAACGAGCTCGACCTGAGCTTCGGCGTGAAGGGCCTGTCGCGCTTTCGCGCCAACCTCTTCATGCAGCGTGGCGCCGTCGCGGCAGCTTTTCGAACGATTCCATTCAAAATCTTGACCTTCGCCGAGCTGGGCTTGCCGCCCATCGCGGCTGAGTTGTCGCGCAAGCCTCGAGGCCTGGTGCTGGTGACGGGCCCCACCGGCTCGGGCAAGTCGACGACGCTCGCGTCGATCATCGACAAGATCAACACCGAGCGCCACGAGCACATCGTGACGATCGAGGACCCGATCGAGTACCTGCACCCGCACAAGAACTGCATCGTCAACCAGCGCGAGGTCGGCGCCGACACGCACAGCTTCAAGAAGGCGCTCAAGTACATCCTGCGCCAGGACCCCGACGTGGTGCTGGTCGGCGAAATGCGAGACCTCGAGACCATCGAGGCGGCGCTCGTCATCAGCGAGACGGGCCACCTCGCCTTCGGCACCCTGCACACCAACTCCTGCGTGCAGACCATCAACCGCATCCTCGACGTCTTTCCGCCCTACCAGCAGCCACAAGTGCGCGCCCAGCTCTCCTTCGTGCTCGAGGGCGTGATGACGCAGAACCTGCTACCGAAGGCCACGGGCCCTGGACGCGTGCTGGCGATCGAGGTCATGGTGCCGAATCCCGCCATCCGAAACCTCATCCGCGAAGACAAGGTGCACCAGATCTATTCGTCGATGCAGGTGGGCCAGTCGAAGTTCGGCATGCAGACCTTCAACCAGAGCCTCGCCATCCTCATCCAGCGCAGCCAGATCTCGCTCGAGGAAGGCCTGATGCGCTCGAGCGATCAGGACGAGCTGCGCAACTTGCTGACCAACGGACCCAAGCCCGTCACGGGCCGCCCGCAAGTGACCGCGCAGCGCTAGGCGAAGCACCGCCGCACCAGCCGTAAAAGGAGCGAATCGAATGGCAACCGCAACTGCAGCCGGCGCTCAACAAGCCAAGCGCTTGCCCTTCTGGGTGTGGGAAGGGAAGAGCAAGGGCGGCGAGACCAAGCGCGGCGAGATGGAGGCCTCCGACGAGCAGGCGGTGCTCCAGCGCCTGCGCTCGATGCAGCTGACCAACATCAAGGTCAAGAAGAAGCCCATCGAGATCAACCTCGGCAAGTACTTCGCCGGGGGCGTCAGCCAGAAGGACCTGGTCATCTTCACCCGCCAGTTCGCCACCATGATCGACGCCGGCCTGCCGCTGGTGCAGTGCCTCGACATCCTCGGCGGGCAGCTCGACAACATGGCGTTCCGCGAAGTGCTGATGAAGATCAAGAACAAGGTCGAGTCGGGCTCGACGCTGGCCGACGCGCTCGGCGATCACCCCAAGGTCTTCGACACCCTCTACACGCAGCTGGTCGCGGCCGGCGAAATCGGCGGTATTCTAGACACGATTTTGAATAGACTCGCGGCTTATATTGAAAAGAACGAGAAGCTCAAGGCCAAGGTCAAAGGCGCGATGGTCTACCCGGTCATCGTGCTCATCATCGCCGTGGGCGTGACCGTGGTCCTCTTGCTCTTCGTGACGCCGACCTTCGAAAAGATGTTCAAGGACTTCGGCGGCTCGATGCCGGCGCCCACCCAGTTCGTCATCGACGTCAGCAAGTTCATGCAGGCGTACATCGTCTACATGATCGTCGGCATCATCGCGGTCGTCGTCGCCTTCCGCCAGTACCTCAAGTGGCCCAAGGGCCGCGAGCAGTTCGACGCCTTCGCCATCCAGTCGCCCATCTTCGGGCCGCTCATCCGCAAAGTGGCCGTCGCGCGCTTCACCCGCACGCTCGGCACGATGATCAGCTCGGGCGTGCCCATCCTCGACGCGCTCGATGTGGTCACCAAGACCGCCGGCAACAAGACGGTGGAGAAGGCCATCCGCTACACGCGCGAGAAGATCGCCGAGGGCAAGACCATCGTCCAGCCGCTCTCGGAGACCAAGGTGTTCCCGCCCATGGTCGTGCAGATGATCGGCGTCGGCGAGGCCACGGGCGCCATGGACCAGATGCTCACCAAGATCGCCGACTTCTACGACGACGAGGTGGACGCCGCCGTGGCCGCGCTGACCAGCATGATCGAGCCGGTGATGATGGTGTTCCTCGGCGGCATCGTCGGAGGGTTCCTCATCGCCATGTACCTGCCGATCTTCTCCATCGCGGGGTCGATCAAGTAGTTGAACACCCCGGTCGAAGCTCCCGTCACCCTGCCGCCGCCGCCTCCCATCGCCGAGGGGCTCGGCGACCGCACCGAGCCCGCGCTCTATCGCAAGCTGGTGTGGCTCACGGGGCTGCGCCTCGTCGTGGTCACCGCGCTCCTGGCGGCCACCGCCTGGCTGACGTTTGGCTCGGCCGCGCCTGCGGAGGCCGGGCCGACTTCGCTGTACCTGGTCATCGGCGGCACGTACTTCCTGTCGCTGGTCTCGGTGGCGCTGCTCCGCACCCGGCGCTGGCTGCCGGTGGTCGCCTATGGCCAGGTGGTCACCGACGTCATGGCCGCGACTGGCCTCGTCTACCTGACCGGCGGCGCCGACAGCCTCTTCACCATCCTCTACCCGCTCGCGATCGTGAACGCCTCGGTGAGCCTGTCGCGCCGGGGCGCGGCCACCAGCGCGCTCTTGACGATCCTGGCGTTCACGGCGCTGGCGATCGCGATGGAGCGGCAGTTCATCGCCCCGCCCGCGGGCTTTGGCCGGCCGCCGCTGGCCACCCCGCGGCTCATCCTGACGCTCGCGACCAACATCTCGGCCTTCGTGCTCACCGCGGCGCTGAGCGCTTACCTGACCGAGCAGCTGCGGGGCGCGCGCACCGAGCTGGCGCAGCGCGAGACCGAGCTGACCGCGCTCTCGACGCTCTACCAGAGCATCGTGCAGTCGATCGGCTCGGGCATCCTGACCACGGATGGGCAGGACCGCATCACCTACCTGAACCCGGCGGGCGAGGAGATCCTGGGGCTGCGCGAGAGCAGCATCAACATGAGCCCGCTCGGCGATCGCTTCCCCGATCTGGCCAAGGCGCTGCACGGTGGCCTCGAGGGTCGCGGCGAGGCGAGGCTGCGCGGGGGCGACGGGCGCAGCACCGTGGTCGGCTATTCGGCGGCGTCGCTCGCGGGCCTGGGCGAGCGGCAGCACCCGGGCCACGTGATCGTCTTCCAGGACCTGACAGCGCTGCGGCAACTTGAAGACGCCGTGCGCCGCGCGGACCGCCTGGCCGCCGTGGGCAAGCTCGCGGCCGGCCTCGCCCACGAGGTGCGAAACCCGCTGGCGTCGATGACCGGCTCCATCCAGCTCTTGATGGGCTCGCGCGGGCTCAACGAGCAGGAGCGGCGCTTGATGCAGATCGTGCTGCGCGAGGGCGAGCGGCTCGAGGCGCTGGTCCACGACTTCTTGACCTTCGCGCGGCCCACGCAGCCGCAGTGGGCCGAGCTCGACGCGGCCCCGCTGGCGCAAGAGACGTACGACTTCTTCCGCCAGGGACCGCGCGCGCCGGGGCTCGTGTTCGAGCTCGACCTCGAGCCCGGCGTCAAGGTGCGCGCGGACCCTGGCCAGCTCAAGCAGGTGCTCTGGAACCTCTTGACGAACGCCGCCGACGCGACCGGCGCGGGGGGGCGCATCGTGCTCGGCGTGCGCCGCGAGGACAAAGAAGCGCTGCTGGCCGTCGAGGACTCCGGAGCCGGCATCGCGGCCGACGATCTGCCGCGCATCTTCGACCCCTTCTTCACCACCAAGGAGCGCGGCACGGGCCTGGGGCTCGCCATCGTCCACCGCATCGTCGAGGCCAACGGCGGCCGCATCGTCGTCGAGAGCGAAGCCGGCAAGGGCAGCAAGTTCACCGTCCGCCTGCCGGCGGTGTAGAGCGGAAGCCCCCAAATCGACGCGCATTGGGTTTAAGCTCGACGCATGGCGCGGCTGCTGGTCGTCGACGATGAACGCTCGATGCGCGAGCTGCTCGAGATCCTGCTCGGCAAGGAAGGCCATGTCGTTGACGTGGCCGCCGATGGGCCGAGCGCGATCGCCGCCTTCGAGCAGCACCGCCACCCAGTCGTCCTGACCGACCTCATGCTCGGCCGCTCGAGCGGTCTGGACGTGCTGCGCTCGGTGAAGGCGACGGGCGCGCCCAGTGAAGTGATCGTGATGACGGCCTACAGCACCACCGAGGGCGCCATCCAGGCGATGAAGCTCGGCGCCTACGACTACGTCACCAAGCCCTTCAAGGTGGACGAGCTGCAGCTCTTGGTGCAGAAGGCGCTCGAGAAGTCGTCGCTGGTGCACGACAACGCGGCGCTGCGGCAAGAGCTGGAGGCGCGCGGGCGGCTCCAAGACCTGGTCGGCCACAGCCCGGCGATGAAGCAGGTGTTCGGGCTGATCGAAAAGGTGGCCCCGACGCGGGCGAACGTTCTGGTGACCGGCGAGAGCGGCGTCGGCAAGGAGCTCGTCGCCAAGGCGCTGCACCAGCGCAGCCCGCGCTGCGACCAGCCGTTCGTGCCGGTGAACTGCGGCGCCATCCCCGAGGGGCTGATCGAGAGCGAGCTCTTCGGCCACGTGCGCGGCGCGTTCACCGGCGCGCAGGCCGACAAGGCGGGCCTCTTCACCGCGGCGGGCGGCGGGACGCTCTTTCTCGACGAGATCGGCGAGCTGCCGCTCTTGCTCCAGGTGAAGCTCTTGCGCGCCATCCAGGACCGGCGCATCCGGCCCGTGGGCGCCACCGACGACGTCGAGATCGACGTGCGCATCATCGCCGCCACCAATCGCGATCTGGCCGCCGAGGTGCGCGCCGGCCGCTTTCGCGAAGATCTGTTCTATCGGCTCAACGTCATCCAGATCCGCGTGCCCCCGCTGCGCGAGCGCCGCGAAGATGTGCTGCGCCTGGCCGAACATTTCCTGCGCCGCTTTGCCGCCGAGCACGGCCGCGGCCCGCTCTCGCTCTCGCGCGAGACGCGTCGGCTGATAGACGAGTACGCCTTCCCGGGCAACGTCCGCGAGCTGGAGAATTTGATCGAGCGGGCCGTCACGCTCTCCGACGGACCCGAGGTGACGATGGACGCGCTGCCGCTACCGCTGCGCCCGCCGATGGCCGCGAGCGCGCTGCTCGCCGAGGGGCCGCTGCCCCAGTCGTTCTCGCTCGAGAAGCACCTCACCGAGATCGAGCAGTCCTTGATCGAGCGCGCGCTGCACCAGTCGGGCGGGGTGAAGAAATCGGCCGCGAGCTACCTCGGCCTGACCTTCCGGCAGTTCCGCCATCGCTACAAGAAGCTCTTCGGCGAGAAGGACGACGCGGGCGACGACGAGGGCGGCGAGTAGGCTCTACTTCAGGTCACGCCGATTGAAGATGGCGATGGCGAGCAGCAGCAGCGCGGATGCATAAAGTGCTGCATAAAGCGCGGCGGAGCTGACGAAGCCAGGCGGGACGGGCAGCTTGTTGGCCGCGTGCCACTTCAAGTTGAACAGCTCCAGGTCGGGCAGCGCCCGATAGATGGCGGCGGTCAGGGCCCGGGCCGCGTCGCTCTTCGAGCGGTCGCCGTAGGCGCGCACGTGCGCCAGCAGGTGGCCGATGAGGAAGAAGGAGAAGGAAAAGGCAGACGCCAGGATCGGCGTCGAGAAGCTGGCGAAGAGGATGGCCATGGCCGCGAGCACCGCCACCTCGAAGGCGATGAGCAGCGCTGCGGCCGCGGCGGTCGAGGTCAGCTCGAATCCGGCCAGGCGCAGGACCAGGGCGAGCGCGCCGAGCATGATGAGGACGTTGAGCGCCAGGATGGCGTAGAGCCCGGCGAAGCGGCCGACCAGGAACGTCGCGCGGGAGATGGGCTTCGCGAGCGTGGGGAAGATGGTGCGCCGCTCGATTTCGCCGGCGACCACCGAGACGCCGATCAGCACCGCGAGCAGCGTCGAGACCAGCTCGATGGCCACCAGCCCGAGGTCGATGATGATGCGATCGAAGTCGCCGACGCTGAGCTGCGAGACGAAGAGTGAGCCGGCGATCAGCAGCACCGCGAAGAGCAGCAGGTTGTACAGGAGCTTGCTGCGCACCAGCTCGCGCACGGTGTTGCCGGCGATGGCGATGAGGACCGCGGCGCTCAATGGACCTCCATGCCGGCCTGGGTCTGGTAGCGGCCGCGCACGCGCAGGCGCTTGGAGCCGGTCGAGCTGGCCTCGCCGGTCTTCGGGTCGAGGCGATAGGCGCCGCCGTCGGGCGGAGGTGGCAGTGCCGCAAGGCCGCCCGCGCGCACCAGCGTGTCGAGGCTCTGCGGCCACGCGCCGGTGCGCTCCTTGAAGCTCCGCGCCGCGGTCTCGATGCGCCGGAGCTGCCGCTCGAGCTTTATCTCTTGCAGCCGCCTGGCCCAGTCGGCGCGCGCGTCGTCGTCGGCAGCGCTCTGCGCCATCGTCTCGGCCATCACCTCGGCGGTCCTCATTTCGCCCGCGTCCGCGGCGAGGCGCGTGGCGAGCAGGCCCAGATACTTCGGCGCGCTGGGCAGCGACGCAGCCAGCGCCACGTTGGCCGAGGCCTCGGCCATGTGGCCGAGGTAGTACGACTGGATGAACCCGAGCATGAACGGCAGCCGCCAGTCGGGGACCTTGAGGCGCACGGCCTTGGCGAGGATGCTCTCGGCCGCGAGCACGCCGTAGGCCTTGTTGTCGATCGTGTGCCGCGGCAGCGCCGTGCCAGCCAGCCAGTAGCCATCGGCGAAGCGCTCGTCGAGATCGGTGGTGTAGTTGAGCAGCTGCGCGGTGGCCGCGTCGTCGCGCAGCGCCTCCGCGGGCGTCTGTCCGCGGCGGGCGCCGAAGATCTGGATGGCCTCGATGAAGGTCGCGTCCGCCGCCGCCGAGCGCATGCCAAAGGTGAAGGGGCGCGCCACCTCGGCGGGAATGGGAGGCGCCGTCAGTCCCTGGTCCGCGACCGAAGGCCTCAGCGCCTCGCAGCGTCCTCGTGCCGCCGTGGCCGCGCCCCAGGCGAGCGCAGCGCCGGCGAAGAGGAGCAGACCGCTCCGCTTTACGAGTCTCCCCATGAGGCGGAGTCTACCCCGGGCAGCGGGCCGAGAAAGTTTTGCGATCGGTGGAAGAGTGGCGCGGACCCTCTCGCCGCGGTCGTCTACTTGTGCAGATAGCCTGCCTGGCGGAGCGCATCGGAAGCCGCCTGCCCGATCGCCGTCTCTTGCTCCGACAGCTTCGATCCCTCCTGCTCACGCAGGGCGCGCTGGAGCGCCGACACGGCCGCCGCAGCCCTGGCTGGGTCGACTCTTGCCAGGTTCCTCAGCTCACCGGGATCAGCGCTGAGATCGTAGAGCTCGGTCTCTTGCACCGACGACTTGATCCCTGTCTCCAGTTGATAGACGAAATTGCCGGGATTGATGATCGTCTTTTCATTGTCGCTATAGCGCGCGTGGATTCGTCCGCCGAGCTCCGCGAACGCGGGCGCGTCAGGCAGCCTTTGTCCGCGCAAGGCCGGCGACAGGTCGCGCCCGTCCAATTCCTTGGGCAAAGGAGCACCGGCCAGCGACAAGAGCGTGGGCAGCACGTCGATCAGCTGCACCCGGGCGTGGACCCGCGTCCCCGGCACGATCTTCTCGGGCCAGGAGATGAACAAGGGCACGTGGAGGACCTCATCGTACGGCGCGACGTGATCGAGCACCACGCCGTGCTCGCCCAGGTGCTCACCGTGATCGGCGGTGACGACCACGATGGTGTTTTCCCAGGCCGCAGCTTCAATCAAGAGCGTGAGGAGCGCGTGGATTTCAGCGTCGGCGTCGCGGATGGCGCTGTCATAGAGAGCGATGATGTGCTCCTGCTCCGCAGCGCTGACCTGGCCCGCGCGGAGCAGCGCGTGCTGCGCCTCGGTGACGCCGTCTCTCAATGGCCCATGGTAGTCGCGCGCATATCGCAAGGGCTCGACTGGTACTAATGGATAGTGAGTCTGCTCGAGGTGAAACCAGGCCAGCGTCGGGTAGGCTTTGAAGCGATCGCGAATGCGCAAGAATTGCTTCCGCGGCGACGGCTTGACCTTGCCAGCAATGATCTCGGACTCGTCGAACGCAGAGAGGTAGACGGCGGGAAAGAAGGCCAGATCGGTTCCGGCAAAGGTATCGTAGCCTTGATTCGAAAAGAGGTCGCCGATCGGCTGGATATCGGGAGAGAGCCGTAACCCGCGCTTTCGAACGCCGTTGCGTGCCGGATGGAGTCCAGTAAAGAGAGAGGTCAACGACTCCCAGGTTTGACAGGCTTGGGCGGTCGCGCGCTCGAAGGTGGCGCCGAGCGCGGCCAGGTGCGCGAGCGAGGGTGAAGTATCCCTGGCGTATCCCAAAGCGCTCAAATGGTCGGCGCGTAGCGCGTCCACGGTGATCAACAGGATGCTGGGCGCAGGCGACGCGCCAAGGACGCGAGGGTCAGCCCAGAGACCCCTGACCTCGCCGGGGGAGCCAGAGACTGCGCTCGACTCCAGGGTCAGGAGCGTCTTGCTCCCGGCTCTTCCCAATAAAGGTATCTCGTGGTCATGCCACTTGAGATCGGGCGCAACGATCTCGTCGAGAAGGAGCATTCCGTCTTGATGAATCGTGAACCGGGCGGGGCCCGCGAGCGCACCGGGTTCGTGGCCGGTTCCAATGACGAGCAGGGCTTTCGACGGTAGAGTCAACTCAAAGGTATAGCGGTTCCCCGGGCGCGCCAGGAGGGCGGAGCGCCAACTGACACCGGTCTCGGTGAAGTTGGGAGCGCGGCGGACGAGGCGCGCGAGGATCGGGTCCTGCGGCCCTCGCGGGTCGGGCATGTCGGCGTCGAGCACCTCCAGGCTCGCGGAGGGAAGGTCAAGGCCCGTGGCAATGAAGAGCGCGACGGGTCGCTCAGGTGTCAGGTGCTCGAAGCGCTGGCAAACGATCCATCCGCCGGCGCCCGTCGAAGTCTCGTCGCAAGCGCCCAGGGCCAGGCCGAGCGGTGCGTCGATGGGTCTTGGATCGCGACCAAAGGCCAGGGCCTCCTCTTTGGAGAGGCTCCGCAATAGCCCTCCTCCACCCGGGGCCGTCCGCTTGAAGCGAAAGCGGAAGATGAAGCCGCGCTTCGGCTCCAGGGCGATGGGAATCCCCAATGCGCGATGAGCACCAATGCCCGGAAGGTGCGGTAGGGAATACACCACGGTCTCTGGTGGGGGCGCTGGTAGCGCGACGGCCGAAGCGAGGCGTGCAATCAATCGCGGATTCAATGGTTGTTGCTTGTCCTGCCGGCTGCAGGAGAGGAAGACCAAGGCTGGTACCAACAGCAAGGCCCTCACTGCTCGACCCGATAGACGAGGTGATCGTCGGCATCGAGCCAGCGCAGCGGATCCTTGCGGAGCCATTGCAGGAGCTCCTCGCGCAAGCTGGTGAAGACCGCTGGGTGATTGCTGGAGACGTCGCGCTGGGCAAATGGATCCTGCTGCAGATTGAAGAGCTCCCAGCGGCTGCCGCGAGTGCCCGGTGCATAGACGAGCTCCCAAGGGCCGCGGCGTGCCGAGCGCTGCTTGGCGGTGGTGGTCAAGTCGATATATTTGCGCTTGAGTACCAGCGCATGGGTTTGCGGCTCTACTTCGAGCAGCTCGGTGAGCGAAGGATAGGAGATCGTTCCGGGAGGGGCGGCGGCTGGACCGCCCAGCGTCAGCGTGCTCTCGGCGAAGACAGTCCGATCGGCATTGGCAGGCCGGAGCAAGGACAGTCCGTCCATTCCTTGCGGGAGGGGGAGCCCCAAGGCATCGAGGATGGTCGGAGTGAGATCAACTCCGCTGGCCAGCGACTCTAGCTGGCCGATAGGAATATTCAGTCCTTGCAAGAGGAGCGGCGCACGGTTTGCCGCGACCCCGCCCACGAACCACTTGCCGTGCTCGGTGGTGGTGCCGGGCTCGAAGAGGTTCTCTCCGTGGTCCCCGAGAACGATGACCAGGCGTTGCTTGACCCCGTCTCTCTCGAGCTTGTCGAGGATCTTGCCTGCTTCCCGATCAAAAGCATGCAAGGCACCGTCATAGAGCGCGCGCACGTGCCGGACCTCGCTCGCCGCCGGCGCGGTCGATGCGCGCGCCAGGTCGTCGAGTTGCTGGAGCTCATAGGAGTAACGGCTGGGTCCTCGATAGGAATGGTCGGCGAAGCGCAGGAGGTCAGGCGCGGGAGCTGCAAAGGGAACATGAGTGACCGAATAGAAGGCGACGAGCAAGAACGGCTTGCCCGAACTCTCCAGCCGGTCGAGCTCGGACTCGACTCTATCGGTGAGCAAGGCTGGATCGGGATTGACCGGAAGATAACCGGCGACGTCGAAGAGCCGGCGACCCAGCGACCCGGACAAGAGCGCCAGCGCCAGGGGCGAGCGCTGGAGGACCTCGCGCTCGGCGACGATCTCGAGATTGGTCGCAGGCGGCGCCACCACGCGCCCGAAGCCGAAGTCCACGCGATTGAAGCTCTCGCCGGCATAGTCGCTGACGACGGCGGTCTCATATCCCCGCGCGGCGAGAATCGCTGGCAAGGTCGGCAAGTGCATCCGGGTTGATTCGGCCCGGGGAAATAGATCGCGGATTCCGTGCCGGTGTGGATAGACGCCGGTCAAGAGAGACGCCCACGACGCCGTCGTGCTGGCAATCGGGACGTACAAGTCATTGACCCAGAGGCCGCGCGAGCGCAGTTCGTCGATCCGCGGCGTCGTCTTCCGAGGATATCCCTCTGACGAGAAGTGATCGGGCCGGAGAGAGTCGGCGGCGAGGATGATCACCGCCGGGCCAGCGCCCGCGCCTTGCCGCGCGAATGGAAGCAGCAACGCGAGGAGAGCCGCCGCGGCGACTGGAAATAGAGATCGCAACCGGAGTTGCTTTCGCTGAACCCAGGCGGCCATCGACGCAAAAGCCACCAGCGCGAAGCCCGCGAAGAGGTGAAAGGCGCGGTCGCCGATCTCTTCTGCAATGGCGACCTGTATCGCCGCGCGGAATCCACCGGCGCGCCAGAGGAAGTCTTCGAACATCGCCGGACGATGGGCCACGGCGTGTGCCAGCTCCAAGGCCGACAGGAGCAACACGCCGCTGGCGATTCTCCGCCGCGACGGAGTGATTCTCACGGAGATGAGCGCCAGCCGCACAGCCACTCCAGCGAGGGCGCCGGCGAGGAGCACGGAGCAAGCGAGCTCTGCTTGAAAGAGCGCGAGATGAGGCGTGATGGAGGCCAGCTCCGCGCGGAGAGGGCGCGCCAGCTTCTGCCAGGCGGGGACGAGCCAGGCGGCGAGCGCGGCGCCGTGGAGCGCGAGGGGAATGAGGCCCCCGATGCTGGCGGCCAGAAGCCACGCCCCCACGCGCACGCGAAGAGAGGTCGAGCTGGTGCCAGGATCGGTAGTCAATCGGCTCCCGCGACGAGAGGCCTAGTGCTCGAGATCGTTCTGCTCGTTGACCGCTTCTCCGCCGGCGGCAGGCCCGGCGCCGTCACAGCCAGAGCCCCCCATCTGCCGACTGCCGGTCGAGACGGTCCACTGGTCGAGCGCCGGGTCGTCGTCGATCTGCGCCTGTGCGCCGCCGATGAACTCGCCGTTGACGAGGCCGACCCCGGTGCCGCTGCAGACGTAGTTCACCAGGGTGATGGGCGGGAACTTGAAGACGTCCACCGAGATGCCGGTGGTGGTGGTGGCGACGGTGCCCAGGGTGCCGCTGCGATCGTCGAACGGTCCGGCGATGGCGCCGAGCGTGTACGCGTAGCGATTGCCCCGCTCGGGGAAGAAGCCCACCTCGACCACATACTGAGAATATTTGTCGTGGACCTGCTGGAAGGCTTTTTCTGCCTGGAAGAGCGCCTTGAGGTGCGCCTTGGCCTCGGCCTGCTTGGCTCTTCCCTGCAGGCGGATGAAGTTGGGAATGGCGATGGCAGCGAGGATGCCGATGATGGCCACGACGATCATGAGCTCGATCAGCGTGAAGCCTCTGCGATGCATGACTTGGCTCCAGACAAAAAAGGGGGGGCAGGCTGCTGAAGCCCGCCCCCCCGGGAAGCACTGCCTTGCGACCGAGCCGAGCCTAGTTGTTCACGTCGTTCTGCTCGTTGGCCGGGTCGCCGGAGCCCACGTTGGTGTCCGCATCGCAGCCGGAGGTGGTGCGGCCGTAGCTGGCGATCGACCACTGGTCGGTGGTGGCGTCGTTGTCGATGTTGCCCTGCGCGCCGGCGAGGAAGGAGCCGGTCGCGGCGGTGGTGGTGAAGGGAGCCTGGGCACACTTCATGGCCGCGAAGCTGGCCACCGTGTACGCGTCGGGGAACTTGAAGGTGTCGATGGCGATGGCTTCGGCGGTGGCCGCGGTGCTCGGCGTGGTGCCGGTGCGGACATCGGACGAGGTGCTTCCCGTGCCGTTCAGGTTGTACTGGTAGCGGTTGCCGCGCTCGGGGGCGAAGCCGATGATGCCCACGTACGGCGAGAAGGAGTCCTTCTCCTGGAAGTAGGCCTTCTCTGCGGTGAAGAGCGCCTTGAGGTTGGCCTTGGCCTCGCTCTGCTTGGAGCGCGCCTGGAACTTGATGAAGTTCGGGATGGCGATGGCGGCGAGGATGCCGATGATGGCGACGACGATCATCAGCTCGATCAGCGTGAAGCCACGGACAAGCTTCTTCATGAGTGGAGACTCCTTTTGGGGCCGCCACGAGAATGTGGCTGCGTTCGACTCAGGGATTAAGCAAGCGAAGGGCCAACCCCGTCCAGTTTTCTGCCCTCGTGCGGTTGGTCACCCACGCCCGGCGGGGTGACGGAATTTGTCACTCCGGGGACAGTTTCCGTCGCCGGGCTGCCCAGGCCAGCAGTGCGACGATTGTCGCCGCCAGTGTGACGATTCCAGAGCGCAGCCCCTGTGGGACGAAGCGGAGCTTCACCTCGTGCTCGCCGGACGGAACGGGCACGCCGAGCACTGCCAGATCGGTCCTCAGGACTTTTGCGTCCGCGCCGTCGATGGTCGCCTGCCAGCCCTCGTCGAAGTGCTCGCTGACCACCAGCAGCGCAGGGCGCGGCGCGGCCGATGAAATCGCGATCTCCCCTGTCGATGGGCGCTGCAGCGCAGGCGCCCTGTCGATGCGCTCGCCGCCCTTGATCGCAGCGACCGCGCCCGCTGCCTCGAGCGGCACGGTGGCCTCGCGACCCACCTCGAACGACGGCGCGACCAGCGCGGCTGCTTGCCCCGCCGCGTCGAGCGCCAAAACTTTGACGGCGAGCCGCGCTCGCGGCTGGGGCGCGTACTGGCCAAGCCAGTAGCCCTGCGGCAGCCGGACGAACCCGCGCTGCCGCGCGATGGCCTTGGGCAGGTCGAGCGGCTGCAGAAGGGCAAAGCGCACGTCGAGCAACTCGAAGAGCGGGCGGGGGGCGATGCGCAGGGCCTCGCCATAGAGCGAATCGCCGACGGTGAAGTATTGCGAGGCGCTCTCGATGCGGTCGATGGTCTCGAACTGCGGCAAGAGCGACCGGCGGGTGCTGACGAAGCCCGAGACTCGCTCGCCAAGCTCTTCTTGATATGGGACGGCCTTGGTGTCGGTGTTGGTGAAGAGGCGCCAGCGGCCTTCGCTCGGGCCGGCGCGGCGGAACAGGTCTGCGGCCAGCGGGGAGAGCTCTTTGATGACCTCGGTCGGGAGCACCAGCAACTGCCGCGGCGCCACCGCCAGGGAGGACGCGGCGCAAACCAGCGCTGCCAGGGCAGGGGCGACAGAGAGCCGCTCGCCGAGCCGCACGCGCAACAGCGCCACCAACGCGAGCGCGGCGCAGAGGCCGGTCGTCAGCAGAAGGCCAGCCTCCAGCGTCACGAGGAAGCTCTCGGCAAAGGGCCGGCCACGGCTGGCGCCGCGCTCGATCAGCCAGCGCACGGCAGCTTCGTGAAAAGGCCCGAGGAGCAGCGCGGCCGCGCCAGCAGCGGCCGCGAGCGATCCGGACAGCGCCGCCAAAGACCAGGTGGCGCGCCTCGCTGCCCCGAGCGCCACCTCGGTGCCGAGCGCCGCGGCGAGGCCGATCAAGAGCGAGGCGGGGCCCGCATATTTTTCGCCATAGCGAAAGAAGCGCAGCGGCGGGAGCACCTTGATGAGCGCGCCCTGGACGCCGAGCGCATCGCCGGACGAGGCGAGGGCCATCACCAGCGCGAAGAGGAGCAAGAAGCGCCCCTTGCGCCCCGCGCCCAGCGCGAACAACGCCAGCAGCGCCGCGGCGGGGCCGATGGTGATCGAGTCGCTGAAGGCGGCCAGCGTCTCCCAGGACAAATACTCGCGGTAGGGGCTCGACCAGGGCAGCTGGATGCCGGGCGGCGGCTCGGTGGGGTCGTCGAAGGCGAGCGGCAGCGCGTAGCCGAAGAGCCGCGCGGGCGCCACCGAGAACATCGCGCCCTCGGTGCGGCTGACTCCCCCGAGGCGCCGCGAGTGGGTCAGCCGCGCCGCCGCGGGAAACGACGCCGGCGCCGACAGGAGCAGCGCCGTCGTTCCCCAGAGCGCGACCAGGCCCGCACAGCGCAGGCCGCGACGCGCGCGCGCCTTCGCGTCGCCAGGCGCAGCCCCGCCCGCGGCGCGCGTCACCGCATAGAGGCCGCCGATGAGGCCGGCGAAGAGCATCGACTGCGGCTCGCCCGCGTAGGCGCAGAGCGCGAGGGCGCCCGAGGCCAAGAACAGCCGCCAGGGACCGGGGGCGTCGAGGAACGCGAGCAGCCGCTCGATGGCCAGCGGTACCGTCGCGGGCCCGACCGCATAGGGCAGGTTGGAGGCCGCCATCGACGCGAGGTACCCGCAGCCGCCGTAGCAGATGCCGCCCAGGGCCGCCGCGGCGCGCGAGGTGCCAAGGCGCCGGCTGAGCAGATACGTCCCAAGCCCCGCCAGCGGCAGCGCCAGCAGGTGGTTGAGCTTGAAGGCCCACTCAAAAGAAAACAATAAGTAGAGGAGCGTGAATGGATGAAGCAGCGCCGGGGTCACCTGGCCCAGCAGCGAAGTGCCGGCCTCCGTCCAAGGATCCCAGAAGGGGAGCCGGCCGCGCTGCAGCTCTTCGGCGATGAACCGCTTGACCGGATAATAGAGCCGCGTGGTGTCGCGATAATAAAGCTGCACCTCTGGGTCGAGCGCGGGCCAGAGCAGGGCCGCGAAGAACGCGAGCAGGCAGAGCAGGGGCAGCGCTCGCGCCAGCTTCGCGCGGGGATCTTTTCTTGCGAGCGACGCCAGTGGCACGCTAGCGTTATCGATTGCTCCCGAGGGGCGCGCAACTTGGAAACGGTCGTCCGCACAGAGCACTTGTCGAAAGTCTTCCGCGTGGGCTTCTGGGCGCGGCGCGTGGTCGCCGTGGAAGATCTCTCGCTGGAAGTGAGGCGCGGCGAAATCTTCGGGCTCTTGGGGCCGAACGGCGCGGGCAAGACCACCACCATCAAGATGTTGCTCGGCTTCGTGCGGCCGACGCACGGGACTGCGTTCGTCTCTGGGCAGCCGGCGGGCACGTTGCCGGCGCGGAGGAAGCTCGGCTACCTGCCGGAGAACCCCGCGCTCTATGAGTTCCTGCGCGGCGACGAATACCTGGTCCTGGCCGGCCGGCTCGCGGGCCTCTCGGGCGCCGAGGCGAAGAAGCAGTCGGACACGCTGCTCGAGCAGGTGGGCCTCGCGGGCCGCGCCGACCGGCCCATCCGGCGCTTCTCGAAGGGCATGGTGCAGCGGCTCGGACTCGCGCAGGCGCTGGTCGGCAACCCGGACACCGTCATCCTCGATGAGCCGATGAGCGGGCTCGACCCCATCGGCCGAAAAGACATCCGCGACCTCATCTTCACCCTGCGTGAACAAGGCCGCACAGTGGTCTTCTCGACGCACATCCTCTCCGACGTCGAGGCCGTCTGCGACCGCGTGGCCATCCTGGTGGGCGGGCGGATGACCGACTGCGGCTCGCTCTCGGAATTGCTCTCGCCCGGCGTGCGCGCGGTGGAGATCGTCGCCCGCGGCCTCTCCGCCGATCTGGTCGCGAGCCTGGTCCAGGCCGGCGCGAAAGTGCTCGAGCGCGATCAGAGCCAGGTGGTGACGCTTCCGACCGAGGAGGCCGCCGCGGGCGCGCTCAAGGCCATCGTCGCGGCGGGCGGCAACGTGGTCTCGCTGCAGCCGCACCGCATGACGCTCGAAGAGCTCTTCGTCAAGCGGGCGCGCGACACGGCGGCGGCCTGATGGCGTTGCTGGCCGAGCGCGTGCCCTGGCTGCTGGCTGCGTTCGCCTTCGCCTTCGGGGCCTGCATCGGCAGCTTCCTGAACGTCGTGATCGCGCGGCTGCCCAAGGGCGAGTCGCTGGTCCGGCCAGAGAGCCACTGCCCGAAGTGCCAGACGCCGATCCGCTGGCACGACAACATCCCCGTCTTTGGCTGGCTCGCGCTGCGCGGCAAGTGCCGCGATTGCGGGCTGCCGATCTCGCCGCGCTACCCGATGGTCGAGCTCTTGGTTGGCCTGCTCGCCGTCGGCTGCCTGCGCCGGTTCGGCCCGCACGGCGTGGCCTTCGCCTATTTCGCCTTCGTGGCCGCGCTGGTGGCGCTGGCGTACATCGACCTCGACACCTGGCTCTTGCCGCACGAGATCACTTTTCCGCTGCTGGCGCTGGGCGCGCTCTCGCCGCTCTGGAACCCGCAGCTGCGCTGGACCGATTCGCTCATCGGCGGCGCCGCCGGAGTGGTCCTCTTCGCGGCCATCGCGCTCTTTGGCGAGCGAGTGCTCAAGCGCGAGATCATGGGCTGGGGCGACGTGTGGCTGCTCGGCGGCATCGGCGCCTGGATGGGCTGGGTCTCGCTCTTGCCCGTGGTCATGCTCTCGGCGCTGCAGGGCGCGGTGGTCGGCGTCGCGCTCCTGGCCACGGGAAAAGGGCCGGCCGAGCGCGACCGCAAGAAGGCCCAAGAGGCCGCTGCCGAGGCTCCCGCTCCAGATCCAGCCGCGCCGCCTGGAGAAGAAGACGACGACGATTGGGTCCCGCCGCCGCACGCGGTTCCCTACGGGCCCTTTCTGGTGCTGGCCGCGCTCGAGTGGCTCTTCGCCGGCGAGTGGCTGCGCTACCAGTACGATCGCGTCTTGAACCAGGTCTTCCGGTGAGCGCCCGGCCGGCCGGGCTGCGCCTGCGGCTCTTCGGCTCGCTGGTCGGCGCGGTGCTGCTGGCCGGCGCGCTCCTGGCCGTGCCGCTCCTCCTCGCCGTGCGCGATTCGATCTACACGCGCCGGATCGAGGAAGCACGCGCCGTGCTGCACGAGGTCGCGCTCCGCTCGCCCGGCCTGCCGCCCGAGGGCGCGCGCTACCTCGACGCCTCCGCGGCCGTCAGGGATGGCTGCCCGAAGACGCGTCGCGACTCCGGCCTCGTCATCCTGTGCGAGCGGCTGGCCTCGGGCGGCGCGCTGCAGCGGGTGGTGCGCCTCGACGACGTGCGCGCGCAGTTGGTCGCGCTCGATGTGCGGCTGCTGGTCACGCTCGCGCTGGGGCTGGCCGGGCTCTTTGCGCTGCTGGTCTGGCTCCTCGAGCGAGGCGTCGTCCGGCGGGTGCTGGAAGTGGACGCGGCGCTGGCGAGAGTGGCGTCGGGCGAGGACGAGGGCGGCTCGCCGCTGCCCGAATCGGGCGACGTGGTCGGCCGCCTCGGCGCCGCCGTGCGCCAGCTTGGCCTGCGGCTGCGCGAGGAGCGGGCGCTCACTGCCGCCCGGATCGCCGAGCTGCAGGGCAAGAATCTGGAGCTGCGCGAGGCGCGCGAGGAGCTCTCCCGCAGCGAGCGGCTGGCTAGCGTCGGCCGGCTCGCGGCGGGCGTCGCGCACGAGGTCGGCAACCCCATCACCGCGGTCATCGGGTACGCGGCGCTGATCAAGGATCGCCTCGCGCAAGGCAAGGAGTGCAACGACTTCGTCGAGCGGATCGAGCGCGAGGCGGCCCGCATCGACCGCATCTTGCGCGACCTGCTCGATCTCGCCAGGCCGCCACCAGCGCTGCCCGGCGCTGTTTCTCTGGCCGCCGTGCTCTCCGAGGCGGGCGCGGTCTTGCAGCCCCAGCTCGAGCCGCGCGGCTGCTCCTTGATGGTTGCGCTGCCGCAATCCTTGCCGGCGGTGCAGGGCGAGACCCACTACTTCGTCCAGGTCTTCGTCAACCTGGTGGCGAACTCGGCGCGCGTGGGAGCTCGCACCGTGCGCGTCACCGGCCGGGCCGAGAACGCGGCCATCGTCGTCGAGGTGCGCGACGATGGGCCCGGCATCGACGCGGCGATCCTCCCGCGCCTCTTCGAGCCCTTCTTCACCACCGCGGCGCCGGGCGAGGGCACGGGCCTTGGCCTCGCGCTCTGCCACGCGACAATGGAGCGCTTCGGCGGCTCCATTGCCGCGCTGCGACCAGAAGACGGCAAGGGAGCCCTCTTCGAGTTGCGCTTTGCGCGCGCCTGAGCGGCCGCTCGTGCATCTTTGTGCGCATGGCCGACGGACTCTTTTCGCCCCTGCGACTGCGCGACGTGACCTTCAAGAACCGCATCGGCGTCTCGCCCATGTGCCAGTACTCGTCGCAAGACGGCCTGGCCAATGACTGGCACCTCGTCCACCTGGGCGCGCGCGCGGTGGGCGGCGCGGCGCTGGTCATCGTCGAGGCCACGGCGGTCGAGCCACGCGGTCGCATCAGCCCGGGCGACATGGGCCTGTGGAGCGACGCGCACGCAGAGCCGCTCGCCCGGATCGCGAAGTTCATCCGCGCGCAGGGCAGCGTCCCTGGAATCCAGCTCGCGCACGCGGGCCGCAAAGGCAGCACCGCGGTGCCCTGGGAAGGCGGCAAGGAAGTGCCCAAGGACCAGGGCGGCTGGCCCATCGTCGGCCCCACCGGCGAGCGCTTCGACGAGGGCTATCCGGCTCCGGACGCGCTCGACGAGGCGGGCATCGCCTCGATCACCAAGGCCTTCGCCGCCGCTGCCGCCCGCGCCCGCGACGCCGGCTTCCAGCTGCTCGAGTTGCACGCCGCGCACGGCTACCTGCTGCACAGCTTCTTCTCTCCGCTCTCCAACACGCGCGAGGATCGCTACGGCGGCACCTTCGAGAACCGCGCCCGCTTCACGCTCGAGACCGCCGAGGCGCTGCGCAGAGTGTGGCCCGAACGCCTGCCGCTCTTCGTGCGCCTCTCGTGCACCGACTGGACCGAAGGCGGCGTCACGATCGAGGACATCGTGCGGCTCTCGTCGCTCTTGAAAGAGCGCGGCGTCGATCTCATCGACTGCAGCTCGGGTGGCAACGTGCCGCGCGCGAAGATCCCGGTGGGGCCCGGCTACCAGGTGCCGTTCGCCGAGGCGATCAGGCGCACGGCCGGCATCGCCACCGCCGCGGTCGGCCTCATCACAGAGCCCGCGCAGGCCGACGCCATCATCAAGGACGGCAAGTCAGACCTCGTCCTCCTGGCGCGCGCCGAGCTGCGCGACCCCTACTGGCCGCTCCACGCCGCGCAGGTGCTCGGCCAGAACAAGGCGCTGCCGCCGCCGGTCCAATACGGCCGGGCGTTCGGCTAAGCTCGCTCTCGCATGCTCCCCACGCTGACGATCCTGGCAGCGTGGCTCGGGTGGGGCCTCGTGCTCTTTGGGGCCGGAGCGCTGGTCGAGAAGCTCTTCGGCACACGCCCGCGAAGCGCGCCCGATCAGGCCTGGCTTGGGTTTGCCGCGCTGGTCGTGCTCGGCCAGGGGTGGCATCTGTTGCTCCCGCTCGACGGCTCCTTCGCGCTGGTCTGCGGCGCGCTGGCGCTGGCCGGCCTCTGCTCTCAAGGGCGGGCGGCGCTCGCCGAGCGACTCCGATCGCTCCGGGCCGCGCCCCTGGCGGCTCTGCTGCTTTGCGGCCTCGCGCTGTGGCTGGCGAACCTGGCCACGCGCGCGCCGGGCAATCCGGACACAGGCTTCTATTTCTTGCAGACGGTGCGTTGGTACGAGCGCTACCCCACGGTGCCAGGCCTGGGAAATCTGCAGCCGCACCTGGCGCTCAATCACGCGTATTTCATCTACGCCGCGCTGGTCGATTGCTGGCCGCTCTGGCACCGCGGCTACCACGTGGGCAACGGTCTGCTCTTTGTCCTCGCGTTGGCGCCGATGGTCCGCGGCGCCGTGCGGCTGGCCGACTTCCGCACGCCCCTCTCGCTGCACGACTTCACCGCCGCCTTCGTCTTGCCTTTGCTTCTCGTCGAGGCCATGCGCGGAGGGAACCTGAGCAGCCCCGCGGCCGATGGCGCCGTGCTGGCCTTTGGCGCCGCGCTCGCGTTGCGGCTCTTGTCCTCTTGGGACGAGCCGCAGGCCGCGCGGGCGCTGCTCGCGCACTTCGCGCTGGCGCTGCTCGCCGTTACCCTCAAGCAGACCTTGGCGTTCGTCGCGCTGCCGTGTCTGTTCGCGCTGGCCCTGCGCGCTCGCCCGCGTCCAAGCCCCGCGCGTCTGGGTGGCGCCGCGCTTGTCGCGCTGGTCGTCCTCGGCCCCTGGGTCGCCAATGGGATCGTCCAGTCGGGCTTCCCTCTCTTCCCGCTGCCCCTCGGCCGCGTGGGAGTGAGCTGGGCTTTGTCAGAGCAAGAGGCGCGCTCGCTGAGCCGCTACATGTTCAGCTTCGCGCGGCAGCCGCGCTGGCACGTCGCGGCGGAGATCCACGGCCTCGCCTGGGTTCCCGAGTGGCTGGCCAAGGAGTGGCTGAACGATCTCTTCCTCGTCCCCGTGGTCCTGGCCGCCATCGCGTCGATCGGCGCCGCGGTGCAGCTTGTGCGCGGCCTGCGCGGCTCTTGGGCGCTGCTCGCCCCGCTCGCCGTCTTCCTCGCCGCGATCGCGTTCTGGTGGCTGACCGCCCCGGCCGTGCGCTTCGCGGGCCCGCTGCTGTTCTGCCTCGCCGCGCAGCTGCTCTGGTGTTGGAAGGCCCTGCAGCGCCCCGGCGACGAGCCGCAATGGCGCGCGGTCTTTTCCCTGCTCCTGGTCGCGGCGGTGTGGTGGCTCTTCGCCGCTGGAGCCCCTGGCTTCTCGCCGCGCGCCACCTTCGCCGAGCCTGCGCCGGAGCAATCGAGGCCCTACGTGCTGCCCTCGGGCGACGTGATCCGGATGGACCAGGGGAGCTGCCTGGACCTGCCCTGCGCCTCGCCCGAGGCGAAGGCCTTGCGGCTGCGCGTCCCCGGAGACTTGAGCAAGGGATTCCTGGCGCGGTGAGCTACGGGTCGAGTTTGCTGAGCTTGTTGGTGCCGAGCTCCAGCAAGTACGCGGGCCGGCCGGGGAACAGCTTGCGCAGCTCGTCGTTGCGCGGTCCCAGGTCCAGCGCGCGGACCAGGGGCGCGGAGTCGAGGAATGGCTCGTTGTAGTTGGCGTCGAAGTGCGGGTTCGGCGTGCTCGGGAAGCGCAGGAAGACGAGGCCGTGCGCAGCCCGCACCGGAGCGAGCGCTGCCTCGAGCGCGCGCAGCGAGGCCGCGGGGGCATCGGCCCACCGCGGCAGCGCCGGCAGCTCGAGCGCGACGGCTGTCGCGAGCAAAAGGCCGTACAGCGCGCCCGCTCCAGACAGGGCGAGGCGCGCTCGCGCCGCCCGGACGCGACCGATCAGCGAAAGGACTCGCTGCGCGCCAGCCCCGACGAGCAGCGAGACCGTGGGCGCGAGTTCGAGCAGGAAGAAGTCGTTGTCTGGGTGGTGCCAGAGCTGCAGCGCAAAGAAGAGGGACGCCGCCGAGAGCGGAAACCAGAGGGCCCGCGCCGCCGTCAGGCCGATGAGCGCCAGCGGAAACAGAAGCCACGTGGGCAGCCAGTTGGCTACGTGGCGGGCGCGGCGGGCGATGGTCTCGGGCAATCGCGCGACCGTGTGGTTGCGCTTCGACTCCTCGAAGGCGTCCGACAGCGGCTGCAAGTGAGCCGGCAGTGCGCGGGTCGGCGCTCGGTGCGGCCCCACGCCGAACCCAGGCCCGTCGAACGCCATGTACTGCTCGGCATAGACGGCCCACGGAGAGGTGAAACGGCCCGTCGCCTCATGACTGAAGATCAACGCCAGCGCCGCCGCCGCGCACAAAGGCAATGCGGCGGCCAGCAGCGCCGACGAGCGCGGCCGCACGCGCACGACCAGGACCAGCGCTGCGGCGCCGAGCGCGACGCCGACGAACGGCCGCGTCAGGCCCGCCATCCCGACGCAGGTGGCCAGCGCGGCTGCGCGCAGCGGTGTCGCCTCCTCTTCAATCAACAGTGCGGCCAGCGCGGCCGCCAGCGCCCAGGTGGCCGTGGTTGGCTGTGACAGGTACGTCATCCAGATGCGCAGCGCGTCGGCCGAGCACAACAGCGACGCGGCGCCGAAGAGGCCGGCGAAGCGCCCGGCGCCGGCGCATCGCAGCACCAGGAAGATCAAAGCGGCCGCGAGCCCGAGCGTGAGACAGGGCAGCGCCCAGGCATGCCCCTCCCGCACGAGCGGCGCTAGCAAGAGCGCCTGACCGGGGAAGTACTTGGCGGTGAAACGCGGCACGACGAGGAGGTGCGCGGCCTCGAAGAACTCCGGCAGCGGGGGGGAGGGGGCAGTCAGGTGGCCCGCCGCCAGCGTCTTGGCCTGGAAGAGATAGGCGTACTCGTCTTGCAACAACGGCGTGGCCTTGCGGTAGGGCAAGAAGATCTCCGCGCCCCAGGCGAAGCCGACTGCGGCCAGGAGCAGCGCAAGTGCGGCGTCGGCGCGATCGAAGCGGCGCCTCACCTCGGCTCCAGGCGCTGCAAGACGAGCGTGGCCAGGTCGAGGCGGTACGCGCTGCGGTCGGGCATTCGGCGCATCAGCTCCGCGTCGCGGGCGGGGCCGAGGTCGATTGCGCGCAACACATCTTGCCCGGCGAGGTCGCGGCCGTTCTGGGTGGCGTCCACGTTGGCACTCCAGTCGGGCGGGTAGCGCAAGAAGACCAGCGACCGCGTGCCGGCGAGTGGCGCCAGCGCGCCGTTCACTTGTTCGTAGATGTCGGTGTACGCGGTGCCGCGCTCGGGTAGCGCGGGGAGGACCCGCGCCAGTCCTCGGCCGCACTGAGCCAGTGAGACCATCGCCGCGAGGCCGAGCCCCGCGCGGGCCAGCCGCGACGCCGAGGTGAACAGTTCGGGCAGCCTGGCGACGCCTGCGGAGGCCACGAGCGCCAGCGCGGCGTAGATCTCGAGCAGGTAGAAGGCCTCGTCCCAATGCATCGCCAGCTGGGCCGAGAAGAGCAGCACCGCGAAGCCGAGCGGCAAGAGCAGCCTGCTCAGGAGCGGCAGCGCCAGGAGCGCGAAGAGCCAGATCGCGACGCTCGGTGCGAAGGCGGCCAGAAGTCGCAGCCGCGAGAGCGCGGTGCGGGGAAGCGCCGCGAGCGGATGCGCGGCGCGCGAGGCCTGGTAGTTCGCGGCCAGCCTGGCGAGGTGCGGGGGCAGCGCGCGCTCGGGCGGCCGCGTCTCCGCCTCCGAGCCGAATCCGAGGCCGTCGAACGGCATGTATTGCCGCGCGTAGAGGGACCAGGGCGCCGTGGTGGCGCTCCCCGTCGTCGCGCTGCAGAAGAGCAGGGCGGCGGCGGCGGCGAGCACGAGCGGGGCCGCCGCCGCCGCCAGCGCCGTCCACGTGGGCCGCGCGCGCAGCAGCACCAAGAGAGCCAGAGGCAAGAGAGCGACGCCGCTCAGAGGCCTCGTCAAGCCGGCCATAGCCGCGCAAGAGAACAGCGCGGCCACCCTGGGCGCGGTCGGGCGCGTGCGCACCAGCAGCGCCGTCAGCGTCGCCCCGAGCAGGAAGAGCGACGCTGTCGGCTGCGACATGTACGAGCCCCACCAGCGGATCAGCTCGGGCGAAGCGAGCCAGACGGCGGCGCCCGCCAGCGCACCGCTGCGCGAAGCCTTGAGCAACCGCAGGATGAGGAAGACAAGGGTCACCGCCGCGCCCAGCGAGACGCAGGGGAAGAGCCAGGGCACCGAGAGCCGCACGAAGGGCGCCAGCGCGATGGCGTTGCCGGGAAAGTACTTGGGCGCCCGCCGCGGCACCAAGAGCACGTGCGCGCTCTCGAAGAACTCGGGCAGCGGTGGGGTTCGCTCTGCGACCGCGCCGTGAGCGATCAGATCGGCCTGGAGCAGATAGACGTGCTCGTCCTCGATGGCGGGGCCACCGCGGCGGCCAGGAAGCGAGGTTACCTCGGCGACGACGAATCCCAGCGCGAAGACGGCGCACGCGAGCGCAGCGTCTTTGCGCGCGAGCGCGTGCGGCGGGTCGCTCCGGGTCAAACCACGCGCCGCGGGACGGCCCGCAGGCCACTCGCCGAGGCGTCGGCACCGGCAGCGCCGGCCTCGTGATACTCGGCGTCTTGATTGACGCGCCAGGGATCGAAGACGCGCGTTCCGGCGGCGATGTTCTCCACCGTGAGCATGGCCGTCATCATGGCGTGGTCCTGGTTGTTGTACTTGTGCATGCCGTTGCGGCCCACCAGGTGCAGCGTCGGGAAGCTTTCTTCCAGCTCCCTACGGACGTACTCAACCCTCTCTGCATATCCATCATCATAGACGGGATACGCTTTCTTTTGCCGCACCACGCAGCCGTCACTGACTTCGCCAGGCGCTGCCAGGCCTATCTGGATCAGCTCTTTGGTGGCGAGCTTGATCAACTCAGCGTCGGTCGACGACCAGGTGCCGTCTCCCTCGAAGCAGAAATATTCCAAGCCATAGCAAGCCATCTTCGGATCGGGCACCATCTCGGGCGACCAGGACTTGAAATTCTGGACCCTCCCTACCTTGACGCCCGGGTCGTGGATATAGATCCAGTTGTCCGCGAACCTGTTCTTCTCGGGCAGGATGAGCATCACCGTCAGGAAGTCGCGGTACTTGAGTTGGCTTGCTTTCTGAAGGGTCTCTTGCGGCAGGTTTGGAGAAAGGCCCTTGCAAAGCTCGGCCATGGGCGCCGACGAGATCAACTGCTCGGCGCTAAGTTGCTCGGAGTCACCGGAATGTCCCTGGTGGTCGATCAGCCAGCGCTTCTTCTCAGCGTCCCAGCTGCAGCCGGTCACTTTGCGGCCCAGCTCGATGTGGCCGCCGAGCGACTTCATCTTCGCGGCTGCGGCCTCCCAGAGCATTCCGGGCCCTCTGCGCGGATAGCGAAAGGAATCAACCAGGGTCTTGACGACGGCGCCCCTGTCTTTCGGCTTTCTGGGAGGCAAGAGCGCGTTGATGATCGCCATCCCGAGCGACAGCTTGTTGATGCGCTGGGCCGCCCAGTCGGCGCTGATCTCGCTGCAGTCCATTCCCCAGACTTTTTCGGTATAGGTCTTGAAAAAGATTTGGAACAAGCGCTTGCCGAACTGATTGGTGACCCAATCCTCGAAGCTCTTCGCGTTCTTGTGCGGGACCGCGCGCGCCCAGGCATAGGAGAGCACGCAGCGCGCAGCTTCGAAGACACCGAGCTTGAAGAGCGCCTCGCTGCCCTTGAGCGGATAGGCGAAGAACTTGCCATTGTAGAAGATGCGCGAGCTGCGCGGGCGCTGGAGCAGGTCGTCTGGCAAGAGCTCGGTCCACAAGTCTTCGACCGCCTGCGACTTGGAAAAGAAGCGATGGCCGCCGATGTCGAACCCGAAGCCTTTGTAGGTCGCCGTCTTGGAGATACCGCCGACGTAGACGGGGTCGGCCTCGAGCACCGTGGCGGCGATGCCGCGCTTGGACAGGAGATATCCAGCGGTGAGCCCGGCGGGACCCGCTCCGATGATTGCAACCGTGGTCCGGATTGGTTCGTTCATGAGAGAGACCTAGGAGAGCCACTTGAGGACGCGGATGATACCCATCGGGGCGGCCTGGCGGTGGGCGCTGACGTCTCTCCGCGCTTCGATGTCGCGCCGGTTGACCCGATAGTATTCATAGGCACGATAGAGCATCTCCTCGTTGGTCAGCGTCGGCTTCCAGCCGAGCTCTCTCTTGGCCCGCGCAGTGTCGAAGACGAAGTCCTCGGCGATCATCCGATATTGATAAGGACCGAGCGGCGATATCTTCAGCGCATAAGCCAGCTTCATCGCCGCTATGGCCGGCGCTTTTGGTAGAGAGGCCACGCGCGAACGGCTTCCCGCCTTGGCGATCACCGACTCATAGACGGCCCCCATCGACTTGACGTCATCGGAGCCGATATTGAAGACGCGCGAGCCTTTGTACTCAGCGGCCAGTAGACAGGCGGTCGCCAGATCCTGCGCATAGATGAATTGATAGACGTTGCGTCCGCCGCCGACGACCCAGACCTTGCGATGCTCGTCGATGAACTCAAAGAGGATGGCGAGCAATCCCAAACGCCCCGCATCGGTGATCGTCGGCGGCCGCAGCACGACCACGTCCAAGTTCTTCTCGAACCCCTGCAGGACCTTCTCGGCCTCCCACTTCGAGCGGCCGTAGATCTCGATTGGCTCGGGCGCGTCGTCCTCGCGCACGGGCCGATTCAAGTTGCGCGCCCAGAGGCAGTTCGAAGAGATGAAGACCAGCTTCTTCACGCCCGCGGCGACGCAAGCCTGCGCGAGCGTGCGCGTGCCTTCGACGTTGCACGACCAGAGGAACTGCTCGTCCTTGACGGCGTGCGCGAGGATGGCGGCGCAGTGGAAGACGGCGGCGGGGCGGTGCTCGGCCAGTAGCCTGTCGACGAGCGCGCGGTCGCGGATGTCGCCGCGCACCGACACCAGCCCTTCGCGCACGTCTTCGTCGGGCTGCAGGTCGATGCTGACGACGCGAGCGCCTTCGTCGAGCAGCCGCCGCTTGAGCAGCCCGCCGAAGAACCCTGCGCCGCCGGTGACGAGGTAGGTGGTCATGGGTCGTCTCTGGTTGCCGAGCATGCATGAAAGTCGTTCGCTCGGCCCCTTTTCTTGCTGGCTCCTGGCGCGCGAGGTATAGCCGCAAGGACATGCCGCGCGTGTATCGACACCGCGTGAACTCCATCGACGAGCTTCTGCGGCTTCCTGACGGGCAGGGGATCGAGCTCGACCTTCGCTCCAGCGGCGACCGGGTCCTGGTGACCCATGACCCTTTCACCGAGGGACCGACCATTCAGGAGTACTTCCCATTGATCGGCACGCGCCCGTGCATCTTCAACGTGAAGTGCGAGGGCATCGAGGCTGCCGTGCTGGCGGCTGCCCGGTCGGCGGGGGTTGAAGACTTCTTCTTCCTCGACCTGTCGGTGCCTGCGGCGGTCAAGCTCTTGCGCAGAGGCGAGCGGCGCCTGGCCGTGCGCTGGTCGGAGGTAGAGCCCATCGAGGCCGTGCTCGCCTGGGAAGGCCGCGTCGATTGGGTCTGGGCCGATTGCTTCCAGCATTTCCCCGGCACGCCAGCCGAGTGGGAGAGGCTGCAGCACGCCTTCCGCGTCTGCGTGGTCAGCCCCGAGCTACAGGGCCATGACGACGCGACGAGGGAGAAGCTGCGCCAGTCGCTGATCGGACGTCCGTTCGCGGCGGTCTGCACCAAGCGTCCCGAGGAGTGGGTGGACCAGCCATGACCGCGTCCGCGCAAGCAGCGCCGGCGAGGCAACTGCTCGAGCCCGATGCGGTCCTTTTCCCTCCTCCGCCAGTGGCGCTGACCTGGCCCGAGGAGCTGCGCCTGCTCGCGCGCAGCCGCCTTTTCTGGGTCGGTCTCGCGCTGAAGCTGGCTTGCGGGACGTTGCTCGGCTCGCACTTCGCGACCCGCTGGTTCGCCCCCTTCGTCGCCGAGTGGGTGCACCATCCGCTGCGCGACCCCTGGGCGACGTTTTTCGCCCGAGGCGAGCCGCTGGCGTTTCCCTATGGCCCCGGCATGCTGGCCGCGCTGGCGATTCCCTGGCTTCCGACCGCGCTCTTCCATGTCGACCCCGGGTCGCCGCTTGGCCTCCTCCTGCTGCGGTTGCCGCTGCTCGCGGCCGATCTCACCATCTGCCTGCTCTTGCAGCGCTGGCTGCGCGTGCACGTGCGCGACGTGGTCCTGGCCTACTGGCTGAGCCCGCTGGTCCTCTACGCCACCTACGTCCATGGGCAGCTCGACCTGATTCCGACGGCGCTGCTCTGCCTGACGCTGCACCTCTTGTTCGAGCGGCGCATCGTGGCGGGCGCGCTGGTGGCCGGCGCGGCGCTCGCCACCAAAGCGCACCTGCTCATCGCCATCCCTTTCGCGCTGGTCTTTCTATACCGGCGTCGCGGCGGCCGCTTCCTGACCTTTGGCGCGGTGGCTGCCGGGTCCGCTGCGCTCGCGTATGCGCTCCCAGCGCGGTCGGGAGCATTTCGCCAGATGGTGTTCGGGAGCGCCGAGACGCAGAAGATCTGGTCGGTGGCGGTCTCCTACGGCTCCTCGGGCCTGGTCCTGTATGTCGCCGTCGCCGCTTTGATGGTGGGCTTCTTGCGCTTCGCCAGCTATCTGAAGATCAACCGCGAGCTGCTCTTGATGTACGTCGGCGCCATCTACATCGGCCTGATGGCGCTGGTCCCTCCGCAGCCCGGCTGGTTCATCTGGTCAATGCCCTTCGTCGCCTACCTGGCCGCGAAGTTCACGCGCTCGGGGCGCTTCGCCATCAGCCTGTTGACGCTCGCGTACCTGGCCTACTTCTTCTTCGAGAACCCGGCCCTCTTCCTGGAGGCCTCGGACCCGATCCTCGGTCAAGGCTCGGGCGCGTACGCGGCCGCCGCGCTGCAAGGCGCCTTTCCGGCCCTCTTCTCTTTGCACGCGGCGAGCGTCGCCTGGACCCTGCTGTTCTCGGCCACCGCCCTCACCGTCGTCGAGATGTACCGGAAGGGAGTGCGATCGAACTCGATCTACACCTTCCGCGACGAGTCCTTCACGCTCGGCATCGGCGGCGACAGCGGCTCCGGCAAACACCTGCTCGCGGCTGATCTGCGCGAGCTGGTCGGGCCCGAGCTGACGCTGGTCCAGGGCGACGACGACCACAAGTGGGAGCGCGGTCACGTGATGTGGCGCCGCTTCAGCCACCTGGATCCGCGCGGCAACGAGCTGCGCTCGCAGCTGGAGAATCTGGCAGCGCTGCGGCGCGGCGGGCACGTCGAGAAGCGCGTCTACGATCACACCGCGGGAAGGTTTGGGGACCCAATCGTCTTCCGGCCCTCGGCCTTCATCGCCATCGTCGGGCTCCATCCTTTCTACCTGCCGGCCCAGCGCAAGCTGCTCGACCTGCGCATCTACCTGGCGCCCGACGAGCCGCTCCGCCGCGCCTGGAAGATCGCGCGCGACGTCAGCGAGCGCGGCTACGACAGCGACAAGGTGGTGGCCGAGATGGCGAGGCGCGAGGCGGACTCCGCGCGCTATGTGCGCTCGCAGCGGCAGCACGCGGACCTCGTCATCGCCTGCCGGCAAGGCACCGGGCCGCTCGACTCCCCCGACCTCGCCGTGGACCTCGAGCTGGTCAGCGAGCTCGAGGGGCTCCTGCTCTTCGACGTGCTCGACGGGGTGCCCTCGCTGAAGACGAGCTGGTCGTGTGACGAGAGCCTGGCGAGAGATCGCCTCTCGATCGAGGGACAGCTGAGCGAGGCGCAGCTCAGAAGCGTCGCGGCCGTGCTGATTCCGAACCTCGATGAGCTGGTCGTCTCCGGCGCACCGCGCTTTGGTTGCGGGTCTCGGGGCCTCTCGAGGCTGGTGGTGCTCCACGCCATCAGCGCGCGGCTCCGCTCGCTGCAGGGAGGCGCCCGCGGATGAGCCAGGTCTTGCGCGCGCGAGGGCTCTTGCTCGACCTCGACGACACGCTCTACGACTACGCGCCGGCCGAACGGGCCGCGCGGGTGGCCACGCTCGCCACCATCTCCCGCGAGACCGGCCTGTCGGTCGCCGTTCTGCAGGACGCTTGGGGCAAAGCGCGGCTCGCGGTCAAGGCTCGGGTCGGCGACAGGGCCGCGTCGCACTCGCGGCTCCTCTACCTCGCAGAGCTTGCGCACGTGGCACCGGCGGCGCGGTGGCTTGGGCACCTGCGCCGCTGGGAGCGCCTTTTCTGGAGAACCTATCTGGAGAGCGCCCGCCTGCGCGAGGGCGCGCGGGAGCTGCTCGAGCGCTTTCGCGCGCTGGGCGGCCGGGTGGCAATCGTCAGCAACCTCACCTTGGAAGTACAGCTCTGGAAGCTCGAGGAGCTTGGCCTGATCGAGCTCATCGACGCGCTGGTCACCAGCGAGGAAGTGGCCTCCGAGAAGCCTTCGCCAGAGGCGTTCTTGCTGGCGATGGAGCGGCTGCACCTGAACAGGGACGAGTGCGTGATGGTGGGCGACAACCAGCCTGCCGACGAGGAAGGCGCGCGCCGGCTGGGGCTGCGCTTCTTGCTCGTGCGCTCGTCGGAGGGCGGCGCGGGTCTCTCGTTGACCGAAGTCGCAGAGGAGCTCTTCCGATGAGCGTCTCCGAAGAGCTGGCGCAGCTCGCGAGCGCGCTCGGCACCCTCGAGCTCGCGCAGGGCGCTGGCGGCAACGCCTCGGTCAAGGAAGGCGGAACGCTCTGGGTCAAGGCCAGCGGCCGGCGCCTCGCTGAGCTTGCCCAGGAAGGCGGCTGCGCGCGCGCGCCGACGGACCTTGCCCGGCGCGCTCTGGCCGGAGTTGGCGGCGCGGAGGCGGAGCTGTTTGACCGCGCGCCGCGGCCCTCGCTCGAGACTTTCTTCCACGCGCTTCCAGCGCGGGTCGTCGCGCACACCCACTCGATCGGGGCGCTGCTCGCGGCGTGCGCCTCTCCGCCTCACGACGCGCTCGCGGGCTGCGCTGCCATCCCCTACGCGCGACCCGGACGTGCGCTCGGCGAGCGCGTCGCAGCTGCGGCTGCCGAAGCCCCGTGCTTGCTGCTGCGCTCCCATGGACTGCTGGTCGTGGGCGACACGGCAGAGGAGGCGATCTCGCGGACCCTCGCGTGCGACGCCGCTGGCCGGGTGCTCTTCGGCGATCTCCCGGCGCTGCGGGAGACCCTGGCGGCCTTGACGGTCTCTCCCCTCGCGCCGCTCGAGCAGGGAGTCTGGCAGCGCCTGGGCAAAGCGTCTCGAGCGCCTTGGCCCGAGCCGCGCTACCTCTTTCCCGATGCGGTTATCTACGCCACAGTGGTGCGCGTGAAGGCGCTCGACGATCCGCGGGCGCAGGCCCTTGCGGCATTGAAGGAGCTCGGCCGCTCGGTGATCCTCGAGGACGATTCGGGTCAGCGGGTGGCCGCCGCGCGATCGGCCGCTCAGCTGCGGGGCGCGCTCGAGATCCTCGCCGCGCACGACCTGGTCGAGTCGGCGCTTCTCTCTCGAGGCATCGCCAACTATCTGCCCGCAGGCGAGCCGGCCGGTCTGCTCGATCTGCCTGGCGAGAAGTATCGCCTGGCGCTCAGCGCCGCCGGAGGCAGGTAGTGCTGCTCTTCATCCCCATGGCGGGCGCGGGAGACCGCTTCCGGCGCGCCGGGTTCGAGAGGCCAAAGCCGCTCATCGAGGTCGACGGGCGGCCCATCGTCGCGCACATCCTCGACCAGTTCCCAAAGGGCCAACGGATCCTCTTTGGCGTCAATAGAGGCCACGCCCGCGAGACCGACATCCTCGAGGTCCTGCGCGCGCTGGCGCCCCAGGCCGAGGTCGCCCTGGTCGATCCGCACAAGGACGGACCCATCCAGACCGCGCTGGCCTGCGCCGACAAGCTGCCGCCCGACGAAGATGTCCTGCTGCACTATTGTGACTTCGCGGCCGATTGGTCCTATCCCGCCTTTCGCACCTGGCTGGACTCGAATCAATGGGATGGAGCGATGACTGCCTATCGCGGCTTTCATCCACACTCATTGGGGCCAACTCTCTATGCCTATCTGCGAAGCGAAGGCGATCGGGTCGTAGAGATTCGCGAAAAACACCACTTCACCGCCGATAAGTTCGCTGAGTTCGCCTCGAGCGGACTCTATTGGTTCAGGAGCGGCCGGCTTCTGCTGGAGCTGGCGCAAAAGCTTCTCTCTGTTGGAGAGAGGGTGAACGGTGAGTATTACGTCAGCATGGCGATGCAGGCTCTAATCGAGCAGGGCGGCCGCGTCGGCGTCCATGCCCTGCGCCACTTCTACCAATGGGGCACTCCCGAGGATTTGATTGACTATCAAGGCTGGAGCAATGCAATGCGCGGGCTTGATGAGTTCCTCAGGCATACGGCGAGCGTCCAGAGCCTCGCCGCTCAGGTATTGCCCATGGCCGGCCGCGGACAGCGCTTCGTCGACAAAGGAATCAACACGCCAAAGCCGCTCATCGACGTCGCCGGCAAGCCGATGGTCGCGCAAGCCATGGCTTGCCTGCCCAGGCCGACCCGCCGGGTCCTGATCGCCCAGCGCGCGCACACGGCCGATCCACGGCTCGCAGCGATCGTCGGTGGCCTGAACGAGCCGACCTCGCTGCTCGCCCTCGACGGCGTGACCGAAGGGCAGGCGTGCACCGCGGCGCTGGGGATCGAGGCCCTCGCTTCCGACCAGCCTGTCCTCATCCCTCCTTGCGACGGCGGATATTCCTATGACGTCGATGCCTGGCTCTCGCTGGAGCGGAGCGCACCTGACCTCGTCGTCTGGACTGCCCGCCACCATCTGCCGGCGCGCTGGAAGCCTGAGCACTATGGGTGGCTGGTCGCCGACGATGCCGGCCGGGTACGGCGCGCGGCGGTGAAGGAGCCGGCCTCCGGCGCGGCGCTGTCCGAGCAGGAGACGATGGTCGGGACGTTCTATTGCCGGAAGAAGTCGCTGCTCGAAGAGCAGATTCGCCGGCTGCGCGCCGCCGACGAGCGGGTCAATGGCGAGTTCTATCTCGACAGCGTCTGCCGCCGGATGGTGGCCGAAGGAGCGGACGTGCGCGCCTTCCGCGTCGACAAGTTCATGCCGTGGGGAGTGCCCGGCGAGCTGGCGGCCTTTGAGTATTGGAATGAAGTCTTTCGCGGCGGCAGGGTGGCCGGATGATCCGCAAATCAATCGTCGTGCCCTGCTTCAACGAGGCCGAGAACCTTCCTTCCTTGATCGACTCCTTCGCAGGCGTGCGCGGCACCGACGCAGATTGGGAGTTGGTGCTCGTCGACAATGGCTCGACCGATGCAACCCGGGTGACTTTACTAAAAGAGCTTGAGTTGCCGGGCCGTGAGTTCATCCGCGTGGTCTCTATAGATCCACCGAACATTGGGTATGGGCACGGAATCATGACGGGCTTGCGTTCGTGCGCAAGCGGTCTGTTGGCCTTCACCCATGCCGATGGGCAGACTCCGCCGGCCGACGTGCTCGCTGGATTCGAGCTCCTGGCCAGCTCGGCTCGACCTGACCGCACCCTCGTCAAAGGACGGCGCCGCGGCCGGCCCGTGAAAGACGCGGCCTTCACGCTCGGAATGCAAGCAGCGGCGTTGGTGCTGCTCGGTCCGGGCTTCGCCGACGTCAACGCGCAACCTAAAGTCTTTCCGCGCGCCCTGTTCGAATTGGCGACCCATCCTCCAGACGATCTCTCTTTAGATCTGTATCTTCTCTGGCTGGCGCGGAAGCATGGGTTTTCGCTGCGTACGTTCAACGTCCACTTCGGCGAGCGGCTGCACGGCAAGTCGCGCTGGGCATTCAACTGGCGCTCCAAGGCGCGCAACATCGCCCGCACCGTGCGCTTCATGGGGCAGCTGCGAAGGGCACGATGACAGGGGGGCCTGGGACGTCGCTCGAGAAGCGTCCCTTGTGGCAGGCAGCGGCCGCGACTTTCCTCGCAGTGACCCTGCACGTTGCCTGGCCCGGCCTGATCCTGCTGCAGCGCGCCCAGCTTCCTGCTGGCGAGCTGGCGCACCGCCGAGGCCGGCTTTGGTTGGCGGCGCTGATTACCGGTGCGCTTTGCGCCGCTTTCATTTCGTGCGTCGCCGCGCTCCTTCACACCCTCGGCTCCGGTGAGCTCTTTCACGACGCGGCCGTCGAGCGGCCCGCTTCTGCGGCGAAGAGAGGCGAGCAACGTCTCTGGTTCGCCGGCGGTCTCGTGGTGGTCGCTCTCGCGCTCGTCATCGTCGAGCGCGTGGAACCCTACTATTTCGTTCAGGACGACAACTTCTCCCAGTTCTTGCCGGTGGTGCTCCATGCCTATCGCGCGCTCGAGCAGGGAATCATCCCTACCTGGAATCCACATCAATTCCTCGGAAGCCCTACTACTACGACCGGGATCTATTCGATTACCTACCCGCCGCTCTATCTCTCCTATTGGTTCGCGACCCACGTCTTGCACGACTCCAACTCTACTTATGAGCTCTACGCAGCGATTCATCTGTTTGCCGGCTACGTCGCCGCTTTCGTCGCTGCGCGGCGCCTGGGGATCCGCCCGCCGCTCGCCGCTGCCGCGGCCCTCGCCTGCGCGCTGAACGGATACGAGCTCGTCGCCGGCCGATCGTGGCTCTACATGATTCCGCTCTGTGTCTATCTTCCACTAGCGTTCGACTCGATCGCGGTCCTCCGGCAGCGCGGGCCAAGTTTGCGCTGGGTAACGACGACGGGGGTCGCGCTCGGCCTCTTCCTGCACGTGGGCAACGTCCAGATGTGGATCTACGCGGTCATGTTCATGGCGCTGGCCGTGGCGATCCTGGTGGCCACGCGCGAAATGACCGTACGCCGCGCCCTGTGGCTTGGCCCCCCTTTGCTTGTCGCGATGGGCCTGGCCGCGCCCCTCCTCGTGCCGCAGGTGCGGTTGCTCGGCGGTGTCGCCCGCCTTCCGATTGGAAGCGGAATCGCCGATGGCATCGCCGCGCTCTTTCTTCCCGCGCCGCTGGTGTTCGCGCAGCTGCCCGACGCCTCGGGCCTCTTGCGCGACGCCCAGTTCGCACCCCTCTTCTATTCAGGCAGCCTCTTCGTTCTCGCTGGCCTTGCCGTGCTGCTCGGCGTGATCGCCTATCGGATCTCCGCGCCAGCAGCCGCGGCCAACTTCTGGTTGCCCTGCGCCGGCGTGGCGTTCGTGTTGGCGCTCGGCGACCAAGGCGTCCTCTGGACCTGGATGTGCGATCTTCCCCTGTTCGAGAAGTTCTCGCGGCCGCACAAGTTCCTTCCGCTGTTGACGACCCTCCTCGCCTTCGGCGGCGGCCTCTCTCTTGATCGGCTCCTCTCCGCGCGCGTGCGAGCAGGCGTGGTCCCCGCCGGCCTGGCGATCGGGGTCGCGCTGCTCCTCTTGTGGAACGCCAGCCAGGCCAGGCTCGGCTTCTTCCCTTTTCCCGATCGGCCCTACCCTCCGGTGCCGCAGGCGATGCGTTCGATGACGGGGACGAACGAGAGACCGCCTCAGGGTCGGGTGCTGATCCTCGGGCACGACCGGACCTTGCTGCCTGGCTTCGCGAGTACGTTCGCCCTCAACTTTGCCACGGTCTACGGCGCGCTCGCGGTCGAGGGGTACGACGACATTCTCGAGAGCCGCCTCCCGGAGACATTGACGGCGCGGATGTTGATGCACGCAGCACCGGTCCATTTTGCCAAAGCCTTTGGCGTCCGCTGGTTGCTGCTTCACGATCCAGCTCCGGATGGCGTCCCCGACCTGGGCTATCGCGATGGCCGGCCCGCGCCCAACGGACGCTCGACCACAGCGTTGCTCCGCCGCGAAGAAGATGAGCACACATATGATGAGCTGGCGGTGGTCTCGCGCTACCTGGGACCGATGGGCCTCTTGCGGGTCTGGCAGCTGCCCGAGCCGGATCCGATCGTCTCTCTTGCGACCGCGGGCACCGCGGCGAGGCGCCCGTTGCCCTATGTGCTGCGGGCCGACGGGCTCGACATCGACCTGGGCGGAGGCCCTGGCGGCGAGGTGCTGATCGGGTTCGTCGATCGCCCCGAGATGCGGCTGGCGCTCGACGGGACCGCGCTCGCGCATTCTCACGACCAGTGGGGCCGCATGACGGCGACGGCGGGTCGCGGGAAGAAGCTGACCGTCCGCTACGCGCCGGCCGTGCTCCCTGGGGTCGTGACCGGTGCGGTGTGCCTGCTGCTCGCGGCGGGGATTTCCCTGGTGCTCACCGCGAAGGCTCGAGGCGGGTGAGCTGCCAGGTGGCGGCGTCGAGCACGTACCCGGGGCGGCCGCGCCGCTCGTCGAGCAGCCGCCGATCTTCTTCGGCTCCGCGATCCACCGCCAGGAGCAGCGACCCTTCGCCCGCCGTGCCGAGGCCAGGGTTGACGATCGGGTAGTCGATGCGATGGGCGTGCGGGAAGCGCACGAAGAGCACCGCTCGCTCAGGCGCGAGACGGCGGCAGAGCGAGTCGAAAGCGGCGAGGCGCTCGGTCTGGCAATCCTCGCCGCGCGCGGCTGCATCGAGGCCCGGGCCGGCGGTGGCGTCGGTGCACCCCCGTCCGGCGCTCTTCCAAGGAGTCGACGCCAAGGCGCGGCCGAGCGCCCCTCCCTCGGCGGCGACGAAGATCGCGACCAGCGCGGCGGCCGCAACGCCCTCGGCTGCGCGGAGCACGAGGCACGCGGCGGCGGCAGCCAGGCCGAGGAAGATGATCGCGGCGGGCCAGGCGGCGACTCCAAAGAGGGCCGGGTACGCGAGCAGGAGAGCGCCGCCGAGAATCGCCGCCGCTCCCAGCGCGGGTCGCTGCAGCGCGCGCGCGCGGGCGGCCGAATAGAGCGCCAGGGCAAGGTCAAGTCCGCCGGCGGCGAGGGCGCAGAGCGCCGGGTACTTGTCGACCTCGTGCTGCAGGAGGCCGGAGTGGAAGCCGAGCTGCGCGGTGAACAACGCCGCGCCAAAGAGCAGCGCGAGCCAGGCAGCGCCGGTGAAGAGCGCCGCAGCCACGCCGAGCAGCGCCAGCGCGAGCAGCGAGCGCTGGGGGAGGAACTCGGCGAGCTGGTCAAGCCTGCGCCCGGCGATGTCGGGGAGGCGAGGCCAGAGGTGGCTCGTGCGGGAGCCCCGGTACAGGTCGGCTACGTCTTGGAGATGGGGAGGCACGGCGCGCTCGGCCGGCAGCGCGGGCGGCGGGCCGATCCCCGGTCCGTCGAAGGGGGTGTACTGGCGCGCCCAGAGCTGCCAGGGAGAGAACAGGGGCGAGCCGACGGCGGCGAAGTTGTAGGCGAGCGCGAGCGCCACCGAGACGGCGATCGGCGCGCCGAGCAGGAGCAGCGCGCGCACCAGCGGCCGCAGCTGCCTGGCGGCGACGAGCAGCGCGACCAGGGCGACGACGCCGAGGGCCACAGCGGTCAGCTGGCGCGCGTGCAAGGTGGCGCCGACCAGGGCGCCGACGAGGAGCGGGCGCGGCTCTCTGCGCGAAAGCTCCGCGAGCGTCACCACTGCGAGCAGGGCGGAAGTAGCGTGGGAGAGCAGGGTAGGGCCGAACATCAGGTCCAAGGGCGAGAGCGCCAGCAGCGCGGCTCCCAGCAGGGCCGCAGTGCGGGAGGTGCGTGCCCGGCGCAAATAGAGGAAGAGAACGGCGGCCGTGGCGCCAAAGGCCGCGCAGGGCCACAGCCAAGGCACCCCGAGCGCGACGAAGGGCGCGAGCGCCAGCGCATTTCCCGGCGGATACTTCGCGAAGTACCGCGGCACGACCAGCACGTGCGGCGCCTCGAAGAACTCTGGCAACGTAGGCGAGGGGAGAAAGAGGCGGCCTTGCAGCAGGGTCTTCGCCTGGAACAGGTAGGCGTGCTCGTCCTGCATGGTGGGCAGGAAGTGGTCGTGGCTCCGCGCCAGGACGGCCGAGGTCATCGCGAAGGCCGCGCAGATCAGCGCCAGCCATCGATCGCGCGAGTCAGGAGGGGCCGCCACAGGACGGAGCGCCTGCCGCAGCCTTCGCACCGCGGAGATCTCTGCCATGGGGCGTTGAGCCATGGTCTCAGCGCTCCAGCAAGGGCGTGAGCTGGCCGCTCGCGACGTCGAAGACCCACGCGGGCCGGTCAGAGAAGTGCCTCGCCAGCTCCGCGTTGCGGGGGCCGAGGTCGAGCGCGAGCACCAGCCTTGCGCGATCGAGATCGGGTTCTTCCTGCGAGAGTTCGACCAGCCGGCTCCAGCTCTGCGGATAGTGGACGAAGACGAGGCCGCGGCGGCGCCTGGGCTCCTCGAGGCGCCGCTGGACGCGCGAGAGCCAGAGCGCCTCGGTGGCGCCTTTGGGGAGCGCATCGGCGACGGCCTCGGCGCACGCGGCGCAGGTCCAGACGCCGCCCAGCACCAGCGCTGCGGAGAGCAGCCGGCGCAGCTCGGGTCTTTGCAGCCGGCGCACGCGCTCGGCCGCGCTGGAGGCGCCTGCGCCCGCCGCGAGCGCGACGGCGGGCCAGGCCTCGAAGAGGTAGAGCGTGGTGCGGAAGTGGAACGTCAGCTGCAACAGATAGAGGAGCAGCGCAAACGCGAGCGGCACCACCAGCCGCGCCGAGCAGGCCAGCGCGCCTCCCATCGCCAGGGCAACGACCAGCACGGTGGGGGCGAAAGCGGCCAGATCTTCCAGGTCGCGGACCGCGTGGGCAGGCAGCGCCGGCACCGTATAGGCGGCGCGGGAGCGCGCGAAGGAGTCGCCGAGCGGGCGCAGGTGCGCGGGCAGGTCGCGCTCGGCCACCGTGGGCGCGGGCGGGCCGATTCCCGGCCCATCGCTGGGCGTGTACTGGCGGGCATAGAGCGACCAGGGCGCGGTGGTGAAGCTGCCCGTGATGGCGTGGCTATACAGGCTGCCGGCCACCGCGGCGGCGGCGAGCGGGGCAGCGTAGGCGGGGAGAAATCGCGCTCGACGGACCTGGGTGAGGAGCAGCGCGATCAGGCCCGAGGCGGCCAGGGCCACGCCGACAAAAGGACGCACCAGCAGGGCCCCTCCGGCGCACGTCGCGAGCAGGGCCGCCGCGCCGGTAGAAGGTCTCCGGTGGAAGCGGGCGGCGGCGGCAAGGGCGGCGCAGGTCAACAGCGCCGAGCTGGTGTGCGAGTGGTACGAGGACCAGACTGGCAGCGCCTTGCCCGAGCAGGCGAAGACCAGCGCGGCGCAGGCGGCGGCGAAGCGCTCGAACGAGGCCGCGCGCAGCGCGAGGAAGAGGAGCGCTGCCGCTGCGCCCAGGGCCACGCTCGACCACAGCCAAGGCGCAGAGAGCGCCAGGAGCGGCGTCAAGAAGAGCGCGTGGCCGGGAAAGTACTTGGCCGCGTAGACCGGGGTGACCAGGATGTGGGCGGCCTCGAAGAACTCGGGCAGGGGCGGCGAGGGGAACGAGAGGTGGCCCGCGAGCAGCGTGCGCGCCTGGAACAGCTCGGCAAACTCGTCGTGCAGGGTTGGTTGGCCGGCCTTCCCTTGCCAGCCGAGCCAGGCGACGAGCGCGCCGGCGCAGGCAAGCCCAAGGGCGCACAGCGCATCCGCCCGCCTCGAGTTCGGCACGAAAAGAGCCTAGCAGAGGTTAGAGTGGCGCCGATGCACCTGCGGACCATTCTCATCGCCGACGACGAGGAGCCGATCCGGCACGTGCTCACGGTGCTCCTCTCGGACCGCGGCTACGAGGTGCGCGCCGTGAAGGACGGCGAGGAGGCGCTGCGCGAGCTCTCTTTGCGCGAGTACGACGCGCTGGTCACTGATGTGCGGATGCCGAAGCTCGACGGCCTCGCGCTGGTGCGGGCGGCGCAGGGAGTCTCGCCCGAGACCACCATCATCGTCATGAGCGCGTACGGCTCGCACGAGCTGGCCATCGAGGCGATGAAGGCCGGGGCTTACGACTACCTCGGCAAGCCGTTCCGCCCCGACGACGTGCTGCTGGTGCTGCGCAAAGCCGAGGAGCGCGAGCGGCTGCGGGCTGAGAACCGGCTGCTCAAGCGGCAGATCGCGCTGACGCAGAAGCCGAGCGCGCTGGTCAGCGAGAGCCCGGCGATGAAAGAGATCGAGCGGGTGATCGGCAAGGTGGCCGGCACCACCACGACCGTGCTCATCACCGGCGAGAGCGGCACCGGCAAGGAGGTCGTCGCGCGCCGGATCCACGAGAGCTCGCCGCGGGAAGGGCGGCCGTTCGTGGCCGTGAACTGCGGGGCCATCCCAGCGCCCCTCATCGAGAGCGAGCTCTTCGGCCACGTGAAGGGCGCGTTCACCGACGCGCGCCAGAGCCGCCGCGGGCTCTTCGAGGAGGCCGACGGCGGCACGCTCCTGCTCGACGAGGTGGGCGAGCTGCCCCTGGCTCTCCAAGTCTCGCTCTTGCGCGTCTTGCAAGAGGGCGAGATCCGCCGCGTCGGCGACACCCGGCACATCAAGGTGGACGTGCGCGTGCTCGCGGCCACCAACAGGAACCTCGTCGAGGCGGTGGCCGAGGGGTCCTTCCGCGAGGACCTTTATTACCGGCTCAATGTGGTCGCGCTCCACCTCCTGCCGCTGCGCGAGCGGCCCGAGGACATCGAGCCGCTGGCGCTGCGCTTCCTCTCGCGCCACGCGAGCCGGCTCGGGCTGCCGCTGCGCCCACTCTCGCCCGAGGCGATGCATCTGCTCGGCGAGTTCCACTGGCCGGGCAACGTCCGCGAGCTGGAGAACGCGCTCGAGCGCGCGCTGGTGCTCTCCGAGGGCGAGGAGATCGACGCCGAGGCGCTGCCCGAGGTGATCCGCCGCGCGCAGCCGCCCGCACCGCCGCCGTCCGGAGAAGGAGATCTCTCGGTGAAGCGCGCCCAGCGCGGGCTGGAGGAGGGCCTGATCCGCCGCGCGCTGGAGCGCACCGGGGGAAATCGCACCAAGGCCGCCGAGCTGCTCGAGCTGAGCCCGCGCGCGCTGCTCTACAAGATCCGCGATTACGGAATCGAATAATTCTACACTCCACAACAGCTGGTGCCAGCGCACCCTCTCTGACCCCTAGTGACGCCTGATTGAAGCCAAGTGAGGCTTCAGTGAAGCCGAATGATGGGTCACTTGCTTGACCTGCGCCTGCTTGTCGATCAAGGGTGCAAGGGCACCCGGTCAGGAGGAGCGCGCCGTGAACAAACTGCAGAAGCTCCGCGAGGCGCAGCTCTTGGGCAAGGCCGAGTTCGCGCGCAAAGCCGGCGTGAGCGAGTCCACCCTGGACCGCGTGGAGCAGGGAAAAGGTTGCCGCCTGGAGACCAAGCGCAAGATCATCCTCGCGCTCGGGCTCGCGCTCCAGGACAGCACCAAGGTGTTCAAGAAGCCCCCACCTGCGCAGGGGCGCGGCAGAGCGAACGGCCGGAGCCGCGGCCGATGATTTGGCACTTTTCTTGGGAGCCTCGAAGGGCTCTGGTAACGTGCCCTCCAGTTGATACGAGAATGAAAGAAGGCAAGCAGTGGCGAAGAGCAAACTAGCACTCGGACTGGATATCGGGTCGTCGTCCGTGAAGCTGATCCAGCTCAAGGACGCCAAGCGCGGCTTCATTCTCGACGCGTTCGGGGTCTCTCCGCTGCCGCCCGAGGCCATCGTCGACGGCGCGCTGATGAACAACGGCGCCATCGTCGACGCCATCAAGCAGCTGGTCGGTCAGTTCAAGCTCAAGAACCGCGAGGTCGCCATCGGCGTCTCGGGCCACTCGGTGATCATCAAGAAGATCTCGATGCCCCGCATGACCCGCGAGGAGCTGGAGGAGAGCATCCAGTGGGAGGCGGAGCAGTACATCCCCTTCGACGTCAAGGACGTGAACATCGACGTGCAGATCCTCAACGCCGAGGGCAACGACCCCGCCACCGGCCAGATGGACGTGCTGCTCGTCGCCGCCAAGAAGGACATGATCAACGACTACACCTCGGTCGTGGCCGAGGCGGGCCTGACCCCGGTGGTCGTCGATGTCGACGCCTTCGCGGTGCAGAACGCCTTCGAGACCAACTACGAGATCCCCAAGGGCGAGACCATCGTGCTCGTCAACGCGGGCGCGTCCGTCGTCAACATCAACGTGCTCGCCAAGGGGCTGACGGTCTTCACCCGCGATGTCACCATGGGTGGAAACCAGTTCACCGAAGAAATCCAGAAGCAGCTCAACGTCTCTTATGACGAAGCCGAGAAGCTGAAAGTGGGCGGCGACGCGGGGCAGGACTCCGACTCGGTCGTGCCGCAGGAAGTGGAGCGCGTCATCCAAGGAGTCGCCGACCAGCTCGCCGGCGAGATCCAGCGCAGCCTCGACTTCTACGCGGCCACCGCCGCCGACAGCCACATCGCGCGCCTCTACCTCTCGGGCGGCACCGCCAAGATCCCCGCGCTCTTCAAGGTCATCGAGCAGCGGGTCGGCGTGCCGGTCGAGATCATGAATCCGTTCAAGGGCATCGAGATCGACAACCGCCGCTTCGACCCGAACTACGTCATGGACATCGCGCCGTCCGCTGCGGTCGGCGTTGGCCTCGCGCTCCGGCGCTCGAACGAGAGGTAGCGGCGATGATCCTCATCAACCTGCTGCCCGTCAGGGCGGTCAAGAAGGCCGAGCGCGGACGCCAGCTGATCGTGCTGGTGACGCTCGCCCTCATCCTGACGGGCCTTGGGAACTACCTTTGGTACAGCAAGGTCACCGGCGAGCTGGACCAGGTGAACTCGTCGATCCGGCGCACGCGCGACCAGATCACCGAGCTCGACAAGATCATCGGGCAGCTCAACTCGGTGAAGCAGGCGATGAAGAGCCTGCGCGAGAAGCTCGACGTGCTCGACACCTTGAAAAAGGGCCGGAGCGGGCCGGTCAAGGTGATGGACGAGCTGGCGATGGTGATCCCGCCCAAGGTGTGGATCTCGGATTTTGCGGAGACGAACGGCGACCTCAGCCTCAAGGGGCAGGCGGTCGCCTATGAAGATTTGTCCGCCTTCTCCAAGAAGCTGAAGGCATCGAGGCACTTCAAGGACATCGTCATCAGGCGCGCCTCGCAAGGCGCGAATGGCACGGTGGACTGGGAGATTGGCTGCAAGGCGGACTACTCGAGCTAAGGGGTCAGCACGTGGCCATCACCGGTCAAGACGTCCTCAATCAGCTCAACAAGGTCACGCTGCCGCAGATGCTCGGCGGCATCGGCGTGGCCGCCATCGGCATCACGGCCGCGGTGTTCTTCCTCGCCGTGCAGCCGACCATGGACGACATCGGGCGGCGCCGCGTCGAGCAGCAGCGGCTGGAGAAAGAGCTGATCGACAAGCAGGCCATCGCCAACAACCTCGACCAGTCCAAGCGCGACATGGCGCAGCTCGAGCGGCGCCTGGCGCAGGCGCTCACCGAGCTGCCCAACGAGGCCAACATCGACGAGCTCATCCGCTCGCTGTCGGAGATCGGCACCAAGAGCGGGCTCACCATCAACACCATCGAGCCCAGGCCCGAGGTGAAGAAGCCGCTCTACGCCGAGATCCCCATCTTGATGAACGTCAGCGGCACGTATCATGAGATCGGCGTCTTCCTCGACTCGGTCTCCAAGCTCGCCCGCATCGTCAACGTCACCAACATCAAGATGGGCGGGCCCAAGGCGGTCAACGAGAAGCTGACCTTGAGCTCGACGTACATCGCGACCACGTTCCGCTCCGTTCCGGTGCCGACGGCGGCTGAAGGGGCCAAGAAATGAGCCGCCGCGTTCGCTTGCCCTCCGCGCTCGCCGCGCTCTCCCTGGTGCTCGGGGCTTGCGGTGAAGAGCGCCGCCCGCCCGCGCCGGCCAAGAAGCCCGAGGCAAGGCCTGCCGCGGCCGTCGTCGCCGAGGTGCCCGAAGGCGCGCCCGCCGAGAGCATCTACGTCTACACGCCCATCGGAAAGCGCGACCCCTTCCAGAACGTCTTCGCCATCAAGGAAGTCACCAAGGTGAAGCAGCCGGGCAGAAAGCCCACCGCGCTGCAGAAGTGGTCCATCGACCAGCTCAGGCTCTCGATGACCATGACGGGCACCTCGTCGCCGATGGCGATGATCGAGGACCCCGAGCAGCGCGGCCACCCGGTGCGGCTCGGCGACTTCGTCGGGCAGAGCTGGGGAAAAGTGACGGCCATCAAGCGCGACCAGATCGTGATCACCGAGTCGATCACCGACCACGCCACCGGTCGCGTCTACCCGAACAACATTACTTTGAAGATCCCGAAGTCCGACGCCGAGCAGCGGGCCGATGAGCTCTTGCGCGAAGGCCAGACGGCCAGCTCAGGCGGGGACCAATGATGCGCGCTTTCGGAAAATCGCAGGAGGAGATGAAGATGCACACCCACGCGAACAAGCGGCCGCCGCGCGCGGCGCTGATCGGTCCCGCGGCGGCGGCTCTTGTGGCGCTGCTCTCGGCTGGTCGAGACGCGCGCGCAGCGGCCGTCGCGGTCAACAAGATCGCCGCCGTCGAGGTGGCCTCGGCGGGTGAGGGCGAGACGCGGGTCTACATCCGCGGCAGCGCCCGGCCGACCTTCACCGTCTTCAAGCTGGCAGAGCCGGCGCGGGTGGTGGTCGACATCGCGGGGGCTGACGTGACCTCGGTCTCGGCGCCGTTGGAGGTGAAGAAGGGCGGCGTCCTCGGAATCACCACCGCCCAGTTCGACGAGGGCGCGCGCCGCGTGGCCCGGGTGGTGGTCGCGCTCGACGGCGACGTCCGCTACGACGTGTCCGCGAGCGGCACCGATCTGGTGGTCACGGTCGGACGCCCGGTGGCTCAAGCCGCAGCGCCTGCGCCGGTCGCGGCCCCCACGGCCACCGCCGCCGTTGCGCCGGCGCCGGCTGCCGCTCCCGTGGCAGCGCCGCCTGCCGCGCCGGTTGCTCCCAGCGCCGCGGCGCCTGCCGATCCCAACGTGGTGCTCTCGCGCACCGACGACTTCCAGGCGGAGAACCCGGCCGGCAAGCTCACCTCGGTCTCCGCGCGCGCAGAGGGCCGCTCGTCCATCGTCCAGCTCAAGACCGACGGACAGGTCGGCACCTACACGCTCATCGAGCTGCAGAACCCGGGGCGACTGGCGCTCGACCTGCCCGGCGTGACCATGCAGAAGAATGGCCTCAAGGCCGCCGGCGCGGGACCCGTCAAGGGCGTGCGTGTGGCGCGCAACCTCGGCGGCGTCCGCGTGGTCCTCGACGGCAAGGCCGACCGGCTCCCCCCGTACCAGATCGAGCGCAGCGCGACCGGTCTCTCGGTGCGCGTGGGTCAGGCGGCGCTGGCGAAATCGGCGCCCAAGGCCGCACCCGCGCCCGCCCCCAAGGCAACGCAAGACTCCACCGACGAAGGTGACGAGCCCGCCGAGGCCGCGCCCTCCGCGCCCGTGAAGGCCGCCGCCAAGATCGAGCCCAAGAAGGCCGAGCAGGCGCCCCTGTCCGAGGTCAAGACCGCCATCCAGGCAGTGCCGGCTCCCAAGAAGGCCGAGGCCGTCAAGAAGCTCGCGCTCGTCAAGGCGGTCGATCTGCTCACCGACGATGGCCAGACCCGCGTCGTCATCGCGCTCGAGGGCCACACCAACTTCTCCATCCGCAACCTCGACGCGACCACCTCGGAGCTGACGCTGTTCAACGCCACCATCCCGGCGCGGCTCGAGCGCAACCTCGACGCCAGCGCCCTCTCGGGGCCGGTCACCATGGTGTCGAGCTACCACTCGGCGGGCCGCCACGGCGAGGTGAAGATCGTCGCCACGCTGCGCTCGCCGCAGAAGAGCGACGCCGCCGTCAAGAACGGCCACATCGAGTGGAAGTTCGGCGGACCCCAGGCCCTCGCGCAAGCGTCCTCGCAGAGCGGCGGCGCGGCGGCCATGGCGGCGGAATCCCGCGCCGCCTCGAGCAGCTCGTCGGCGTTCGACTCGGCCAACTACACCGGCCGGCGCGTGGACTTCAACGTCAAGGACATGGACATCAGGAACCTGCTCTCGGCCATCGCCGAGATCAGCCGGCGCAACATCATCATCGGCGACGACGTCACCGGACGGGTGACGATCAAGCTGCGCAACGTCCCATGGGACCAGGCGCTCGACATCATCTTGAAGACCAAGAACCTGGGCCGCGAAGAGGTGGGCAACATCATCCGCGTGGCGCCGCTGGCCGCCCTGCGCGCCGAGGCCAAGGAGGCCGCGGAGGCCCAGAAGGTCCAGGCCGACCTCGAGCCGCTCAAGGTGCGCCTCATCCCGGTCAACTACGCCAAGGCCGAACAGATGATGGACAAGGTCAAGGATTCGCTCACCGCCCGCGGCGCGGTCAGCGTCGATGTCCGCACCAACACGCTCATCGTCAAGGACGGGCAGGACGCGCTCGCCCGGGTCGAGGGCATCATCCGCTCGCTCGACACCGCCACGCCTGAAGTGCTGATCGAGGCGCGCATCGTCGAGGCCTCGACCAGCTTCAGCCGCCAGGTCGGCATCCAGTGGGGCGGCAACGTCTCGTTCGCGCCCACCACCGGCAACCCGACGGGCCTCGTGTTCCCGAACATCCTCCAGGTCGCCGGCGCGGCCGACGACCCCGCGGCGCCGACCGGCGGCCTGACCGGCATCACCCAGCCGAACTTCGCGGTCAACATGCCCGCGCCCATCGGCCTCAACAACGGCGCGGGCCTCGGCTTCGTCTTCGGCAGCGCGGGCGGGGCGGCAAACCTGAACCTCCGGCTCTCGGCCGCCGAGAACTCGGGCACCATCAAGACCGTCAGCTCGCCCCGCGTGGTGACGCTCGACAACGTCGAGGCCTCGGTCGGCCAGGGCGTGCAGATCCCCTACTCGCAGGTCTCGGCGGCGGGCGTGAACACGACCTTCATCGAAGCCAAGCTCGAGCTGCGCGTCTCGCCGCACGTCACGCAGGACGGCTCCATCCAGATGAAGATCACGGCCACCAACAACCAGCCGAACCCGCAGCTCACTGGCGCCAACGGGCAGCCGTCCATCAGCCGCCGCGACGCCAAGACCGAAGTGCTGGTGCGCGATGGCGACACCACCGTCATCGGCGGCATCTACACCCGCGCCAACTCGGAGCAGTGGAACGAGGTGCCGCTCCTGTCGCGCATCCCGATCCTCGGCTGGCTGTTCAAGAAGAAGGCGGTCACCGACAACCGCACCGAGCTCCTCATCTTCATCACCCCGCGGATCGTGAATCGGTCCCAGTCGGTGGTCGCGGTGCAGAAGACCGATGACCCCGTCGAGAAGCAGTAGGGGAGGCCACGCGATGACTCCGACAAAGCTCAGCAACGTCCTCTGCGCGTTCGGCCTCTTGGCCGCCGCGTGCACCACCTCCAGCGAACGCAGCGACCTGGTCGCGACCAAAGTGGTCGAGCCGACCGCGGTCAACGGCGGCACCTCCGGCACCGTCACCTGCGAGCTGAACGCGAGCACCGCAGAGCTGGTGTTCGGCTCGGTGGACCCGGCGGTCGCGCCCTCGTACCTGCTCGGCCTGGTGGTCGAGAACCGGCTCCTGTCCAACGCCAACATCGCCGGCGGGCGGCTCAACTCCAACGACTTCCAGGTGGAGCAGATCCGCGCCAGCTACGAGTTCCCCGACCCGGCCTTCCAGCCGGCTGGCCTCGGCGAACACGTGGTGCCGGCCAACGGCCTCATCAAGGTCGGCGCCAGCGGCGTGGTCGGCGCGCAGCTCTTTCCTCCCGACGTCATCGGCCTGCTCAAGGGCGCGGGGAGCGGCACCATCCGCATCAAGGTGCGCGCCGAGGGCCGCTTCGTGGACGGCTCGGCAGCCAAGAGCTCGCAATACGAGTACGTGGTGCGGTCCTGCTCGGGCTGCGGTTCGCCCCTGCCCGCGAGCTGCGTGGCTCCGGCGAAACCGTTCACCTGCGCACCAGGCCAGGACGCCGCCACCGGCTGCCAGTAGCTACGCCGCGCGCTTGACGGCCGCGAGAAGCGCGTGCGACCGTCGCGCGGCATGAGCATCCGCCCGACGATGACCCTGGCCGAGCTCTACGTCCGCCAGGGCCTGCTCGGCCGGGCGCGCGACATCTATCGCCAGCTGGCCGAGGGCGAGGACGCCGCGGCCGCCGAGCTGGCCCGCCGCAAGCTGGCAGAGCTGCAGCCCTCCGCGGGCCGGCGCATCGCAATGTTGAAGAAGGTGCTGGCGCGGGTCCAGCAGCGCAGATCTCCGGCCAGGGAGTGACATGGGTTTTCGCGAGCAGCTAGAAGGCATCTGCGCCCGGGTCGAAGGCACCTACGCGGCGAGCCTCATGGGCTATGACGGCATCGCCATCGAGACGGTGACGCCCAAAGCGCCAGACGGCGTCGAGCTGCAGACGCTGCTCATCGAGTACTCGAGCATCTTGCAGAACATCCGCGGTGCGGCCGACCAGCTGCAGATGGGCGCGGCCTCGGAGGTCTCGATCCGCACCGAGAAGCTGGTGGCGGTCGCGCGCATGCTGACTCCCGACTACTTCGTCATCCTCGCGCTGGCGCCCGACGGCAACCTCGGCCGCGCCCGCTACGAGCTGCGCGTGACCGGACCGAAAGTGGCCGCCGACCTCTGATCGAGCCTGGACGGTCGGGGAGCTTTGCGGTACACCCGCGCCCTTCTTACTCGGGAGCCGTACCGATGGCCGAAGTCTACGACACGAGCGAGTTCCGCAACGGGCTGAAGATCCTCATCGACGGCGAGCCGTTCGAGATCGTCGAGTTCCAGCACGTCAAGCCGGGCAAGGGCTCCGCGTTCGTGCGCACGCGCATCCGGAACCTGATCACCGGCCGCGTGCTCGAGCCGACGCTGAAGTCGGGCGAGAAGGTCGGCCGCCCCGACATGGAAGAGAAAGCGATGCAGTACCTCTATAAAGACGGCGAGCACTTCGTCTTCATGGACCAGAAGAACTTCGAGCAGACGCACATCGACGCCAAGTCCATCGGCGATCGCATCAACTTCCTCAAAGAAAACATGATCGCGTCGATCCTCTTCTGGAACGGCCGCGCTCTCACCGTCGAATTGCCCAACTCCGTCGAGCTCCGCGTCGCCAAATGCGACCCCGGCGCCCGCGGCGACACGGTCTCCGGCGCGATGAAGCCCGCCACGCTCGAGACGGGCTTTACGCTCAACGTCCCGCTCTTCATCAACGAGGGCGACCTGCTCAAGATCGACACGCGCAACGGGGCGTACCTCACTCGCGTCGGATAGGTGAGCGCCCTCCATGGACGTTGACAAGCTCAAAGCCATCCTCGAGGTCCTGAAGGGCACCGACGTCTCCCGGCTCGACTGGGAGGACGGCCAGGAGAAGCTGACCCTGCGCCTGGGTCACCCGCCCGCGGCGGTGCACACGTTGGCGGCGCCCGCGCTGGTGGCGGCCGCGCTGCCGTCGCCGCCCGCGAGCGCCAGCGTCCCGACGCCTGCCTCGGTGACGCCGGTGGCCGCGCCCGCCGCCGCCGCGCCGGTCGAAGGAAAGAAGACCTTCACCGTCAACTCGCCCTTCGTCGGCACCTTCTATCGCTCGTCCTCGCCCGACTCGCCCTCGTTCGTGGAGGTGGGCCAGCAAGTGAAGAAGGGCCAGGTGCTCTGCATCGTCGAGGCGATGAAGCTGATGAACGAGATCGAGTCCGAGCTTCCCGGCAAGCTGGTCGAGGCGCTGATCCAGAACGGCAGCCCCGTCGAGTACGGCGAGCCGCTCTTCCGCTTCGAGCCGGGTTAGGTCGTGTCCGCAAACTCCTCCCGTCGCCAGAGGGCCGACGACCGGCGCATCGCTGCGTTGCTCGTCGTCGCCGTACAGAAAGTACGGCTCCCTCCTCGTGCCTTGCGCTGCTTGGTCCTCATCCCGCGGGCTCGGTCCGGAGTTTGCGGACGCGCCCTGGTGCACCGCCCGCGAGATAGCGTCACCTACGAGCGCCGATCGCCGGCGCACTGCTTCTTCGCTCCTCGGTTCAATACGGCGCGGTATTCGCCCTCGTCGCTCCTCGCATCGCTCGGCCCTCGCCGCTCTCGGTGTGACGCTCTCTCGCGGGTGGTGCACTAGTGTTCTCGAAGATCCTCATCGCCAATCGCGGCGAGATCGCCCTGCGCATCATCCGCGCGGCCCGCGAATTGGGGATCCAGACGGTCGCCGTCCACTCGACCGCCGACGCGAGCTCCCTGCACGTCAAGTTCGCCGACGAGTCGTTCTGCATCGGCCCGCCGCCCTCGCGCGAATCGTACCTGAACATCCCGGCCATCCTCAGCGCCGCCGAGGTGAGCGGCGCCGACGCCATCCATCCCGGCTATGGCTTCCTCTCGGAGAACGCCGAGTTCGCCGAGATGGTGCGCCACTGCGGCATCGGCTGGATCGGCCCGCGCCCGGAGATGATCCGGATGATGGGCAACAAGATCCGCGCCAAGGAGGCCATGCGCGAGGCCGGGCTGCCGCAGCTTCCGGGCAGCGAGGGCGTGCTCAGCGACGAGCGGGAGGCCGTCAAGCTGGCAGACAAGATCGGCTACCCCGTGATCTTGAAAGCGGCGGCGGGCGGCGGCGGGCGCGGGATGAAGATCGTCCGCGAGAAGGGCGCGATCGGGCAGGCCTATCGGACGGCCTCGGCAGAGTCCCTGGCCGCGTTCGGCAACGGCGACATGTACGTCGAGCGCTACGTCGAGCGGCCGCGCCACATCGAGATCCAGATCGTCGCTGACGAGCACGGCAACGTCATCCACCTCGGCGAGCGCGAGTGCAGCGTGCAGCGGCGCCACCAGAAGATGCTGGAAGAGGCGCCTAGCCCCGCGCTCAACGAGAAGCTGCGCGAGAGGATGGGCCGCGTCGCCGTCGAGGCGATGAAGAAGGTCGACTACAACAACGTCGGCACCATCGAGTTCCTCCTCGACGATCGCGGCGACTTCTACTTCATGGAGATGAACACCCGCATCCAGGTCGAGCACCCGGTGACCGAGGCGGTGACGGGCATCGATCTATTGAAGGAGCAGATCCGGTTGGCCGCGGGCGAGGAGCTGGGCCGGAGCCAGAAGAGCATCACCATGAAGGGCCACGCCATCGAGTGCAGGATCAACGCCGAGGACTCGAAGACCTTCGCGCCTTCGCCCGGCCTGATCACGGCGTACAGCGCGCCGGGCGGCCTGGGCGTGCGCGTGGACTCGGCCGCCTACGAGCAGTATCGCGTGCTGCCGTTCTACGACTCGATGGTGGCCAAGCTCATCGTCTATGCCGACTCGCGGCCCGCGGCCATCATGCGCATGCGCCGCGCGCTGCACGAGTACATCGTCGAGGGGATCCAGACGAACATCCCCTTCCACAAGCGGCTGCTCATGGCCGAGCCCTTCGTCCAGGGCAGGTACGACACGCGGCTGGTGGAGAAGATCCTCGCCGAGGTGCCAGCGCAAGGTTAGCCGGGTTGCCGTTCGCCCCGCGGTCGGAATCAGGGGTGCCGGCCAGCGGTTGGAGGGTCCTATGCGACCGGTCCCTTCCCCGCGGGCATTCCCTTGACCCCTCGCTTCTTTTCCCGCTACGCTGGGTCGCCTTCCCGTGCACTCTCTCCTCCTCTGCAGGCCCCCGGATCGATGGACAAGAACAAGGTCATCGAATCGGCCGCGAAGCTGATCGCGAAGGGCCAGTTCGAAAAGGCGGTCAAGGAGTACCAGCGCATCCTCGATGCGGACCCGGACGACGTCCGCGTCCTGCAGAAGCTGGCCGAGCTCTACCAGAAGATGGGCCGCAAGGAAGAGGCGGCCGATTGCTTCGAAAAAGTCGCCAAGACCTACGCCGCGCAGGGCTTCTATTTGAAGGCGGTCGCGCTCTACAAGCAGGTGCTGAAGGTCGTCGAGCGCATCGAGGTCAACGTCAAGCTGGCCGAGCTGTACCAACAGCTCGGCCTGGTCGGCGACGCCACCAAGGAATGGCAGAACGTCGCCGGGTTCTACGAGAAGAAGGGCGACATCAAGCAGAGCCTGGACGTGCTCAAGAAGCTGGTCGATCTCGACGGCGACAACGTCGCGGCACGCATCCGGCTGGGCGAGGCGTACGCGCGGCAGGAGCAGAACGCGCAGGCCGTGCAGGAGCTGCGGCGCGCGGCGCTCTACCTGAGGCGCAACGGGCGGCACGACGACTACCTGCGCGTCGCCGAGCGCATCAGCCATCTCGACCCCTCGGACGTGCAGCTGGCGCGCGACCTGGCCGAGATCTACCTCGGCAAGGGCGACAGCAAGCGCGCGCTCTCCAAGCTGCAGATCTGCTTCAAGGCCAATCCGAGGGACGTGGGCACGCTGCAGCTCCTGGCGCGCGCTTTTCAGGAGCTGGGCCAGGTCTCGAAGACCGTCTCGGTGCTCAAGGAGCTGGCGCGGGTCCACGTTGACCAATCGCAGCCCGACGACGCGAGGCGCGCGTATCGGCAGGCGCTCGAGCTGACGCCCGAGGACTCCGAGGCGCGGCAGGCTCTGCGCGCGCTCGAGCCGCAGGCGGCCATCGCCCCGGCGCCAGGCGAGCCGCGAGTGCCGACTCCGCCCTCGTCGCGCAAGTCGAGCTCGCCGGGCATTCCGCGCGTCGCCGGCAAGTCGTCGCCGGGCGTGCCGCGCATCGCGGCGCCTCCGCCGGTCGTCTCGAGCCCGCCGCCGCCCCCGAGCGATCTCACGCCGCTCCCCTCGAACCCGCTCGACGACTTCGCGCCCAGGCGGCCGTCGATCGCCCCGCCTTCCATCGAGGTGCCGCGCGTGGTCGCCGGCGAGCCCGCGCAGGCCGAGCGCGCGGCGCCGCCTGGTGCGGACGCCGAGCAGAGGACCTCGCGCCCCGGCGAGAGCACGCACCCGACGCCCGCGTCGCTTGGCAAGCTGCTCAAGGAGACCGACGTCTACTTGAAGTATCGCCTCTTCGAGAAGGCGTTCGAGCACGTCGGCAAGATCCTCGCGCTCGCGCCCGACAACGCCGAGGCGCACGAGAAGGGCCGCGCCGTCGCCCAGGCCACGGGCCGGACCGCCGACGCCATCGCCTCGCTGGTCGCGCTGATCCGCATCTATGGCGAGGCCGAGCCGCAAAAGGCGGCGGTGGCGCGCGAGGATCTGCGCGCGCTCGACCCCGACCACAAGGCGCTGCGGGTGGTGCACGAGCGCGACGAGGCGGTGGACGAAGCCGAGCTGCACGAGCTGGCCGAAGAGGCGAGCGGCGAGATCCTGGCGGAGGTCGCCGGAGACGACCCCGAGTCCACACCCATCTCCCGCGCCCACCAGGAGCCGAAGGAGCGCGACGGCACGGGGCCTCAAGAGAGCGGAGCTGCGGCGCCGCACGAGGACGCCTTCGCCAGCGATCTCGCCGAGGCCGACTTCTATCTCCAGCAGGGCCTCGCCGACGATGCGCGCGCCATCCTCGAGGGCATCTTGCTCTCCGAGCCCGACCACCTCGAGGCCGGCCGCCGCCTGCAGCAGATCGATGCCGAGGCCGCGCGGAAGGGCGACTCCGAGGACGGCCGCCCCGAGATCACGCTGCTCGACGCGCGGCCTGTCTCGAGCAACGCGCAGGGCGACGCCATGGCGGCAGAGCTCGCCGCCGAGCTGGCCGCGGACCTCGGCGCCTTCACGCCGCTCGCCCGCCAGCCCGACGTGCTCGATCCGTTCCAGGTGCCCGCCTCCGAGGTCGCCTCTGCGTTCCGCGCCAAGGTCCAGGAGGTCATCCGGCCCGACGACGCGCAGACCCACTACGACCTCGGCATCGCCTACAAAGAGATGGGCCTGACCGACGAGGCCATCGCCGAGTTCGAGCTCACCGTGCGCCACGGCACCTCGGTGCGCGCGGTGGACTGCTACACGATGCTCGGCCAGTGCATGCTCGAGAAGGGCGAGCCCGAGGCCGCCATCAGCCACTACCAGAGCGCGCTGGCGGAGCGCGACTGCGGGCCCGAGGCGCGCAAGGCGCTGGCCTTCGAGATCGGCGCCGCGCTCGAGGCGCTGGGCAAGCCCGGCGAGGCGCTGGAGGCCTTCTCGGCCGTGAGCGCGCAGGACCCGCGCTTTCGCGACGTGGCGGCCCGGGTCGATCGGCTCTCGCACGAGGTCACCGGCAACCGCAAGGCCGCGGGCCGCGCGGCGCAGCCTCTGGTGAAGAAGCCCGCCGAGGTTGCGCAAGAGCATGGTGACGAGCTCGAGGTCGAGGTCTCGTCGGACCCCGTCATCACCAGCGAATCAGAGATGGCCGAAGGCGACAGGCTAGAAGAGAACGGCGCCCTGCCGGCGTCGGCCGAGGCAGCCCCGGGCGATGTGGGCAGGCGCAACCGGAAGATCGGCTTCGTGTGAGCGGAGGAGGCGAGTCGTGAACTACCTCGACTACTACGAGCTCGCGCAGGAGCCCTTCTCCAACGCTCCCGTCTCGCGCTTCTACTTCAACTCGCCCCAGCACGCGCAGGCGCTGGTGCGGCTGACCCACGTCTGCTCGCAGATGAAGGGCCTTGGCATCCTGGTCGGCGACATCGGCGCGGGCAAGACCACGCTCGCGCGCCGGCTCCTCGACTCGCTCGCGGAGACGGAGTACGAGGCCGCGCTCTTGGTCATCATCCACAGCGGCGTCACCGCCAGCTGGCTCTTGAAGCGCATCGCGCTGCAGCTCGGCGTCGATCAGCCGAGCGAGGACAAGCTGACGCTGCTCGGCCAGCTCTACCAGCGGCTGGTGCAGATCTACGAGAGCGGCAAGAAGGCCGTGGTCTTGATCGACGAGGCGCAGATGCTGGCGACTCGCGAGCTGATGGAGGAGTTCAGGGGGCTGCTCAACCTGGAAGTGCCCGAGCGCAAGCTGCTCTCGCTCATCTTCTTCGGCCTGCCCGAGATCGAGCAGAACTTGAAGCTCGATCCGCCGCTCGCCCAGCGCGTGGCGGTGAAGTACCGGCTCGACCACCTCAACGCCGAGTCCACCGAATCGTACATCAAGCACCGGCTGCGGCTCGCCGGCGCCTCGCGCATGCCCTTCACGCCCGAGGCGGTCAGGGCGCTGCACCGCTGCTCGAGCGGCACCCCGCGCCTCATCAACACGCTCTGCGACAACGCGCTCTTCGAGGGCTACGTGGCGCGCGCGCCCGTCATCGACGAGCAGATGATCGAGAGGGTCGCGCTCGACCTCGGGCTCGAAGACGTCGCCTCGCAGCCCGCCGCACCGCCCCAAGCCGCTCCCTCAGGCATCGCCACGCGCCCGGCGCCTCCGCGCCCACCGGTGGCCGAAGCAGGCAAGGGCAAGTCGATCGATCTGGGAGAGATCGACCGCTACCTCGCAGGGCTCGCCAAGCCCAGCTAGCGAGAACCCTTGCTCCGCCGTCTGCTCGCCGCGCTCTTGCTCGCGACCACCGTCTCGGTGGCCGGCGCGGTGGCGTTCCTGCGCACCGACTTCGTCGCCTCCAACCTCTGCGCCTACGCCGTCGCGACCATCGAGGAGGCGACCAAGGCGCACGTGCACGTCGCCAGCTGCCAGGTCGATCCGGTCAAGGGCACGCTGGTCATCGACGGCCTGCGCGTCGGCGACCCCGGCGGCCAGCTGCGCATCGACGCGGCCCGGGTCTTCGCCCAGGTCGAGGTGCGGCCGCTGCAGCAGAAGCTGCGCCTGACCCAGCTCGAGGTCGATCACCCGAACGTGCGCCTCGTCCTAGAGGTTCCGCCGGGAAAGTCCAAGCCGCGCGAGCCCGGCGCCTGCCTGCCCGAGGTGCTCGACCGCTTCGAGCTGGGCCGCGTGCAGATTCGCAAGGCGTCCATCGACCTCGACCTCCGCGCGCAGGGCGTGCACATCAAGGTGCCGCGCGTGGACGTGCGGCTCAAAGGCAAGGGCGAGCAGCTCACGCTCGCGCTCGCGACCCGCACCGGCGCCGTGGCGTTGCCGGGCCGAAACGTCGGCCTGTTGTCCCTGCACGTGCAGGCTGGGGTGGACCTGCGCGGCACGGGGACGCTCGATCTGCAGCGCGCCGACATCATCGGCACCGAGGCGACCGCGTACGTGAAGGGGCGCCTCTTCGACATCTGCAACCCGCGCATCGAGGCGACGGCGAACGTCCACGTGGACGACCTGGAGCTGGCGGCGGCGCGCCTGCTTCCCGGCGTGCTCACGGGCGTCAAGGGCGCGGTGCAGCTCGACGGGCTCATCCGCGCCTCGGCCGACGGAAAAGTCGACGCCACCGGCGACCTGCGCATCAAGGGGCTGCAGCTCGAGGGCTTCTCGCCCGGCGACGCCAAGGCCAGCTTCCACGTGACGCCCGAGAAGGTCACGCTCAGCCGGCTGCAGGTGCCCATCGGCAAAGGCGAGGTCACAGGTCAGGTCGAGCTGGCGCCAGGGCTGCCCGGGCTGCCGCTCACGGCGGAGGTCACCATCCGCGACATGGAGCTGGCCGAGCTGCTCCACAAGCTTGGCATCGTCAGGAGCCACGTGGTGATGGCCACCTCCGGCAAGGCGCGCGTGCACGGGCCGCTCCTGCCGCTGGCGCTGCGCGGTGAAGTCGCGCTCGACCTGAGCGACTTCGCCATCCTCGACCGGCGCTTCGAGGAGCGCGATCGCGCCCTGCGGACGCTCGAGTTCCCGCGCGGGCGGCTCACCAGCGGCATCGCCATCGCCGCCGACAAGGTGACCATCGACAAGACCGAGCTGTCGATCGGCGGCAGCAAGCTCCACGTGGCCGGCGACTTCTCCACCGACTTCAAGGTCGGGCTCAACCTGGCCGCGCACGCCGAGGGGTTCGACCTCGGCGACTTCAAGGACAGGAAGGGGCGCAAGCACCTCGGGCCCATCGACTGGAGCGGCAAGGCGACGCTGCTCGCGCGCGTCGTCGGGCCTTACACGGACCCGACCATCGACGCCAGCGCGCAGCTCGGCCAGGTGCGCTTCCTCGACCTCTCGCTCGGCGACGTGGCCGCCAAGTTTCACTTCTTCAAGCTGGTGCTGGCGCTCAGCGACATCCAGGGCAAGAAGCTGCAGTCCGGGTACACGGGCGATGTCCGGCTCGACTTCAACACCGACGACATCCAGACCGAGGCCCACCTCGCCGTGGTCCCGGGCTCGCACCTGCACGACCTGGTCGATCTCGCCGTCGATCTCGTCCCCACGCTCTCGACCGTGCACGACCAGGAAGACGTCGATGGCCTGGTCCGCGGCACGCTCCACATCCGCGGGCCCGCGGCGCGTCCAGATGGTTACGCGCAGCTAGAGTTTCAAGACGTGAACCTCTGGGGCCAGAAGTTCGCGACCGGCGAGACCCAGCTTGCGCTCTACAAGGGCGTGCGCCTCGTGGTGCAGAAGCTCGAGCTGCTCCACTCGCTGGAGAAGGACAGCGCGGCCTTCGAGCTGGCGGGCACCTTTGGCCCCGAGTGGAAGCTCGAGATGGACGGGCGCACCCGCGGCTTCGACCTCAAGGATCTGGACTCGGCGTCCACCGCGCAGCTCCACGGGCCGCTGCTCGCGAACATGAAGATCCGCGGCGTGGCCTCGCACCCGCTCATCGACGCCGGGATGAAGTTCTGGGGCGGCCAGGCGGGCAAGGCCGAGCTCGGCGACGGCGACTTCACCTTGCGCGTGGACGGCAAGGCGCTGGTCTCGCACGGCACGGTCGGCACGCATGTCTTCGACGCGCTCGCCCGCCTCGAGGGAAACTTCGCCTTCACCAGCACGCTCGCGCTCCGCTTCGAGGACCTGTCGGGCTACTTCGCGACCTTCGCGAAGGACTCGGGCCTGCAGCGCGGCAGGGCCTACGCCGACGTGGCCGCCCAGGGCTCGCTGCTCAAGTGGCGGCAGGCGACCGGCACCGTCAACCTGACCCAGCTGAACGTCGGCTTCACCGATCCGCAGCGGCAGACCTCGCTCGAGTTCGCCAACGAGGGCAACGGGCAGCTCTCGTTCGGACCCGAGGGCCTCGACATCAAGAAGCTCGCCATCGTCGACAGCAAGTCGCTCTTGCAGGCGCAGCTCAAGGGCACGCGCGCGCGGGGCGGGGGGCTCGACATGCGCCTGTCGGCCACCATGGACGGCAAGCTCCTGCTCGCGTTCGCGCAGGGCGAGAGCACCTCAGACGCGCTCATCGAGCACGCCGCCGGCACCGCCTACCTCGAGGCCACGGTCGCTGGCACCGACCGCGAGCCCACCATGCTCGGCTCCTTGCAGATCGAAAACGGCGAGCTGCGCGCCCGCGGCTCGCCGGTGGTGGTCCGCGAGCTGAACGGCCGCGTGTCGTTCAGCGACAAGGCGCTCCTGGTCGAGGACGTGACGGCGCGGCTCAACAGCGGCCCCGCGCGCTTCTCGGGCTCGGTGCGCTTGAAGGACTTCGCGCCCGAGTACCTGGATCTGCAGGCGCGGCTCACCGAGGTGACCGTCAAGCTGCAAGAGAACCTGAGCTGCACGCTGGAGGAGGGCAGCCACCTGACGCTGGTGGGCTCGCCGTCCGAGCCGACGCTCTCGGGCTCGCTCATCCTGGCGCGGATGAAGTACGCGGAGGACGTGAACCTCGAGCGGCAGCTGCTCGACTTCACCCGCCGCCCGCCGACGCCGCGCGCGCTCGCCAAGAGCGACACGCTGGTGCACTTCAACGTCGACGTGACCCTGGCCCGTGGCGTGCGCATCGAGAACAACCTCGCGCGCGCCGATCTGAAGGGCGAGTTCACCGTCACCGGAACGAGCCGCCGCCTGGGTCTGCTGGGCTCGGTCAACACCGTGCACGGCACGGCCAACTTCCGCGGCAACGAGTTCCAGATCGAGCAGGGCGTCCTCAACTTCACCGACCGGCAGAGCATTCGCCCCTCGTTCGACCTGCAGGCGCTCTCGAGCGTCAAGGACTACAAGGTCCGGCTGCACGCCTTCGGCACGCCGCAAGAGCCGCGCGTGCAGCTCACCAGCGAGCCCGCGCTGGCCGAGTCCGACCTCGCCTTCCTTTTGACCTTTGGCTTCGTGCAGTCGAACATCCAGGCGGGCGGGGTGAACGCGGCCGACACCGGCACCGCCATCGCGCTCGAGGCGCTCAACAAGGTGACGGGCTTCTCCGAAGAGGTGCGCCGCTTCATCCCCAAGAACTCGATCCTCAGAAACCCCACCATCGACTTCACCAGCGACTTCTCGGTGGCCTCCAACCGCGTCGAGCCAATGGCGCGCTTCCACTCGCAGCTGCTCACCGAGAAGCTCGACTTGAAGATCCTGCAAGGCTTGTCCACGCGGCGCGGGCGCGGCGTGGTCGCCTATCGCCTGACCGACAGCGTGACGGCGCAGGGCCAGGTGGACAACGAGCACATCCAGATCGGCACCGACTTCGGCCTGGACCTCAGCCTGCGGTGGGAGGGCAACTGATGTTCGTCAGGCCCGCGGTGTACGTCGCCGCGGTGCTCTGCGCGGCAGGCGCCTCGAGGGCCGCGCTGGCTCCTGCCGCGCCCTTGCAGCTCTTCGAGCGCCAGGAGCCCGAGCCGCGCCTCGGCGCCATCGAGTTCGAGGGCGCCGACGCGGCCTCCCTCCGCGGCCAGCTCGAGGGCCTCGAGGAAGGCGCGCCGCTCGACCTGCGCGCCGTGCGCGAGGCCCTGCGCCAGCTCTACACCTCGCGCCGCTTCTCGCGCGTCACCGCCTTCGTCGAGCCGATGGAGCCGCCCGCCGCGACCAAGGCGCCTCCGGGCGTGGCGTTCGTGCGGCTCCACTTCCAGCTCACGCCGGTGCTGGAGATCGTCAGCGTCTCCTTCCCCGGCCACAGCGCCATCTCCGAGAGCGTGCTCAAGAGCACCGCCAACCTCACGGGCGCCTTCCAGCCGGCGCAGACTCCGCGCGCGGTGAAGAGCCTGCTCGACCTCTACCGGCGCGCCGGCTATCGCAGAGCGGCCATCGCCGTCCACGAGCACGCGCAGCCGGGCGGCGTCGCGCTCGAGCTGCAGGTGGACGAAGGCGAGCCCACGCGCATCGACGAGCTGCTCTTCCCGGGCGTGCCCTCGCTCTCGCGCGCCGAGCTGCTCGCGGCGCTGCGCCTCCAGCCCGGCGACGTGCTCAACCAGGCCCAGCTCGAAGAGGGCGTGCGCGGGCTGCGCGAGAGCTATCGCCGCGCGGGCCGGCTGCGCGCCAAGGTCGAGGCGGCGCAGATCGTCGAGCTGCCCGGCGATCGCGTGCGCGTGCTGGTGCCGGTGAACGCGGGGCCGAAGGTGACCTTCCACATCCGCGGCAACCGCGCCTTCACCGACCACGTGCTGCTCTCGCAGATCCAGACCGACAGCGACGAGCCCTTCGACCAGCAGGCGGTGCAGGAGATGGCCGCGAACTTCCGCCGCTTCTACGTCGGCCAGGGATTTCTCCGCGCGCGCGTCTCGACCCGCGAGATCAGCCCCTCTCCCGGCGAGGTGCAGATCTTCTTCAGCGTCTCCGAGGATCAGCCGGTGCGCGTCGAGCAGCTCCTCTTCGCCGGCAACCAGGCGATCCCGACCGGCGAGCTCCAGAGCCTGGTCGAGGACGTGCTCGCGGACGGCACCAGCATCGACCCTGCGCTCGGCGCCGACCCCTCCGACGTCGAGCGCACGGGAGTCGCGGGCCGCCCCGATCCGCCGAGCCCTCGCCGCTACCACGTCGAGCCGAGCACGGTCTTCGACCCGGTGCTCTACGCGCGCGCGATCCGGCAGATCGAGGACCTCTACAAGAGCCAGGGCTACCTCAACGTCCAGGTCGGCGCGCCCAAGCTGGCCGAGCTGGCGGGCCGCTATCGCGTCAGCGCGACCATCCCCATCCGCGAAGGCGAGCAGGCGCGCGTGGCCAGCCTCAAGATCGAAGGCGGCGGCGGCGAGGTGAAGCGCAGCGAGCTCGAGGCAGCGCTGGTGCTGGCCAATGGCGGCGTCTTCAGCTACCTGGCGGCCGAGGAAGGGCGGGGCCGCATCACGCTGCTCTACACCAGCCGCGGCCACCTCTACGCCAAGGTCGAGGACGAGGAGATCTTCGCCGAGCCGGACCCCAAGGACCCCCGGCACGCCGTGCGCGTCCACGTCACCTACCGCATCCAGCCCGGGCCGCTGGTCAAGGTGAGCTTCGTGCGCGTCGAGGGCCCCGAGCAGCTGCGCACGGTGGAAGGCCTGATCCTCGACCTCGTCAACATCAAGCCCGGCGACATCCTGCGGCCCGAGACCATGGACCGCGCCCAGCAGGCGCTGCTCCGCACCGGGCTCTTCTTCTCGGCGACGCTGACGCCGTCGAACCCGCAAGTCGAGGAGGCCGAGAAGGTCCTGCAGGTCAGCCTGCGCGAGCGGCCGACGCAGTCGTTCCTCGGCAGCATCGGCTTCTCCAACAACGACGGCCCGCGCGCGACGCTGCAGTTCCAGCAGGCGAACCTGGGCGGCAAGAACCTGACCTTCAGCGCGGTGGTCAAGGCCGACTTTCCCTTCCTGCGCTACGACTGCTCGAACTCGCTCGTCATCATCAACGGCCAGACCTGCAACGGCTTCCTCCTGCCGCCGGACCCCATCGAGCGCGTGGTGGACCTGGGCCTGAACACGCCGCGGCTCTATCCCTTGACCGACGCGGTGCGCGGCGCCATCGACCTGATCCACGAGCGGGCCACGCGGCCGTCCTACAACCTGACCAAGTTCTCGGCGCAGGTGACGGCGGAGTCGGTGCAGCGGCGGCCGTTCTCCCTCGGCCTCGCGCTCGAAGTGGGCTACCAGACCTTCGAGGAGCGCGTCGATATCTTGCAGCTCGTCGATCCGTCCGAGCGGCGGCAGTTCTTGCAATCGACCGGCTCGATGGTCTTCAGCTCGCTGCGGCCGACGCTGACGCTCGACCTGCGCGACGAGCCCGGCCGCACTCGCAAAGGCTTCTTCGCGCAGGCCATCGGCGACTACATGCGCTCGCTCACCCACGAGTCGTTCCACACCAACTTGATCCGCCTCTCGCTGCTGGCGGCCGGCTACATCCCGCTGCCGTTGAACTCGAGCCTCCTCCTCTCGGCGCGCGGCGGGTACAACTTCCAGCTCGACGCCGAGAGCAGGACGCCGGGCGATCGCCGCTTCTACCTGGGCGGCGCGACCACGCTGCGCGGGTTCCCCGAGGACGGGATGCAGCCCGAGGACAACCGGATCCAGCTCCACCAGCAGATCGACAAGTGCAAGGCGACGCTCACCGGCGCCTCGTGCAGCACCAACGTGATCCTGGCGCTGCAGGGCACCTCCAGCGGCGGCGACGCCTTCGCCGCCGTGCGCGCCGAGGCCCGCATCGCGCTCGGCGGCCCCTGGGAATTGGCGCTCTTCTACGACGCGGGAAATCTGCTCTCGAATCCCGGCGCGCCCACGACAAAGCTGTCGGACCTATTGAAAATCCACGACGCCACGGGAGCCGGGGTTCGCTACGCGACTCCCATCGGCCGCATGGCGCTCGATATCGGGTTCAACCTAAGGCCCGATAGTGATCTGGGCGAGCGCACGGTGGGCGGGTATTTCAGCATCGATACTCTCTAGACCAAGTGTCGGTCAGATAGGCGCCGGAGGTACCGGCCGCGTGCAGGCAGAGACCTGCCGCGCGGCACGGGCGCCCACCCGACAGAGGTGGCTCGCTGCGCTCGCATCTTAAGAGTTTGCGTCGTGAGCCCTTAAGCCTGGCTTAAGGGCTCGCGCGGCAAGAAAACCGATCGATGCGAGCGCAGCGAGCCACCAGACGCGCGTGGG
>JBBRMA010000009.1:0-134234 GCA_038231075.1 Myxococcales bacterium | reverse complement strand
GTCCGGTTCATCCCCGCGCGTGCGGGGGCGGCGTGCATCGTCGGCCTGCCCAAACAGAACTCGCCCAGTTAAAACCCCGCGCGAGCGGGGGCGGCGTCCGCTGCCGCATGGGACGACAAGTTCGCCGCCTGGTTCATCCCCGCGCGTGCGGGGGCGGCGCAACCAGGAACCCAGCATGTCCGGTCTCTCGGCGGTTCATCCCCGCGCGTGCGGGGGCGGCGGCGCCCACGAGGCGGAAGGCCACGCGGAAAGCGGTTCATCCCCGCGCGTGCGGGGGCGGCGGGAATCGCGCGACGTCCAGGTGCTCGGTGCCCGGTTCATCCCCGCGCGTGCGGGGGCGGCGGCTGACGTGCGACTGCGGCGAGCGCTGCTGGATCGGTTCATCCCCGCGCGTGCGGGGGCGGCACCGGCTCCCTGTGGCAGGACAACAACCCCGGCGGTTCATCCCCGCGCGTGCGGGGGCGGCGGTCGGGGACCGTCTTCACGCTCGAGCGCAACCGGTTCATCCCCGCGCGTGCGGGGGCGGCGATGACTGACAAGAAGTTGAACACGGGGGCTCCTGGTTCATCCCCGCGCGTGCGGGGGCGGCCTGCTGGCCCTTCTGCACCACGTCGGGCGCGCGCGGTTCATCCCCGCGCGTGCGGGGGCGGCTTGGACGCTCGAGTCCAGCGGCCAGGTCGAAGACGGTTCATCCCCGCGCGTGCGGGGGCGGCGATGGCGGCGGCCGCGAGCGCGAGGCCGGTCTGCGGTTCATCCCCGCGCGTGGGGGGGCGGCAACCCTCGACCCTTCGGCAGGGGAGCTGCCGCCGGTTCATCCCCGCGCGTGCGGGGGCGGCCCTCGCCGTCGATCAGCGCCTCTGGGCGCCTTTCCGGTTCATCCCCGCGCGTGCGGGGGCGGCCAATGGTGCGGTGCTGACCGTTGGCTACAGCGGCGGTTCATCCCCGCGCGTGCGGGGGCGGCCGGTCCCGTCCTCGCGCAGATACGAGGGGATCGCGGTTCATCCCCGCGCGTGCGGGGGCGGCGCCACGGCGGCTGCGTGGTGGGCAACGTCTTTGCGGTTCATCCCCGCGCGTGCGGGGGCGGCGCCGCGCCGTGACCGCACCCGCCGCCCTCCTCAGCGGTTCATCCCCGCGCGTGCGGGGGCGGCGGTCACGACTCCGACGGTCGCGGGGCAGTACACGGTTCATCCCCGCGCGTGCGGGGGCGGCGTGCCAGAGCGTGCCGTTCGACGACGGGCCAGAGCGGTTCATCCCCGCGCGTGCGGGGGCGGCTGGTCATGTCCTTGACTCGGATGGTCGTCATTTACGGTTCATCCCCGCGCGTGCGGGGGCGGCGGCGTCGAGCGGGCAGATCAAGTTCGTCGCCCGCGGTTCATCCCCGCGCGTGCGGGGGCGGCGGTCCGGCGGGTCAAGGGCGATGACGGCGGGTGCGGTTCATCCCCGCGCGTGCGGGGGCGGCGGGCCACTACGGGCACCGGGCGCGCAAGAAGACGGTTCATCCCCGCGCGTGCGGGGGCGGCGCCAGGCCGCCTAAGCTCGCCGAGGCCACCGCCGCGGTTCATCCCCGCGCGTGCGGGGGCGGCTGCTCTCGATGACCGCCAGCACTACGTCAGTGGCGGTTCATCCCCGCGCGTGCGGGGGCGGCACTAGGAGCGCCATGCGGTTCATCCCCGCGCGTGCGGGGGCGGCGAACTGCGAGATCGCCCCGCGGAAGTCCGCGTTCGGTTCATCCCCGCGCGTGCGGGGGCGGCGTGGGCGTGCCTGCCGCGGTGCGATTCGTCTCCGGTTCATCCCCGCGCGTGCGGGGGCGGCCCACGCGGACCACGAGCGAATCGCAGACGCGAGCGGTTCATCCCCGCGCGTGCGGGGGCGGCGGCACCACCAGCGCAACTCGTTGCGGACCAGGTGCGGTTCATCCCCGCGCGTGCGGGGGCGGCGCGATTGCCCGCGCGAGGTCCGCGCACAGCCGCGGTTCATCCCCGCGCGTGCGGGGGCGGCTTGGAGGCCCTGACCGAAACCCAGGAGGCGCTGCGGTTCATCCCCGCGCGTGCGGGGGCGGCGTAGCTCTCCAACGTACAGCCGATCGCGCAGCCCGGTTCATCCCCGCGCGTGCGGGGGCGGCGCAGACGACCTACTAGGCCGTCTCCACCCCACACCGGTTCATCCCCGCGCGTGCGGGGGCGGCGCGCGGCCACGCGGCTGGGATCTCGGCGGCCACGGTTCATCCCCGCGCGTGCGGGGGCGGCGTGCGTCACTTGCGTCACTCCCGATAGGTATGGCGGTTCATCCCCGCGCGTGCGGGGGCGGCGACCGCGCCTCCCGACTGAGCGCCGACGAGGACCGGTTCATCCCCGCGCGTGCGGGGGCGGCGGCAGATGCCGAGGCCGATCAGCAGGCGTCCGCGGTTCATCCCCGCGCGTGCGGGGGCGGCGGGCAGATGCCGAGGCCGATCAGCAGGCGTCCGCGGTTCATCCCCGCGCGTGCGGGGGCGGCGAGCGCCACCATCAGATCGGCGCTCATCATCGGCGGTTCATCCCCGCGCGTGCGGGGGCGGCGCGCAACACCCTCTACTCTCGCTGGGTCCGCGGCGGTTCATCCCCGCGCGTGCGGGGGCGGCTCACCGCGCGCACCGCGCCCGCAACGGCGACTGAGGTTCATCCCCGCGCGTGCGGGGGCGGCGGCAAGCCTTGGAGGCTGACGAAGGGTGCGGACGGTTCATCCCCGCGCGTGCGGGGGCGGCCTTGATGACCGAGATAGGGAAGGACGACGACTGCGGTTCATCCCCGCGCGTGCGGGGGCGGCGCAGCTATGGCTCGGCGCCTCGCCGAGGGCGGCCGGTTCATCCCCGCGCGTGCGGGGGCGGCGAGCGTCGCGAGGTTTACAGCGATTCCGCGGGGCGGTTCATCCCCGCGCGTGCGGGGGCGGCGGTCTACATCTGCGGCTTCTTCGTCAGCTCGAGCGGTTCATCCCCGCGCGTGCGGGGGCGGCTCTTCCTCCAATCCACTGAAGTTCTATTCGGTTATCACAGACCGGTGATGGAACCGTTCTTGCTGTGTGCACCGGGCATCCCCTCCGCGCCGGCCCGTCAGTCGTCATGGCGTAGATACTTCGAGTCTGCCGCCTTCTCGAGCGGCTCGTCCCAAGGAACGCGTTGCACATCGACCGGGAGGAACCGGGCCAGGATGAGCCCGTCTACATCGACGATCTCGCGGCGGTGCTTGCCGGCGGTCCTCGCCTCGAACCCCTGCGGATTGCGCGAGTCGTAGACCAGCACCGCGTTTCCCTCGTCGCCAAGGTTGTCGCAGACCATCGACCACACCGCGTCGCGGACCTTGGCAGAGCTGCTTCCCACGTAGAGGCCGGCTCGCACCTCGACCCCCCACCTGGACAAGCGGCCGCGCAGCCGAGGAGGTGCGGCTTCCGTGTCAATCACCCACATCGAGTACCTCTTCGATGGTCGGGACCAGCTGCTCCATCAGCTTGGTGGAGAGGAACCGCTCGCGCAGAAGCCGCCGCACGTCGCCCTCGACGTCCTTCGATTGTTTCTTCACGACTTCCATCGCTGCTGGCACGCTGACTTCGAACTTGAACAGGTCGGCGATGTCATAGACGAACGACAGCGGCTTGCCCGAATGCAGAAATCCGACCGCGGGGCTGTAGCCGGCGACGAGAATCGCGCATTCGGTCACCGCGTAGAGACAAGCGTTGGCGGCGCTGATGGCCCGGTTGGTGTCGGTGCCCTTGGCCCAGGCCTTCGGGTCGTACTGCCGGCCGCCCCAGACCAGCCCGTGTTTCTGGGCAAGCTCGCTGTATTTCTCGCGGACCCGGACGCCTTCCAGCCCGCGGAGCTGATCGACGCTGCGCTTGTCTGGAACCTCGCCACGAAAGCGGCGGGCAAACATGCCGCGCACCACCAAGAGCCGCCGTTTCGGATCGGTCGCGATCGCGAGCTGGGTCATCAGCTTGTCGCTCCTCGCGCCGCCTGGCGTGCCCGCCGAGTACATGCGCGTTCCGCCCTCGCCGACCCAGAGCAAGAGGCAATCCTCGGCTGCGCAGGCTTTGACCGCCTCGTGCGAAATGGTGGTGCCTGGCTCCAACATCAGGCAAGCGAGGGCACCCACCGGGACCTGCATCCGCACGCCATTCACGTCGGCGACCACCACGGCACCATCTTCCACGTCTACAAAGCCCCTCCGCACGTGGAGAAACGGATCCCGCTCGCGCAGAGGGACGCGGATGTCGTCTTTGATCGTCACGCCGGTGCGAGGCTCAGGAGTCCGTACCCGAAGGCCTTCGCCGGGCCGATGCCACGCTCAACGGCAGCGGTCAGCTTCGCGGCCTCCACGACTTCCAGCAGCCCCTCGAAGTCGGCGCCCGTGTGCTGGCCGTGCTTGCCGTTGGCCCGCCATTCGACGTCGTGTGCCTGGCCGAGGCGCACCGCTGGAATCAGCTTGTCGGCGGCGTCCTCCTGGGGAAATGCCGTCTCTACCAGCCCAAAGCCGTGCTTCTTGCCTTGGCTTTCGAGCCAGCCCAACAACGCTGCCTCGCCGCGGATCGCTAGCCGCTTGCCCCGCGCTGCTCGGAACTCCTCCTTGGTGGCGTTGGCCAGCTCGTGCAGCGCTGCCTTCTTGGCGACGGTCGCGTTGCCGCGGAGGAAGAATCGATAGCGCTGCCCCGCCTCGAGCCTCCAGACCCGCTGCCGCTCCTCGGTTTGGGCCACCTTGTCGCCGAGCGCCTTCCAGTTGCCGGGCGAGCGCGACTGGACCAGGGCAACACGCCTCGACGCGCCTGCCGTCCGGTCGAGGTCGGTGCGGAACAGGTACCCGGCGGTGTCACGCTTGCCCAGCACCCGCGAGAGATCGCGGTGCAGGTCGTAGATGGACTGCACCCCAGCGAAGAAGACCTTCGAGTAGTGAAGAGTCAGGGCATCCATGGGTCGATGGTCTCCTTGGGGTTCGGTGTTCCGCTCGGCGCCGGACCACTGACGACATGCACCACCCGCTCGTCGAAGAGACGCGGCAATCGTCCGAGAAGCACATCTCGCTGCCGGCTTCTCCGGTGGTCGAGCGCGGGCGCGAGCTCGGCGTCCAGGTGGATGTCGTGCGGGCCGTCGTCTGGCTTGTCCCCGTCGAGCGGGACCTGGGCGAACAGCTCCTTCCAGTCGGCCCCTTCGAGGGGGCCACGCACGAAGACGCGATCGCTTGGCACGCACGCCCGCCGACCCAGGAACGGGGCGAACCGGGGATGGCGGAGCGCTTCGGCTACGTCCTCGAGGGGGGGGCCCCTTCGCGGGCGACCAGCAGCGCTGCGAAGGAGGCATCGTAGAGGTATCGGCGCTTGGAGATGACGGCCATGTCCCCGCGGTTGCCCCCGTCGGCGGTCGGCACGTCCAGGGTCGTGTGGTAGTCGACCCCGACCGTGCCGCGCTTGTCCACCCGGACCGCGAGAGCGAAGGAGCGGTGAAGCTGCGCGAGCCGCTCGACCTCGGTGCGCTCGATCCCGAGCGCCGAGGCCACGAGACCAAGCACGCCGCTCTTGGTCGGGACGTCGAAGGACGGCCGGTCGTTTCCCGCGACCGGCCCCCCCCAGCTTTGCATCGGCCCTTTGAGCCGGAGGGCGAGGGCGCGGATCACGCGTGCGCCTCTGCCGCGATGCGCTTCTCGATGCCCTTGGCCAGGGCGTCGAGCGAGGTGTACTCGCGCTTGCCCTCTGCTCGCAGGTCCAGGACGAACCGCTCGACGACGTGGTCCTTGCCGTAGGCCTCGTCGTACTTGTCCTGCTGCTCTTGCAGCCGGCGGATGGAGACGTCCATCACGTCCTTGTCCTTCTCGGGCCGCACCGGCTTGAGGAACGCGTTGGCGAGGCTCACCGGCGCGTCGCGGCGGATCACCACCTCGAGAAAGTCGGCCGGCGTGTGCGGCGCAGTCCCGTTCCGCTTGGCCTTCTCGAAGATCGACCTGCAGATGGCGAGCGCGATCCCTTTCATCGCCTTGGCCGCCAGCGCCGTGTCGCCGCCCAAGTTCTGCACGAGCAGGGGAACGTCACAGACCGCGTACTCGTAGAGGACCGACGAGCACAGCTCGGTCTCGCCGAGGTGCCCGGCGCCGTGGTCCTCGGAGGGCTGCAGGTCATCGACCGCGGTGAAGTAGTCGTATTCGAGGTCGAGCTTCTGCGTCCCGAGCGCGTGCGCGACCTGCAGGGCCGCGTTGCACTCGCCGAACTCGTCACTGGTGAGGAAGCGCCCGAAGAGCGCCACGTCGACGGCGTTCCGCTTACACTTCTCGGCCAGGTGCAGCTTGAGCTTCTTGCGCAGCTTCTCGAGGAGCTTGGTGTCGACCGCCTTCTTCTTGCCCGCCTTCATCACCTTGGACAGGTCGTCCTTTTCAGCTTTGGCAAAGGCGACGATCTCGTCGATCTCTTGTTGGGAGACGAAGAGCAGGTGGTCGGTCTTGGTGGCCTTCGCCTCGGCCGGCGCGGCCTCGGGCTTTTCGTCGTTGCCCGCCTCGCCTTCGGCCCCATCCTCCTCGCCGCCGTCGTCCTTGGCAGCCTTCTTCCCGAGCGCGGCGAAGAGCGCCTCCAGCCCGGCCAACGCGCTGTCGCCGAAGGCTGGCGTCAACTTATTGAAGACCTGCTCGGGCATGCGCTGGGTGCGCACGCCGAGCTGATCCTCGGCCAGCTCGCCGTGGAAGAAAGGCGACATCCTCCAGGTCCGCTTCAAGCACTGGCTGGAGACCCGCACGCGGCGCTCGCCGCCGAAGACGATGCTTTTGGGCGAGCCCAGGTCATCGCGATTGAGGTTGGAAGGCGGATAGGAGCGCAGGGCGTGCAACTCTACGAAGAGCGGCTTCGGCTTCTTCTCAGGCATGGTTCGACTCCTCGAGGTTCGTGGTCTTGGTGAAGAACTGCTCGGCCCAGCGCCGTCGAACGCTGTCGCCAAAGAAGAAGATGTCGGCGCCAAGCTCGCCCCAATCGACGCCGGTCCTGGATTTCTGGAAACCCTGCCGCAACAGCTTGCGCAGGTGATGGGCCATCTCCTCGCCGTGGCTTGCGGCGAGGAGCCGGCGAAAGCGCAGCGAGCGGGCGGGGAGATCGTTTGGCTTCACCTCGCCGTAGGCAGCGTGCCGAAGCCAGCGGGCGAACGGCTGGCGCCCCGCATCTGCGCTGTCGAAGCAACCGACCACGTGCGCCATGTTGCTGCGGGCGCTTGCCGGGACGGCGGCCTCGTCGATCAGGCGCCAATAGACGCCTTCGGCGCGCAGCTCGTCTGCGGTGGTGCAGCGGCGGAGCGTGGCCTTGGCCCCGGGCGGCAGGGCGTCGTAGTGAGCGCGGAGGGTGCGGGCGATGTCCTTGAGCTCCTCGAACGTCATGTGGCGCTCGGGCTCGGCGGAGGCTTGGGAGCGCGCTTGCTCGACACGGCACGCGACTGGAGCGAGGGGACGTGATCGTCAACCGCCCGGCCGTGGATCCACGCGCCGGCGCGCCAGACGTTGTTCTCCCAGCTCCTCTCGAACAGGGTCCAGAGGCGGTCGCGGGCCTCGCTCGCGGCGGAAAGTTCTTTGGCGGTGGGCTTCTTGCCCGCGGCCTTGGGGCGGAGAACGGCGAGCAAGCGGGTTCCGACCTCGGCTGCGTCTTTGAGGTCTGCCGCGGTGAACGCGACCTTGCCCTTCACCGCGGCGGCGTTCTTCTGGAAGAGAGCGGCCAGTGCCACGCAGTCGCCCGCGGTGTCGATGCCGCCATGCCCGGCGCGAATCTTTGCCACCTGGGCCGCAGGGATGACTCCAGCGACGGAGAGCACTTCCGCGGACCCGAGGAGCAGCGACCGAAGCTTGCTGGCGCGTGAGAGCAACTCTCTGACGTCGCCGGGCGGCGGCGCGAACCGCTCGACCTGGCCCGCGGCGTACGCGACGGCGGCGCTCAGGTCCGCGACCGCCTCGATGCTCGGGATCGAGACCTTTGGCAAGCCGGCGCGGATCTCGTCGGCCTTGGCGAGCACGGCGTCGATGCCCTGCCGCGCGTTGATGATGGCAAGGCTGACATCGGCGCGCATCGGTCTTACTTCGGCCGCCGGGATCTTCGCTGCCTCGGGCAGAAAGCGCTCGTACTGCTCCTGCGACCCGACAGCCACGGTGGACGCGTCGGCAGGGAGGGCAGCACTCGACCGCGATTCAGTCTTCTTCGGCATGTTCTCTCCTTGGGAAGGCGAAGGAACTGCGACAGCACGACTCGAGAAAACGGCATTCAGCAGATTCAAAGGACCCCATCGGCGATGGAGGTCAGCCGGCGCTGAGGCTTCCGGGAGACCATCGGCGATGGTCGCGGGCGGGTTCGAACCTTCCGGGAGACCGTCGGCGATGGTCGCGGGCAGGCTCGAAGCCTCCGGGGGACCATCGGCGATGGTCGCAAGCGGGTTCGACCCTTCTGGCAGACCATCGGCGATGGTCGCAGGGGGTCACAGACCCTCCGGGCGAGCATCGGCGACAGGGGCCGCGCGTGCCTGACTCGGTCCCGCCGGGAAGGGAAGGTTCGACGCGAGCTTCGCCCGCACCTCGGCCAGCACCGCGACGCGCGACGGATCCGAGATCGAGGCGCTTGCGTGCTCGTCGAAGAGGTGGAGCGCCGTCTTGCGCAGCGCAGACCGGAAGTCGTCCTCCGCGTCGATCATTTTCTGCTCTTCGGGGCCGAGCGTGGCCTCGTAGGAACGCCAAAATGGGGCTTCGGTGCGTTGCCAGAAAGCCGCCGTGACGTCGTGCACCAGCTCTTTCTCTTTCCGCGCCCGCGTGCTCTGCGCCTTGCCAAGGCGTTTGCTCGGCCTCGACTTCATGTGCAGCCGGACGCAGGCGGTCTGCAGCTCGCCGAGCGCCTCCTCCGCTTCGGCGATGCGCGCCCTCACGCCCTCGATGACGTCTCGATCGGTCAGCCGCAGCGAGAGCGGAAAGTTCTCGACGAAACGATGGGTGATGCTGGCGTCCTGCGTCCCGAAGTCGAGCACCAGCAAAGAAGTTCGGTCGCCGGGCTCGGCCAGTTCCTCCGTCCACTGCGCGACCACCGGGGCAGGGAGGCTCCCTTCGGTGTCTCCCTGGATGGGGCTCACCAGGTCGGCCAGGTTGGTCCACGTGGGGCGGTCGCCCGACAGCTTCGTGAACCTGAGCGCGCTCGTCGTTTTGGTTCGACGGATGCGGCAAGGAGTCATCGGATGTCGGTAGAGATCACCGGTCCGCTGCTGTCGCTTGGCGTAACCGACCGCGCTGTAGACGGGACGTCCCGTTTGGCCACAGGCAACGCACCGGTCCGAAGCCGCTTCAATCAATCGCAGTGAGCGCGGCTTCCAGAACAAGCCCTCGACGAGCCCGATCGCCGTGCCGTCGCGGGCCTGCGAGTGGAACAGCCAGGGGCGCTCCGGCTCAGGACCATAAACGATGCTCTGGGCACGCTCGGGGTGAAGAGTGTTGGCCCAGGCAGTCTGCCGAACCGACTCGGGCAGCAGCACCAGAGTGGTCGTCGGCGGCGCCCCGCGCACATTGGGGGAATAGCCTTGTCCTCCTTTGGGCACGAATGCCTGCAAGCCGTAGAGCATGGGCACCGCGCACGGCGCGCAGAGAGCGTCTGATGCGATGGCCGGCCGGAAGAGCCGGTGCTTGGCGACTTCGAGGAGAATCTTGGACGTTTCATTCTCGGTGCCGGTCGCTGCCGCCGCCTGCATCCACGGCGCGGAGGTAGAGAGCAGGTCGAAGTCGCTCTGCACCTCTCCGATTCGCGCATTCACGCTTGGAGCGGCCAGCGGAGCCGCGATGAGCTGGCGCAACTCACTTACGTTGGTGGCCGGGAAGAGCGCCTGCGTGAGCGCCGACAGGAGCATGCGCGTGAAGAAGCGGCAGTCGTCGCGCGGGTGGTCGAGATCGGCCGCGTCGCGCGCGCCCGTCATGACTTCCACGTAGGACGCAAGCCCTCCATCATCGGCGAGCGGAATCCAGGGATCGGTCAGGACATTGAATGACAAAGGGCCCCCCCCTTAGGAAACGAACCATAGACCCTTCTGCTTTGAGTACGAAAGCCTTCTGTACTCACCACCCTTCATTTGCACCTTGCCCCGCCAGGAACCATCTGGCTCTGCTCGCATCGGCACCAAGACGACCCCCTTCTGGCCGGTCGCGACGAGGAATTCGCCCATTCTTTTCTCCCACTCTTCCCAGAGCGCAGCCTCGCCTCGTGCCCGCGCTCCGCGATCGAAGGTGCGGCCCCCGTACACGCTCAATGAGAGCGTTTGCTCAGACAGCGCTTGAGCGACACGCCACGCTCCCGGATGCTTGGCGTCGTAGGTCCAGGGCGTGCCACCTTCCAGCGGCCGACCAACGCCCTCGTCGCCATCCCAGAGAACGAGCAGGAGCGTCGAAGATTGACCGTCGCGAGTGAACGCTTGGATCGCCTCGTCATCGTCGTCGGCATAGCGCTCGGCCGCCGTCGGGTCGAAGTGCGCGGGCGCGATGCAGGCCTTTTGCGCGTTGAGTTGGCGCTCGTCCAGCTTGGCCTTTCGCTGCGTCTCGGCCACCAGGAGCGCGTCGCGATTCGACGCCGCGTCGATACGCGCCGACCGGCGAGACTCATCGTAAAGCTCCTCGACGAGAGCGCGGATATCGCCCGGAATAGAGAGAGCCGTGCGCCCTTCGAGCAGACCAAGCGTGAGCGCGAGCGTCGCCCGGTCATAGACATGGCCCGAGCCGCCAAAGCGAAGCAGCGCCGCGTCATCGACAGTCGGAGCGACGATCAACAGGCGGGGCGTCTCACAACCTTTGGGCCGATGCTTACGGTCGTGACGGTGCAGGCGGCCGGCGCGTTGGAACAGGAGATCGACCGGCGCCAGATCGGAGGCGAGGAGATCGAAGTCTAGATCCAGGCTCTGCTCGACGACTTGCGTCGCGATGAGCAGCGCGCCTTCTCGCGCCCCGCTGGTGCCAAAGTCTTCGAGCACGCGCCGCTCAATGCTGGCGCGGTCGATGGCGCGCATCCGGGCGTGAAACAGGAGCGGTGCGGCGCCGAGCGTGACGGCGTAGTCCCAAGCTCGCTGAGCGTCGTTCACCGTGTTGCGAATCCAGGCGACCATGGCGCCTCCGCGGGCCGCCTCGATCAATCGTGGCAGCACCGACGCCTCTGGTGCGTCGGTGGCCAGGACCTCGAGCGCGACGCTTCGTTCGGCGGGCTTCGCAAGAGTGGTGTGCTCAGTGACGCCAACCTTGGAGACGCAAGTCACCAGCGGGTACGCGGCGGGCTGTTGGGCCACCTCGGTAGGATCGAATTGCGCGCCGCGCGCGTAGGCCTCGACCAACTTTCTCCGTGTAGCCGAAGGAAGGGTCGCGGAGAGCAGGATGACCGGCGCGCCCAGCGCACCAAGCCATTCAATCAACCGGTCGATGATGACGCCCATATAGGCGTCGTACGCGTGCACCTCGTCGATCACGACCACCGATTCGGCGAGCGCATGCACGCGCACGAAGTGGTGGCGCACGCGAAGCGCAGCCAACATCGCCTGGTCAATCGTGCCGACGCCGATCTGGCCGAGCAGGGCCCGCTTCCTCCCCAGGAGCCAGCGATTGCAAACGACCGTCGCCTCGTCGTGGTACGCGGCGGCGCCGGGACCGCCGCGCTCGACGATGCGAGTGAAGGCCTCATTCATCCTCCTGCGGCCGTGCGAGAGGACGAGGTTCACTTCGCCGTCGAACAGCGACCCAGCGACCCTTTCGAGCCGGCCGAGCATGGCGTTCGAAGTGGCCATGGTCGGCAGCGCGAAGTACAGGCCCGAGGCGTCCCCTCGCGTGAGAAAGCGCCCGGCAAGCTCGAGGGCCGCCTCGGTCTTGCCCTTGCCCATCTCTGCCTCGACGACGACAAGGCAGGGGCCCTGCGGAAGTTCCAAGGCCGCAGTGACATCTTGGACGTCTCTAGGCCGAAAGCCGAAGAGCTTCTCGAACGACTTGCACGCCGGCTTCGCCGTCCGAAGGCCGAGAGCAGCCAAGGCCTTCTCCGCCCGTGGAAGCGCGCAATCGCTGTAGTAGCTCGGCAGAGGAGGTAGGGCTGATGAATAGGGAAAGTAATCAGTATCTGAGCCGATCCAATCGGCCACCGAGCACAGGCCGGCAAGCTGCAAGACAAGCGGCGCGGTTGGTTCGATGGCCAGCGGCAGGGCTGCACCGCGCTCGCGGAACAAGCTGACGAAGTCGTCGAACAGCGCGGCTCGAGCGGACCTGTCGGAGAGGCTTTGCTGCCGGTATCGGGCCACTCCCCAGGCAGCCTCATCGTCGGCGCTCTTACGTTTTGGGAGCTCCCCGTGATGGCCGGTCACCGCTTGCAGGAGCGGCCAGGCACCGGGACCCAACTCCCGCTTGACGACGTCGGCGAGGTCGAGGCGCAGGTGTCCAAAGCCCGCGGCCCCATGGTCGAAGCGGAGGCCGATTCCACGGTCGAGAGAAACACCCAGGGCCAGCGCGGCGTCCGGGGCCTTGGCCTGGAAGCGCGCGTCGATCTTGCCGATGTCGTGCAGGGCCACGAAAGCCGCGACCGTGACGGCGACGCGGTCTTCGGAGACACCCAGCCTGCGCCCCAACCGCGACTGTAAGATCGGGCTTTGTTCCACCTGCTGCTGCGCAACGGCCGCAACGTCCAGCATGTGCAAGACAGCGAGGTGACAAGGAACGCCGCCGAGCCGCGCCACCTCCGCATCGGCTTTGCCCCAGTAACGGTCATAAGGACGAGTCATCGGCCCCCCTTGCGCACGACTGTTCACGACCAGAGATGCTCTCAACGCCGCGCCTTCGTTGGCGCGAAGAACCTCTACCCCAGGGGTCCGACAAGCACGGTCGCTTGCGCCCGCCGCCCGGCGCCGACACGCTCCGCGCCTCGCCCCGGAGCGCGCATGCACAGGTCGCCCCCGGCGCCGTCTCGCTCTTCGCCGCAGCCGCACCTGGGCCTCGCGACACGCGGCAGATCGGGCGCATCGTCGTGCGATCACGGCCCTGACGCGGCGCGGACCTCAACCCGGCGCAGGCGTGCCGGGCTCCTTCCGCTCGATCACCTTGAGCTCCACCCGCCGATTGAGCTCGCGATTGCGCTGGTTGAAGTTCGGCGCCAGCGGCTTGTCGGCGCCAAAGCCTTTGGCCTGCAGTCGCCGCGGGTCGATGCCCCGCTTGACGAGGTAGCGCAGCACCGCCTTGGCGCGCGCCTGCGAGAGCTTGCGATTGGTCGCGGGCGAGCCGCTGTTGTCGGTGTGGCCCTCGATGCGGACCAGCGTCAGCTCGGGGTGGTCGGACAGGACACGCGCCACCTGGTCGAGCAGCGCGAACGAGCTCTTGTCGATCGCGGCCTTGTTGGGCTGGAAGCGGACGGTCTCGCCGAGCTCGATGGCATCGCCGCCGAGCTTGACCGAGGGCGCGGGCGGCGAAGCGTCGGCCACCAGCGGCAGGTCGGGGAGCGAAGGCGGCGGCGCGTCGGCCGGGACCGGCGGCAGCTCGGGCAGCGCAGGAGGCGGCGCGGGCTGTGCCGGGCTGGCGACCGGCGCAGGCGCTGGGGGCGCGGGCGCGGCGGCGACGCTCTGCGCGGGCGCGGGAGCCAACGGGACAACAACGGCAGCCTCTGGCGGGGGCGGGGTCGCGACCGATTCGAGCGCGGCGACCGGCCGTCCACAGGCGGAGGGCGAGTAGCCGATGGACACCAGGAGCCGCGCGGCCGGCGTGCCCGCGCCGTGGCCGATGGCGCCGCCTCCGCCCGCCTCGAGCAGCAAGGACCGCACGGCGCAGAAGCTGGCACCGGCGCGCCACTCGGCGGGCGAGCTGCCTCCGAGGCCTCCGCGCAGCCAGCTCTGCGCGTCCAGCTCGGCGAACACGCGCAGCGGCAGATACGCCTGCTGCCGCCCCGGATAGAGCGCGACGCCGGCGCGCAGGCCAAGCTCGTTGCCGGTCTTCACGTCGAGCAGTTGCCGCGGCGGGCGCAGGCGCCCATAGAGGTTGCCGAGCAGCTCGAGCGAAGCCGTGCCGGGCAGCTCCAGCGAGCGCGCGGCCGCCACCAGCAACTCGCCCGTCACGCGATCATCGCCGGTGAGCGTATCGGCCTTGGCGGTGGGCAGCTCGACCGACGCCTGCGCCGACAGGTCCAGAAGGTGCGTCCACTCCTGCCGCAGAATCGACAGGCGCGGCGTCAGGCGCAGATCGCCGAGGCCCCCCGACAGCGACGAGGGTCCGCGCGCGGAGGCCGGCAGCGTGGACAGGTTGCCCGATTCGCCGAGGGTCGTCGGCAGCTGCGCCGCGAGCGAGAGCGGCCCGACGAGGTGGACCTGCGCGGTCAGCGTCCCGCCGAAGCGGTTCTTCACCAGCGCCTGCTCGCCGCCCGCGTCCGAGACGAAGACCAGCGGCCGGAAGGCGCCGTCGACGGTCAGCTTCAGCTCGATCGGCCCTTCGCCCGAGAGCAGCGGTCGCGCGCCTTCGACGCCGAGCAGGCCGTCGCCACCCGACGAAGGACGCAGGTGCGCAAGGTCGATCGCGGGCGCCTGGGCCCGCGCCGCGCCGGCCGCAAGCCCGCTGAGCAAGAGAGCGAAAGCTGCGCACGCGCCGATGGACATTCCACGCTCCTTGAGGCGAAACTCGCGCTTCCCAGGTTCCAGGAGCGCCGCATGTCGAGCAGCAAGCACGTTCACTTCGGAGACGCCACGCGGCAGGCCGCGCTCTTCGAGTCCATGATGCTGGCCGCGATGGCCGACGGAAAAGTCACCAAGACCGAGGTCGAGGAGATCTACCGCCGCGTCTTCGAGCGGCCCGAGTTCCACGGCATCCATGCCGCCGATCTGAAGGCCGCCATCACCCACGCCGCCGAGCAGGTCGCCAGGGCCCACGATCTGATGCACCTGTTGCCGACGCTCGCCGAGCGGCTGCCCGACAAGCCCTCGCGCGAGCTGGCCTTCGGGCTGGCCGCGTCCGTCGCGCTCGCAGACCGGGTCGCCGATCCGCGCGAGCTCGGCATCTTGAAGGCGCTGCAGAACGCGTTCGATCTGACCGAGGCCGACGTGGCCCGGCTCTTCGAGGCCGCGACGCTGATGGCTCCGCTTCCCGCCACGCAGGGGGGCTAGCCCCTGGCTACCCAGCTTCCGTTCTTCATGTCCAAAGAGGACGAGATCGACCTCTTCCGCCGCCTGGAGCCGCGCGGCCTCGAGCTCTGGCCCGAGTTCATCCCCAAAGGAGTCTCGGCGCTGCCCGTCTCGGCCGAGACCGCCAAGGGGCTCGACGTCGAGGGCTACTACCTCGCGCTCGGCGAGGTGCAGGCGTACCCCATCAAGCGGGGGCCGCAAAAAGGGATGCTGAAGATCGACGAGGTGCTCTCGCCGGTCATCCACTTCCAGCGCTCGCTGCTCGACGAGGATGGAGAGCTGCGCTCGGGCCACTTCTGGGCCGAGACCGAGTCGAGCGGCGACTTCTCGCGCACCGGCGGCAAGTCGGCGGGCTTCCTGCGCCTCGTGCGCGAGCTGCAAGAGCTGCTCAAGGCGCGCTTCCGGCGCAGCCAGCCCTCGGGGTTCTTCATCGGCCCCGCGGCCGCAAGGCTGTCCTATAGCGGCACGCCCCTGCGCGAGGCGGGCCGCAAGGGCGGCCTCTACCTGCCCTTCAAGTAGCGCCTTCTTGCGCCGGCGCGGCCAGAGCGCGCCGAGCAGCAACATCAAGATGGCGCCAGCAGACGGAGCGCCCGAGCTCGCGCAGCCGCCGCCCCGGACCTTGCCGCCCTGGTCCACCGTGAACGAGATCGCCGCGCTGGCCGGGCCGACGTTGCCGGCCTGGTCGCGCGCGATGGCGGCCACCGAGTGCGCGCCGGGCGAGAGCGAAAGCGCGACCTGGAAGTTGCCGTTCTCGTCGGCCACCGCGCGGCCCGCGGGCTGGCCGTCGATCAAGATGGTCACGCTCGCGCCCGGCTCGGCGCTGCCGCTGATGATCGACGAGCCGATCAGCTCGGCGCCCGCGGCCGGCGCGGAGATGAGCGGCGCGCCCGGCGGATTGCCCTGGACGCCGAACGAGATGGTGTTCCCGAGCGGCCCCGCGTTGCCGGCCACGTCCGTGGCGAAGGCGGTCGCGACTTGCGCGCCATCTTGCAGCGGCACGGCGCTCGCGCAGCTGAAGGTGCCATCGGCGGCGGCGGCGGTCTGGCAGAGCACGGCCGCGCCAGGAGCGGCCCCGGCGAGGATCGTCACCGCGGCCAAGGGCTCGGCGCGGCCGGTGAAGATCGGCCTCTGCACGGCGCTGAGCGCGGGCACGGGCGCGAGCACGGGCGCTGCGGGCGGCAGCGTGTCAACGACGAAGCCATCGGCCGCCGAGGGCGCGCTCGAGTTCCCGGCCGCGTCCAGCGCGGTCGCCGTCAATTGGTGGGCTCCGTCTCGCAGCGCCTCGACCGGCGTGCAGCTCCAGTGGCCTTCGGGCGAGGTGCGCGCCTGGCAGAGCACGACAGAGCCCTCGCTCACGGTGACCGTCGTGTTGCGGTCCGAAGTGCCAGTCAGCGCCGGCCGCGGCGCGTTCGTCGGGGATCGCGTCGGGACGATGGCCGGCGCCGCCGGCGGCGTGGTCACCACCACCAGCGAGACCGCGGCGGCCAGCGGCGAGACGTTGCCCGCCGCGTCGGTCGCGCTCGCCGTCAATTGATGCGCCCCTTCGGCGAGCGGCGACGACGGAGCGCACTGAAAGCCGCCCTCGGCGCTGGTGGTCGCGCTGCAGACCGTGGCGCCGGTGGAGACCTCGAGCACCGCGACGCGGGAGAGAGCCTCGGCGCTGCCGCCCAGCACCGGCGCGGGGTGGTTGGTCGGCGTCGCGGGCGCGTCGAGCACCGGCGCGAGCGGCGCCACCGTGTCGATGGTGAGCGACTGCGGCGCGGAGGGGGGCGAGAAGTGGCCCCCGTTGTCGCTCTCTTGCGCGACCACGAGGTAGGTCCCGTCGGCGAGCGGGCCGGCGTGCTGGCAGGACCACTTGCCGCCGCTGACCACGCCGAGGCACAGGCGCGTCGATCCAGAAAAGACGCTGACCGTGGTGCCGCTTTGTCCCGTGCCGGAAAAGAGCGGCGCCGTGTTGCGCGTCGGCGACACCAGCGGCGCGAGCGTCGGCGCCACCAGGCTGTCGATGCTGAGCAGCCGCGCGGGCGCCGAGGGGTCGCTAAAGATGCCCGCCCGGGTGGTCGCGGTGGCCGTGAGCAGGTAGTCGCCGTCGGTCTTGGCCACGAGCGGACGGCAGGAGAAGGTGCCGTCGGTCGCCGACGCGGTCGCGGTGCAGAACACCCGATTGAAGGCGTCGGCCACCGACACGCCGGCGCTCGCCTCGGCGGTGCCAGTCACGGTTGGACGCGTGTTGTTGGTCGGGCTCGCGGGCTGGTCGAGCGCTGGCGGGGCCGGCTTGTGCGGGTCCACCGTGAACGTGCGCGGCTGGCTCGCGGGGCCTTCCTTGCCGGCGGGCGTCGCTTGCAGCGCCTCCACCGTGTACGTGTCGGGGTCGAGCGCCACCGTCACGCAGCTCCAGCGGCCGGCCGCGACGGGAACTCCGCTGCAGACGTCATTGTTGGTGCCGACGAGGCGGACGTGGAGCGTGTCGCCGCTGGTGCCGGTGCCGGTCAGGTTCGGCGTCTGCGAAGGCGTGAAGCCCGCCTGGCCGCCTGGCGGCACCGGCAAGGGGTCGATGGTCGGCGCGACCGGCGTGGTGGTGTCGATGGTGAAGCTGTCGTCGTTCGACCTGCCGCTCCTGTTGCCGGCCGCGTCCACCGCGAAGGCGTTGACGGTGTGAGGGCCGGCGGCGAGCACGGTCGAGGTGCAGCTCCAGCTTCCGTCGCTGCCCGCGGGCGCGCTGGCGCAGAGGAGCGCGTTCCCCTCTTTGGCCTGCACGCGGGCGAAAGGCTCGGCGCTCCCGCTGAACAGCGGCGTCTGGGCAAAGCCCGGCGACTTCGTCTGCGCGAGGGTGGGCGCGGCCGGCGCCACGGTGTCGACGAGGACGTGCACGGCGGCGGAGGGGTTCGAGACGTTGCCGGCAGCGTCTCCGGCGGTAGCGGTGATAGAGGTATCACCGTCGCCCAGCGCGGCCGAGGTGCAGCTCCAGGTGGCCGGCGCCGCGGGCGCGTTCAGCACGGTGCAGAGCACGCGGCCGGTGCCGTCGCGCACCGTGATGGTGGTGCCGGCCTCGGCCTCCTTGCCGCTGAGGAGCGGCGTCGGGTTGTTGGTCGGCGAGGCGGGCGCGACCAGCACCGGCGCGGGCGGGGCCTGCGTGTCCACGGTGAACGTCACGCTGGCGGTCGCGCTGCGATTTGTGGCGGCGTCGGTCTGGAGCGCGAAGAGGGTGAACTGGCCGTCGGGCTGCAACGGGGGCACCTGGCAGCTCCAGCGGCCGCCCGAGACGGGGGAAGTGCAGAGCACCGTCGAGCACGCCGCGTCGCTGCACACCGAGACCGTCGCGCCGGCCTCGCCGTTGCCGCCGCTGATGGCCGGCTGCGTGTTCGTGCCGGGGCTCGGCACGGCGTCGATGGTGGGCTTGCCGGGCGCGGTGCGGTCGAGCACGAACGAGTCGATGTTCGACGCCGGCGAGGTGTTGCCGCTGGCGTCGGCGACGATGGCGACGGCTGCGTGCGCCCCTTCCGAGAGCGCGCCCGAGGTGCAGCTCCAGCTGGTGGCCGCCAGCGCGCTGACGGTGCAGAGCACCCCGTTGCCCTCGCGCACGACGAGGTGGAAGCCGCCCGCGGCCTCGGCGGCGGTGACCGTGCCGGTGAAAGTCACCTGCGTCGCGTTGCTCGGCGTTTGCGTCTGCGCGATCTGCGGCGCTGCGTAGCCCGAGGTGTTGACGGTGAAGGTCGTCGCCGCCGAGGAAGGCCCGAGCGCGGCGCTCGCCTCGATCACCTGCGCCTGCGCCGTCCAGCCGCCGTCGGGCAGCGAGAGGGCGCAGGCGTAGCTGCCGTCGGCCTGGATGGTCGCGTTGCAGGTCTTGGTGCTGCTGCCGGCGACCGTGACGCGGACCTGCGCGCCGGGCGCCTCTCCGCTGGTGCCCGAGAAGAGGACGTTGGCTTGCGCCAGCACGGCCCCTTGCGCCGGCGCGGTGAGCGTGGGGGCGGCCGGGCGCGCGACGGTGAAGGCGCGCGCCGCTGAGGGCTCGCCTTGCGCGCCGCCTGGGTTCACTGCGCGTGCAATCGCGCTGTAGCTGCCGTCGGTGAGCGCGAGCGGCTGGCAGGCCCACGAGCCGTCCGACTGCGCCGCGGGCGAGGGCGAGCAAGCCGCGCTGGCCGCGCCGGTGATGGTCACAGAGATGGTGGTCCCCGGAGGCAGGGGGCTCGTGCCGGCGATGCTGACGAGCTGCGTGCTCGGGACGCTTGCCGCGGGAGCTGTGATCACGGGCGCCCCCGGAGCCTGGGCGCCGACGAGGATTCGCGTGGCGTCGTCGTCGGATCGGCCGCCGGCGCCGACCAGCGCCGCCGGCGCGTTGCCGCTGTCGACCTGGCTGAAGAGCGCGCCGTTGGCCGCGTCGGAGCCGAGCGCGAAGACGTCGCTGAAGGCGAGGGTGTTGTTGATGCCGGCCAGCGTCGCCACCGCCTGCACGACCTCCGGCGCGGTGCCAGGTCCGCTGATGACCGGCTGCACCGCGGCGCTGGTGCCGGCCGCCTGGCCGAGGAGCGTGACGCGCACGAGCAGCGTCTCGCTCGCGCCCACGGCCAGCCCGGCGAGCCCGGTGCAGGTGAGCGTGTCCACGCCGCCCGCGCTCGTGACCGCGCAGCCGCTCGCGGCCGGATAGGGCGTGACGATGGAGAGGACTCCCGTCGGCACCGGCAGCGTCAGCGTGTGCGGCCCGAGCGGCGCCGTGCCCTGGTTGGTCGCCTTCACCGTCAATTGCAGCGCGTCGCTGCCGCCGATCGTGCCGCCGGGATTGGTCAGATCGTCGAACCAGGTGGAGACGCGCACGTCGGGCGCATAGAGGCTGGTCGCGGGCACGAGCGAATAGCCGTGAAAGTTGCCCGCCACCGGCACCGCGGCGTTGCCGTCTGCCCAGGCGAGCTGCACGCCGTGGCCGCCTTGGTTCTCCCAATACAAGAGGTAGAAAGGGAAGAGGCCGCCGCTGGCCGGGAACGTCAGGGTGAGCGGGTTTCCGTTGGTGTCGCCGAAGGTGAAGGCGCGCAAGCCATTCAATGTCGAGGTGCGCGCAGTGGTGCCGTCGCTGATGGCGAGCGCGTAGCCGTCGTCGGAGCCCACGGCGAAGCTCTTCACCGTGCCGCCCGCCTTGGCCGGGACGGCGATGTAGCCCGAGAAGCTCATGGGAAAGCGGTGCGGCGCGGTGCCGAAGGGCGTGTCGGTCGAGAGCCCCGCGCCGAAGAAGCCGGCGACGCTAGTGCCGTCGCTCCAGGCGATGGGCGCGGCGGGCACGTAGGAGAAGACCAGCGGAGCGGCGAACGGCGCCTTCCCCGGCGCGACCGCGTTCAGCGCCGCCGCGGCGGTCGCCGAGCTGGTGAGCTGGGTCGCCCCGCAGTCGCCTGTGCTCGCGTTGAGCGCCGGGCAGGTGAGCTTGACCAGCGCGCCCGCGCCCGGCGTGCCCGGCAGCGGCAGCGCGGAGAGCACGTCTTGCGAGCCCTCACCGAGGTTCGGCCCGGCGGAGCAGGCGGAGCAAACAACCACAGCAGCGACGAGCGCGGCGAAGAGCGAGGACGCAGACGGACGCATCCTTTGATCTGGCACGAAAGCGGGGCGCCGCCAAAGGGCGGGGTCTACCCAGCGCGCACCACCTCGGCGTAGAAGCGGATGGCGCTCTTGGCCGCCTTGGCGAAGTCTCCGAGGTGAAGGCTCTCGTCCTCCGAGTGCGCATTCGAGTAGGGGTCCTCGACGCCGATGAGGAGCGCGGGCACGTTGCCGAGCGCCTTGGAGAAGGTCTCGACGAAGGGGATCGACCCGCCGCAGCCGGTGTAGACGGGCTCGACGCCGTAGCCGCCCTGCAGCGCCTTCATCGCCGCCTTGAACGCGGGCGCCTGGCCGTCGGTGTACCACCACGAGCCAGTGCCCTCGGACCTCACCTCCACGTGCGCGCCCCAGGGCGGATCCTTCTTCAGCGCCTCGGTGAGCAGCTTCTCGACCCGCGCGTTGTCCATGTCGGGCACCGTGCGGATGCCGACCCGCGCCCAGGCCACTTCCACGAGCTTGTTGGCCGCGCCCTGCCGCGAGCTGGCCTGGATGGCATTCACTGCCAGTGAAGGCTGGCGCCAGGTCATCTCGGTGGGCGACTTCTTGCCGAGGAGCGCCACGCCGCTCTTCAAGCGCGCCTGGTCGCGGAAGAGCGCGTCGGTGATGGGCAGCGCCGCATAGCTGCGCTTCTCGTCCGCCGTGGGCGCGCGCACGCCGTCGTAGATGCCGGGGATGGCGATGGACCCATCGTCGTTCGCGAGCCGCGCGAGGATCTTGGAGAGCGCCATGGCCGCGTCGGGCACCGGCCCGCCCCACATGCCGCTGTGCAGCGACTGCGAGATGGTGCTCACCTCGACCTGCACGGTGACGATGCCCCGCAGCGCGGTGGTGATCGAGGGCAGCCCGGTGTCGAAGTTCTGCGTGTCGGTCAAGACCATCGCGTCGCACGAAAGCTTCGCCCGGTGCTTGTTGAGCACGGTGCCGAGGTTCGCCGAGCCGGCCTCTTCCTCGCCCTCGATGAGCAGCTTGACGTTGACCGGCAGCGCCCCGTGCGACTTCAGCCACGAGTCGATGGCCGCGATGTGCACGATGATGCCGGCCTTGTCGTCGGCGGCCCCGCGTCCAAAGAGGCGCGGCTCGCGCTTGCCGTTGGCCGATGGGCCCTCGCGCACGGTGGGCTCGAAGGGCGGGCTGCCCCAGCGCGACCGCTCGCCGATGGGCTGCACGTCGTGGTGCGCATAGAGGAGCAGCGTCGGCCGGCCCGGCGCGTTCAGCCACTCGCCGTAGGCGTAGGGATGCGTGCTTTGCGCCTCGAGCACTTCGACGTTGTGGAGCCCGATCTTGCGCATCAGCGCGCAGGTGGCCTCGGCGCTCTGCTTGACGATGGCGGGGTCGAAGCCCTCGTTGAAGGAGATGCTGGGGATGCGCACCAGCGCCATCAGCTCTTCGAGGTAGTCGCCCTCGTGCGCGGCGTGGTGCGCGAGCGCCTTGGCGATGGCGGCGTCATTGGTTTCCGTGGCCATATCGCTACCTCGTGATCTCTGGCTTGCCGATGAAATGTTCGACAAGGGCGTCGACGGTCTGTTGCGGCTGCTCGAGCGGGAAGACGTGCCCTGCGCCCTCGAGCCGGACTAGCTTGGCCCCCGGGATGAGCTTTGCCAACCGCTCCGAGTTGACGAAGGGGATGATGCGGTCGCTGTCGCCGGCGATGACCAGCGTCGGCACCCGCAGCGAAGGCAGGCGTTTGCGCGAGCGGTGGCCCAGCACGGAGGCGAGCTGGAGCAGCGCCCAGAGCGGGCCGGCGCGCTCCAGCCCCTTGGCCCAACGCTCGACCTCGGCCGGGCTTTTTTCCACGAAGTCGTCGGAGAGGCAGAGCCGCGCCAGGCGCTCGGCGCGCTTGCCCGGACCAAGCGTGATCAGCGCCAGGAACGAGAGCGCCGAGCGGAGCGTGGTCGGCCTGCTGCCGAGCGGCCCCATGTTGGTGGCGCCGAGCGCCAGCGCCCGCACCAGCCGCGGATGGCGCAGCGCCAGCTCCTGCGAGATCATCCCGCCGAGCGAGATGCCGAAGACGAACGCGGGCCGGTCTTCGCTGGCGCCGGCCGCGCGCAAGACCGCCGCGGCATCGTCCGCGAGCGCGCCCATCGAGTGCAGCCCCGGCTTCTTGCCCGAGCGGCCGGTGCCGCGGTTGTCGAAGAGCACGACGCGAAACTGGGCGGCCAGCCGCTGCGGCAGCTCGTCCCACGAGCGCGCCGAGAGCCCAAGGCCCATCACCAGCAGCAAGAGCGGCCCGTCCTTCCGCCCCTGCTCCTCCCAGTAGATCGAGTGTCCGTCGCGGTCGGTGGTCGGCATCAGGAGCGCGGGAGTCGCACGGTGAAGGTGGTCCCCTCGCCCTCGGCCGAGCGGACGGCGACGGTGCCGCCGTGCGCGCGAACGATCTCGTGGACGATGAAGAGGCCCAGGCCAAAGCCCTGCGAGCCGTCGCCGAGGTCGCGCGCGCGGCGGAAGGGCTGGAAGAGGTGGGGCATGAAGTCGGCGGGGATGGGCGGGCCGTCGTTCTTCACGACCAGGGTGATGAACCCGTCGTCGCCGCTGGTCCAGGCGAGGTGCACGGGCGTGCCGGGCGGGCTGTGGCTGACGGCGTTGCCGAGCAGGTTCTGCACCACCTGCGAGAGGCGGCCTGGGTCCCAGCTCCCGCGCCCGTCCTCGCCGGGGTCGTAGCGCAGGTCGCGCCCGGCGTGCACCATCTCGAGCTCCTGCAGCACCACCGTGCACACCGTGGCGAGATCGCAGGGCCTGCGCACCAGCGGCAGCCCGCGGCCCACGCGCGCCTGCTGGTAGTCGAGCAGATCGCCGATCAGGCCGCGCATCCGCTCGCTCGAGGCGTGGATGCGCGCCGCGGTCTTGACGTGCCGCTCGGGCAGGTCATCGGCGTTGAGCAGCATGGCCGAGGCCATGTTCACCGCCGAGAGCGGGCTGCGCAGATCATGGCTGACGATGCCCATCAACTGCCGCTGCAGCTCCTCGGCCCGCTTGCGCTCTCGGTTGTCGAGCACGAAGAAGACCCAGGCGTCGCGCCCCTCCTCGAGCTGCGCCGCGCCCACCAGCGCTGGCACGCGGGTCCCGTCGCGCTGCAGAAAGTCCTTCTCGAAGGGCTGGCAGACGCCGCGCGCGCGGACCTCCTCGAGCGCGCGGTCGTCGCGGGCGCGGTGCTCGCGGGGGCAGAGCTCGCGCCACTTCAGGCCGCCTTCCAGCTCGGCGCGCCCGCGGCCGATGAAGGACAAGAACGAGTCGTTGGCGTCGGCGAGCAGCTCGCCCTCGGCGAAGAAGACGCCGATCATCCCCGACTCGGCAAGGCGGCGGAAGCGCGCCTCGCTCTCGAGCAGCGCCCGCTCGCCCCGCTTCTCCTCGGTGACGTCCTCGAAGACGACCATGGCGGCGAAGAGCTGGCCGCGGCCGTCGCGCAGCGGGGCCGAGTTGCAGCGGAGCAGGGCGCGGGTGCCGTCGCCGCGCACGACCTCGATCTCCTCGCCGCGGGCCACCTCGCCCTTCTGCAGCGAGCGCGAGAGCGGCCAGTCGTCGCGCTCGATGGGAGTGCCGTCGGGCCGCTCGCCGAGCGACATGCGCGCGGGCGCGCCGGCCTCGACGGGGAAGAGCGCGCGGCGGAGGATCGCTTCCGCCTGCTCGTTGGAGAAGAGGAGCTTTCCGCCGGGCGCCTCGGCGACGATGACCCCGGCGGGCATCTGCTGCAGCACTGCGTCGAGCAGGCTCTGCTTGGCCTCGAGCTCCTGGACGAGGCGCTCGCGCTCGGCCTTCTCGCGTTGGCTCTCGCGCACGTCGCGGGCGATGAAGGCCACCGCGCTCGGCCGCGGCAGGCCGATGCAGAAGGCGGCAGCCTCGACGGGAATGGCCTCGCCGCTCCGCGCGTGGAGGATCGAGAGCTCGCCGCGCCAGCGCTCACCGGCCAGCAGCGTCGCCAGGATCCGGTCGGCCTCGAGCGCGGCGCCGGTCTGCGCCACCAGCCCGCGCAGGGGCCGGCCCAGCGCCTCGTCTCGATCGTGCAGCCCGACCAGGCGCAGCGCGGCCTGGTTGAGGTAGAGCGGCTGCCCGTCGAGCCCGACCACGGCGATGCAGTCGCCGCTCGACTCGAGCAGCGAGAGCAGCTTCTGCTGCTCTTCCTCGAGCCGCCGCCGGACGCTCACGTCCTCGCAGACGGCCGCGCCCGCGATCACCTGGCCGCGGTGGTCGCGCACGGGCACCGCCGACACCCGCGCCTGCAACTCGCTGCCGTCGGCGCGGACGATCACCATCTCCTCGCCCAGCACCGTCTGGCCCTGCTTGAGCGCCCGCAGCGCCGGCAGCTCGTCGAAGCCGTAGCGCGTGCCGTCGAGCCGACGCACCTCCTTCACGGCCGCCAAGAGGCCCGCGCTGTCGGCAGCGCCCAGCATGCGGCAGAGGCGATCGTTGCCTCGGAGCGGCTCGCCCGCAGCTTGGACGATCACGGCGGCCGGGAGCTGGCGCAGGATCTCTGCCGCCTCTTGGGGCGCGGCCTGCAGGACGCAGAGCAGTCCGCCTCCGCCCGGCTGCAGCGTCGCGACCAGAGGCGGCGCAGAGCAAAGCTCGACGCTGGCGAGGGCCTGCCCGCTGGCGAGGGCGTGCTCGATGGGCGCCCGCGCCGATGGGATGGCCTCGTGCAGCGGCCTTCCGATCAGCGCGTCCAGTGGACTTCCCAGCAGCGCCGCCAGGCCGGGGTTTCCGCGCAAGACGCGTCCCGCGCCGTCGAGCAGCGCGAGGCCGAGCGGCGAATCCCAGAGCAGCTCGGCGAGCGGGGCGTGCGGCGCCGGCGCGCCCGAAGGCGCCTGCAGCTCGGCGAGCGGAGATCCCTGAGCGCGCATGGACGGCGCATTTACGCACAGGAAGCCGGGTGGAGCGAGGCCGCCGCGGCCCTCCTGCGCATTGCTACGCACTTGGAGAAGGGTTCGATTTCACTGCTGGTTGTGGCTCGGCCGGGTTCACTTTTGGCGCCGGAGGCTGGAGCTCGGGCATCTGGCGCGCCAGCGCAACCAGCTCGGCGGCGGCGCTCCTGACGCTCTCGGCGAGCGTGGCCAGATCGCGCGCGCCGTCGGCGTCGCCGAGCAGCCCCACGTCGATGGCGCCGTCGTAGCTGAGCAGCGCGATGCCGATGGTGTTGTTGGCCGCGAGCGGGACGACGGGGAAGCACTCGAGCATGCGCCGGCCGAGGAAGTAGAGGGGAAACTGCGGCCCCGGCACGTTCGTGATCACCACGTTGAAGAAGCGGGTCATCGACTGCAGCCGCGCCGCCTGCGCCGCCAGCGTGGGGGGCGCGAAGTCGCCGAGCCGCGAGAGCGCGAGCGCGCCCACGGCCTGCTTGCTCTCTTTCAGCCCTTTCATCGCCTCGCGCACTTTGGCGAGGCGCGAGGCAGGGTCCGGATCAGAGACGGGCAGGGGGCAGAAGATGGCCGTCACCTGGTTGCCGAGGGTGCCGCGCTGGTCGGGCGAGCGGACGCTGACCGGCACCATCGCGCGCAGATCTTGCGGAGCCTCGCCGCGCGAGAGCAGGAGGCTGCGCAGGCCGCCGGACATGATGGCGAGGATGACGTCGTTGACGGTGCCGCCGAGCTTGCCGCGGATGGTCTTCACATCGTCGAGCGAGAGGCGCACGCCCTCGAACCGCCGGTGCGGCCCGATGGCGACGTTGAGCGACGACATCGGCGCCTGCCCGAGCTGGGCGAGGCCCACCAGCGGCTTGATGCCGCCCGCCATCACCTCGAGGAGCTTGCGCGCGTCAGACCCCGGCTCGAGCGCCTGCCGCGCGATCTGCAGCGGGTGCGCGAGCTGGTCCTTCATCGACGCCGAGAAGAGCTGGGTCGCGCCGGGTGCGGGCCGCGGCTTCCACGGCTGCGGCGGGGGCGGCGGCTCGGCATGCTCATCGACGTCGAGCAGCACGGTGGCGATGTCGATGCCGCTGATGCCATCGACCATCGCGTGGTGGGTCTTCGACAAGAGCGCGAACTTGTCGGGACCCAGCCCCTCGACGAACCAGAGCTCCCAGAGCGGCTTGTCGCGGTCGAGCGCCTGCGAGAGCAGCCGGCCGGCCAGCTTCTTGAGCTGCTCCATCCCGCCCGGCGCCGGCAGCGCGGTGTGGCGCACGTGGTACTCGAGGTCGAACTGCGACTCGTCCACCCAGACCGGCCGGCCCTGGCCGAAGGGCACCGTCATCAGCCGCTGGCGATAGCGCGGCACCTGATGCAGCCGCGACTCGATGAGCGAGAGGACCTCGCGGTAGCTCGGCGGCTTGCCCTCCACCAGGACGAGCCCTCCGACGTGCATGTGCGCCGAGCGGTCTTCCAGGTGGAGGAAGGTCGCGTCGAGCGCGGTCAGCCGCTCATACCAAGGCGTCTCGCTCATGTGCCGCACCATCCCACGCCGCCCGAAAGCGGTACAGTTTCCCAAGCGCCGGCCGATGTTCGGAAAAAAATCAGGCAGAGGTCGTTGCCTGTTGCTTGTGAAGCAACGCGCTCGGGTTGCGGCGGCCGTAGTTCCTCCAGGGGCGGCCGCCGAAGACCGAAGTGCGGGCAGCGCGCCCGGTGCTCCAGGGGTGGTGGTACCGGGCGTGCTGCGTTTTTTCCCGAACAGTCCGTGCGCTGAACGCGGCGGTCAGCCGATGGCTTGCGCGGCGGGCGGGTTTTCGACATTAACTGCGCGCCATGACGACCACGCCCGCTCGCCATCCCATGACGTTGACGCAGAAGATCCTGGCCGCGCACGCGCGGGGGCTGACCCGTCCCTGGGTGCAGGCGGGCGACGTGCTGCAGATCGGCGTCGATTGGACCATCGCCAGCGAGCTCGCCTGGAACGGGATGGACCGCACCTATCGCGCGCTCGGCCGGCCCAAGCTGCACGACAAGGATCGCTTCTTCCTGGCTGTCGACCACACGGTCGATGCGGTCACGCTGGCCGACGACAAGCGCACGCAGAACCTGGTCCAGCTCTCGCGCGCGTTCGCCAAAGAGAGCGGCATCCGCCACTTCTACGACGCCAACCAGACCATCCTGCACACCAAGTTCTATCGCGACCTGGTGCGGCCCGGCGACGTGGTGCTGGGCGCCGACTCGCACACCTCGAGCCACGGCGGCCTGGGCGCGTTCTCCATTGGCCTCGGTGGCGCGGACATCGTCGTCGCCATGGTGCTCGGCGCGAGCTGGATCGAGGTGCCGGAGGCCATCGCCGTCGATTACTCGGGCACGCTGCCCTTCGGCATCGCCGGCAAGGACGTCATCTTGCGCACGCTCGGCCTGCTCGGGCGCAACACGGTGGCGATGGAGCGCACGGTCGAATACCGGGGCAACGTCCTTCAGCTCTCGACCGACTCGCGCTTCGCCATCGCCAACATGACGGCCGAGTTCGGAGGCTTGAACGGCATCTTCGAGGCCGACGAGGTGACCGCGCGCTGGCTCGCGGGCCGCGCCGACGCGGACGACGCGCACGCCCTCGCGCCGATGGGCGCCTACCGCGCCGATCCGGACGCGCCGTACTTCGCGCGCTACGAGGTCAAGCTCGATCAGCTGTCTCCGCAGGTGGCAATGCCCTTCGCGCCCGACAACGTCAAAGGCGTCGAGGAGGTCGCGGGCACGGAGCTGCAGGGCCTCTTCATCGGCGCCTGCACCACCACCGAAGAAGAGCTGGTGCTGGGAGCGCTGGTGCTCGACGCGGCGGGCACCGAGCGGTCCGCCAACGACAAGCAGATCGTGGTGCCGGGCGACCTGACCATCCAGGAGAACCTGCGCAAGGCGGGCCTGTGGGAGATCTACGCGCGCGCGGGCTTCCGCGTGGACCCGCCGGGCTGCTCGATGTGCCTGGGCGTCGCGAGCCGCAAGGCGGGCGAGGGCGAAAACTGGCTCAGCTCGCAGAACCGCAACTTCCACAACCGCATGGGCCAGGGCTCGCTCGCGCACCTCGCCTCGGCGGCCACGGTCGCTGCCAGCGCTGCGCAGATGAAGATTACCGACCCGCGCGCGCTGCTCGCCAGGGTCGATCAGGAAAAATATTATCGAATCCTCGGCGCCCGCCAGCCGCGCCGCACGCCCGAGGTGCACGTCATCGAGCCGGGGATCCAGATCGATGCCGGCGCCCCTCCTGCGAAGGCGGAGGCCGGAAGCCCAAAGCCGAAGGCCGCCCTCATCCAGTCGCACGTGCAGGTCTTCGGCGACTCGGTGGACACCGACGCCATCATCCCCGGCGAGTTCTGCCACCTCACGGTCCTCGAAGAGCTTGGCGCCAAGGCCTTCGTCTACGCGCGTCCGGAGTTCGTCCAGCGCGCGCGCGAAGGCAACGACGTCATCGTCGCCGGCGAGGGCTGGGGCTCGGGCAGCTCGCGCGAGCAGGCCGTGCTGGCGCTCAAGGGGGCGGGCATCAAGGCGGTCATCGCCAAGAGCTACGCCTTCATCCACAAGCGCAACCTGGTCAACGAGGCGGTGCCTTTTCTGGTCGTGAGCGACCCCGCGTTCTTCGCCGCCGCGACCGAAGGAAAGGCCCTCGAGGTTGATCTCGACCGCGGCCAGGTGACCATCGACGGCCGCGCGTTCCAGGCGCACTCGCCCTCGAAGATCATCCAGGCGCTGGCCACCGAAGGCGGCATCGTCCCCGCCATCCAGCACCATGGAACGCAGGTCTTCGAGAAGCTGACCTCCGCATAGCTCCTTCCCGCGGGGCTTCCGCTTCTGCCATTTCGTTCCTATCCCTATTCGATCGCCGCTGATTGCGGCGCGACCAATCAAGGTCCGGGAGGCAGAGAATGGCGACTGCAAAGGCGAAGGCGAAATCGACGGTGAAGAAGATCTCGACGGCGGCGCGGAAGATCGTCGCCAAGGTCAGCAAGGCCGTGAGCAAGCCGGCCGCGAAGGCGAAGAAGACCGTCAAGCGCGCCCGCGCCCGCACTTAGGCTCGGAGCAGACGCCGCCGCGCACTCGTCGCGGCGGCCTGCTTGCGCCGGCCGCGGTGCCACGATTACGTTGCGCGCTTTCGCAAGGAGGCGCCCGTGTCGAACGTCCAGCGCATCGCGGTCATCCCCGGTGACGGCATCGGCCCCGAGGTCGCGAAGATCGGCGTCCAGATCGTCGAGCGGCTGGCGGCCCTGCGCGGCTTGCCGCTGCGGCTCGAGTGGTTCGACTTCGGCGCCGATCGGTATTTGAAAGACGGCACCATCCTGCCCGCCGGCTTCATGGACCGCCTGCGCAATGAGTACGCGGCGGTCTATTTTGGCGCCGTGGGCGACCCGCGCGTCCCGGGGAACGAGCACGCCAAGGGAATCTTGCTGGCGATGCGCTTCGAGCTCGACCTCTATATCAACCTGCGGCCCTGCCTCTTGATGGACGACCGGCTCTCGCCGCTCAAGGGCAAGGGGCTGCGCGAGCTGCGCTTCACCATCCTGCGCGAGAACACCGAGGGCCTCTACACGGGGACCGGCGGCACCTTCAAGAAGGGCACGCCGGACGAGGTCGCGCAGGAGGTGGAGGTCAACACGCGCAAGGGCGTCGAGCGCATCCTCGTGGCCGCCTTCGAGTTTGCAAAATCGCAAAATTTGCAAAAGGTGTGCATGGCCGACAAGGCCAACGTGCTCGTGCACGGCCACGGCCTCTGGCGGCGCGCGTTTGCCGAGGTGCAGAAGCGCTACCCGGGCATCGCCGCGAGCGCCATGTACGTGGACGCGCTGGCGATGGACCTGGTGCGCCGGCCCGAAAATTATCAAGTCATCGTCACCAACAATTTGTTCGGCGACATCATTACCGATCTAGGCGCGGCGCTCACGGGCGGGCTCGGCCTCGCCGCCAGCGGCAACATCCACCCGGGCCGCGTCTCGCTCTTCGAGCCCGTGCACGGCAGCGCCCCGGACATCGCGGGACAGGGCAAGGCAAACCCGCTCGCGATGGCGCTGACGGGCGCGCTGATGCTCGAGCACCTGGGCCACGCGAGCGAGGGCAAGCTGCTCGAGCAGGCGGTCATCGAGCAGGTGCAGCACGGGGCAGTCACGCCCGACGTCGCCCCGCTGCTCGGCCGCGCCGCGAGCTCGACGGAGCAGGTCGGCGCAGAGCTTCTCTCACGCGTCGAAAGGCTGACCGCCGAGCTCCCGGGACGGTGAGCGGTAGAAACAAGCGCAAGGCGCCCGAGCGCGGGGCGCGTTATCCTGGTTGACCCTCCCTGCTCTGGAGCCCGCATGAAGTCGCCCGCCACCGAGATCGTCTTCCTCTCCGCCAAGCGCACGCCCTTCGGCACCTACGGCGGCGCGCTCAAGGATGTCTCCGCCACCGAGCTTGGCGTGCACGCCGCCAAGGCAGCGCTGGCGGCGGCCAAGGTCGCGCCCGAGGACATCGGCACGGTGATCTTCGGCAACGTCATGCAGACCAGCGCCGACGCCATCTATCTCGCGCGCCACGTCGGGCTGAAGGCCGGCGTGCCCCAGGCGGCGCCGGCGCTCACGGTCAATCGCCTCTGCGGCTCAGGCTTCGAGGCGGTCATCCAAGGGGCGTACGCCATCCTCAACGGCGAGGCCGAGTCCGCGCTGGTCGGCGGCGCCGAGAGCATGTCGCAGGCCCCGCACGTCGCCCGCGGACTGCGCTTTGGCGTCTCGCTCGGCAAGGCGCCCAAGCTCGAGGACGCGCTCTGGGAGGCCCTCACCGACTCGTACAACGGGCTGCCGATGGCGATGACCGCGGAGAATCTGGCGGTCAAATATTCCATCGGCCAGAGGGAAGTGGACGAGTACAGCGTGCTGTCGCAGAAGCGGTTCGCCGCGGCGCAAGAGGGCGGCCGGCTCGCGGCGGAGCTCGCGGCGATGGAGCTGCCGGGCAAGCGCGGCGCGACCATCCAGTTCGCCAAGGACGAGCACAACCGGCCCGACACTACGGTTGAAGGCCTGGCGAAGCTGCCCAAGGTGTTCAAGAAGGACGGCGTCATCCACGCCGGCGCCGCGAGCGGCATCTGCGACGGGGCGGGCGCGCTGGTCATCGCCACGCGCGCCTTCGCCGACAAGCGCGGGCTGCAGCCCCTGGGGCGCCTCGTCGGCTGGGGCACGAGCGGCTGCGACCCGAGCATCATGGGCATTGGCCCGGCGCCCGCGATCCGGCGCGCGCTCGAGCGGAGCCAGAGCAAGCTGACCGACTACGACCTCTTCGAGGTGAACGAGGCCTTCGCGCCGCAATATCTCGCCGTCGAGAAGGAGCTTGGCCTGCCGCGCGAAGAGACCAACGTGGACGGCGGCGCCATCGCGGTCGGCCATCCGCTCGCGGCCTCGGGCGCGCGCATCACCGCGCACCTCTTGCACGAGCTGAAGCGGCGCGGCGGCAAGCGCGCCATCGGCTCGGCGTGCATCGGCGGCGGGCAAGGGATCGCGCTCCTCATCGAGGCGGTGTAACCTCGCGGCCAGAGGTGCAGATGCAGGGCGCGGACCTTTTCTACGATTGGAACGACGGAGGCCCGGAGGCGCGCGCGCCGCTCGGGCGCCTGGCGTTTGCGATGGTGCTCGACGAGACCCTGCGCGACGGCATCCAGAGCCCGAGCGCGGTCGATCCGTCCATCGAGGACAAGATCGCGCTCTTGCACTTGATGGACGTGCTCGGCATCGCCCAGCTCGACGTGGGGCTGCCAGGCGCCGGGCCGCACCAGCGCGCGGCGGTCAAGCGGCTCTCCGAGGAGATCCGCGACGCGAAGTTGTCGATCAAGGCCAACGTCGCCTGCCGCACGGTGGTCGCAGACATCATCCCGGCGGCCGAGATCGTCCAGGAGACCGGCGTCCCGCTCGAGGTCTACGCCTTCATCGGCAGCTCGCCCATTCGCCAATATGCGGAAGAGTGGGATCTTTCGTTTATCGAAAAGCAGTCTGTGGACGCCATCAAGTTTGCGGTGAAAGAGGGCCTGCAGGTCGCCTACGTCACCGAGGACACCACCCGCAGCAAGCCCGAGGACCTACGCCGGCTGTTCCTCTCGGCCATCGAGGCGGGCGCGCGCCGCTTGTGCCTCTGCGACACCTGCGGCCACGCCACGCCAGAAGGCGCTGCGGCGCTGGTGCGCTTTGCCCAATCGGTGGTCGACGAGAGCGGCGTGGCGGTCGGCCTCGACTGGCACGGCCACAACGATCGCGGCCTTGCACTCGCCAATGCGCTCGCCGCCGGCGCTGCCGGTGCCACCCGCCTGCACGGCTGCGCGGCAGGGATCGGCGAGCGCGTGGGCAACACCGCGAGCGACCAGCTCTTGGTAAACCTGAAATTACTGAATCACCCGATCTACGGCCCGCGCGACCTGAGCCGGCTTTGCGAATACACCGAGACGGCCGCGCGCGCCTGCGGGCACCAGGTGCCGATCAACTATCCGCTCGCGGGCCACGACGCGTTCCGGACCGCCACTGGCGTGCACGCGGCGGCGATCATCAAGGCGCAGCGCAAGGGCGATCGCTGGCTGGCCGACCGGATCTACAGCGGCGTCCCGGCCGGCGAATTCGGTAAAGAACAGCTGATCGAAATCGGCCCGATGAGCGGCTTGTCAAACGTCAAGCACTGGCTGGCGCGGCACGAGATCGCCGCCGACGAGCCGCTCGCCAAGGACATCCTGGCGCGCGCCAAGACCTCTTCCCGCACCCTGACCGAAGCCGAGGTCACAGCCGTCCTGCGCGAGCTGCGGCCGGAGATTCGCCTCCCATGAACCACCCCGTTTTCACCGGAATGAAGATCTTCTCGACCACCCTGGCGCGCGACCGCGAGCAGATGGGCGACCAGATCACCCGCTGGCTGCACGATCACGATCAGCTCGAGATCGTCGACAAGATCGTCACCCAGTCCTCCGACAAAGAGTTCCACTGCTTGACGATCACGCTCTTCTATCGCGAGCGCGCGCGGCCCTGACGCCGCAGACTAGGTCCCGTGGAACGCCCCCCCTCGATGTCGTTTGGCTTCCCGCCGCTCACGCGCGGGGTCAAGTACCTGCTCATCGCCACGGCGGTGCTCTCGGTCGGCACCGCGGGGCTGCTCTCGTGGCACGAGGGCCCGTACGGCGAGTTCCTGGCGCAGAACCTCGCCTTCCGCGGCACCGATGTCGTGCACGGCAAGGTCTGGGAGCTCGCGACCTACACCTTCCTGAACGTCAGCCCCATCTCGCTCTTGCTCGCGCTCTTGATGCTCTGGATGTTCGCCTCGCCGCTCGAGCGGCGCTGGCGCACCAGCCGCTTCTTGACCTTCTATTTCGCGACCACGGTGGTCGCCGCGCTCTGCACGGCCGCCGTTGGCCTCCTCGCGCGGAACATCGCCGTCTTTCCCAACGCGGGCATCTGGACCGCGCTGGAAGCGCTCTCGGCCGCGTTCGCCGTCAGCTTCCCCGACGATCGCATCAACATGTTCTTCTTCATGCCGGTGCAGGCGCGCTACCTGATCCACATCTCGGTCGGCATCACGCTGCTCTTCATCCTCATGACCGGCAGCGTCCTGCCTTACGTCTGCCCCATGTTCGGCCTCGCGGTCGGCGTCGTCTTCGCCCGCGGCGCGCTCGCCGGCCCGCGCCACCTCTGGCTGCGCGCGCGCGTCTGGTGGATCGAGCGCCGCATGGCCAACCGCAAGCTCCGCGTGGTGCCGGGCGGTGAGCAGAATCTGCCCCCGCGCAGCAAGAGCGGCAGCGACGGCTACCTACATTAATAGATTTGGCGCTCACGCCTGATCGACGGCCTGGATGGCGTCGCCGCAGACGAAGATGGCCCGCGTGTTGGTGCGCGCGGCGTCGAGCGGCACCAGGAAGACGCCGCCCTTGGGTCCGTCGCTCTCGCGGAAGCCGTCGAGCTGCCGCCCGTCGCTGAGCGTGATGCGCACGCGGCCGCCGGGCTTCTCGGGCGGCACTTCGCCGGGCTCGAGCATGAAAAAGACGGCCTTCACCTCGGTGAGCGAGATGCGCTCCTCGGCGCCGCCGGTCTGGGGCGAGAGGCGCAGCTCGGGCCGCTCGAGGTCTGGCTCGCGCAGCGTGCCCCGCTTCACGCGGCCGGCGAGGGTGTGCACCACCACGCGCGGCTCGATCGAGAGGAAGGCCGGACGGCCGATGGTGACCGGCCGCCGCTCAGCCTCTGGAACCGGGACGGGCAGATCTTCCTCGCCGCTCTGCGCCTGGAGCGGCGTCGCGCTCATCAGCGTCGGGTCGGTCGAGGGCGTCGGCCACCCGGCGCTCTCGGAGGACTCGGCGGGCGTCGCTCCCCAATCCGGCCCGGCGAGCGGCGCCTCCCCTAAGTCCTTCGGCGGAGCAGCGGCCCACACCTCGGGCCCCGCGGCGGCAGTGCGATCGGCCCACGGCTCGCTCCAAGGCGTCGGCGCATCGCTCGAGCCGTTGAGCGAAGGCGCGGACGACGAGACCGACCAGAGATCGGGCGGCGCGGGCTGGCTGGGCTCGGCTCGGCCTTCGAGCGCCAGCGCCCGCTGGATGTTGCTCGCGACTTCTTCATCGAGCCGGCTCTGCGCCGCAGTCCTGGCCGGCGGCTCGGGCGCGACGTGCACGGTCGGCTCGACCACGACCGCGGGCGGCGCCTCTTCGGCGTGGGTCGGGATGGGCGCGATCGCCGTGGCGGCGCTGTGGCGCTGCTCTTCGGCGGCGAAGATGGCCTTGGCGCTGGCCTGCTCGGTGCGCAGGCTCTCCGGCGGGATCCCAGAGGCGGCCTCGGCCGCGAGCTCTTCGGCGGCGCGGCTCGGGGCGGCGACGGCGGCCGGCGGCGGAAGCTGGGCAGGCCCATCGATGCGGGCCGGCATGGGCAAGCCGTGGTCGCGCGCGGCTCCGACGAGGCCTTCGCTCCAGTCGCCATCGAGGGCCCCGGCCGGCCTGGCGTCGCTCTGTTCGCGCTTTGGGGTGGCGCCAGCGGCGTCGGTCCAGGGCTGTGCGGCGTCGGACATGCTCTCGCTCCTATGGAGACCGTCCTGACTTCCGGCCCTCGCAGAACGGCGACGATAGCAGAGGACGGCGCCGCGAGAGCAACCCGGATTCGAGCGACCCGAGCGCCAGACCGCCTGCCGCCCGCCCAGGCAGCGGCAGAATTGCCTGATGACGCCTCCCTCGCCGCCCTCTAGAATGGCGGGTTCGCGAAAGGTCCGCACCGATGGCCCCGCTCGTCCAACTCGGCAAAGGCCGCCCCGGCGGCAAGAAGGCGCCGCCGCCGCGCCCTTCTGCCGAGGCCTACCTGCCGACCACCCTCGCCGAGGCGCGCGCCCGCGGCTGGGACCAGCTCGACGTGGTCCTGATCAATGGCGACGCGTACGTGGACCATCCGACCTTTGGCGTGCCTCTCATCGGGCGGCTCCTGGCCTCGCGCGGATTTCGCGTCGGGATCATCTCCCAGCCCGACTGGACCGAGGCCTCGGGCCTCACCGACTTCGCCGCCTGCGGGCGCCCGCGCCTCTTCTTCGGTATCTCGAGCGGCAACATGGACTCGATGGTGAACCACTACACGGCCTCGCGCCGCCGCCGCCCGAGCGACGCGTACACGCCCGACGCCGCCCCGCAGAAGCGGCCCGACTACGCGACCGCCGTCTACGCCCGCAAGCTGAAGCAGGTCTTCCCCGACGTTCCGGTGGTCATCGGCGGAGTGGAAGCCAGCCTCCGACGCCTGGCGCACTACGACTACTGGAGCGACCGCGTCCGCCACGGCATCCTCATCGACTGCCCCGCGGACATCCTCGTCTACGGAATGGGCGAGTCGCCGATCCTCGAGGTCGCAAGCCGCCTGGGCGCGGGCGAGGACATCTGCGGCCTCGTCGACGTGCGCGGCACCGCGGTGCGCTTCAAGAATGACGCGCAACAGAGCTGGCGCTACCTGGCCGGCGAGCGCGATCGCGAGGAGATCTGGCTGCCGTCGTACGAGGCCATCTGCGCGGACAAGAAGGTCTACGCCGAGTTCTCGCGCCTCTATCACCTCGAGCACAACCCGGACAACGCGCGCATCCTGGTGCAGCCGCACGGCGGCCAGCTCGTCTACGTCAACCCGCCCGCCGTGCCGCCCACGACCGCGCTCATCGACGCCGAGTACGAGCTGCCCTTCACGCGCCTGCCGCATCCGATGTACGGCGAGGCGAAGATCCCGGCCTGGGAGCAGATCCGCTTCAGCGTGACGATCATGCGCGGGTGCGCCGCGGGCTGCTCGTTCTGCTGCATCACCGAGCACCAGGGCCGCGACGTCGTCAGCCGCAGCGAGGGCTCGGTCCTGCGCGAGATCGAGTCGCTCAAGAACGTGCCGGGCTGGACCGGCGTGGTCTCGGACATCGGCGGCGCGACGGCGAACATGTGGCACATGGTCTGCACCGACGACGACTGGCACCAGGTGTGCCGGCGCGCCTCGTGCGTCTACCCGACCGTTTGCGAAAAATTTGGAACCGATCACGGTCCGTTAATTTCGTTAATGAAAAAGGCGCGCGAGCTGCCGGGAGTGAAGCGCGCTTTCGTAGCCTCGGGCGTGCGCTACGACCTGGCCTTTGCCGACGAGAAGAACGGCGACGAGTACGTGCGCCAGCTGGTGCAGAACCACGTCGGCGGACACTTGAAGATCGCGCCGGAGCACATCTCGCCGAACGTGGTGCGGGTGATGAAGAAGCCGGGCAAGGATCAGTTCCTGCGCTTCAAGGAGCTCTTCGACAAGTACTCGGCCGAGGTGGACAAGGAGCAATATCTCGTCCCGTACTTCATCTCGGGCCACCCCGGCTGCGAGGTCCGCGACATGGTCGAGCTCAGCGACTTCCTCGACGAGAACGGCTGGCGCCCGCAGCAGGTCCAGGACTTCACGCCGACGCCGATGACACTTGCGACCGACATGTTCTACTCGGGCTACCACCCGAGCACGGGCAAGCCGGTGCACGTCCCGCGCGACGCCGACGAGAAGCAGATGCAGCGCGCGCTGCTCCAGCCGCACCTGCCCGAGAACGCCCCGCTCGCCGCGCAGGCGCGCAAGCTGGCCGGGATGCCGCAGAAGCCCCGCTCGGCGAAGCACTCGCGCCGCCCCTCTCGCAGCCGGACCTAGACCACCGATCGGTTTGGTGGAGCGAGGAGAACGGCCGAGTCGCAAGCGGCGCAGGGAACGGCGAGCGCGGTACTTTCTGCACGGCAACGAGGAGTGACGCGGCGATGCGCAGCGAATTGGCCGAGCGGGTTGCCCGGCAACCCGCGGTTCTCCGACGGGAACCAAACCGTTCGGTGCTCTAGCGATGCCGCCCGGGCGCGCGTTCGCGCTCCTGTTGCGGGCCGCCGCGGCCGCGCTGGCAGGCTGGGCCGTTCTTGTCCTCTACCGAGGCCCCGGGTCAGGCGATTCCTTCGGCCCGCCCGCTCCGCATTGGTTGATCGCGGCCGCGGCGCTGGCCTGGGCCGGCTCGACGCTCGCGCGCACTAGGGGCTCCACCGTCGCCCTGGGCTCGCTGGCCTTCGCCGTGACGCTGCTCGTGCTCGTGGCCAATGACCGCCTGCTCGGCTCGGCAGATACCCGCCCAACCGCTGTCCTCCCGTTTTCCATCTTGCGTCACCACTCACTCGCGCTTCCTGAGGAGCTGCGTCCGGCCGCCGGCCCCCTGCCATTCTGGATGCTGCCGAGGGGCTCCGCGCTGCTCTCGCGCTATCCGATCGCGACCGCGATCCTGGCCACGCCCCTCTACTTTCCCAGCGCGGCGGGCGCGATGGACCCGCGCTCGCCCGCCGTGGACGAGCTGGAGAAGCTCGCCGCCGCCCTCTTGACCGCGCTTGGCGCCGCGCTCGTCGCAGTGGCGCTGGCTCGGCTCGTCCCTCGGTCAGCCGCCCTCGTCGCGACCGGGCTGTACGTCGTCGGCACGCCGCTCCTCCCCGTCGTCGGCCAGGCGCTCTGGCAGCACACGGGCGCCGTCCTCTGCCTCTCGCTCGCGCTCTGGGCCCTGGTCACAAAACCTTCTGGCCACACCCGCGCACTTCTGGTCGGCCTGGCCGTCGGCGCTGCCGCTGCCTGCCGTCCGATCGCAGCGGTGCTGTCTGCCGGCGTCCTCTGCGCCTTGCTGCTCGTCGATCGGCGCGGTGCCCTGCTTGGCGCGGCCTGGGCGCTCCTTCCGCTCGGGTTGCAGCTCGCCTGCAACCGGCTCCTGTTTGGCCAGGCGCTGGCGACAGGGTACGGCGCCGAAGCCCACTCTTGGCTCGCCACCTGGCCCGACGGAGTCGAGGGCATCACCGGCCTCCTGGTCAGCCCGACTCGCGGGCTCTTCCTGCTCGCGCCCCTGACCGGCGCCGCCGCGATCGCCCTGTTCGCCGTTCGTCCCGCATCTTCGGGTCCGCTGTCCCGGCACCAGCTCTGGATCTTTGGGGCCACCTTCGCCGCGTATGTCGTGCTGCTTGGCCACTGGTGGGCCTGGCACGGCGGCTTCTCCGCCGGTCCCCGCCTCTTGAGCGACGCCTTGCCCCTTCTTGCTCCCGGCCTCGCGCTCTTCGTGCATGCCGCTCTCGAAGCCTCGCCCGGCCCACGAGCCGCCGCAGCGCTGCTCGCTTGCGCCTCGGTCGGCACGCAGATTCTTCTCGCCGAGGTGGAGCCGACGGTCAGGACCCGCTGCCTCGTCTGGCTGCGCTGCGAGGGCGATTGGCGCTTGCACGCCTTTGCCCCCTTTGCCTTCGCTGCGCAGGCGCGCGATCAGGGCCCGCGCGCCGATGTCTCGCGCTAGTACATCGACCCGGAACTTCGTACCGGGTCGATGTACGTCGCCCCATTGGAAGGGGCTGCGCCCCTCCCCGCCGAACAAGTTCGTCTGGGCCCCTCCCTGCTGCGGCCGGACTCCCGGCCGGGCCGCCCCTGGCGGCTGGAGCCGGTACGAACTTCGGTGCTCTAGGAGCCCGTCGCCGCAATCGGCGACGTTGCACTGCCTCCTCTCGCGCCGCAGCGCGGATTCAGCTCTGGCGCCCTCGGCCGTGGTCTATCCGCCCAGCTGAACGAGCTCGAAGACGTATCCGTCGGGGTCGACAAAATCGCGCGCCCGGCCGCCCGGGATCTCATGCGCCTGCCCGAGCGCCCTGGCACCCTCACGCTCCACCAGCCGGCCCACCTCGTCCAGGTCGAGCACCCGCAGGCCGAGCACGGGTCCGCCGCGATCGTAGCCCCGCTGCTGGTGGGCTCGAGCGTGGAAGACCGGATGGAGCGCGAGCAGAACGTCTGGCCGCAGCTCAAGCTCGACCCAGCCTGGGGTCGCCGATCGCTCGCGCAGGCCCAGCACGTCCCGCCAGAAGCGGCGCGACTGTTCGACGTCCTCGACCTGCAAGGTGATCCAGAGGAGCTCGTTCATGAGGGCGCTCTTTTCTCGCGAGGGCCCTCGCGCGCGCGAGGCCCGAAGCGCGCGACTGTAGTCTGGAGGACGCTGATCGTGTGGCGCAAAGCCGCAGAAGACAAACCCAGTCGGCGAGGCGGCATCATGCAGGCGGAAGCCATCGCGCGGGAGGATCGATGAAAGTCGTCGTCGCCGGAGCCAACGGACTGATCGGCAAGAGCCTGGTCGCGAAGCTGCGAGCGCGGGGGGACGACGTGGTCGCTTTGGTGCGCACGCCGGACGCCGGCGCCGCCTGGGCGCGCGGGGTGACTCAGCAAGCTTGGGATGGCAGAGCGATGGGCCCCTGGGCTTCCAGCGTCGATGGCGCCGATGCCATCGTGAACCTCGCGGGCGCCCCCGTGGCCGGCAAACGCTGGAGCGAGGCCTGGAAGAAGGAGATCCTGAGCAGCCGGCTGGATTCGGCCAAGGTGCTCGTGGAAGCAGCACGGGCCGCGACTCGCAAGCCGCGGGTCTTCGTCGCCGGCTCGGCCATCGGCTACTACGGCTTCCATGGCGACGAACCGCTCGACGAGAGCGCTGGCCCCGGCACAGACTTTCTCGCCGAGGTCTGCGCGCAGTGGGAAGACGTTTCGCGCGCGGCCGAGGCGCTCGGGCTGCGCACCGTGCTGCTGCGGACTGGCGTGGTCCTGGCCAGCGACGGCGGCGCTCTGCAGCAGATGCTGCCGCCCTTCAAGGCGTTCGTCGGCGGCCCGATCGGCGATGGCAAGCAATGGCTCTCGTGGATCCACCTCGACGACGAAGTGGGGTTGATCCTCTGGGCGCTCGACCGCGAGCTGCGCGGTCCGCTCAACGCCGCTGCGCCCGGAGCCGTGACGATGAAGGACTTCTCGAAGGCGCTCGGGCGCGCACTGGGCCGGCCTTCCTGGTTGCCGGTGCCCGGGTTCGCGCTCCGAGCGGCCCTCGGCGAGTTCGCCTCGATGTTGACCCACGGCCAGCGGGTCGTGCCCAAGGCTGCGCTCGACGCGGGTTACGTCTTTCGTTTTCCGGTTCTCGATGCCGCGCTGGCCGACCTCCTCGGCGGCGCTCGCGCAACCTCGTCGGCAGCCTGACTCGAGCGGCCGCCACCTTGACGGCCCGGCGCAGGCCGAGGCCAGCAGGGCAGAAGCGATCAGCAGCGCCTCGACACCCGCGAACTTGATGCGCGTGACCAACGGCTCGAACTCGAATGGTTCGGTCGCACGGTGTCTTTTCGAGATGGGCAGGTCTTCTTTTGGAGTTGCAGGGTCCGCTTCTGGCACCCCCTGACCGTGCACCGCGGGCAGGCTTGTGCGGGTCTGCAGCGCGGCCTTCTTCCCTCTGCGCGATCGCCTGCCCTGCGCGCCTGCTTGTCTGTCGAGCCGGTCCATGTTCGTCCCCTCCCGGTCGCCGTTGATCGACCGCGGATGAGCACTGCAGATGGCATGCCGATCGAATCGGCCCGCGAAGTGCACAGGGTTGTGCGAGACGCTTGACGCCGCCTGCCGCGGTCGCGATCTATCGGGTCCCATGCCAGCCGACTTCACGCACCTGCATCTGCACACGCTGTACAGCCTGCTCGACGGGGCCATCCGCTTGCCCGAGCTGATGGAGACCTGCGCGCAGACAGGCATGAAGTCGGTCGCGGTCACCGACCACGGCAACATGTTCGGCGTGGTGAACTTCTACCAAGAGGCGAAGAAGCACGGCATCAAGCCCATCATCGGCTTCGAGGCCTACGTCGCCGGCGACAAGGGGCGCGCCGACAAGAGCCAGCGCATCGGCAATCACCTGGTGCTCCTGGCGATGAACGACGCCGGTTATCGAAACTTGCGCTACCTCTCGACCAAGGCGTTTACCGAAGGCTTCTATTACGATCCGCGCGTCGACAAAGAGCTGCTGCGGGGTCACAGCGAAGGAGTCATCGCGCTGACCGCCTGCATGGCGGGAGCGGTGCCAAAAGCCATCCGCCGAGGCGACATGGATGAGGCGCGGCGCGAGGCCAAGGAGCTGAAGGACATCTTCGGCGACCGCCTCTATCTCGAGGTGCAATCGAACGCGCTCAAGGAGCAGCTCACCGTCAACCACGGCGTCTGCGAGCTTTCGCGCGACCTGGAGATCCAGCTGGTGGCGACCGCCGATTCGCACTACGCGCGCCGCGAAGATGCCAAGGCGCACGAGGTGCTGATGGCCATCGCGCAGGGCAAGACCATCGACGACCCCCGGCGCATGAAGCACGAGACCGAGGAGCTCTACATCAAGGGCCCCGACGAAATGGAGTCGGTGCAGGGCGGCGTCAGCGGCGTGGGCGCCGAGTGGCGGCAGGCGGTGAACAACTCGCATCTGATCGCTCAACGCTGCAACGTCGAGCTGAACCTGAAGGACAAGTACCTGCCGAAGTTCCAGGTGCCCGACGGATTCGACAAGGACAGCTACATCCAGAAGCGGTCGCGCGACGGCCTCGACGCCCGCTTCCGCGAGATCGAGCTGACCGGCCGGCGCATCGATCACAACATCTATCGGGAGCGGCTCGAGCGCGAGCTCGGCGTCATCGTCAGCATGACGTTCAGCGGCTACTTCCTCATCGTCATGGACTTCATCAACTGGGCCAAGAGCAAGGGCATCCCCGTCGGCCCTGGCCGCGGCTCAGGCGCAGGATCGCTGGTCGCGTACTCGCTGCGGATCACTGACATCGACCCGCTGCCGTACAACCTGCTCTTCGAGCGCTTCTTGAATCCCGAGCGCGTCTCGATGCCCGACTTCGACGTGGACTTCTGCCAGGACCGCCGCGGCGAGGTCATCAACTACGTCACAGACAAGTACGGCAAGGACAACGTCGCCCAGATCATCACCTACGGCGCGCTCTCGGCGAAGAGCGCCATCAAAGACGTCGCTCGGGTGATGAACATCCCGTTCGCCGAGGTCAACGAGCTGACCCGAAACATCCCCAACTTGATCGACGGGCACCCCGCCACCATCGAGGGCGCACTCAGGGTCGAGCCAAAGCTCACGGCGATCCAAGAATCCAAGCCCATCTTCAAGCAGATCATCGAGTACGCACGCGCGCTCGAGGGGCTGACCCGATCGACGGGCATGCACGCGGCCGGCGTGGTGATCGGCGAGAAGCCGCTCTGGGAGTACGTCCCGCTCTGCAAGGGGCAGAACGGTGAGCTCGTCACCCAATTTGCCAAAGACGAGGTCGAGCTCGCGGGCCTCGTGAAGTTCGACTTCCTCGGCCTCAAGACGCTGACGGTGATCAGCGACGCGGTCAAGCTCGTCAATCGCAAGAAAGCGCCGGGCGAGCAGGTGGACATCGCGCTCTTGCCGCTCGACGACAAGAAGACGTACGAGCTGATCTCTCGCGGCGACACCGCCGGCATCTTCCAAATGGAGTCGAGCGGCTTTACCGAAATGGTGAAGAAGCTCAAGCCCAGCGTCTTCGAAGACGTCATCGCCGCGGGCGCGCTCTATCGGCCAGGCCCGCTCGACAGCGGCATGGTGGATGTCTTCATCAACCGGAAGCACGGGCGCGAGCGCGTCAGCTACCCGCACGCCATGCTCGAGTCCATCCTCAAGGACACCTACGGGGTCATCGTCTACCAAGAGCAGGTGATGCAGATCGCGCAGGTGCTCGCGGGCTACAGCCTTGGCCGCGCCGACCTGCTCCGCCGCGCGATGGGAAAGAAGAAGGCCGAGGTGATGGCCAAGGAGCGGGGCGGCTTCGTCGAGGGCTGTCAGAAGAACCAGGTCGGCGACAAGCTCTCGAACGAGATCTTCGACCTGATGGAAAAGTTCGCCGAGTACGGCTTCAACAAGTCGCACTCGGCGGCCTATGGGCTCGTCACCTTCCAGACCGCCTGGCTCAAGGCGCACCACCCGGTCGAGTTCCTGGCGGCGCTGCTCACCAGCGAAAAAGACAACACCGACAAGGTCGTCTCGCACATCGCCGAGGCGCGCGGCGACGGCATCACCGTACTGCCGCCCGACGTCAACGATTCAGACCTGGCGTTCAGCGTCCACCCCGATCCGAAGAAGCCGAACAAGAGCTGCATCCGCTTCGGCCTCGGCGCCATCAAGGGAGTCGGCGAGAATTCCATCGACGCCATCATCGCGGCGCGCAGCAAGCCATTTGCCGGCCTGTTCGATTTCTGCTCGCGAATCGACACCAAGAAGATCAACCGCAAGACGCTCGAGGCCTTGGTCGCCGCCGGCGCGTTCGACTTCATCGGCAAGACGCGCAAGGCGCTCTTCGACGCTATCGAGCCCGCGCTCTCGCAGGGCTCGGCGGCGCAGAAGGATCGTGACTCGGGCCAGTTCGGGCTCTTCGGGGGCGGACCGAAGAAGGGTGCGCCGGCGGCCACGGTCGAAGAGCGGGTGCTCGGCAAGGACGAGTGGCCCGAGCGCGAGCGGCTGCGCCTCGAGAAGGAAGCGCTCGGCTTCTACATCACAGGTCACCCGCTGGCGCGCTATGAGGCCGACGTCAAGCGCTACGCCACGCACACCTGTGCGTCGCTCGCCTCTGCCAAGGGGTTCGAGAAGGTGAGCGTCGCGGGCATCGTCACGGGCTGGCGCGAGCGGCTCACCAAGACAGGAAAGAAGATCGCCTTCGCCTCGCTCGAGGACCTCACCGGCACGCGCGATCTGGTGCTCTACGAAGACGTGGTGCAGAAGTTCGAGGCGCTGCTCAAGGGCGACGAGCCGCTGCTCGTCAAAGGGGCCGTGCGCCTCGCCGAAAAGTTCGGCGCGCAGCAGGACCAGCAGAGCGACGCCGAGCCGTCGCCCGAGATCAAGGTGGACGAGGTGCAGAGCCTGGCGGAGGTGCGCGCCGCCAAGAGCACCCGCGTCGATCTGCGCGTCCCCGCGGAGGCCGCCACGCGAGAGAAGCTCGGCGAGCTCAGGGCGCTCTTCGGCAAGCACCCAGGAGCGTGCGCGGCCACGCTGACGCTGGTCTCGCCTGGGTCCTTCGAGGCGCGCGTCGCGCTCAAGGGCACCAAGATCGCTCCGGATGACGACCTCTTCGCGGCCGTCGATCGGCTGTTCGGTCAAAAGGTCTGCGCGGTGCGCTGACCCGGTCTACCAGGCCGATTCAGTCTTCACTTCGGCGAGGTCGTCGAGGGAGGTGGGGTCGCCGGCGCGCAGGCGCAGGTTCTCGTCGAGATCGGCGGGCAGATAGTCGTCGTTGGACAGGTACTCCCACTCGACAGGGAAGGGGCTTTCGACCGCGTCCTCGGCGCCGTCGAGCTGCACCTTGAAGAGCGCCAGGTCGAGCACGCGGCCGGCGATCGCTTTCTGGGCGAGCCGGACCAACTCGCGCACCTCTCCGGGAGCGGCGCCCGCCGCAGCGAGCTCTTCGTCGTTCACGCTGGAGCGGTGCGGGAGCTGCTCTGCGGCCGCGGCGGCTTGCTCGATGAGCTGCTTGACGGCGGCCTTGGCCTGCGGGTCCTGGTCGCGCTTGCGAGCGTCGGCCCAGGCGAGCTCGAGGTACCGAGGCCAATGCCCGAGCGCGCGAAACTCATCGGCCGCGCGGGCAAAGCTGCCGTGCTCTCGCATCTGGGCAAAGATCTTGCCGAGCTTTCCGTCGGAGTCTTCGGGAACCAGCTGGAGCTCCGGGACGCCTTCAGGGATGCCGCGTGGCAGCGTCATCAAGGAGCGGCTCGTCCCGCGCGATCCCACGCAGCCGCCCTCCAGCACCCGCAGCAGCGCGGCGGCAAAGAGGAGCAGCTTCGAGTTCTGGTAGTGGAAGACGTTCACGACGAGGCGGATCTCGTCGATCTCGTCGAGGTCGTAGCCGGCCCACTCGAGCTGGGTCTCGATCAGGGGGCACCCGAGGTCGACCGCCGCGTGGGCAGCGCGCGCGCGCAAGTCGTCGGCGGCCTCCTCGAAGGCGCGGAGCCGAAGTGCGGGCAGCAGCGCCGACCACGAGAGGGAGAGCGCCCGCCTCTTTGCCAGCTCGACCAAGAGCGCCGGGACTCGGGGAACGCGGAGGACTTCGCAGATCTCGTCGGTCGATGGGTCGCTTGCTGGCATGGTCGCCTCGCTCTCCTGCACGCCCTGCGGGGTACCGGGCGAAGATAGGTACCGCTGGCGCTGCTCGCAGAGTGGAACCCGGCTCGCGTGTGCGTTATGCCCACAAGCGCGCCGGCCCTGACAAAGCGCTTGACCCGGCCCGCTCCAGGCGTGAGGCTCCCTCGGCCGATGATTACTCTCGCCGACGTCCAGGCAGCCAGGGAGCGCATCCGGGCGCTCGTCGCAGTGACTCCCTGCCCCTATTCGGAGCCGTTCAGCGAGCTCGTGGGCGCGCCCATCCACTTCAAGCTCGAGAACCTGCAGCGCACCGGCTCCTTCAAGGAGCGCGGGGCTGCCAACAAGCTCTTGCAGCTCACCGCGGAGGAGCGGGCAAGGGGCGTGGTCGCGGCCAGCGCCGGCAATCACGCGCAGGGCGTCGCCGTGAACGCGCAGCGGCTCGGCATGAAGTCTGTGATCGTGATGCCCGAGTACACCCCGCTCATCAAAGTCTCGGCCACGCGCCACTTCGGGGCCGAGGTGATCCTGCACGGCACGTCGGTCGAGGACGCCTTCACCGAGGCGCGCAAGCTCGAGCGCGAGCGTGGCCTGGTGTTCGTGCACGCCTTCGACGACGACGCGGTCATCGCCGGGCAGGGCACCTGCGCCCTCGAGATCCTCGAGCAGGTCCCGGACGTCGATGTGGTGGTGGCGGCGATCGGCGGCGGCGGCTGGCTCGGCGGCATGGCGGTGGCCTTCAAGGCCCTCAAGCCCGACGTGAAGCTGATCGGCGTCGAGGCCGCCTCCCTCGCCAAGATGGCTGCCGCGCGCGACGCGGGCGGACCAGTGACGCTGCCCTCGGCCACCACGCTCGCCGACGGCATCGCCGTGAAGCGCGCCGGCGAACGGACCTATCCGCTCTTCGCAAAGTTCGTCGACGCCTTGGTCTCGGTCGATGACGAAGAGGTGGCCAACGCCATCCTCCTCTTGCTCGAGCGCGAGAAGACCGTCGCCGAAGGGGCCGGCGCCGCGCCGGTGGCCGCGCTCTTGCAGAAAAAAGTCCCCGGGCTTTCGGCCAAGACCAAGGTCGTGGCGGTGATCTCAGGAGGCAACATCGACGTGAACCTGATCTCGCGCATCATCGAGCGTGGCCTCGTCAAAGAGGGCCGCCGCGTGCAGCTCTCCCTGCGCGTCCACGACCGGCCGGGCGCGCTTGCCTCGGTGCTGGCCACAGTGGCTGGTGAGCGGGCGAACGTGCTCGAGGTCAACCATGATCGAGCCTTCATGTCGGGTCCGATTGGCGACACGAATGTCGAGCTGACCCTGGAGACGCGCGGCCGCGACCACATCGAGCAGCTGGTGACGGCGCTGCGGTCAAAAGGCTACGCGGTTGCGCAACCTTGATGGGTCCTCGGTGTCTCAAGCGGATGAGGTCGGGATGTCAGAACCCGCCGCGATGGTTACAAAATGAAGCCCCTGCTTCCTTGTTAGGTCGAGGGGGGCTGGCTATCCTCCGCAAGGTTGGTCGTCCAACGACGGTTCGAAGTTGAAAAGAGTCGCCATGCGAATGTCCGTGCGCCGCCTTGTCTTGGTTCCCTTCGCGCTCCTGACGCTGTCGTCCCTCGCCCTGTTCTCTGACCGCATGCCTCGCGCGTTGCGCGCAGGTGAGGCGCTGGCGGCGGTGGACTCGTCGCGCGACAAGAACGCCAACTACGACCTCGCGAGCCTCGACATCTTCCGCAAGGCCATCGTCCAGATCAAAGACAACTACGTCGAGCCCCAGCGCATCAACCCGAAGGAGATGTTCGTCTCGGCGCTCAACGCGGTCGAGAAGCAGGTCGCCGAGGTGATGGTCGAAGGCGCCACCTGCGAGAGCGAGCAGGCCAAGGCGCACGAGCTGGCGGCGCGCGGTCCGGCGGGCGAGACCGAGAGCAAGTCGAGCATCAACGTCCAGGCCATCGCCGCCTGCGGCAAGATCAAGGTCACGGCGGGCTCGGCCAGCCGCGAGTTCGACTTCCGCGACATCGACACCATCTGGCAGATCCCGCTGAAGATGCGCGAGGTCTTCTCGTTCTTGCGCGAGAACCTGGTCAGCCAGCAAGACCAGCGCGAGATCGAGTACGCGGCCGTCAACGGCATGCTCACCACGCTCGACCCGCACTCGTGGCTGCTCAAGCCCGACGTCTACAAGGAGATGAAGGTCCAGACCCGCGGCGAGTTCGGCGGCCTCGGGTTCGTCATCTCAATGCGCGACGACAAGCTCACGGTGGTCAAGGTGCTCAAGGGCACGCCGGCCAACCGCGCGGGCATCAAGCCGCACGACGTCATCACCCAGATTGACAACGACCGCACCGACAACATGGAGCTGCAGGAGGCCGTCGATCGCATGCGTGGCCGGCCGGGCACCAAGGTCAACATCTTCCTCCAGCACGGAAAGGGCACCGAGCCGAAGAAGCTCGAGCTCACCCGCGCCGTCGTCACCTACGAGACGGTGACCTCGAAGCTCCTCGACCAGGGCGTCGGCTACGTGCGGCTCTCGAGCTTCTCGGGCACCACGACGCGCGACATGCAGGCGGCCATTCGCCAGATGAAGACGCAGAACGGCGGCACGCTCAAGGGCTTGGTGCTCGACATGCGCTCGAACCCGGGCGGCCTCCTCGAGCAGGCGATCCAGGTGGCCGACACCTTCATCGAGGAAGGCACCATCGTCACCACCGTCGGCATCAACGGCACGCTGCGCGAGCCGAAGCTTGCGCGCAACGACGGCAACGAGCGCGAGTTCCCGATGGCCGTGCTCATCAACTCCGAGAGCGCCTCGGCCAGCGAGATCGTCGCCGGCGCGATGAAGAACCTGAACCGCGCCGTCATCGTCGGCCGCCAGAGCTTCGGCAAGGGCTCGGTGCAGGTGCTCTACGACTTCAAGGACAAGGACACCGGCGACGAGAGCGCGCTCAAGCTGACCATCGCGCAATACCTGACGCCCGGCGACATCTCGATCCAAGAGGTGGGCATCGTCCCCGACATCGAGCTCGTGCCCTCGCGCGTGATCAAGGATCACCTCGACCTGTTCGCGCCGCCCAAGACCACCCGCGAGGCCGATCTCGACAAGCACTTCTCGACGTCGTTTGCGCGCGACGAAGAGGGCGCCAAGGCCGCGCGCGACCGCGCCAGCGGCAAGCCGCTCGAGACGCTCCGCTACGTGCGCGACGAGACGGCGCGCGAGCGCAAGGCCCGCGAGCAGGCGGAGGCCGGCGGCACCGCTCTCCCTGAGGACGACGAAGAGGAGCAGCTCGATGACGACGGCGTCACCGTGGACTACCAGATGGAGTTCTGCCGCGATCTGCTGCTTGCGATTCCGAGCGTCGACCGCCGCGAGCAGCTGGCGAAGATGCCCCAGTTCGTCGAGCAGCGGCGGCTGCAGGAAAAGGACAAGGTGAAGAAGAAGCTCGAGGAGCTGGGCCTGGACTGGTCGCCGGCGGTCGCCGCGGCGCAGGGCGAACCCAAGATCGTCGCCGAGATGACCAGCAACACGGTCAAGGCCGGCGAGAGCATGGAGCTCAAGCTGACCGCGCAAAACGTCGGGGCCGCGCCGGCCTATCGGCTGCGCGCGTTCACCAAGAGCGAGAACGGAATCCTCGACCGGCGCGAGTTCGTCTTCGGCCTCCTCAAGCCGGGCGAGAAGCGCACCTGGACGGTGCCGGTGAAGATTCCGCGGTACCTGCCTTCGCGGCGTGACGACGTGACGGTGAAGTGGGGCGAGGACGGCAACCACATCCCGGAGGAGCTGACCGTCTCGACCAACATCATCGAGCTGCAGCGGCCCGCGTTTGCCAGCACGTACCAGGTGGTGCCTTCCGGCCAGCACGCGCACGGCGACGGCCTCTTGCACCCCGGCGAGACCTTCGAAGTGGTGCTCGACGTGAAGAACATCGGCACCGGACAGGCCTATGACGCGTACGCCATCATGCGCAACGGCGGCGACGACAAGTTCACCGTCAAGCGCGGCCGCGGAAAGCTCGGCGTCATGAAGCCCGGCGAGACCCGCACCGCGTCTTTCCTGCTCACCGTCAACGCGGCGGCCGAGGCGGGAAAGATCGTCGCCAAGCTCGAGCTCGGCGACCGTGAGCTGTACGAGATCCAGAAGCAGAAGATCAGCATGCTCGTGACCTCGCCGGTGCCGAGCGAGCCGAGCGCCTCCGCGGTGCGAGTCACGAGCGAGACGGCCTTGGTGCTGAACGCCGCCCTTCCCCAAGCCGATCGTCTCGCGCAGCCGAAGAAGGGCCAGATCCTGGCCGCCAAAGGCAAGGTGTCGGGCTTCTATCGCGTCGAGTGGCAGAAGGGTCGGTATGGCTTCATCGCCGCCGACGACGTGAAGGAAGCGCCGGGCGCCAAGGCGCAGCTCAAGACGACCGAGCTCTTCCAACGAGAGCCGCCGCGCATCCAAGTGTCAAACGTCAACACCAGCCACGGCGGGGTGACGATCGACTCCGACCACCTGACGCTCACTGGCCTCGCCGTGGACCCGACGGGCCTGCGCGATCTGCAGATCTTCGTGCAGCACGAAAACGACTACCGGAAGGTCTTCTTTCGCACCGCGCGCAAGGCCGGGGACCCGGCGTCCCAGCTGGCCACGCAGCTCGACTTCACCACCGAGCTGACGTTGAAGCCGGGGAACAGCACGGTCTACATGATCGCCCGCGAAGACGACGATCTGCAGACCCAGAAGACGCTGGTGATCCACCGGCGCGGATCGGCGCTGGCCAAGCGGGCCGAGGCCGCGCCGGCTCAGGAGCACTAAGGCCGCTCTAGTCGAGCTCGATGAGGGCGAAGCGATCCTTGTTCTCGCCCTCTTTTTTCGGCTGCCCAGCGGCGCCCGGTTGGCCTTGCGGCTGCTGAGTGGCGGCGGCGCGCTGTTGGGCCGGCGTTGACGCGGGCTGCGCTGGCTGCGGGCTGGCGCGCGTCGGGGCGGGGGCGTCGGGTTGGTACAGCGAGCGATTGTAGATGCTGGTCGCGGCGCCCGGCGAGCTTGGCTGCCGCACGGTGGTGGTCACGGTGACCCCCGCGGAGGCAGGCGGCGCATTGGGGCGGCGGTACTCGGTCAGAGGCAGGACGCCGTAGCCGTCAATGCGCACCGAGATGTTGTCGCCGTCGATGAGAAAGCGCTCCAGCAGCGGGTCGCGCTTGCCGGCTTTGAGCCGCTTGAGCATCTGCGCGAAGGTCTCCTCGCCGGCCGAGTCTGGGGCCAGGTCGGTGGCGTCGTTGGCGCGGCTCAGCGGCACCACGCCTTCGAGCACGTAGGTGGTGGTCAGCTGCGCAGCCAGCTCGACCAGCTCGTTCGCGGGCAGCGTGCGCAGACGGGCGCGCAGCTCTGCGGCCACCTTGGCGGCGGGGTCGGTGTCGTGGGGCCTGCTCTCGTCGCTCATCGCAACCTCTTTGGGGACTAGCCCTCGAGCGAGAACCCGCGGGGAAAGTGGCAGCCGATGGCGGATGCGCCCTTGAAGTCGGCTCCGTCGAGGACCGCGTCGGTCATGTCGACGCCAATGAGTGTAGCGCCCTTGAAGCTGGCGCCCATCAAGTTCGCGCCGCGCAGGCTGACATCGATGAGGCGGGCAGCGCCAAAGTCGGCCCGCTCGAGCGACGCGCCCCCGAGGCGGCCGTCGGCAAAGACCGAGCGCATGATGAGCGCGCCGTCGAAGCGGGCCCTCGCCAGCTTGGTCTCTTCGAACCGGGTGACCGCGATCTGGCCGCCTGAAAAAATGGCGTTCATCGCCTCGCACGCGTGGATTTTGCTGCGTCGCAAGGTGGACAGGCCGAAGTCGAGCTCGTTCAGATCGCAGAAATACATCTCGACGCGCTCGATCCGCGATTCGCGCCAGCGGACCCCGCGGAGCTGGCAATGCGCGAAGAGCATCTCGCGCATGCGGGTGTTGGAAAAATTGGAGCCGCGCAGGTCGCTCTTCTCGACCACGCTCTTGAGCCAGTCGCCGCCGGCGGCGTAGAGCGTGGGCAGCGAACAGTCGGTGACGCGGTCGCCGTTGAAGCCACCGTTGTCGCGCAGCCTCGCTTGCACGAGCTGCGCTTGATGCGCGACGAAATCCACCGAAAGCGCTCCCTTCGTGGCGGCGAGCCGCGCTGAGCGCGTGGCCCGACAGGCAAAGCTAGCCCATGGCTTCTCACGCGGCAAACCTGGCCCCAATCGCTTGTTCCTAGAGGGAACAGCAGCCGGTCAAGCGCCCTTGCCGCCGTTGATCGCCTGTGGGTGCGGTGGTAGCGTTCTGCCCCCATGACAGCTTTCCAGGCTGACCCCTTCGGCGCATCCAAGCCGGTGCAGGCTGCCGCAGCCTCCGCGGCCGCTTCTTCCATGGCGCTCACCGGCCAGCCTCGCGAAGTGGCCGAAGAAGTCGCCCGCCAGGCGCAGCTGCGGCGCGTCGACAAAGACATCGAGTATCTGCTGCGGGCGCGCTATCCGCTGATCTACATCCTCTCCAGCGAGGAGCGGCGCGTCGAGAAGGCCATCCACGACGTGCTGCAACGGCGCGAGCAGGAGGCCATCGAGAAGAAGAAGCCTCCACAGAAGACCAAGATCTTCGCCTGGTCGGTCACCGAGGGCTTCAAGCTCGGCGGCGAAGTGCAGGGCGACTCGAAGGACCCGCTCAAGGCCCTTCGCTTCGTGCTCGAGGCCAAGAAGGACGAGCGGGCCGTTTTCATCCTGCGCGACCTGCACCCGTTCCAAAAGAACCCCGAGGTGGTGCGGCTGATCCGGGACGTCTGCCGGCAAAACAAGGAGACGCTGAAGACGGTGTTCGTGATCTCTCCCATCCTCGCCATTCCCCCCGAGTGCGACAAGGAGATCGCGGTCGTCGAGTATCCGCTGCCGGAGCTGTCCGAGATCAGCGGCATCCTCGATCACGTCTGCGGCATGGTGAAGGACAAGCCTCTCCCGGTCGGGCAGGAGCGCGAGCACATCGTCGAGGCGGCGCTCGGCCTGACCGCCGACGAAGCCGAGAACGTCTTCGCCAAGTCGCTGGTGCAGACCGGCACCTTCGACATCGACGTCATCCTCAGCGAGAAGGAGCGCATCGTCCGCAAGTCCGGCGTGCTCGAGTTCTTCCGCACGCACGAGAAGATGGACAACATCGGCGGCCTCGACGCGCTCAAGAGCTGGCTGAAGAAGAGACAGACCGCGTTCTCCGAGGAGGCGCGCGCGTTCGGCCTGCCGCGGCCGAAGGGCATCTTGATGATCGGCATCCCGGGCGGCGGCAAGTCGCTGACCGCCAAGGCCGTGGGAGCGAGCTGGCGCTTGCCCCTCTTGCGGCTCGACGTCGGGAAGGTCTTTGCCGGCATCGTCGGTTCGTCAGAAGAGAACATGCGGCGGGCGATTCAAATGGCCGAGGCAGTGGCCCCTTCGATCCTCTGGGTCGATGAGCTCGAAAAGGGCTTCTCGGGCACCGGCTCGTCGAACAACTCCGACGGCGGCACCGCGGCGCGCGTCTTCGGCAGCTTCATCACCTGGCTGCAGGAAAAGACCTCGCCGGTGTTCGTCATCGCGACGGCGAATAACGTCGACGAGCTGCCCCCAGAGATGATGCGCAAGGGGCGCTTCGACGAGATCTTCTTCGTCGATCTGCCCTCGCCGCCCGAGCGGCGTGAGATCTTCCAGATCCATCTGAAGCAACGCGGGCGCGATCCGGCGCAGTTCGACCTCGACAAGCTGGCCGAGAAGTCCGACGGCATGACCGGCGCCGAGATCGAGCAGGTGGTCGTTAGCGCGCTCTTCGACGAGTACGACAAGAACGGCAAGGCCGGCGTGCTCGGAACCGAGGGCCTGGTCCACTCGCTCTCGGAGACCGTCCCGCTCTCGCGCACGATGAAGGAAAAGATCGCCACGCTGCGCAACTGGTGCCGCACTCGCGCGCGCGCCGCATCCGTCGAGTTCCAGACCGAGGCCCAGGCCGCCGGCCGCGCGCTCGACATCGACACGGGGAAGAAGACGTGAGCCACTTCACGCAGGTCGAGACCAAGATCAACGACCTGGTCGCGCTCAAGGCGGCGCTGGTCGATCTCAACATGGAGTTCGAGGAGTCCACCGAGAACGCGCTGGTGAAAGTGCGCGGCTGGAAGGGCTCGACGCTCAACGCCGAGGCGAAGATCAAGGGCAGCAAGACCTACGACATCGGGCTGCAGTTGACCGAGGAAGGCACCTACAAGCTGGTCGCCGACTGGTGGGGCATCGAGGAAGAGACCAACGAAACCCAGCAGGTCATCACGCAAAAGATCGTGCAGCGGTACGCCTACCACAAGGTCAAGAACGAGGTCGCCAAGCAGGGCTTCCAGATGGACGAAGAGGCCGTCGAGGCCGACGGCACCATCAAGATCGGCGTCTCGAAGTGGTGACGGTTTCGATCATTTTCGATCAAGCTCAAAGCGAGGCGCGCGGTGGCCGATAAGCAGAAGATGCAGATCACGATCCTTCCCAATGGGGAGGTGTCCATCAAGGTGCTCTGCGTGCCCGGCGCGGCCTGCGAGGCGGTCTCGGCCGCGCTCGAAGAGTCGCTCGGCAAAGTGAAGGCGCGCGAGCGGACGGCCGAGTATTACCAGGAGAGCCTCACCGACTCCGAGACGGTGACCGCCGGCAGCAAGGGATAGCGATGGTCCGTCTCACGCACCTGCGCGGCAGCTTGCGAGGCACCTCGTCCACCTCGCCCAAGGCCGTGATTCGCATCGGCCGCGGGCAGGACTGCGACGTGCGCTTCGACGCCAACATCGACACCAAGGTGTCCACGCACCACGCCGAGATCCGCTTCGAGGACGGGACGTACTTCGTCATCGACGTAGGCTCGACCAACGGCACGCTGGTCAACGGCAAGGCGATCAAGCGGCAGAAGCTGCGCAGCGGCGACAAGATCGACTTCGGCGGCGAGGCGGGCCCCGAGGTGAAGTTCGAGCTCGACAACTCGGTGCCGGGCATGAACGGCGGCGGCAACGGCATGCCCCCGCAGCAGCAGGGCTATGCGCAGCCGCAGTACGCGCCGCCGCCTGCCAGAAAGCCGCCTCCGCGCGCCGCCGAGCCCGACCAGGACCTGAAGCAGGTGCAGCAAGAGGCGCAGGCCAAGATCAACATGGCGCGCGCGATGTCGGGCAACGCCAGCTCCGGCCAGACCATGTTCATCATGGCCCAGTCCCTCCAGAAGGTGGAGGAGACCACCAAGACCAAGGACAAGAAAAAATACGGCAAGGTCGTGCTCGCGATCCTGGCGATGGCGGGCATCGGCTTTGCGGTGATGGGCTACATCATCTACGACCAGAACCAGCAGATCGAGGCCATCACCGAGAAGAAGGGCAACCTCGACAAGCAGATCCGGCAGATCGAGACGCAGATGCAGCTCGAGAGTGACCCCGAGAAGCTGGCCGCCCTCGAGGCCAAGCTGACGTTCCTCACCGGCAGCGCGCAGCAGGCCATCGGCGAGATGGCCAGCAAGGACAAGTCGCGCGCAAAGGCGATGCAAGAGGAGGGCGACGAGCTCGACCGCGAGATCAAGCGGGTGCTGCGCAAGTTCGGCGCGGACACGTACATCATCCCGCCGCTCTTCAAGGAAAGGCTGCAGTACCACATCGACGCGACGGTCAAACGATCCAACACCCGCTCGGTGGTGTACAAGCGGAAGAAGCTCTACTGGCAGATCATCATGCAGGAGTTCGAGAAGCTCGACGTCCCCGAGGAGATCGCCTTCGTCGCCTGGACCGAATCGCAGTTCGACCCGCTCGCCGAGAGCCAGGTCGGCGCCCGCGGCATGTGGCAGTTCATGCCCGCCACCGCGCGGCAGTACGGCTTGCGCGTGGACGGCAAGGTCGACGAGCGCACCGATGTTCCACGCGCGACGCACGCGGCGGCGCAATACCTGGCAAATCTATTGGCGGAGTTCGGCGGCGAGTCGTTCATGCTGGCCATCGCGGCGTACAACAAGGGCGAGCACGGCCTGCGCAAGGTGCTGCGCGACGTGGCCGCCAACGAGCGGGGCGGCTGGCGCAAGGAGAAGCGCGATTTCTGGCATCTCTACCGACTCAAGAAATTACCTAGTGAAACGCTTGAGTACGTTCCCCAGATCCTGGCTGCCGCCATCGTCTGCCACAACCCGAAGAAGTACGGCCTCGAAGATTAAGGCCTCGAACCCTGAGGTGACATCGATGAAGCACACCATCCGCGCAGCGGTGGGCCTTTTGAGCGTCGTGCTCTTGGGGTCGGCTTGCGTCCGTCCGAACCCCCTCTACAGCGGTCCCGACTTCAACTTCCGCGGCCAGGCCAAGGAATGGGAGCTAGGAAAAAAATACAAGGGAAGCCTGGACCCGAAGGGCAGCGACGCCTGGGCACAGTCGGTGCGCTACACCTTGCCGGCGAAGGGCTCGCTGCTCTTGACGGTGAAGGCGTCGAACGGCTCGGCCACGCTCAACATCGACATCTACTCGAGCGGCAAGACGCCCATCGCCAGCACCGAGAAGGCCTCGGACAAAAAGCTGGCCGTGCCTGACCTCGAGCCCGACACCTATTACGTGCGCGTCTTCGAGGACTGGAAGTCGGGCGAGGAGACCTCGTTCGACCTGCTCGCCGTCTACAAGCCGGCCGATCCCGACGAGGACAACAAAGAGTACAAGTCGCAGGCGGGCGCGAGAGAGTTGCCGTTCGACAAGCCCACCACAGACACCGTGGACTACTCGGCGCGCAAGCGAACCCACTGGTGGAAGATCACGCTCGCGGGCCAGGGCGGCTTGAACATCAAGTTCGAAAACAAGGACAAGGACAAGGGCGCGCACATCGACGCGTACCTCGTCGATCCGAACCAGGGCGCGCCCATCGCCATCGACCCGACCGTGGGCTGGAAGAAGGACGACCTGGCCGCGGGCGACTACTTCGTCAAGGTCGAGGCCAAGGACGCCGGAGACGCCGGCCAGTACGAATTGAAGGCCAGCTACAAGCAGGGCGACGTCTGCAAGAACGGCGGAGACCCGTGCACCTTCTCGGGCGCCGAGGAGCTGAAGCTGCCCGCCGACAACAAGAAGTCCGACGTTGATTACACCAAGGGCAAGGCGTTCCACTTCTACGTCATCCACCTGAAGGACAAGGGCAAGCTGACGCTCGACTTCAAGTCGGAGACCAAGGGGTCCAAGGTCGTCGCCCAGATCCTCAAGAAGGAAGACGACGAGCCCGAGGTCTTCAAGGGCTCGGTCACCAAGGACGTTGCCGACGCGGGCGACCTCTTCATCAAGGTGGCCGCCAATGAGCCGGGCGACGCCGGCAAGTACGTGCTCAAGTCAGTCTTCGTCCCGGTCAACGTCGCCGCGTACGAGGTGCTGGAGATCGGCACGCCTTGCTACCTGACCGTGCAGGGCGGATCGAACCAGGGCGTCAAGACGGGCGCGGCCTGCAGCGTGATCAACTCGTCGGGCGCGGTCATCGACTCGTGCATGATCGACCAGATCTATCCGAACCTCTCCAAGATCCGGCCGATGGGCTCGTGCAGCAAGATCCCCAAGCAGGGCAGCAAGGTGCAGATCCAGCAGCAGTAAGCTCTGCCGCTGCCGCAAGCGAGAAGGGCGCTCCCGGCCAGGCTGGGCGCGCCCTTCCGCGTTTCGGGGGCTCGAGAGCTACTGCGGCGCGGCAGCCTGCGCCGAGGCAAGCACCGCCTGCAGATCGACGGCGAGCACCTTCTCGAGGTCCTCGCCTTCCACTGAGTAGATGGCACGCACCCGGCCCTTCAGATCGACCAGGAAGGTGCGGGGCAGGCTGGTCTTCTGCTCGCCGGCTGCCCCGTAGAGCCGGGCGGCCACCTCGAACTTGTCGAGCAGCGCGATCGACTTCAAGCCGACCTCCTTGACCCAGCCCTGCGCCGCGGCGGCGTCGCCCTCCATGTCGATGAGGACCAGCCGCACCTCCGGGTGCGCCTCGGCGAAGGCCTTCAAGCGGGGCAGGCCTTCGCGGCAGGGCGGGCACCAGCTGGCGCCAAACGTAATCAAGAGCGGCGAAGGGGTTGGCTCCCGGCGCAGCTTGTCGAGAACGAAGGGTCCATCACCGGCGACGCCCCAGAGGCCGAACGAGGGCGCGATCGAGCCCACTTTGGCGCTGCCGCTCTCGCTGAGCGTGCTGGTCTTCAGCGCCGGCTTGCTGGCCAACAAGAGGAAACCCGCGCCCAGCGCGGCCCCGCGGAGGAGGGCGCGCATCACATCCCTCCGGCCGAGATCGAGCCCTTGAGCGCGTCGCGCACGGCGATGTCCACCAGCGCGTCGGTCACTTTTTCCCAGGCCTTGAGCAGCGCGCGGTCGCGGTCGGCCACGTGCGCGCCGGTGGCCTTGGCGATGCGCCCCTCGCCTTCGCCGCCGCCTGCGCAGCCGCGGGCGTGCATGCGCACCGAGACATCGCACCTGGGGCCGAACGAGCCGTCGCCGCACACCACTTCGGGCATCAGCACCAGCTCGGTCGCGTCCTGTCCTTCGCCGCTCGCGAGGCCACAGCCCTTGCCCTCGGCGACGCGCAGGCCGAGGCGCTGGACGGCGGCCACGGCGCGCTGGAGCAGCGTCGGGTTGCCGGCGCCCTCGATGCGCACGTCCACCACGCGGCGCGAGCGGGCCGCGGCCAGCGCGGAGATGAGCGCGTTCCGCCTGGCGAGGTGCGCCTGCTCGGCGGCGCTGGCCGTGCGCAGCAGCGCGTGGCGGACCACGTAGCTCGACTCCACGGCCGGCAGCGCCCCTTGGGCCTCGGCCGCGGCGACGTTGAACTCGCCCGCCCTCTGCTCGAGCCGGGCAGCGAGCGCGCGATCGGCGGCGGCGGCAAAGCGCTGTTCGTCGGCCGCCACGTCGCGGGCCAGCGCGGCCTCGCCCTCGGCGCGGTCGATCACGGCCAGCGCGTAGAAAGTGCCCCCGTCCTGGGCGCGCTCGGCGATGCGCACCAGCTCGGCGTGGGAGAAGTCGCTGCGGAGCTGGATCTTCTCCAGATAGTGCGAGGCTTCGTTGGAGCTGCCTTGGGCGCCGGACGCCCTGGCCCACTGCTCCTGTTCGACCTGGATGCTGGCCGAGATCTGCTGCGCGACGCCGGCCCGCGCGCGCCCCTCGGCCTCTTCGCCGCTGACGCTGCTCTCGCCGGCGGCGCTGAGGAAGCGCTGGCGCGGGTACTGGGGTGCCGCTTCGTGCGAGCGGAAATACGCTGCCAGCGGCTTCTGCGGCGGGGCGGACGCGCATCCGGCGAAGGCGGCCGCGCACGCCGCCATCGCCACCTTCACTCCAAGCTTCTGTACTTCCATGGCTACATTTTCGCTTTCAGCGTGATGACCAGCGTCAGTGCGGCGCCCGTCTCGTTGAGCTCGATCTTTCCCGAGCAGCTGTCCTGGATGAACCCCTTCACGAGCACGGCGCGCGGCTCGGTGGGCTCCTTGTAGCGGTCCTTCATTTTGGCATCGAGCGGCCCGGCCGTGAGCGTGATCGAGAGGCCGTCGGTGTCCGCCTTGACCGCCGGCGCCCCCTCGGCCGGCGCAAACGCGCGCAGCTCGCGGAGCAGCGCGAAGGCAAAGATGGTGCTCTCTTCCTGCCCCGGCACGAGGCCCGGCAGCGCCGCGGTGGACTTGAGCGGCACGTCGGCCTCGGGGTCCACCGCGTGGAGCAGCGCCTGCGCCCGCGCGAAGGCGCGCTCGACGTCGGTGCCCGTCTCGCCCTCCTCCTGCTTGAAGGCGTCGGTGTAGTCGAGGATCAGCTTCTTGGCCTTGACGATGCTCTCCGCGTTCTCTTCGGAGATGCCCTGCATGTTCTTGACGATGACGTCGGGCTGGGTGTTGTCGACCAGCTCGCGAATCATCTGCTGCTGCTCGGGCTCGAGCAGCGTGTAGTTGATCTGCCGGACGCAGTTGGCGAGCAGCCCGCAATCTTCAACGTAGCCGCGGAGCAGCTCCGAGTTGCGGCGCAAGAGCGAGACGGAGTTGTTCACGTTGTCGAGCAGGTCCTTGACCAGCTGGCCGTGGATGGTGGCCCGCGCCTGGAGCAACTTGCTCTGCGAGTCATCCATTCCGCCGGCGATGCGCATCATGCTGCTCTTCGAGAGCTGGTCCTTGTGCGACTGCAGCTCGCCCTTCATCTTGGCGATCTGCTGGCGCAGCTCGGTGGTCTCGTCCTGCGCCGATTTGTAGCGCGCCTCCCAGTCGCTCTCGAGCTTGGCGCCGGTCGAGCTCATGCTCGCCTCCGACTCCAGCGCCTGCACCTTGGCCATCAAGTCGTCGCGCTCCTTGATGATGTCGTCGTAGGTGCCGCGGATGCGCGAGAGGTCCAGCTCCATCTTGTTGGCCCGCTCGATGGCGTCTTTCTCGCCCTTGGAGCGCGCGTCGCGGTCGGCCTTGAGCATGGCGACTTGCTTCTCGATGGCGTCGCTGTCGCCGGCCTTCTTCAGCATGTCGGCGAGCTGCCCCTCGAGCTTGGCCTTGTGGTCGCGCACGTCGGTCAGCTCGGCCTGCAGCTCCTCCAGCTCCTTCTTGGCGTTGGCCTCGAGCGAGGCCGCGCTCGCGAGCTTGCCGTCGAGCGCAGAGACGTCGTCGCGGGCCTTGGCCAGCTCGCCCTCGAGCCTGGTGACCGCGTCCTGCTGCGCCTTGGAGGCCTTCTGCTGCTCCTCGACGGCCTGCTTGGCGGCGTCGATGTCGTCCTTGGAGACGTGGGTGATGATGGCGCGGACCTTGGCCAGGTCCTGCACCAGGAGCCCGCGTTCCTTGCCCATGTCGGCGAGCTGGGTGTTCTTCTGCTTGAGCTTGTCGTTGAGCTCTTTCTCCTTGCCCACCGCGGCCGCCGTCTGCTCGCGGGCCTTCTGCACCTCGCCCTGCATCTCGGCGATCTTGTCCTCGCGCTTCTTGATCTCGGTGTGCGTCTCGTCCTCGCGCTCCGAGAGCATCTTGATGAGGTCGTCTTTTTCCTTGAGCTGCCGCGAGACCGTCTCGCCCTCGGCGCCTCGAATCGCCACGCGGTGCTCGAGCTCCTTGAGCTGCCGCTGCAGCGCCTCGGTCTCGCGCACGTTCTCCGCCTTGATGGCGGCCTCCATGCGCTTCTTCTCGCGCTCGAACTCGCTCGGCGAGTAGTAGGTCTCGCGCTCGTCGAGATCCTTCTTGAGCTTCTTGATCTCGTCTTCGCGCTGGTGAAGCAGGACGCGAATCTTCTCCGCGTCGGCGCGCGCGCCGGCCGCAGCGTCGTGCGCGGACTGCTCCTGCACCTGCTTGATCTGCCCGCGCAGCTTGCGGTTCTCTTCCTCGAAGAACGCCGCCTTCTTCTGCAGCGTGGCGAGCTGGACGGCCTCCTTGCTGCCCGGAGCGGCAGAGCGGAGCGCCGCCGGCTGCGGAGGCGGATCGTCGGTGACGATGCCCTCGGGTGCCGACTGCGGGGCCGCCCTGGCGACGGGGGCGCCCGGCCGGGGAGCCACGCGTGCCACCGGAGCACCCGGTCGCGCTGGAGCCGCGCGCGCAGGGGCTGCGGCCGGGCGGGCCTTTGGCCGGTCGCCCTTGAACTCGGCCTTGGTCATCCCGAAGGTCACGACATCGCCGTCTGCGAGCGCCTCGCGATCGACGTCCTTGTCGTTGACGTACGTGCCGTTGGTCGAGCCTAGATCCATCACGTAGAACTGGTTGTTCTCGCACCAGACCTTGGCGTGCTTGGAGGAGACGCCGGCATCCGTGACCTGGATCTGGCAGCTCGAGCCACGGCCCACCGTCATGGCGTCGGCGGTGAGCTCGATCTCCTGGTTCGCCAGGGCGCCGGCGAGGAAGCGCAGAGACGCCATCGGTTGAATTCCTTCAGCGTTGTTGAAGCAGAGCGGCAGTGCGGCTTGGGCGCCGACACTAACGAGGGGTCGCCGCTCCAGTCAACGATTGGCCGAGCGCCGTTCTGCCCGCCTTGCTGCCGAAAGCCGATTTGGTGCGCCGACAGAAACCCACCCAAGTGCTCGCCAGCCCGGTGCTTCTAGCCATCCCCTGGACCGCCTGCTCTCCCGTAGGGTAAACTCGACGCGCCGCGGTTCTTTCCGCGCACGCAGATCGCTCCAAGCAATCCAAGCTCCCGCCTAGAGGTGGTCGTGGCCGACGACGCGCAGAGATTGATCCCAGACTGCAAGGTCAGCGTCGACGGGCAGAAGCTCGAGGGCAACGACGACGCCTCGCTCACCCGCGTCGAAGTGGACCTCGACGTCGACCTCTTCGGCCAGTGCACGCTGGTCTTCAACGACCCGGACCTCGCGCTCATCAACGGCGACAAGTTCAAGGCGGGCGTCAAGATCAAGGTCGAGCTTGGCTTTTCGTCGAAGACCGCCCAGGTCTTCGAAGGGGAAGTGGTCGCCCTGCAGCCGAAGTTCGTCCGCGACCAGCCGCCCGCGCTGCATGTCATCTGCCACGAGGGGCTGCACCGGCTGGCGCTGGTGCAGATGACCCGCGCGCTCAACAACGTGGACGACAAGGAGATCATCGCCAAGATCGCGCAGGAGCACGGCCTCTCGTCGGACGCGCCCTCGGGCAGCAAGGAGCACATCCTCCAGGGCAACGTCTCCGACGCCCAGTTCCTCCGGCGCATCGCGCAGAAGAACGGCAACCACCTGCGGCTCGAGGGCAAGAAGCTGATCATCGGGCCGCCTCCCAAGGGCGCTGACATCACCGTCGAGCCCGGCGTCGGCCTCAAGCGCATGAAGGTCCGCATCAAGAGCGCGGGCCAGGTCGGCGGAGTGACGGTGCAGGGCTGGGACCCGAAGACCAAGAAGGAGATCATCGGCAAGGCCAAGCCCGAAGGCTTCACCGGCGGCGGCGCCAAGGAGCACGGCGGCAGCGCCGAGATCGCCGTGGTCGGACACGAGCACCAGCCCGCGGACCAGGCGACCGCGGAGGCCATGGCCAAGGGCCGCCTGCGCAAGCTGTCCGAAGGCTTCATCGTCGCGCAGGCCGAGATGATCGGCGACCCGAATCTGAAGCCGGGGCAGACCCTCAAGTTCAGCAAGATCGGCGAGATGATCGACGGCGACTTCCGCGTCGACAAGTGCACCCACGCCTTCTCGAAGAAGGGCTACTACGTCACCTTTCAGGCGGTCCGCACGGCGAAGAAGGCCGCGCCTGCCGCGATCCTCGGCAAGGCCGCCAAGCAGATGGCCGACGCGGCGAAGAAGGCCGCCGAGATCGCCGACAAGATCAAGAACGCCGGCGCGTTCGTGCTCAAGGCCGCCAAGGAGGTCGCCAAGCACGCCGACGAGGCGGTGTCCAAGGCGAGCACCGCGATGGACTCGATCAAGGGCGCGCTCGAGCAGGTGAAGGCGGGCGCGGGCGAGGCGGCCAACGCCGCGCTCGAGACGGCCAAGGCGCAGGTCGAGGCGGTCAAGGCGACCGCGTCCGCGGCGGCGAACAAGCTAGGCGAGGCCGCCGCAGAGACGGCCAAGGCAGTCGAGGACGACGCCAAGAAGGCGCTCGGGGCAGCAGAGGACGCCGCCAAGCACGCGAGCGACATCGCGCAGAACGCCGCCCAGCACGCGCAGGACGCCTTCGACGCCGTCAAGGCCGCGGCCGGCGACGCGATTCACACCGCGGGCGACCTGATGTCGCAGGGCGTGCAGACGCTGAAGACCACGCTCGCCACCGCGGCCGACGCGGCGATGCAGATCGGGCAGGCGGGGCTCAAGCTGGCGAAGACGGCCATCGACCAGGGCAAGAGCGCCATCGAGCAGTGCGCGAACAAGGTCACGGCCATGGCCAAGCCGATGATCGAGGCCGTGGGCAAGCAGCTCTCGGCCATCGCCGAGCAGGTGAAGGCCTCGGGCAAGAGCGCGCTCACGGCCATCGGCTCGGCCGTGTCGGCGGGCGCGCAGCACGCGCTCGACTTCGCAAAGTCGGCGGTGGCCAAAGGGCTCGACGCCATCAACCACGCCAAGGAAGCCGTCGAGGGCGCGGTCGAGAAGTTCAAGGCCACGGTGGGCGAGAAGCTCAAGGGCGTGGTCGACCAGGTGAAGGGCGGCATCGCCAAGGTCAAAGAGCAGGTAGAAAAGTACAAGGCCAAGTTCGACGAGTACAAGAAGAAGGTCACCGACGCGATCGACAAGTACGGCGGCAAGTGGATCGCGGCGGGCAAGTTCATCAAGGAGCACGGCGAGACCGCGTACAAGGCGGGCAAGTCGGTCTTCGATGGCTGCAAGGACGCCATCAAGCTCTGCCAGGACAAGAAGTGGGACGAGGCGCAGAGCAAGGTCGATCCTTTGCAAAAGGACTTCGAGACTTGCAAGACGGAAGCGCAGCTCTGCTTCGATAAGTTGAAGGAAGTCGCGAACGAGCTGCCCGAGCCTGTGAAGAACATGCTCCAGGCCATCGTCGACAAGCTCACGCCCATGCTCAGCTCGGGCGACAGCACGCTGAAGAAGACCATCGAGGCGATCATGGCCAAGGTGGGCCAGATCGCGGCGAAGGCGAAAGAGTTCTACGAAAAAGGCAAGGCGGTCTACGACAAGGTCAAGGCTGAGTACGATAAGTACAAGGTAGAGTTCGATAAGTTGAAGGACTTCTGGGAGGCCGCCAAGGCTTGCAAGGAGCTGGGCGAGAAGGCGTGGAACGAAGGCAAGGAAGCCGTCGCAAAGTGCAAAGACGCGCTTGATAAAGTTGCCAAGCGTGATTTCGATAACGCCAAGAAGGACGGCGAGGAGGCCAAGACGAAGTTCGAGGCGGCCAAGGCCGACGCCGAGGCTTGCTACGCCAAGGCCCAGGAGGCGTTCGAGAAGCTGCCCGAGACGGTGAAGAAGGGCCTGCAGGCCCTGATCGACAAGCTGAAGGGCCTGATGGCGCAGGGCGACGGGACGTTGTCGAAGACGTTTGCCGCCATCGAGCAGAAGGTCGGGCAGATCGCCGAGAAGGCGCAGCAGTTTGCAAAAGACGCCCAGGCGAAGGTCGCCGAGTACAAGCAGAAGTTCGAGAAGTACAAGGCCGATTTCGACAAGATCAAGACCGTCATCGAAGAGGCCAAGGCAGCCAAGGACGCGGGCGAGCTCGCTTATCAAAAAGGCAAGGCCTGCTTCGATAAGGTGAAGGAAGGCTTGCAACAAGTCCGCGATCACAAGGTCGAGGAGGCAAAGAAGAGCGGGCAGGACGCGCAGAAGCTCTTCGAGGAAGCCAAGGCCGCCGCCGAGGATTGCTACGCCAAGGCGCAGAAGGCCATCGACGACGTGCCCGACGACGTCAAGCAGGTCATCCGCGCCATCGTCGACAAGGTGAAGGCGCTGATTCCCTCGGGCGGCAGCGGCGACAGCGCGCTCGGCAAGCTGATGGCGGAGATCCAGAAGGGCATCGGCAAGGCGGCCGACGAGTGCAAGAAGCTGGCGGAGACGGCGGGCAAGGCCTTCGATAAAGCAAAAGAGACCTACGACAAGGTCAAGGCAGATTTCGATAAGTTGAAAGACTTCGTCGCCAACGCCATGGAGGCCAAGGACCACGGCGAGAAGGCATACGAAAAGGCCAAGGAGACGCTGGCAAAGTGCAAGGAGGCGCTCGACGCCGCCAAGAAGCACGACTTCGAGGGCGCCAAGGGCAAGGGCGACGAGGCGAAGACCTCGTTCGACGGCGCCAAGACCGAGGCCGAGGCCTGCTATGCGTCGGCCGAGAAAGCGCTCAACGACGTGCCCGAGGATGTGAAGGCCGCCGTGCGGGCGATTGTCGAAAAGGTCAAGGCGATGATGCCCGAGGGACAGGGCACGTTATCGAAGACGCTGGAGGAGATCGGCAAGAAGGCGGGCGCGGCTGCCGGCAAGGCGAAGGAGTTCGCGGGCAAGGTGCAGGAGAAGGTCGACGCCGCGCACAAGCTCTACGACGAGCACAAGGGCGACATCGACAATTTGAAGAACGTGATCCAGGGCGCGCAGGAAGCGCGGGACCACGGCGAGAAGACGTTTGCTGCCTCGAAAGAGCTCGCGGCCAAGCTGCGCGAGGCGGCGCAGAAGGGCGTCGCCAAGGACTTCGACGGGGCCAAGGCCAGCGCTGACGAGGCGAAGACGCTGCTCGACAAGGTCCGGCAAGAGGCGAGCGCGACCAAGGCGGCGGCCGAGAAGGCCTACGCGAATCTGCCCGCCGAGGTGAAGTCGGCGCTGCAGGGGCTCGTCGAAAAGGTGATGGCGTTGGTGCAGCAGGGCACCGATGCGCAAAAGCAGGCGGCGCAAGCGGCGCAGGGCAAGAACAGCGACGCGGCCAAGAGCGCGGGCGACCAGGTCTCGCACCTGCTGGACTCGGCGAACACGGCGTACCAGACGGCAAAGAGCCACGCCGAGAGCGTCGCCAACACGGCGCAGGGCACTTTGCAAAAATTATCGACGGACCTGACCACAGCGCTGCAGAGCGCGCTGGACAAGGCCAAGGAGGCGCAGGCGCAGGGCAAGGCCGCGGCCGACAAGGCGTGGGATTTTGCCACTGACGAAGCGAAGTCCGCGGGACAGAAGGCGCAGGACGCGCAAGCCGATTTGAAGGCCGCCACGCAGCGCGCCGGGCTCTTGATGGAGCAATTGCAGCGTCTGCTCCCGGCGGCGGCGCAGAAGTTGAAGCCCCTGCTCGATCGCGCCAACGCGGCGCAGGCCGACGCCGAGAAGCTGGTGCAGCAGGCGTCCAAGGCGGTCAACGACATCGCGGGCAGCGCCATCCCGGCGGCGCAGCAGCGGGCCTCGGCGCTGGCCGATCGCGTCTCGGGCGAGATCGCGCCCTTGCAAGCGAAGCTGCAGAGCACTGCCGACGCGGCCAAGACGCGCGTCGCCGGCCTCGTCGAGGGCACCAAGACGCAGGTCGAGGCCGCGCTCGCCAAGGCCAAGGAGCTGCAGCAGCACGGCGCGCAAGTGGCCGATCACGCGACGGGCTGGAAGCGCGAAGACGCGCAGAAGGCGCTCGACCAGGCCAAGGCCGTCTTCGCCGAGTGCAAGACAGCCTATGAAGGCGCGCAGGCCGAGCTGCACAAGCTCGCGCGCGACCTGCCCGGCAAGGCAGAGGCCGCGGGCAAGCAGGTGATGGAGCAGGCCAAGAGCGCTCACGACTTATCGAAGCAGCTGCTCGATCAGGCCACGGCTGCTGCTGGCGAGCTTGCCGATTCGGGGCTCGAGGAAGCGCAGAAGCACGCCGAGGCCGCGGCGGGCGAGGCGCAGAGCGGGCTCGACGCCGCCAAGAAGGAGTTCGACGAAAAGGGCGGCGCCGCGCACAAGCAGATCGGTGAAGCCGTGGACGGCACGCGCACCAAGGTGGAAGGCGCGATGAAGGCCGTCGAGGACCTGGCCAAGCACGCGGGCGACACCGCCGACCACGCGCTCAAGCGCTCGAAGGAAGATGCGCAGAAGTCGCTGCAAGAGGCGGAGGCAGTGGTCAAGCAGTGCGAGACCGCGCACCGCGACGCCGAGGGCACGCTGGCGCAGCTCAAGTCCAAGGTCGGCGAGACCGCGCAGCAGGCTGGCGGGCCGCTGGTCGAGCAGTCGCAGAACGCGCTCGCCATGGCGCAGCAGCTGGTCCAGCACGCGCGCGACTCGGTCAAGGAGCTGGAAGGCGACAACTTGTCCGGCGCGCAGGATTTGCAAAAGCAGGCGTCGGACATGTTTGCGAAGGTGTGGGAAGAGGCGAAGAAGCAGGCCGAGCAGATCGCTTCGCAAATGAAGGACAAGATCAAGGCGCACGTCGATAAGTTATTGAAAAAGATTGAGGGCGAGGTCCTCGAGGCCGCCAAGAAGTGCCTGGAGAAGGGCCTGGAGACGGCGACGCAGTCCTTCGACATGAAGGAGGCAGCGACCGCGACGGCCAATGAAGCGACGCAGCAGATCAAGGACTTGATGAAGAAGGCGCTGGACGACGCCAAGGGCGAGATGCAGGAGCTCTTCACCGAGTTCAAGGGCCTCGCCACCGGCGCCGGCGGGAACATGATCTCGAGCTTGATGGGCGGCCAGGAAGCGGCCGTGACCATGGCCGACCACGCCGACGCCGCGCACAAGGAAGTGCAGAACAATCCGGTGCGCAAGGCCGACGAGCAGCACGCGGCGGCGGCGCCCGAGCACGACAAGCTGGCCTCGGAGCACCAGGCCGACGCGGGCAAGCACGAGGCGAAGATCAACGAGGTGGTGGGCGGCTTCAAGAGCACCTACCAGCAGCTCCACGAGGCTGCGGCCACGGTGCAGAAGCACGGCGAGGAGACGGCCAACCACTGCGACACCGGCATCATGAAGAGCGTCTCGGTGGCGATGACCCAGGCGCGCGGCGCGATGGACCTCGTCAAGGGCTCGTTCGAGCAGGCCAAGAGCGTCTACACCAAGGCGCAGCAGTCGGGCGGCAACCTCAAGGCGCTGGCCGATCGCATCCCCGAGCTGAAGGAGCACGTGGACGGCGCGGTGGGCGATCTCGACGGCGCGTACAAGCAGGTGCACGGCATGGTCGAGCAGACGCAGGCGACCGTGGCGCAGCACCAGAGTGAGATCGAGAAGCAGGCCGAGGAGATCACCAAGGTCGCGCAGGCGGCGGTCGAAGAGGCCAAGGCCGCGCTCAAGCAGGCGCAGGACCAGCTCACGCACAACGATGCGCTCTCGGGCATGTTGCCCTCGCGGCCCGGCATCAAAGACGTGATCGGCGGCGCGGTAGCGGCGGCGCAGAGCGCGTTCAAGGCGGCGTCGTCGGGGACGCAGAGCGCGATGGACGCCAAGGCGCTCGCGACCAGCGCGGTGAAGTGCCCCGACAACGAGGACGTCAAGAAGCTGGCGCTCAAGAGCATCTCCAGCCTGCAAGAGTCTGCGAAGCAGGCGATGAAGACGGTGGAGACGGCGCAGCAGGCCGTGGACAGCGCCAAGGACGGCGACGGCAAGAAGGCCATGCAGAACGCCGGTTCGGCAGAGGGACAGCAAAAGGCCACGGCCTCGAGCTCGGTCAAGGCGAGCGCGCAGGCCTCGGCCTCGGCGCAGACGGCGGAGGGGCAGAAAGAGGCCAAGCAGCCTCCCAAGGCCGACGAGCCCCAGAAGAAATCCGAGGCCAAGGGCGACGAGAAGAAAGCCGCGGACAAGAAGGGCGCCGATGCGGCAGCCGTCGGGGACCAGAAGGCTCCCGACGCGCAGGCCGCGGCCGCTCCGCCCGGGGACGCGAAGAAGCCCGACGAGGCGGCGAAGGTGGCCGACTCAGGCAAGCCCGACGACGCGGCGGCCAAGAAGGCCGCGCCCGCCCCCAAGGCGCCGCCGGCCGCTCAGACGCCCCCCGCGCCGAAGGCAGAGGCCGCCGCGGCGGCTCCAGGCGCCGATGCCAAGAAGAGCGGCGAGGGAGTGGCGACGCCTCCGGCCGAGGCGAAACCAGACGCAGCGGCGGCGACTCCCGCGGCGGGAGCGGGCGCAAAGGCAGACGAGAAGAGCGGCGACGCGAAGGTCGCCGACCAGCCCGCGGCGGGCGCCAAGAGCGAGGCGAAGGCCGGCGACAGCGCCGCTGCCGGGACCAAGGCCGCTGGCGGCCAGCCGGCAGAGGGCTCCTCGGAAGAGAAGGTCGCGGCGGCGCCGGCGGCAGCTCCCGGAGCCAAGGCCCCGGGCAGCGCGAGCGAGAGCGTGGCTCCCGTGGACAAGGGGACCGACGCCGCTGGAGGCAAAAAAGACGAGAAGGTCGCCGCGGCGGATGCGGGCGCTCCTGACTCGGCCGCCGAGGAGAAGAAAGACGCCGGCGCCTCGGTCTCCGAGAAGACCGCGGCCGGCTCCGACGTCAAGGACTCGCTCGACCAGGGTGATGTTGCAGGCGCGGGCGCGAAGGGCGCGGGCGCTGTGGCCGGCGGCGAGGTTGGCGACAAGGTCGCGGCCGGAGGCGACGTCGAGAAGGCGGCCGCGGACGGCGACATCGGCGGCGCGGCCGGCAAGGCGGGCGGGATGGTGAACCCCGAGATCGGCGACAAGGTCTCGGCCGGGAGCGACGTCGAGAAGGCGGCCGCGGACGGCGACATCGGCGGCGCGGCCGGCAAGGCGGGCGGGATGGTGAACCCCGAGGTCGGCGACAAGGTCTCGGCGGGCGCCGACGCGGAGAAGCTGGTCGAGTCGGGCGATGTCGGTGGCGCGGCCGGCAAGGCGGGCGGGATGGTGAACCCCGAGATCGGCGACAAGGTCTCGGCGGGTGCCGACGCGGAGAAGCTGGTCGAGTCGGGCGATGTCGGCGGAGCGGCCGCCAAGGCGGGCGGGATGGTGAACCCAGAGATCGGCGACAAGGTCTCGGCGGGCGCCGACGCGGAGAAGCTGGTCGAGTCGGGCGACGTCGGAGGCGCCGCGGGCAAGGCGGGCGGCATGGTGGGCGGCGACCTTGGCGACAAGGTCTCGGCGGGCGCCGACGCGGAGAAGCTGGTCGAGTCGGGCGACGTCGGAGGCGCGACGAGCAAGGCGGCCGGCGCTGTCGGCGGCAGCGTCGGCGAGCAGGCCACCAAGGGCGCGGACGTGATCACCGCGGGCCAGGGCGGCGACTTCGTCGGAGCAGGCGTGAAGGCGGCAGAGGCTGGCGGCGAGGACTCGGGCGCCATCGGAGGCGCGCTCGGCAAGGTCGCGACCGATCAGTTCGGCCTCGGGACCGCGGGCGCGGCTCCCGCAGCAGAGCCTGCCCCGGCCGGCGGAGCTGACGCGGCGTCAGCGGTGGCGGACGCCGCAAAGGGCGCAGGCGAAGCCGCGGCAGCCACTCCGCCGGCGGACCCTCCGACCGGAGGCGGCGAGGGCAAGTGACCGCGCGCCCGATCGCGCCGAGCAAGCGCTTCCCTGTCGCCCGTAGTGTCTGACTACAGTGTGGGCGGAAGGCTCGCGAGCGGCCTTCCCGGGCAGAGGATGGGCCACCTTGCCTCGAGGCCATTTTCCCGGGGGTCGGGCCTTGCGCTTGACCCCGCAGAGAGCGGCCGGTACCCTTTCCGAGCTTCGAGGCCTCTGACTGCACGGGGGTCCCACACAAACCGGGTGAGGCGAAACCTCCATGCCGGAAGCTGACGTCGGCTCCTATTTTGGAAAATACTTCCTGCTGAAGAAGCTGGCAGCCGGAGGCATGGGCGAAGTCTTCCTCGCCAAGCAGCAGGGCCCCGCGGGGTTCGAAAAGGTCCTCGTCGTCAAAAAGATTCTTCCGCACCTGACCGAGAACAAGGAGTTCATCGAGCTCTTCCTCAGCGAGGCGCGCCTCTCCGCGCGGATGAACCACCGCAACATCGTCCAGGTCTTCGAGCTCGGCGACGAGAACGGAACCTACTTCATCGCCATGGAGTTCGTGCAGGGCAAGGCGCTGCGCGACATCCTCGACCGCGCCAAGGAAAAGAAGGAGAAGCTGCCGCCGGACATCGCCCGCACCATCGCCGAGCAGATCTGCGACGGCTCGAGCTACGCCCACAACCTCACCGACGTGCAGGGGCGCGGCCTCAATCTGGTGCACCGCGACCTGAACCCGCAGAACGTGCTGCTCAGCTACACCGGCGACGTGAAGATCATCGACTTCGGCATCGCCAAGTCGGAGATGTCCACGGTCAAGACCGAAGCCGGCATGATCAAGGGCAAGTTCGTCTACATGAGCCCGGAGCAGTCGCTGGCGAAGAAGCTCGACAAGCGGTCCGACATCTTCGCCATCGGCATCACGCTCTACGAGGCGCTCACCGGCATCAACCCGTTCCACAAGAACAACATCGTCCTCTCGCTCGAGGCGGTGCAGCGCTTCGATCCGCCGCCGCCCAGCGAGTACGACCCCGCCTACGCCCCCTTCGACCCCATCCTGGCCAAGGCGCTCGCCAAGGATCGCGACAAGCGCTACAGCGACGCGGCCGAGATGCAGGACGACCTGCGGCGCATCGTGCTCCCGCGCGCGCAGGAGCGGGTCGGCCAGTTCATCAGCCGGCTCTTCCGCGTGGAATTGGAGGCCGAACAAAAGGTTTTGCAAGAGACCGACTCGTCGCGCATCAGCGACAAAGCCAAGGTGGGGCGCACGCCGGCGCGGCCGTCGCCAAGGCCGGCCACCACGTCGCCCGACCAGCCCTCGCTCGCCGCGCGCGGGCAGGCGCAGGACAACACCGATCAAGCCACGGCGATGCTGGCCCAGCCGACCAACCAGGTGCAGACCGGTTCGCGCAAGGTCGCGGCGACTCCGGCGCGCTCGGTGCCCGCGCCGCGGCCTCCGCCTCGAGCGCCCCCGAAGGCCTCGCCGCCCGGCAACAACGACACCATGATCGACGGCGAGAGTCCGCTCGCCAAGGACCCCGCGCTGGCCGCTGCCGTGGCCAAGGCGCGCGAGCAGATGAAGGGTCCGGGCAAGGCGGGCCCCGCGCGGCCCGACGAGGGCGAGGGCAGGACCGAGTTCCTCGGCACCAAGCAGGCTCCGCCTCCGCCGCGCAAGCCGCCGGGTGCGCCCAAGGCTGACGCGCCGCGCGGCCCCACCACGATGGAAGTGGGCCCCGACGCCGCCGCGGCTGCCAAGAAGGACGCGCTCGCCAAGGCTGCCGCAAAGAAGGAGGCCGCGCACAAGCCGTCCTTCGCCAAGAAGCCGACCCCGCGGCGCATGCAGCTGATCGTCGGCGCTGTGTGCCTGGTGGCGGTGCTGGCCATCGTCGGCTCGGTGTACGCGCTGCTCTCGGACGGCCCGTCTCCGACCAGGCCGAACCGCGGCAAGAAGAGCGCGGTGGTCGAGGGCAGCACCAATGAAGATGGCCCCAAGGGCGACAGCGCGCGCGCCTCCGATGACGCGAAGAAGGATGACTCGAAGAAGGCCGACGCCAGGGACCCGAGGGAAGAGCTCGGACACGACGAGGACAAGCCGAGGAGGAACAAGCCTGACAAGTCCGCCAGCGTCGCCTCGACCAAGTCGCCGCTCGGCAAGCTGACGCTCAATGCGGCCGGCGCGCCCGTCTCGTTCGGCGGCGAGCAGAAGTCGACCCCGCGCTTCGACATCACCGAGCAGACCGGGACCATCACCGTCGGCGACGACAGCTCTCCCTTCAAGGTGACGCTCGAGTACACGGTGCAGGACAAGGAGATCGTCTTCAAGGTCGACGCCAAGCCCTTCGCGATCGTCGCGGTCGACGGGCCGACCAAGGGCCGCACGCCGGTGGCCGACATCAAGATCGAGAAGAAGCTCACCCTCTTGGAGCTGAAGAAGCCCGGGCAGCCGAACGGCATGTCCATCAGGCTGCGCTACGACGGGAACTAGCCCCGTGAGCGACGAGTCCAAGCTCGGGCCGCGGCTGGTCTTGCGCCGCGGTGCCGAGGAGCCGACCACGTTCCCTCTGGTGCTGCGCGAGACGCTGGTCGGCCGCATCGACTCGAACCACTTGATGCTCGATCACCCAAGCGTCTCCCGGGTGCATGCGCGCATCCTGCTCGAAGGCCAGGACGTCGAGATCGAGGACTGCGGCTCGTCCGCGGGCACGCTCGTCAACGGCCACCTCATCGACCGCGCGCGCCTCCGCGACGGCGACGAGATCAAGGTGGGGCAGCTTTTCCTGACCTACGCAGAATAAAGCGCAATCGGATATTCGCGGCGCATTTCCGCCCCTTGGGGGAAGGCGCGCAGCGGGCCCGCGTGTTTTGACGGAATGCAGCGTGCTGTAGGGGGTTTGGCACCTCTTGCTCGAAGCCCCTTTCGTGCTATAAGGATCGCTCCCGAGGCGCGTGTCGATGACGAACGTCACGCTCGACGTGTCTTCGGCGCGGGGTCCGGCAAGTCCATGGGAGACAACGTCGAAGACCGGTTGGCGGCGCTCGAATCCGTCTGGTACGAGGTCATCGAATCCGTCAACGCGGGGCGCACCGCGGGCCTCATCTGCCCGGAGTGCAACCATCCGGACGGCCTCACCTGCGAAGAGCGCCAGGGCCGCACCATGGTCAGCTGTCCCAACTGTCAGCGCGTCGTCGAAGTGCAGCTCAGCAACTCCTGAGAGCCAGGCAGAGGCATCGTCACCATGAGCAACTTCCTCGGCGTCGGCTTCAAGTTCCCCTTCGCGGTGAGCCCGAACGGCGGCATCGGGCTCTCGAAGTACGAGCAAAACATTGAAGAGGCGGTCCGGATCATCATCGGCACGGCGCTCGGCGAGCGCACCATGCGGCCGCAGTTCGGCTGCCGGATCCACGACTTCGTCTTCGCGCCCAACAACACCAGCACGCAGACGCTGGTCGCCTACCACGTCGAGGACGCGCTCGCGAAGTGGGAGTTCCGCATCCGCGGCATCGAGGTCAAGGCCGCGCCGGACCCCGACTCACCCGAGCGCATCCTGGTCGACGTCCGCTACGAGATCCGCGCCACCAACAGCGTCCACAACCTGGTGTTCCCCTTCTACTTGACCGGCAGCTAAACCCGAGAAGCGGCTTCACTCGCAGTGAAGTCGCCGCTCGAGGGTGGTGAACGATGACTCTCCCTGTTCCGAATCTCGACGACCGTTCCTGGAAGCAGATCGTGGACGAGGCCGTGCGCCTCATCCCGCGCTATTGCCCGGAGTGGACCAACCACAACGCCAGCGATCCGGGCGTCACCCTGCTCGAGCTGTACGCGTGGATGACCGAGATGGTCATCTACCGGCTCAACAAGGTGCCGGAGAAGAACTTCCTGACCTTCCTGGATCTGATCGGCGTTCGTCTCAAGCCGCCCGAGCCGGCCAAGGTGGTGCTCGAGTTCACTCCCAGTGAAGGCGTCGAGGGAGAGCTCGTCGTCAAGCGCGGCACGCAGGTGGCCACTTTGCAGGCGGGCGGGCAGGACCCGGTCACCTTCGAGACCCTCCGCGACATCACGCTCCTGCCCGTGCACGTGGTGCGCGCAGTCTCCAGCCACCGCGGCAACGTCGCCGATCACACCGAGGCGCTCTCGTCGGGCGAGGCCGAGGAGCCCCTCTTCACCGGCGTGCAGGAGGTGGAGCGCTTCCTCTACGTGGGCGACGACCGGCTGCAGGCGCTCAACGAAGAAGTGGCCATGGACCTCTTCTTCGAGGCCATGCCGGGCAGCTCGGGTCCGCGCATTCCGACCATCACCGAGTGGCAATATTTCGACGGCAAGCGCTGGCGCGAGATGACCATCAACCGCGCCGAGAGCGACAACCGGCGCCTCTCTTTCGGTAGCCATCCGGGTATCGAAAAAGTCATCGTCAACAATGTCGAATCGTTCTGGGTGCGCGGCAAGCTGGCCGAGCCGCTCAAGGCGCCGCGCGAGGTGCAGCTCGACAGCATCAGCCTGCGCATCGAGATCCTCGGCGAGGGCATGGCGCCGGAGAGCGCTTTCGTCAATATCGGTAACTTTATCTTTCTACCGGTTGATCAGGGCAAGAGCTTCCACCCCTTTGGCGAAGAGCCCAAGTTCGACTGCGCCCTCTACCTCGGCCACAAGGAGCTGTTCGCGGCCCCCGACGCGCGCATCCGCATCGAGTCGCAATTGGTCGAGCCGTCGATCGTGCCCACCGCCGAGGGCAGCCCCGACTTGATGGTGCACTTCGAGTACTGGAACGGCCGCAAGTGGAACGAGCTCGGCCGCACGGGCCCGATGGGCGTCTCTGGACCGCAGGGCACCTACGAGTTCCTCGACTCGACCGGCGCCTTCACGCGCAACGGCGCCATCAGCTTCAACCGCCCGCCCGATCTGCTCGAGACCGAAGTGGGCGGCGTGAAGAACTTGTGGATCCGCGCCCGCATCAACAGCGGCAACTACGGCGCGCCGGGCTCGTACGAGCTGCAGGGCGCGAACTGGGTCTTCAAGGAAGACCGCCCGCTGCGCCCGCCCTGCCTGAAGTCGCTGGTGTTCAAGTACGTGCGCGAGCCCAAGCCCACGCAGCACTGCATCAGCTTCAACGACTTCATCTACCGCGACCACTCCGACGACCTGCACACGCCGTACGTCTACTTCCAGCCCTTCCTGCCCGACCAGGACGAGACGCCCGCCTTCTACCTGGCGTTCGACGAGAAGTTCCCCAACCGGACCATCCACCTCTACTTCGAGATGGACGAAGGCGTGGACCCCGTCGGCACGCAGGGCAACCAGCTCGGCGGTGCGGCGCCCGGCGCGTCCGATGACGACATCGTCATGAAGGGCCCGCGCGTGGTCTGGGAGTACTGGGACGGCGACCGCTTCGCGGACCTGTTGCCCGAGGACTTCACCTACGGCTTCACCCGCTCGGGGTATCTCGACTTCGACGCGCCCCGCGACATGCAGAAGCGCGTCGTCTTCGACACCAACGCCTTCTGGCTGCGCGCCCGCCTCGAGACGGGCGCCTACGACCTGCCGCCGCAGCTGCGCGCGGTGCTGGTCAACGCGGTGGACGCGCTCAACGGCGTCACCATGAAAGAGACGCTCGGCTCGTCCGACGGCTCTGGCGATCAGCTCTTCACCACTGCCAACTCGCCCATCCTGGCGGGGCCGCGCGTGATGATCCTCGAGCCCGACGCGCCGCCCGCAGCCGATCGGGAGAAGATCCTGGCAGCCGAGGGGCCCGACGCCATCCGCGAAGACGAGGACGGCGAGGGCTTCTGGGTGCGCTGGCACGAGGTGGAGAACTTCTTCGACAGCGAGCCCAACGCGCGCCACTACATCTGCGACGCCATCAAGGGCGAGGTGCAGTTCGGCGACGGACGCAAAGGCTGGGTGCCTCCGCAAGGCCGCGATTCGGTCAAGATCGAATATCGACTGGGCGGCGGCGTGGCCGGCAACGTCGGGGCGCACACGCTGACGGTGCTCAAGCAGAGCATCGCCTTCGTGCAAGGCGTCGATAATTTGTTTACCGCGCAAGGCGGCGCCGACCCGGAGACGATTGACGAAGCCAAGCGGCGCGGCACCTACGCCATCAAGAACCGCGACCGCGCCATCACCGCCGAGGACTACGAGCAGCTGGCGCTCGCGGCCTCGCGCCGGGTCGCGCGCGCCAAGTGCGTGCAGGCCTCGGACGGCTCCATCTCGCTCTTGCTGGTCCCCAAGGCCGAGCGCGAGGACGGCGAGGCCAAGGCGCTCCCCAGCCGCGATCTGATCGACCGCGTCGCCTCCTACATCGACAAGCGGCGGCTGATCACGGCGCGCGTCAATGTCGGTAAGCCAAAGCTGTTACCGCTTTCGCTCGAATTGACAATTTCGTTAAAGGCCGGCGCCACCGCGGACCGCGTCAAGAGCGACGTGCGCGACCGCGTGAAGAAGCTGCTCCACCCGCTCATCGGCGGTCCCAAAGGCGAAGGGTGGCCGTTCGGCCGCGCGGTCGGCAAGGCCGATCTGTACCCGGTGGTCGAGGGCGTCGAGGGCGTCGATCGCATCACCGAGCTCGCCATCATCGACGAAGGCAAGAGGCTCCGCGTCGAGATGCTGAAGATGACCGACGACGAATTGCCCCAGCTGATCGGCGTCGAAATCTACGACCGCGGGTAACTCAACATGGCCGAAGCAATTCAACCCGCCGTCTCCCCGCCGCTCCTCGGCTTGCCGATCGGCGAGGCGCGCCGCGTCGCCAAGAAGCGCTCGGGCGCCACGCTCGAGGTCAAGCTCGTCCCCCACGACGAGGCCAAGCCTCTTCACGTCGTGCGGCAGTTCCCCGAGGCAGGCGACCAGCTCAGCGACAAGCGCACCGTCCGCGTCGAGATCGCCACCCGCCCGTGGATCGAGTTCCTCCCCGGCGTCTACCAGGACGCCGACGAGGAGAACGCCGACTTCCTGAAGCGCTTCCTCCTCATCGCCCAGCACCTCACTTCGGGCATCGAGGAGCGGCTCGAGTTCCTCCACGAATTCTTCGACGCCCGCAAGACTCCCGAGAAGTTCCTCCCCTGGCTGGGCAGCTGGCTGGCGATGCCGCTGCTCGAGGGGTGGAGCGAGGAGAAGCGGCGCGAGATCATCCAGCGCACCCCCGAGCTGTATCGGCTGCGCGGGACGGCGGCGGGCATGAAGCTGGCGCTCAAGCTCTTCGCCGACGTGAAGGCCGAGATCAACGAGGGCGAGTGGCCCTATCCCGGCATGGTGATCGGCAAGAGCTCGTCGATCGGCGTCGACACGACGCTCTCGCCGCCCATCTTCATCAGCCAGTGCTTCACCGTGGGCCTGACCGACAAGAAGGACTCGGTGAGCCGCGAGCGTCTGCGCACCGTGCAGGCGCTGGTTGAGACGGAGAAGCCGGCGCACGCGCACTACGCGCTGGTGTTCGAGAAGTCCGAGCCCAAGTACGAGGAGGTTCCGTTCCTCCACATGGGCAAGACGGCGCGCATCGGCGTGGACGCGCGCATCGGCGGCTTGCAAGACATCCCAGCGACGCACGACGAGCAGCTCAAGGCCCTTGGCGGCAGTCTCAAAACCTAGCGACCGCCCTCTGGCGGCATGAATTGACAACACTGGGCGTTCAGAGTTCGACTACTGTACAGCCCGCAGCGTGTTTTGGAGGATGTGATGGCGGAGCAGGCCAACTTCAAGCGGATCAACTTCTTCGAAGGCTTCTTCACCACCGACGAGGACTGGAACGCCGCGGAGGCGTACCACCTCGAGAAGCGGCGGCTGCACAATCGCGTTCTGCACACGCCCGGCGTCGTCCCAGTGGGCGGCGGCCTGAAGGTCCAGGCGCGCGGCCGCGGTGACCTCTCGTTCGAGGTGAGCCCCGGCTACGGCATCGACGGGCGCGGCAACGAGCTGGTCCTGCGCGACCCGGCGGTGAAGGTCGTCGAGGCCGACAAGCTCAAGCTGCCGCAGACCGTCTACGTGGCGATGAAGTACTACGAGGAGCCGACTGACTTCATCGCCTACAAGGAGAACCCGCGCTTCAAGGGTCACCGGCGCATCGAAGAGAAGGTCAAGATCGAGGTGATGGCGCGCGAGCCCGACGGCGTGGAAGCGCTCGAGCTGGGGCGCGTCCGCCTGGAAGAAGGCGTGCGCGAAATCCGCAACGCGCTCGACCCGCGCGTCCCTGGCCCCGGCGAGATCGACCTGCGCTACGTGCCCGTGGCGGGCTGGGCGGGCTCGCACGCGACGCCGGCGCTACGCGTTGAAGTGCAGAACGCGCTCAACGAGAAGGCCATCCTCAGCGGCCTGCTCGCAAAGAACGGCATCGTGCAGGCCAACTACGTTCGCAACGCGGTGCTGGCAGCCGAGCAGCTCAACAGCGCCAATGGCATCGGGCCGTACAACCTGGCCGATGTCATGGTCGGCATCGTCGAGCTCGAGCGCGAGATGGTCGAAACCATCGAGAAGGACGCCCCACAGATCGCCGCGCGCAAGGGCTTCCCTGACTACAAGAAGGGCCTGGAGGCGCTGACCAAGGTCGTGCGCGACCGGCCGCAGGACAACGAAGGGTGCATGGGAATCGCCCGGTTCCTGAACGCATCGAACCAGGCCCTGTCTCCGGTGGTCAAGGAGAAGTCGGCCGACAAGGCCAAGGGTCCGGACGCCAAGGGCGAGAAGGTCACCTGGAAGGACATCGTGGTCCGCTCGACCGACTTCCCCGAGGAGCTCAACATCGACGGCACGAACTTCGTGCGCGTCGACCACTTGAAGCTCGTCAACGACGAGTCGGAGAAGGCCCACAAGTTCGCCATCGAGGGCCAGAAGGACATGTGGAAGTCGCGCCAGACCTTCAGCTACCCGGACAAGGTCGACGTCTCCGACTCGGGCGTCGCCTATATCGGCGGCCAGGCCAAGTGGACCTGCCACAACCTCAAGGCCGGCAAGGACCTGATCATCATCAAGCGGTTCGACGCCATCCTCGGCGAGCAGATCTGCGACATCCACGTCGAGGGCAAGAAGGTCGGCCAGTGGAAGGTGACCGAGGCCGACCGAAAGCACCGCTGGCGCAACCACTATTTTCTCGTGCCCGGCACGTTCATTACCTCCGAGAACGCGGAGATCATCTCCAAGGCCGTGAGCGCCGAGCGCGATATCAACATGTTCCAACTCTGGTTCTACCAGCCGGCATGATGCACGCCGGCGTTGGAGGCACCCCGCCGTGATGATCATGATCTTCCGTGAGCTGATCGACCTGTTCAAGTCCAGCAAGAAGGACAAGGCCGGCGGCCGCGTCTGCCCCAACGGGCACGTCATGCATCCGTCTTGGGACATGTGTCCCTACTGCCAACAGATGCAGGAAGCCATGATGCGCGGTGGAGGCGGCGGCGGAGGTGGCGGCGGGATGGCCATGTCCGGTGGCGGCGGAGGTGGCGGAGGAGGCGGCGGGATGGACATGATGGGCGCCCCCGGCGGCGGCACCGTCATGGTCAACGTCGGCGGCGGTGGGGGAGGCGGCGGCGGTGGCGGAGGCGGCGGTCAGAGCCGCGAAGGACGTGGCGGCGGCTCGAGCGACAAGCGGCGCGAGGTGTGCGCCTGGCTCGTGGCCCTCAATGGCCAGCACAAGGGCGAGGACTTCGTCCTGCGCGTGGGCAAGAACGTGATCGGCTCGGCGGCCGACGTGGACGTCTGCCTCACCGACAAAAAGATCTCAAAAAAGCACGCCACCATCCGATTCGAGGGTGGCGAGTTCCAGATCGCCGACCTCGACAGCTCGAATGGCTCCTTCGTCAATGACGAGAAGGTGCAGAAGCACGACCTCATTGACAACGACATCATCAAGCTTGGCGACATCGAGTTCGAGTTCAAGTGCCGCGCGATGCGTGAGAAGCGCGAGTAGCTTGCCGAGCCGAAAGCAAGGGACATCGTGGACACTCATCTGAAGAAGCGCTTCCTCGCAGCGGCGTCGCTGCTCGCGTTGCTCGCGCCCGCGATCGCGCGCGCGACCGGTCCGCAGATCGCCCTGCAGCAGGTCGAGATCAACAAGAAGAAGTGGCCGGGCGCGCGCGCCTACGCGAACGTGCTCGGGGCCGCCGGGGCTCCCATCCAGGGCCTCTCGATGGACCTCTTCCGGGTCTACGAAGACGGCAGCAAGACCACTTCGAAGATCACCAAGATCGACACCCTCGACAACGCCCAGGCGGGCGCGCTGGTCGTGGTCGTGGTGCAGGCCTCCGGCGCGATGTCCGGCATCAAGGAGGACATCAAGAAGGCTGTGACGGCGTTCATCAACGGCCTCGGCGAGAAGGACTACGTCGCGGTGGTGACGTACTCGGAGGCCGCGGACACGCTCGCGCCCTTCGGCAGCGACAAGGGCGACGTGGCGGGCAAGGCGAACAAGATGGAGTTCGCCGGCAAGTCGTTTTTGCTCTACGACGGCATGGCGCAGGCGCTCTCGCTCTACGCTGCCGCGTCCACGCCGGGCAAGGGCTCGACCGAGTCAGCGGCCAGCACCATGCCGGTCGCCAAGGCGATCATCGTCATCTCCGACGGGCGCGACAACGGTTCCGCGACCGACGTCGAAAAGATCATCTCCGAGGCGGGCAAGCGGAAGATCCCCATCCACTCGGTCGGCCACTCCGAGCTTGACCAGGACAGCCTGCGAAACCTCGAGGACCTGTCCAAGCGCACCGGCGGCACGTACCAGTCGGCGCCCGGAGTCGAGGACCTCTCGAAGGGCCTCACCAAGATCAAAGACTTCGTCAACAAGATGTACGTGATCGACTGGAAGACCGCGCTCCCGCACGACGGCAAGGAGCACTCTGTCGTCGTCGCCTTCGAGAACGAGGGGTCGAACCCGCTCAAGGCGGAAGTGAAGATCAAGACGCCCGAGTTCACCGACTGGATCAAGATCGGCATCATCGCCGCCGCCATCTTGCTCGTCCTCATCATCATCGCGGTCATCTACGTCGTGACGCGCCCCAAGCCCCTGCCGCAGCGGTTCTGCCCGGTGTGCAAGCGCGTGCAGATGCCGGAATGGGACATCTGCCTCTTCTGCCTCAAGGCCGCCAAGGCGCGCATGCTGGTGCAGAAGGGCGCGCAGAAGGGCAAGATCTTCCCGCTCGTCGGCAAGATCGTGAACATCGGCTCTGGTCCCGAGAACGGCATCCGTCTCATCGACGGCGGCATCTCGGGCAAGCACGCGGGCATCGCCATCGACGACACCAAGTTCGAGATCGTCGATCTGGGCTCGAAGAACGGCGTGCTCGTCAACGGCAAGAAGACGCCGCGTCGCTTCCTCCGCAACGGCGACATCATCACGCTTGGCCTCACCGAGTTGAAGTTCGAGGCCACGGTGAGCGGCGGCGGCGGCGACGACGAGGACGAAGCGGCCGACGACTAGCGAACCGCTTGGAACGTTCGGTCCGCCACCGTGGCTAGGGCGTGTCCGCTTAGTCTTCCAAGCTCCTGAGAAGCGCGCTGCGCTGCAGGGACGCGTCGTTGAAGGGCTGGCCGGGAAGCGGGTCCACGTCGAGCTCGCGGAAGGCCACCACCGTGCTTGGGATCCACTCCGGCGGAAGGATGAGCCCGTCGAGCGAGAGCGGCGCCTTGTTCTCCATCGGCGTCCCGTACTCGAGCTGGTAGTAGTCGGGGCCCTTGGGCGGCTCCTCGTCCTTGGCCACGTCCCGCCGGATGAGCATCTGCTCCTTGCAGACGAGCAGCTTCCAGCGGATTTCCTCGGGCTGCGCGCCTTCGACCGCCTCGCGCGCCCCCTGCGCCCGCTGCTCGCGCGTCTTGTCGAACCACCAGATGAACCACTCGTAGAACGTGGTCGCGGGCCAGAGGAAGCGCCTCTCCAGCGCGCGCACCTCGACGACCTCGCGGCGCAGCGCCGGGTGCAGCCAGCTCTGCTCGCCGTGGCGCCACACCGGCAGCGCCTCATTGGCGAGCCGCAGCGCCTCGGCGTCCATCCGATACGCGCGCGGGTCGAAGTACGTGAGCGGCGCGCGGGCCAGCGGCGTGCGAGGCTTGAGCGTGCGGCCGGCGGCCGGCGGCGGCGCGCGATCGGTGGTGATCGCGGGCTGGTCGCGCGCGCTCGGAGGCAAGAGGTCGTCGTCCAGACCGAGTAGCTCAGGGCGCGCGGCGGAGATCTCTGGCGTCGGCTCGTCGCCTGGCGGGCGCGAGCTGAGCGACCAGGTCGGCCGGGCAAGCGCGCGCGGCTCGAGCTGCGCGCGAGGTCGCCCTTCCTCGTCGAGACCAAAGCGCGACAGGCGCAGCCCGGACAGCGCGGGCGAGGGCCGCCGCTCGCGGCTCGGGAAGAGCAGCGGCCGCGCGGCCCGCCTGGGCGATTCAAGGGTGCTCGAGCGGCGAAACCAGGCGTCGAGGCGAAAGCGCTGCGGCCGGAGCACCTCGAGCCTGGGCGGCGCGGGGGGCAGCGCGGCGATCCGCAGCAGCAGCGGTGACGGCGTGTGCGGCGCGCGGATCGCCTGGGCGCCGAGCTGCAGCGCCGGATAGTCACCGCCTGGCCCGTCAGGCACCGTTGCGGGCGGCAGAGGCACGCGCACCGCTTGAGGCAGCGCGAGGACCTTGCCCGCGTCGAGCAGCGCCCGGGCGCGGGGGAGCCCTTCCGCGAGCAGGCGGCGCGCGCGAAACCGCAGCCAGCGCAGGCGCAGCGCGGCCCAGAGCGCGATCAACAGCTCGAGCGGAGAGCGCATCGTTAGAGCAATGCCTTGGCCGCAGCGTCATTCACTGGGGGGATCGCTCGATCGCCGGCCAAGGTGCCGAGCGCGCGCGCGACGGGGAGCAGCTCGGCAAAGAGAGCGCCAAATTGCACCGTGCCGTCCGGGTCGATGTAAATGGAGGCACGCACCGGGAGCCTCGGCAGCGCGAGCGGACCAGCCGGTGGCTTTTCGTCTCCCACGGGAGCAACTCTAGCAGGGCAGCGGCGGAAAACGCCACTCGCGGGATTTGGCCTCGATCCGAACTGGGAGCTCAAGCTGCCAGGACGCTTGGGCAATCCGGGGCCCCCCTTGACCAAGCCCGCTCGCTTGCTCGATGATATGGCCGTCCAGCGGCTGTCCGCGTTTCGGCCTTCGAGCCGCTGCGCACAACGCTCTGGCCCCACGGAGAGCGCCTTTGGCAGCTGACGACAACAAGCTCGTCCCCGACTTCGACCTGCTGGTCGATGGCACCAAGGCCGACCCCGAGCTGCGGGGGGCGGTCATCGGCATCCGCGTCGCCACCGAGATGGGCCGCGCCGCGCGCTTCACCGTGCACCTCAGCGACCAGGGCCGAAAATACACTAAAGATACCAAATTCAAGATCGGCACGCCGATCGAGATCAAGCTCGGCTACCAGGGCGCGGTCGCCACCGTCGCCAAGGGCAAGATCGCCACCTGGGACGTCGCCTTCAACCCGGACGGGCCCACGCGCCTCGTCGTTTCGGGGTTCGACGAGAGCATCGACTTCTCGCGCGGCACCACGACCAAGACGTACAAGGACGTGAAGGACTCGGACCTGGCGACGCAGATCGCGCAGAAGGCCGGCCTGTCGCCCGACGTCGACGACAGCAAGGTCGTCCACGACTACGTCATCCAGAACAACCTCACCGACTACGACTTCCTCATGCAGCGGGCGGCGATCGCCGGCTACCTCTTCAAGGTCGAGGACAAGAAGCTCATCTTCAAGAAGCCCGAAGTGGGCCAGTCGGCCGCGGCTACGCTCACCTGGCGCGAGAATGTCACCCGCTTCCTCCAAGAGGTGAACACCTTCGACCAGGTCTCGAAGATCACCACCTCGGGCTGGGACTCGAAGGAGCAGAAGACCAACACCTCGCCGAGCAAAGGCGGCGACGAGCTCGGCAAGATGGGCGGGCAGATGACGGGCGCACAGCTCGTCAAGAAGATGTTCGGCGAGGTCGAGGCCACGATGCCGGTGGCGAGCGGGCAGGCCAACCTGCTCGAGTCGGTCGCCAAGTCCGAGTTCAACAAGCGCGCCGGCTCGTTCGTCAACGCCGAGGCGCGGGTCAACGGCGACCCCGCGATCAAGGCCGGCCAGATTATCGAAATGAAGAAGGCCGGCTCGCGCGTGGACGGGCAGTACTACGTCACCTCGGCCGAGCACATCTTCTACGCCGACACCGGCTACGCCACCGAGTTTCGCGCCAAGCGCTTCACCATCAAGAAGCAGTCGTCGCCGGTGAAGGACCTCTCCAAGGCGGCCAAGGAGATGGCCACCGCGGCCACCAAGGCCAAGGACATCGCCGAGAAGATCAAGGCCGCCGGGACGTGGACGCTCAAGGCAGCGCGCGAGTCGGCGAAGAAGGCCGGCCAGGCGGTCGAGGCGGCCAAGGGCGCGCTCGACCAGGCCAAGGGCGCGCTCGAGCAGATCAAGAGCGGCTCGCCCGAGGCGGCGCACGCGGCGCTCGACCAGGTCTCGAAGAGCATCGAGGGAGTCAAGGCGTACGCGGCCGACGCCGCGAGCAAGGCGTCGGAGGCCGCCGACGAGGCGGGCAAGGTCGTTGACGAGACCGGCAAGAAGGCGCTGGGCGCGGCCCACGAAGCCGCGGGCAACCTCACGAACATCGCGAACAACGCGGTCGAGCATGCGCAAGCCGCGTTCGACGCGGTGAAGTCTGCCGCGGCAGACGCAGCGGCCACGCAGGGCGCGGAGGGCTCGCCGCTCTCGGGCGCGGTGCAGGGCATGAAGAGCTCGCTGCTGATGGCCGCCGAGAGCGCCATCCAGGTGGGCAAGGCCGGGCTCACGCTCGCGCAGGCCGCGGTCGCCAAGGGAAAGAGCGCGGTCGAGATGTGCGCCGCCTCGGCCACCGACATGGCCAAGGGGCTCATCTCCGGAGTGGGAGAAGAGCTCGGCAAGATTGTCGAGACGGTGCAGACCGCGGGCAAGAGCGCGCTCGCGGCGGTGACCAACGCCATCGCCTCGGGGGCGCAGCACGCGCTCGATTTTGCGAAGAAGGCCGTCGCCAGCGCGCTCGACGCCATCAACAAGGTCAAAGAGGCCGTCAAGAACGCGGCCGAAAATTTAAAAAATACGGTGGGCGCCGCGCTGAAGAACGCCGTCGACACCGCCAAGGGGCTCGTCGACAAGGTCAAGAGCACCATCGCCGAGTACAAGCAGAAGTTCGAAGATTTGAAAAAGCAGGTCGAGGACACCGTCGACAAGTACGGCGGCAAGTGGATCAAGGCGGGGCTCTACATCAAGGAGCACGGCGAGAAGGCCTACAAGGCGGGCCGCTCGGTGTTCGATGGCTGCAAGGACGCCATCAAGCTCTGCCAGGACAAGAAGTGGGACGAGGCGGGCAAGCAGGTGGACCCGCTCAAGGCCCACTTCGAAGAGTGCAAGACCGAAGTGAAGCTGGTGATCGCCAAGTTTGAAGAGGTGGTGAACGACTTACCGGATTCGGTAAAGTCGACTTTGCAATCCATTGTCGATCGCGTCAAGGCGATGCTCCCGCAGGGCGAGGGCACGCTGAAGAAGACCATCGACGCCATCCTCGCCAAGGTCGGCCAGCTGGCGGCCAAGGCGCAGGAGTATTACGGAAAAGCCAAGGCCGTTTACGACAAGATGATGGCCGAGTACCAGAAGTACAAAGCTGACTTCGAGAAGCTGAAAGACTTCTACGAGGCGGCCAAGGACGTCAAAGAGTTCGGTGAGAAGGCTTGGAACGAAGGCAAGGAGGCCGTCGGAAAGTGCAAGGACGCGCTGGACAAGGTCGGCAAGCGCGATTTCGATAACGCAAAGAAGGACGGCGAAGAGGCCAAGACCAAGTTCGAGGCCGCCAAGGCCGACGCCGAGAAGTGCTACGACGCCGCCAAGACCGCTTACGAAAAGCTGCCCGACACCGTCAAGAACGCGCTCTCGCAGCTGGTCGAGAAGCTGCGCGGGCTGATGGGGCAGGGCGACGGCACGCTCGCGCGCACGCTCGCGGCCATCGAGCAGAAGATCGGCGTCCTGGCCGACAAGGCCAAGGAGTTCGCCACCCAGGTCGAGGGCAAGGTCAAGGAGTACAAAGCAAAGTACGACCAGTACAAAGCCGACTTCGACAAGATCAAGCAGGTCATCGAAGAGGCCAAGGCCGCCAAGGACGCCGGCGAGCTCGCCTTCAATAAAGGCAAGGCGTGCTTCGACAAGGTGAAGCAAGGGCTGACCCAGCTCCAGCAGCACAAGTTCGACGAGGCGCAGAAGACCGCCGACGACGCCAAGAAGCTCTTCGATGAGGCCAAGGCGGCGGCGGAGGATTGCTACGCCAAGGCCGAGAAGGCCGTGCAGGACATCCCCGACGAGGTGAAGCAGGTCGTCCAGGCCATCGTCGATAAAGTCAAAGCCCTGATCCCGAGCGACTCCGGCGGCGGCGACAGCCCGTTCGGCAAGTTCATGGCCGAGCTGCAGAAGGGCATCGGCAAGGCCGCCGACGAGGCGAAGAAGCTGGCCACGCAGGCCAAGGAGACTTTCGATAAAGCGAAGGCCAAGTACGAAGACTTGAAAAAAGACTTCGACAAGATCAAGGACTTCATCCAGCACGCCAATGAAGCGAAGCAGCACGGCGAGGCCGCTTACCAAAAGGGGCAGGAAGTCGTCAGCAAGTGCAAGGAAGCGCTCGACGCCGTCTGGAACAAGCACGACTACGACGGCGCGCAGAAAAAGGTGGACGAGGCGAAGACCTCGTTCGAGGCAGCCAAGGCCGAGGGCGAAGCTTGCTATAAGGCCGCGGAATCGGCCATGGACAGCGTGCCGCAGTCGGTAAAAGACGCCATCAAGGCCATCGTCGACAAGGTGAAGGCGATGCTGCCGCAGGGCGATGGCGCGTTGTCAAAGACCATCGCCGAGCTATCGAAAAAGATCGGCAAGGCGGCCGACGAGGCGAAGCAGCTCGCCACCAAGGCCAAAGAGACTTTCGACAAAGCGAAGACGAAGTATGACGAGCTGAAGAAGGACTTCGACAAGATCAAGGACTTCGTCAAGCACGCCAACGAGGCCAAGCAGCACGGCGAGGGCGCGTACGCCAGGGCCAAGGATGTCGTCGATAAGTGCAAGGACGCGCTCGAGAAGCTGAAGAAGCACGACTACGATGGGGCCAAGGCATCGGGCGAGGCGGCGAAGACCGCGTTCGACGCGGCCAAGACCGAGGCCGAGGCCTGCTACGCCAGCGCAAAGCAGGCGCTCAACGACGTGCCGCAGGACGTGAAGGACGCGGTCAACGCCATCGTCGATAAAGTAAAGAAGATGCTGCCGGACAGCGGCGGGCAGCTCGAAAAGACTTTGCAGGAGATTGAGAAAAAGGCCGGGCAGCTCGCGAGCAAGGCCAAGGAATTTGCCGGCCAGGTACAGCAGAAGGTTGACCAGGCGCAGCAGTTCTACGACCAGCACAAGGGCGACATCGATAAGTTCAAGAACGTCGTGGAAGCCGCCAAGGAGGCGCGCGAGCACGGCGAGAAGGCGATCGCGGCCGCCAAGGAGCTGATCGGCAAAGTGAAGGAAGGCGCGCAGAAGGCCGGCAGCGGCGACTTCAACGGCGCCCAGGCCGACGCGACCGCAGCAGGGCCGCTGGTCGACAAGTTGAAGGCCGAGGTCGATGCGACCAAGGCCGCGGCAGAGAAGGCGTACGAGAACCTGCCCGACGAGGTGAAGTCGGCGCTGCGGGAGATCGTCGCCAAGGTCAGTGCGATGCTCGACCAGGGCACAAGCCAGCACCAGGGGCTGCTCTCGGCGATCCAGCGCAAGGCGCAGGAGGCCGCGCAGCAGGTGCAGGCCGCGGCCACCAAGGTGATCGACGAGGGCACCAAGGCGTATGACAGCGCGAAGGCCAAGGTCGAGGAAGTGGCCAAGGCCGCGCAGGAGACCGTGCAGCGGGTGGTCGATGAGCTGCACAAGGCCATCGAGAGCGCTCTTGCCAAGGTGAAGGACGCGTTCGAGAAGGCGAAGGGCACCGCCGAGCACGCTTACAATTTTGCAAAGGACGAGGCGCTGCAGGCCCTGCAAGGCGCCAAGGCCGCGCGCGACGAGCTGCAGGGAATTTATCGAAAGGCGCAGGAGCTGGTCGGCCAGCTGCGGCAGGCATTTGCGAAAGCCGCGCAGATGGCGCAGCCGATCATCGATCAGGCGAAGGCCGCGTTCGACCAGGCCAGCCAGCTCGTGCAACAGACCGAGAGCGCCGTGCAGGGGCTGGCGCAGAGCCAGGTCTCCGAGCTGACGCAGGGCGCGCAGACGCTGGGCGAGCGCGCGGGCAGCGAGTTTGCCAGCGTGAAGTCGTCGCTCGAGACCGCGGCCAAGGACGCCACGGGCCGCGTGACCGCCATCGTCGACGAGGTGAAGAAGCAGGTCGAGGCGGCCATCGCCAAGGCGCAGGAGCTGCAGACGCACGGCGCCGCCGCCGCCGACAAGGCGTACGCTTGGGCCAAGACCGACGCCGAGCAGGCCGTGGCGCAGGCGCAAGCCGTCTACGCGCAGTGCCAGACCGCGTACGACGGCGCGCAGGCCAAGGTGAAGGAGCTGACCCAGCAGTTCGGGCCAGCGGCGACGGCGGCCGCGGGGCCCGTGCTCGAGCAGGCGAAGACTGCGCACGACCTTGCCAAGCAGCTGCTCGACAAGTCAGTGGCGGCCGCGGGAGAACTCGGACAGAGCGCGCTGCAAGAGGCGCAGAAGCACGCGGGCGATCTGCAGACCAGCTTGAAGACCGAGCTCGATTCGGCAAAGACCGGGCTCGACGACGCGGCGAAATCCGCAAAATCGCAAATCGACGGGATTGTCGACGGCACCACGCAACAAGTGCAGGCCGCGATCACCAAAGCGCAGGAGCTGCAGCAGCACGCGGCGAGCGCGGCGGACCATGCGCTCAACTGGAGCAAGGCCGACTCGGACAAGGCCGTCGCTGACGCCCAGGGCGTCTTCGATCAGTGCCAGACCGCGGTCAGCACGGCGGAAGCAAAAGTCGCCGAGCTGAAGGAGCACCTGCCGGCCGCGGCCAATGGGCTCGGCGCGCAGCTCGTCGAGCAGGCCAAGGGCGCGCGCGACACCGCCAAGAAGCTGCTCGATTCGGCAAAGGCCACTACCGAAAAGTTATCGACGAGCGGGCTCGCGGAGGCGCAGAAGCAGGTCGACGCGACGGTGAAAGAGGCGACCACGGGCCTGGACGCCGCCAAGAAGCAGTTCGACGACAAGGGCGGCGCGGCCAGCAAGCAGATCAGCGATCTCGTGGATGGGACCAAGGCCAAGGTCGAGGGCGCGGTCACGCATCTGCAGAACCTGATCGAGCAGACCAAAAAGACCGCGGACCACGCCACCGGCCGCAGCAAGGCCGACGCGCAGAAGGGGCACGACGACGCCGTCAAGCTGCAGCAGGAGTGCCAGGCCGCGTACGACGAGGCCACGGCGAAATTGAAGGAGCTGAGCGAGAAGGTGCCGGGGCGCGGGCCGCAGCTGGGGCAGCCGATCGTCGATCAGGCGAAGAGCGCGCTCGAGACGGCGAACCAGCTGGTGCAGGCGTCTGACGAAGCCGTCAAGGAGATGGACAAGGACGGGCTCGAGGGCGCCAAGAAGAACCAGAATGAGGTCGAGCAGTTCTTCGCCAAGGTGTGGGACGAGGCGAAGAAGCAGGTCGAGAAGATCGCCGAGGAGATGAAGGGCAAGGTCAAGGAGGCCGTCGACCGCCTGTTGAAGAAGATCGAGGGCGAGGTCATCGAGGCCGCCAAGAAGGTGCTGGAGAAGGCGCTGGAGACGGCGACCCACTCGTTCGACTTGAAGGAGACCGAGAGCGCCACGGCCGACGCGGCCACCCAGGAAGTCAAAGCGCTGATGAAAAAGGCGCTCGAGGACGCCAAGGTCGAGCTGAAGCAGCTCTTCGAGGACTTCAAGGGGCTGGCCACCAAGGCCGGCGGCGAGATGGTCTCCAATCTGATGATGGGGACCGACGCGGCCTCGAACATGGCCGACCAGTCGAGCGCGGCGGCCAAAGAGACGCAGAACAATCCGGTCAAGCAGGCCGACGAGCACCACGCGGTCGCCGAGAAGCAGCACGCCGACGCCGAGAAGGCGCACGACGCGGAGAAGGACAAGCCGGAGGAAGCGGCGAAACAGGCGTTATCGAATTTGAAGACTCAATACGCAAAGCTGCACGCGACGGCCTCCGCGCTGCCGGGGCCTGCCGGCGAGATCGCCAAGAACGCCGAGACGGCCATCAACAAGAGCTCCAACGTCGCGATGGCGCAAGCGCGCGGCGCGGTCGATCTGAGCACCGCCGCGCTGGACGCGATGAAGGCGCAGGCCAAGGAGGCGGAGAAGAGCCACGCCGACGTCAAGCCGCTGGTCGACAAGATTCCGGATCTGAAGGCGCACGTCGATGAAGTGCGCAAGACCATGCAGGACACGCTGGCGCAGGCGGAGAGCTCGCACGAGCAGGCCAAGAGCACCGTCAAGGAGCACGAGGCCAAGATTGAAGAAGAGGCGCAGAAGCTGACCGCCAAGGCGGACGCGGCGGTCAAGCAGGCGCAGAAGGCGCTCGAGCAGGCCAAGGCGCAGGTCGAGAAGAACAAGGTGCTCGCGCGCAGCGTGCCGCAGCGCCCGGGGGCCGCTGATTCGATCGACGGCGCGGCCAAGGCGGCGGAGAGCGGCGTCGGCGCGGCCAGCTCGGCGACCGGTGCATCGGCGGGCGCCAAGGACACCGGCACGGCGGCGTGCAAGGTGACCGACCAGCCCAAGGTGCAGGAGGCGGCGATGAAGTCGATCGCCGAGGCCGAGCAGGTGGCGCAGAAGGCCGACCATGCCGTGGACAACGCGCAGTCGGCGGTGAACAGCGCCAAGAACGGCAACGGCGCCGAGGCGAAGAAGAGCGCCGCCAAGGCCGACGGGCAGAACAAGCAGGCAGCGGCGGCGGGCGCGCAGGCGGACGCGTCGGCCAAGCAATCTCAGCAGAGCGCGGCAGCGGCCGCGGGCAAGCGCGAGCCTCCGCGCGAGGACGCGCCGGCCAAGAAGGCCGACGAGAAGCCGGCCGACCAGAAGGCACCTCCCGCGCAAGCGGCGGCGGACAAGAAGGTCGATCCGGCCGCGGCCCAAGCTCCGCCCGCCGACGCGGCGGCAGAGAAGAAGCCCGACGCTGCACCCGCGGCGACTCCAGCAGCGGCGGCTCCTCCAGCCGCGGCGACTCCCGCAGCGGCAGCGACGCCGGCGGCCCCGGCAACGCCGGACGCGCCCAAGGCGCCAGACGCCGCAGCGGTCGCGGCGCCCGAAGGGGTCAAGGCCCCAGAGGCCAGCGCGCCGGCAGTGCCGGCCGAGGCGCCCAAGGCTCCCGCGATCGGCGACGCTGCTGCGGCGGCGGCCAAGGACCCGAGCGCGGCGATGGACAGCGCCAAGAGCGCGACGGACAGCCCCGCAGATGCGGCGGCGGCGGTCGGAGGCCAGAACGTCGGCGATGCGGCCAAAGGCGCCGATGCTGTCGCTGGCGGAGCGTCGCCGGTGGACGCGGCGACAGCGGCCGCGGGCAACAAGCCAGACCTCGCGGCGTCGCTGCAGAGCGGCACCACGGTTACGTCCGATCTTGCGAGTGGCAACATCAGCGCGGCCATCGGCGATTCGGGCAAGGTCGCGGAAGCCGCGGGCGTGGGCGGCGGCGTGGCCGAGATCGCGGGCGAGGGCGGCAAGATCGAGGCGGCGGCAGCGTCGGGAGATATCGGTGCCGCCGGCGATGGCGCCCTGGCCGCAGCGGCGGCGCATGGGCCCGCGCCGGTCAAGGACGCGGCCGAGGCAGCTGGCGTTGGCGCCGAAGTCGGCAAGGTCGCGGCCACTGGAGACATCGGCGCTGCGGGCGATGCGGCGCTGAAGGTCGCGGGCGAAAAGGGACCTGCGCCGATCAAGGACGCAGCGGACATCGCGGGCGCGGGAGCCGAGGTCGGCAAGGTCGCGGCCACCGGCGATCTCGGCGCGGCCGGCGATGCGGCCATCAAGGCGGCGGGCGACAAGGGTCCCTCGCAGGTCAAAGACGCAGCCTCCGCAGCCGAGACGGGCGCGGCGCTCGGCAAGGTGGCCGCGACCGGCGACACGCGCGCGCTGGTGGAAGGCGCGTCGGGTGCTGCGGGAGCCTCGGACATCGGCGCGCTGAAGGACGCGGGCTCGGCGGCCAAGACGGCGAGCGATGTGGAGAAGATTGGCGAGACGGCGGCCACCGATCCCAACGCGGCCAAGAGCGCGGCGCTGGGCATGGCCGGCAGCTCGAACGTGGGCGCGCTCAAGGACGCGGCGGCCGCGGGCGAGACGGGCGACAAGGTTGCGACCATCGCCAGCAAGGGCGCCTCGAAAGAAGCGCTGGGCGACGCCGCGGGGCTCGCCTCGCAGTCGGGGCTCAAGGGCGTTGGCGAGGTGACCTCGAAGGTCGAGACCGGCGCCGCGGCGGGCAAGATGGGCGAGGCGGTGGCGAGCGGAAATGCCGACGGCGCCCTGGCGATGGCCAAAGAGCAAGGCGGCCTCGCGGGCTCGGTGGCCGGCAAGGTTGACACCGCGGAAGGTGCAAACAAGGTGGCACAAGGCGGGTCGGCCACGGCCATCCTCGGCGAGGCGGGCAAGGTCGCGGGCGACTCGAACCTGTCGGCCGTGCGCGACGCGGGCGCGGCAGTGGGCACCGGCGCCGCGGTCGCGCAGGTCGGCGAAACGGTGGCGGCCAAGGGAGACATCAAGGGCGCCGCCGACGCGGCCACCCAGGCTGCGGGCGCGTCGAACATCGGCATCGTCAAGGACGTCGGCACGCACGCGACGACAGCTGTCGTCATCGGCGGCGCGGGAGCCTCGGTTGCAGAGTCCGGCGACCTGAAAGGCGCGACCGCTGCGGTGAGCGACGCCGCGGGCGGTTCGGAGGTGGGCGCGCTGAAGACGGTGGGCGCGGTGGGCAAGTCGACGGTCGCCGTCGCCGACACCACCTCGAAGGTCGCCGATTCTACCAAGTCGGTGCTCGACAAGACGACGGGCGCTGCAGGTGACGCGGCGACCAAGGCAGCGGCTGCAGCCAGCGACAAGCCGGCAGGCGGCGGCGGCGAAGGTGGCGGGGAAAAGACTTAAGAGCAGATCTTCCAGGCAGAACAAGCAACAGACGCAGCGCAGCAGCGCCCCGAGTTGTCGGGGGCTTGACTTAAGAGGGGAATGGCTCGCAAAATGTCCACGCCCCCTCCACTCATCGGGACGATTCATCAGGATTTGATCCTGAGAAGGTGAAGCTCGCTCTCATGCCGAAGCACCAGGTCATCCGCGACGTCGCCAAGAGCCTTGCAGCCGTGCTGCAGGCCGAGGTCTCGGCAGCGCGCAGCAAGGCCAAGGTGCTGATCGCGACACCGACACCTGAGGTGCTGAAGAAGAACGCGCCCTGCCTGGTGCTCTACCTGCACGAGGTGAAGCCCTGGTTCGACGTGCGCGCCGGCGAGAAGTGGCACCTCGAGGAAGAGATCACCGACGAGCACGGTGAGACGTACGTGGTGCGCTATGGCCGGCCGCTCGACCTGACCTTGCATTTCCTGCTCACCGCCGCGGCTGACGACCTGGGCGAGGAGCACGAGCTGATCGCGCTCGGCATGAAGGCCTTCCTCGACCACGGAAAGCTCGAAGGCGAGCAGCTGCTCGGCGACTCTTTCTACCGGGGCGACGCGCTGCCCGTCGCCATCGACGAGACCTGGACCCGCGAGGCGAACGCGCAGGTCTTCGGAACCTTTGGCGCCGGCCCGCGGCTGGCCGTCGGCTACAAAGCCGAGGCGCGCTTGCAGAGCGGCCGCGAGCTCGGCCGCTCCCGCCGCGTGCGCGAGCGCCACATCGATGTGTTCGACCCCTTGCGACCCCCCCCAGGCAGCGTCAGCGCCAAGGAGCTGGGGATGGAGGCAAAGCCACCGAAGATCGTGGCGAACAAGAAGTAGGCAGGCAGGACAGTCCTTGGCGAAGTGCAATCCCGTCAGTGGTCATCACGAGCAAGTGCAAAACAGCAGAGCAACCTCCCCCGCGAGCCCCCCTCCCATGTGCGGGCTCCAACCACGAACGAAGGAGCAGTAAACAATGGCAACGTCCTATCTCTCCCCCGGCGTCTACATCGAAGAAGTGGATCGCGGATCCAAGCCCATCGAGGCAGTCGGCACCTCGACCTGCGCGTTCATCGGCGAGTCGGCAGTCGGCCCGACCAACGAGGCCGTCCTCTGCACCAACTGGGCGCAGTACGTCCGCACGTTTGGTGACTTCTCCCACTCGACCCACCTGGCGCACGCCGTCTACGGGTTCTTCAACAACGGCGGCACCAAGGCGTTCGTCTGCAACGTGAGCCCGAAGACGGTCTCGCCGGAGCAGGCCGCCAAGGAAGCCGAGCAGAAGGAAGCCGCCGCCAAGAAGGCCGCTGAAGCCGGCAAGCCCGCTCCCGAGGCTGCCAAGGCCGCTCCCCCCGCCGCCGCCACCGTCAACCCGGCCCTCTACATGGGCAAGGATGAGGGTCCTGGCCGCCGCACCGGCCTCAACGTCTTCAACGACATCCCCGAGATCAGCCTCGTCGCTGCGCCGGGCCAGAGCGAGCCGGCGATCCACGACGCCGTCATCTCGCACTGCGAGAACAACAAGTACCGCTTCGCCATCCTCGACTGCGCGGAGGAGCTCGGCAAGGACGGCATCGCCAAGATGTACAAGCCGCGCGACTCGCAGTACGCGGCCTACTACTTCCCCTGGATCCAGGTCTACGATCCGGAGAAGGGCAACATCTTCGTCCCGCCCTCGGGCCACATGGCCGGCATCTACGCCCGTTCGGACTCCGAGCGCGGCGTCCACAAGGCTCCTGCGAACGAGATCGTCCGCGGCGCCCTGGGCCTGAAGTACACCATCAGCCGCCCCGAGCAGGACTTCATGAACCCGCGCGGCATCAACTGCATCCGCAACATGGGTGACCGCGGCATCCGCGTCTGGGGCGCGCGCACCATCTCGAGCGATCCCTCCTGGCGCTACATCAACGTCCGCCGCTTGTTCCTGATGGTCGAGCAGTCGATCGAGATCGGCACCCAGTGGGTGGTGTTCGAGCCGAACGACGAGACCCTCTGGAAGCGCGTCACCCGCAACATCACCGCCTTCCTGCTCCGCATCTACAACTCGGGCGCGCTGATGGGCAAGACGCCGGACGAGGCGTTCTACGTGAAGTGCGATTCCGAGACCAACCCGCCGGAAGTCGTCGACGCCGGCCAGATGGTCTGCGAGATCGGCATCAGCCCGGTGAAGCCGGCCGAATTCGTGATCTTCCGCATCGGCCAGATGGCAGGCCAGGCGAAGTGACGTAAGCGCTTCCCGGGAGGCGGCGCAGGTCGCCTCCCGGGGGCGCGTCGTGCGGGGCAGGTCACAGGAGCGGCTCGGAGTGGTCCGAGCGAAACCCGGCCAGCCGGGTCCTTTGCGGGAAGTTTTTCCCGCAGCAAGTGCAGTCGGAAGCGAAGTGATGGCAGTGAACCGGCCCCCCCAGGGCCCAGAGAAGAAGAGGCACACCAATGCCAGCAGTTACGTTTGGCCGTGAAAAGCTGAAGGGCACTACCAAGACGCAGGGCGACTTCAACCTCGCAAACCACTTCTCGCTCGAGATCGACGGCGTGATGGTGGCCGGCGTGCACAACGTCGACGGGTTCGAGAGCGAGACCGACGTCGTCGAGTACAAGGACGGCGAGGATCGCAACATCCACACCCGCCCTGGTAACCACAAGCCGGGCAAGCTGACGGTCACCAAGGACTGGTCGAACACGCCCGAGTGGTACAACTGGCGCAAGTGCGTTCTTGATGGAAAGGTCGAGCGCAAGAGCATCTCGATCATCTTCCAGAACGACGCCAACGAAGAGGCCGGGCGCATCAACCTGTACCAGTGCTGGCCGACCAAGTGGGTTGGCCCGGCGCTGAACGCGAAGAACTCGGGCAACGCCACCGAGAAGCTCGAGATCTCCTGGGAGACCATGGAGCTCAAGGCCGGCGGCTAGTCGCCAGCCCGTTCGTCAAGTTCAGCCCCGGGGATCGTCGCGGCGAGTCCGGGATGACCCTCGGGGCTGATTTGTTGTAGCGTCGCGTCGCGACGGCAGGCTGCAGCAAGCGCAATCACCCGCAGCACGGCGAGGTTTTTCCCGCGATGGCTTTCAAGACCGAGTTCGAGTTCACGCTCCCCAAGGGCTACGTCGACGACCAGGGAAACCTGCACCGCAAGGGCGTGATGCGCCTGGCCACGGCCAAGGACGAGATCATTCCGCTGCAAGACTTCCGCGTGAAGAACAACCGCGCGTACCTCGTGATCATCCTGCTCTCGCGCGTCATCGCCAAGCTCGGCGACATGCGTGAAGGCTCGGTGAACCCGGGCGTGGTCGAGTCGATGTTCTCGGCCGATCTGTCGTACCTGCAGGAGTTCTACCGGCAGATCAACGAGAGCGGCAGCGCCAATGTCAGCGCCAAGTGCCCTTCCTGCGGCCAGGAGTTCCAGGTCGACATCGGGACGGGGGCGACGGCGCTGGGGGAATCATAAGCTACCCGTTGGACAAGCTCTCCAGCGAGGTAGCGTACATCGCGTATCACTTCCACTGGGGCGTGGACGACATCCTGGACATGGAACACCAGGAGCGCCACATGTGGATTCGAGAGATCAGCGACATCAACCGGAAGATCAACGACGCCTCGAAGGGCGACGGCGGCGGAAGATCGATGTAGCCGCGGTCCGCGAAGCTCGGAGGGGATAGGGAGCCAGCATGCCGAGCTTGTACAAGTCACCAGGCGTCCACATTGAATCGTCGGGCGACCGCTATATCCCGCTCGAGAAGGTCGAGACCGGCGTCACTGCGTTCCTCGGGGTGACGGCCCAGGGGCCGAGCCAGGAGCCGGTCCGCATCGGCTCGTACGCGCAATATGAAAAGGTGTTCGGCGGCGACGACCACGTGATGGCGCTCTCGGTGCGCGGCTTCTTCGACAACGGCGGCCGCAGCGCATATATTTTGAATGTCGAGCCCGAAGGCGGCCTCGACGCCACCCCTGACGACTTCATCGGCCAGCAGGGCGTCAAGGGCAAGGGGCTGCGCGTCCTCGAGAAGATCGACGACGTGGATCTCGTGGTCGCACCCGACTTGATGAACCAGTACAAGAAGTCGCTCGGCTTCTCGAGGCCCGAGCACGTCCTCGCGGTCCAGCGCGCCATGGTCGAGCACTGCGAAAAGATGCACGACCGCTTCGCCCTGCTCGACGCGCTGCCCGACATGAACACGCAGGACGCGCTCGAGTGGCGCGGCCACTTCGACACCTCGCACGCCGCGTTCTACTACCCGTGGGTCAAGGTCCGCATCGGCGAGGAGGCGGGCGCCGCCATTCCGCCGACTGGCCACATCGCCGGCCTCTACGCGCGCGCCGACAAGACCGAAGGCGTGCACCGCGCGCCGGCCAACCTGCCCATCGAAGGCATCGTCGACGTCGCGCGCCACATCAAGAAGCGCGAGCGCGACCACCTCTTCGACCACCGCATCAACACGCTCAACGCCTTCCCTGCGCGCGGGCTGCGCATCTGGGGCGCGCGCACGCTCTCGAGCGACGAGTCGTTCAAGCACATCAACGTGCGGCGCCTCTTCATCCTCATTCGCAAGAGCGTCGAGCGCTACGCCCAGTGGGTCGTCTTCGAGCCCAACGAGCCGGGCCTGTGGAAGCGGCTGACGCGCACCATCGACGCCTTCTTGACCGACATGTGGACGGCGGGGGCGCTCATCGGCGGAACCAAGGACGAGGCCTTCTACGTCAAGTGCGACGAGGAGACCAACCCTCCCGAGGCGCGCGACGTCGGGCAGTTGCTCTGCGAGATCGGCATCGCGCCGGTGGTGCCGGCCGAGTACATCATCGTCCGGGTGACGCAGTTCACCCGCGAGCGCACCGACGAAGAGGCCGCCGAGGTGGGCGAGCAGGAGAACGCAGCCGGCGCTGCCGCCGAAGCCGCTGGGCTGGGCGGGACCACAGCGGTCGGCTAGCTGCTCGCCGGGGCCAATCTGCGGGAATCCTGTTTCGCCCTGTCTCCGTGCGGGTTTCCGCTCACGCCCTAGCCAGCACTCGCATGCCCGTGGTAGACTCTGCCCCGCTCAGGGATTGCCCCTGAACAAGGGTCTTCGCCAGCGGCGAGGGCGCCATTTCCCTCGGAGAAGCCTATGGCGGCGACCGGCGCGCGCAAGGACCCCTCTACCGTTGCCATCTTCAAGGTCGAGATCGAGGGTCTCGAGGCTGGCGGCTTCCGCAAGTGCTCGGGCGTCCGCACCGAGACCGAGGTGTTCGAGTACCAGGAGGGCGGCGACAACGAGAGCGTGCGAAAGCTGCTCGGCCCCACCAAGTCCTCGAACATCATCCTCACCAAGGGCTGGGTCAACGAGGACGTGCTCTTCAGCTGGCGCGACAAGATCGCCTCCTCGGGGACCAACAAGATCGAGCGCAAGAACGGCTCCATCATCTGCATCGCCGACGACGGCACCACCGAGCTGAAGCGCTGGAACTTCCAGAAGGCCTGGCCTGTTCGCTGGGAGCTCGGCGAGCTCGACGGCTCGGCCAGCCAGGCGTTCTGCGAGATGCTCGAGATCGCCGTCGAAAAGATCGTCAAGGGTTAGCAGGAGACCGCGATGGCCGAGAGCGTTCCACAGAGCATGGGCGGAGGCGTGTCGCTGGAGGACATCCTCTGGCGCAATGCCTCGCGCTGGTCCGAGGGGCCAGCCCTCGTCGATCGCGACGTGCTCGAGGAGCGCGAGGAGTTCGTCAATCGCATCCACCGCGCCTTCGACGGCGAGCTGCCCGCCGAGGAGTTCGTCGGCCACTTCTTCGGCGAGGACGCCTTCGACCTGAGCAAGGCTCCGGCCGACATGGCCGAGGCCATCGTGCGCGCGAGCAAGAAGCGCATGCAGGTGTACGAGTTCGACCTCGACCGCTTCGAGTACGTGGTGCTCGAAGAGGAAGACAAGGTCGTGGTGGTCAGCGACTTCGGCCAGTTCGCGGTCGAGAACAACGACGTGGTCCGCACCGCAATCGAGAGCGCGATCATCCCGGCGCTCGACGACGTGCAGCGCAAGGACAGCACCTCCGAGCCGCGCGCCTACTATGTGCGCCGCGACGGCTCGATGGTCGCCATGGACGTGCCGCGCCTCGCGCGCGTGCTCGACCAGCTCGCGGTCACGCAGGTCACAGCGCCCGCGGTCACCTTGCCCTCGTCGCGCCTGTGGGCCTTCGATCCGGTCAAGAAGACGCTCGACATCGAGCGCGAGGTGCGGATCATCCGCGAGGAGCGCAAGGCCGAGCAGCGCAAGCCCTCGCCGCCTCCGCCGCCGCAGCTGGTGGCGGGCGCGCCGGCCCTGCCCGACGTCCCCGACGCGCCACCGGCCAATGCCGACACGACGCTGATGCTGGTGATGCCCGACGGCTCGCTCGCGCGCCCGAACGTGGGCGCCCCGGGCCGCTGGCGCGACCTGATCAGCGACTGGCTGGTCCGCTCGAGCGCGCTGTCCCTCGGCGCCAACACGCTGCCTGCCGGCGGCCAGCAGAAGTTCGCCATCGAGTCCGGCAAGGTGGTCGCGCTCTTCTCGTCCTCCTCGTCGCAGAAGCAGGGCGCGCCGTCGCAAGCGGGGCTGCCGGGCCTGCTCGCCCAGCGCATGGAAGCGCGCGGCGACGGCATCGCGCTGGCGCGGGGCGGCTCCGGCCCCATCCGCGTCCTCGGCGACGACGAGCTGGCCGTGGCGATCTCGCGCGGCGCCATGATCGTCCCCGGATTTGCCGCCATCGTCGAAGGCGAAGACGGCGTCCCCGGCGACCGCTTCTGGATGCAGCCCGAGGCCTTCTTCGCGCCCTCGACGCAGCAGAAGCAGGCGATGGCGCGCGGCGCGCTCGACCTCGATTCGCAGGGCACGCTCGTCGCCGGCGCCGACCAGGGCCGCGAGCCGAAGAAGCTCGGCGACATCACCGGCGACCCGTGGGCTGATTGGGCGATGGCGGCCGGCGGCTCAGTGGAGCCCGAGGGTCTGATGCTGGCGGCCCGCGGGCGCGATGCAGGCGCGATGCTCGCGCGGAGCCCGCAGCCCGGCGTCCTGCTGGCGGCGATGGCCCGCGCGGACGCGACCGGAGGCGCGCTGGTGGTGGGTCCGAACGGCCGCGAGCTGCGGCTGCCCGGCGGCGAGCCCATCGTCGCCTTCACCGCGCCCGACGGCTCTCTGATGATCCAGCGGCGCCTCGGTCCCATGCGCCTGGCCGATCTCGACCGACCCGAGGCGGCCTCGCTCGGGATCCAGCTCGAGAGCGAAGGACAGCGGCGCGACGCCATCGGCAGCCGCGCAGGCTCTTTGCCCTCCTCGTTGCTCGCGGCGCTGACCATGGCGCTCGAGCGCTCGGCCAGCGCTGGCGGCTTCCGCTTGCCCCAGCTGCGCATCGACGCGGCGGCCAACGCCGTCCCCTTCGGCGCCTCGCTCGAGCTGCCCGCGGGTGACCCGCGCCGTGGCAGCGCGATGCTGATGGGCGCGCCCAACATCTACGCCGGCTCGTCGGGCCAGGTGGCGCGGATGCTCTTGTCCTTGCCCTTCCCCAGCCGCGGCGAGGTGAACGTCGGGCCCGACCTGAGCGAGGCACTGCAGGCCTATCTTGACGCTCCCGTCCTGCCCGCGTCCAGCTCGGCGCCTCCCGCCGCCGGCGCGATGACCATCGCCTCCGGCCCGGCCGTGGCGCTCGGTGGTGCAGCCTCCCTTGCTGGCGCCGCGCCTGGGATTGCCCTGCGCATGGCCAGCGCACGGCAGGCCTCGCGCAGCGGTCTCGAGCCCTTCCGCCTCTCAGAGATCGACTGGGGTGAGATCCACGGCAACGCCACCCAGCGCGCTCGCAACGCGGTGGTCACGCTGCAGGCGCCGGAAGTGGCCTCGCTGCTCTCGCGCGGCGGCCCCTCGGTCGCCGGTCTGCCGCGGCTGCTGGCGCGCGCGCTCGACGCCTCTGGCGACTGGATCGCAGGCCCCGGCGCGCCCACGCCCTCCGCCATTCGCCGCTTTGCGCTCCAGGTTCCCGTGAGCGAGCTGGCGGTCCCGGCGGTCCCCATCGCGCTTGGCGAGCCCGAGCAAGCGCGCCGCCCTCTCAGCATCGGCGAGGACGAGATCGTCATCCCCATGCCGCTCTGGGCGCAGATGGGCCGCGGCCGCATCAGCGCCACCGACCAGATCATGGCGTCGCGCTTCGCCGCCTCGGGCGTCGCGCCGCCGCTCGGCGGCTATCGCCTCGTGGTGCCGCGCGACGCGCCCTACGACTTCACGGGCGGCCTCGGCGCCGCCGGGCCCGGCGTCGTGTGCGTCTCGGGACCCACCTCGCTCGAGCTTGGCCCAGACGCGGCCCGCAGCTCGATCATGGCGCAGTCCCCGAGCGGCCGCTTCACCCTGGCCGACGTTGCCCTCGACGACGGCGAGCCGGTCGCGCGCCGAAACCGGATGCGCATCGGCGCGCCGCTCTCGGCCGAGGCGCTCGTGCGCTTCACGCAGGCCGGCGGCGACGCCGGCGAGCTCGGCCAGGACGCCCCGAGCGGCACGCTGGTCGCCACCGAGCAGAGCGGGCAGCAAGCCGCCTCGCGCGGCGAGGGGCAGGCCGACTTCGCCGGGGACGCTTCGAGCTCGACTGCGCGAACCGCTGCCCCGGCCCAAGCCGCGCAGCGCGACGCCGCCCGGCAGTCCGAGGCCACCGAGCAGGCTGCGGTGGCCCAGAGGCAGGTGCAGGCCCAGGCGCAGCAAGAGCAGAGCGCGCAGAAGGCCCAGGTTCAACAAGCGCAAGCGCAGCAGCAAGAGGCCGCCAAGGTCGAGCAGGCTGCGCAAGGCGACACCCAGCAGCGCGGCGACCAGGCGCGCCCGAGCGAGTCGAGCGCCGAGGGCGAGCCGCAGAGCCCGCGCGCGCGCCTTGGCTCGCTCTTCGACGAGGGCAAGATGACCTCGGCGCTGCAGGGCGCGCTCCGCACCAGCGACGAGGTGGCCGCGCGGCTCGCGCCCATCCCCGATGGACAGGTGGGCCCGGTCGGTGCCAGCAGCAGCGCGGGCTCGCCCGACATGAGCCTCGTGGCCTCGCCCGCGCAGAAGAGCGAGCCCGCCAGCGCGCCGCAGTCGGCTTCGTCGGCCAGCTCCGATCCGTCGCCGGCCAGCTCGCCCGCGTCGAGCAGCCGCAGCTCGCCGTCGAAGGTGAGCCTGCCCTCGCGCAGCCCGGTCGCGCTGCCTGCCCAGAGCAACAGCGCGCGCAGCACGCCTGGCGTCTCCGAGTCGAGCAGCGCCGACAGGGCCCTGCCTTCCACTCCGTCGCGCAGCATCCCTGCCGCCAGCTCGCGCACCAGCACCGCCGAGCTCGAGCGCGGCAGCAGCGAGGCCGTGCGCTACAGCTCGGTGTCCAGCCGCCGCTCGCGCTCCTCGTCGAGCAACTCGGACGACTTCCGCGGCCTGCCGCGCGGCGCCTGGAGCGGCCACAACCGCGCCGACCCCGGCTACACCAGCTGGAGCTACAGCTCGCGCCTTGCCAACATCGGCTCCATCTCGCAGGGCGGCATCTCGCTCGCGGGCCTGGGCCGGCCGATCTACCCGGCGCTGCCCACCAGCCTCCGCTTCCGCTACGTCTCGGCGCCGCTCTGGTGGTCGAGCTCGTCGCGCAGCGGCGGGGCGAGCGCTGGCCTGGGCGAGAGCGACGAGTCTGAGGGCAGCGCCAGCTCCCCCAGCATCATGGGCGGAACTTCGTCCTCGTCGCAGCGCGCGCTGCGAGCAGGCCTGCGCGCGGCCAACTCGGCGGCCACGCTCTGGCGCTCGATTCTGGTGCGCGGCCCCGCGGGCTCGCCGGGCAGCTCGCGCAGCGCGGGCGGCGACAGCTACCAGGGCGAAGACGACGATCAGGGCCTCGGCGACGCGGGCGCGATGGATCGCAACTGGGACTCGTCGGCGGCGCAGCTCTCCTCGCTCGCCAGCCGGTTCGATCTGCTCAACGCCGGAGCGCTGGCCACCGGCGCGCCGCAAGCCTCCGGCTCGAGCGCGTCGAGCGGCTCCGACGCGGCCCAGACGCTGTCGGGCAGCGCGGGCGCGATGGCCATGGTCGCGAGCCAGAACGCCGCGGCCCGGCCGATCGGCAATGGACCTTCCTCGCTCTACGTCGCGGTCGATCAGGCGGGCAAGGCGGGCATGGTGGACGCCAAGGCCGCCGTCCTGCGCGACGCCCGCAGCAGCGTGCAGATGTCGATCGTGGCCGCAATTCCCCAGCAGCCGCCGTCCCTCGAGTCGATGTCCGAGCTCTCGGCCGCGCACACCCGCAAGCACGGTGGCGGCGCTGCGGCCGCGGCTCCAGAAGCAGGGGCCGACGCGGGCGGGGGCGGAGGCGAGAACGCGCCTGCGCCCTCCTCGAAGATCGAGGGCTCGGTGGACGCCATCGCGCAGCGCATCTATCACCGCATCCGCAGGCGCATCGCCTCGGACCGCGAACGGTTTGGCGGTTAGGAGAAGACATGGCGCTCGAGAAGGCCCAGATCATCGACGTCGATAAGAACGACACGTACAACGTGCTGTTCAATCCCAAGGAATACTCGATCTCGAAGAGCGTCCAGTGGGAGCCCCACAAGGCGCCCGGCCTCGACCTCCCCGAGCAGGAGTTCACGAGCGGCAACCCCGCCGTGCTCGCGGTCGAGCTCTTCTTCGACACCTACGAGGCCAAGACGTCGGTCAAGGAGCACACCGACAAGATCATGAGCCTCGCGCTGGTGAACGCCGACAAGCACCGGCCGCCCATGGTCCTCTTCTCGTGGGGCGACACCAAGTTCCAGGGCGTCATCGAGAGCCTGACGCTCCGCTACACCATGTTCCTCTCCGACGGAAAGCCGTGCCGCGCGGTGGCGAACCTCAGCATCAAGGAGGCGAAGACCGCCAAGGAGCAGCTGGAGAAGAACCCGCGCAACTCGCCCGACCACACCAAGCGGCGCACGGTGAAGCAGGGCGAGACGTTGGCGCTCATCGCCCACGAAGAGTACGACGACCCCGCGGAGTGGCGCCGCATCGCCGACGCCAATGGCATCGATGACCCGAAGAGCGTCAGGCCTGGCACCGTGTTGACGCTGCCGCCGATCCTGTAGTCTCGGCAAACAAGAAAGGCGAGGGTCGGCGATGTCGGGCGAGAACCTCTTCAAGCTGCTGCAGAAGGTCCAGGAGAACGCCTCGACGGGCGACGCCAAGATGTTCGGCGTCGAGGTGGCCATCGTCACCAACGTCAAGGACGACCAGAAGCTCGGCCGCATCAAGGTCTGCTTCCCGCGCCTGCCCGGCAAGCCCGAGAGCGACTGGGCCCGGGTGGCGCAGCCTGCAGCCGGCGCCGGCCGCGGCTTCTACTGGATCCCGCACGTGAACGACGAGGTGCTGGTGGCCTTCGAGCGCGGCGAGGCGCACCGTCCGTACGTGGTCGGCTCCTTGTGGAACGGCAAGGACAAGCCGATGGAGAAGGGCTACGAGGACGAGAACACCACCATCATGATCCAGACCAAGTCCGGTCATCAGCTGGTGATGAGCGACAAGGACGGCGAGGAAAAGATCGTCATCGGCGACAAGAGCGGCAAGCGCACCATGACCTTCGACGTGAAGGAGAAGAAGTTCCTGATCGAGTGCGGCGAGGGCGACGTCATCATCAAGGCCGAGAAGAAGATCATCCTCGACTGCGAAGACCTCGAGGTGAAGACCAGCAAGAGCGGCAAGCTGGACATCGGCTCGACCTTCGACCTGAACATCTCCGGCGAAGGCAAGATCAAGGCGGGCCCGCAGCTGAACATGAAGGCCAGCCGGGTCAACATCAACTGATCGTGCGTTCTACGCTACACTGCGCCGCGTGAACGTTCGCTTCCTTGCGGCCCTCTGCGCAGCGCTCGCGATCGCCCCGGCAGCGCGCGCGGGCGACAATGACCTGCAGCTCTTCCGCCTCGGCCACCCGGACGACATCACCATCTGCACCAGGTGCGACGGAAACGATCGCGCCATCGAGCCAGGTGACCCGGGAGCGCAGGCGCGCTTCCACCGCCTCGCCTCGACGCTCGGCCTGCTGCTCGTGCCGCCGATGTTCGCGCCCGCGGGCACCACCGGGCAGTCGGGTTTCGAGATCGGCTTCACGGGCAACGTCGCCATCCTCAGGCTCACTCCCAGCGAGTGGCCGACGGCGGGCACGCAAGCCGTGGGGGCCGTCCCGCGCGCGCTTTTCCTGCCGACGGTGTCGGTGCGCAAGGGCTTGGGCGGCTCGGTAGAGATCGGCGCCGCGGCCAGCATGGTGACCGGCTCGCAGATCTTCGCGCTGACCGCCGAGCTGCGCTGGGCGCTGATCGACGGGCTCGAGATCTCGAACATCCCGGTGCCGGATCTGGCCCTGCGCGTCCACGCCACGCGCGCGCTCGGCACCCAGGAGCTGGACCTCTTCACCACCGGCGCCGACGCGGTGCTCTCCTATCGATTCGCGCTCGGCGGCATGGTGAAGATCCAGCCCTACGTGCAGGGCGGGATCGCGCTCGTCAACGCGGCCACCGGCGTCATCGACTTCCATCCCCAGACGGAAGATCCGCGCGACCCCACCGCCGACGACAAGATCTTCCACAACGTCAATCTCTTCCACAATCGCTACCTGCGCATGACCGGAGGGCTGCGCGTCATCGCCGGGGCCGTCCTGCTGGCGGGAGAGTGGACCTTCTCGAGGGGGACCAATCCCGTCCAGAGCGATTCGCTCCAGAGCGGCGCCGAGCCCCCGAGCCAGAAGGTGGAGACCAACTCGGTGAGCGGGCGCATCGGATTCGTCTTTTGACGATTCGATAACCGTCGATTATCGAAACCCGGCCAGCATCACGTCGGGCTGGTTGGTGATGATGCCGGTGGCGCCCGAGCGCCAGAGCTGCCGCGCCAGCGCCACGTCGTCCACGGTCCAGGCGGCCACCGCGTAGCCTTTTCGTCGCCAGCGCTGCAGCGCTCGAGGCGTCGCGAGCGAGGCCTCCGGGTGGAGCGCGACCACGCCGAGCGGCCCCGCGGCAAGCGCGCGGCGCAGCGGCCAGCTGGCCCCGCGCTCGAAGAGGAGGGCGCGGGGCAAGCTCGGACGCAGCGCCTTGGCGCGCGCCAGGCAGAGCGGGTTGAACGAGCTGAGCAGCACCCGCCCCTCAGCACCTGCGTCGGAGATGACCCGCAGCGCGGCTGCGGTCAGGCCGCGATCGTCGAGCTCCTCGCACTTGAGCTCGACGTTGACCAAAAGCGACGGCGGGGTCTCTGCGAGCACGTCGGCGAGCAGCGGCACGCGCTCGCCCGCGAAGGCCGGGCCAAAGCGCGCCCCCGCGTCGAGCGCACGAACGGTGGACCAGGGCGTCTCGCGCAAGAGGCCCATGTGGCCGGTCGTGCGCGCGAGCGTTTCGTCGTGCAGCACCACCACCTCGCCGGTGGCGCAGAGCTGCGCGTCGAGCTCGACGCCATCGGCCCCGAGCCGCGCGGCCAGCGCGAAGGCGGCGAGCGTGTTCTCGGGCGCGCGCCGCGAGGCCCCGCGGTGCGCAAAGATGAGCGGCCGATCGCCCCGGGTCCACACCGCGCTTCCTTACCCCGCGCGGCCCGCTCTGTGCTAGCTTCCGCGAGTCATGGGAAACATCGGCTTCGGCGAGCTTCTGGTCATCTTCTTGGTGCTGCTGCTCGTCTTCGGTTCGAGCAAGCTGCCGCAGCTCGGCGACGCGCTCGGCAAGAGCATCCGCAACTTCAAGAAGGCGACCGAGGACGACGCCATCGACGTGACGCCCAAGCGCGAGGAGCTGCAAAAGCCCGCGCCGGCCTCGCAGCCCACGACGGCCGCGCCCGCCCAGTCCGCACCCAGCGAGACCAAGCGGTAGCCAGCAGTCAGCCTTCTTTGCCGGCGCGCAGCGCGAGCAGCCGCTCGGCGTGGCCGCGCACTTCGTCGCGCAGGTGGCTGTCCTGCGCCACCTCGCGCAGCTCGGGGCCAGTGAGCAGAGAGAGCGCGGCGGCGGCGAGCGCGGGCGGGCAGTAAGGGTTCAGCGCCAGCGCTTTGCGCACCCGCCGGTTCGACGAGAAGCGGCGCGAGCGGAAGATCTGCTCCAGCACCGCCCCGTGCGTCGGCCGGCGGGAAGCCGCGATGAGCGCCTCGCGCTCGGTGACCCGCGGGTTCTCGAGCAGCTGCCGCAGCACCTCGGGGTCCCGATCGTGGGCCAGCCGCGCGAGCAGGTCGCGATCGAGGCTGCGCGCGAGCTGCTTGCGCTCACCCAGCGTCCGCGAGGTCATCTCGCGATCGACATAGCCAGGCTCGCCCCGGTCGAAGGTCCGCGCGGCAGGCTGCGGGCAGAGGAGCGAGAGCGCCTGGTCGTCCTTGGCATGCAGCGCCGCCGCCCGCAGCTCCTCCTGCAGCTCGGCCGGGACCAGGCCCGCGTGCAGACCGCGCTGGGCGGCCTCGGCGGCGCGCGAGTGGTCCGCGTGGCCGAGCGCCGCGCCCCGCACCCAGTCGCCGAGAGCGCGCGCGGCCTCCTCCGGGGTGAGCGAGGCCAACAGCTCGGTCGCTTTGTGGGCCCGGAGCTCGAGGTCGTCGATGGCCGCGAGCACCCGGGGGAGCGCCGCCGCCGCCTTCATGGGACCTCGAGCCGCACCTGCACCCGTTCGCCGGCGAGGTCCTGCGGTGGATCGGCGAAGAGCGCAAAGAACGGCAAGCTGCCCCCGGGCGGGAGGCGCCGGTCAGTGGGGTTCTTCTGCGCCAGCGACTTCACCAGCTTCTCCGCCTCGGCAGAAGAGCGCAGCGCGTAGACGTCCTCGGGGCTGGCGTCGACGCCGGCGATCGACTCGGCGCGCGCCACCGGACCATTGGCGGAGAGCAGGAGTGCGAGCACGCGCACGGGGCCAGTCACCTTCTTGCCGCGGTTCTCGACGCGGCCGCGGACGAAGTAGACAGGCTTGCCGGACGAGGTGTCGTAGAGGCCGCTCGCCTCGGTCACTGCGACCAGATCATGTCCGCCGGCGCCAAAGAGGCGCGGCAGCGTGCCTTCCGAGAGCGCCCCGGTGGCCAGCGCCAGGGCCAGCGCCAGGCCCGCGCCGATGATTCCGGTCAGCCCGCTCGCGACCAGGTGCCGCCGGGCCAGCCGTGCCGGCGGGGGCAGGACGCTGGCTTGCTCGCCATCTCCCTCGGGAAAAGGGGACGACTGGCCTGGCTCGTGGTCCGCGCCCTCGGAGGTCGAGGGTGCCGGCGGTGCGGCGGGAACCTTGGCCAGCGCGGGATCGCTCGCCCGCAGCGGGGGCGGATTGCCCTCGCCCTCCGCGCCGAGGTCCATGCCGTCGAAGGGGTCGCGCAGGTCGGGCCGGTCGCTCCTCGCGGGCCCCGGCGGCGGAGGAGGCGCGCTGACTGCAGCAGCGGGCGCGGCGCTCTCCGCGTCCTCGAACACCGACGGCGGCGGAGGCGGGATCGAAGGCACGGGCGAATCGTCAGTCGGCTCGCCGAACGGCTCCGGGGGCCGCTGCAGCTTGCCGATCGGCAGCGGCGAGTCGAGCTTGCGTGGCGAAGGGGGCAAGGACTTCGCCGGCGGAGGTCGCGTCGTGGGCGGCCGGGGGGTCGCGGGTCCGCCGATGTCGAGGTCAAGCTCGAGGGGCGGCGCCTTGGGTCGCGGCCTGAGCGCAGGTGCCGCGGGCTGCGGTGGCGGGACCTTCGCGCGCGGCGGGCCCGCTGGGGGCGGACGAGAGGCCGGAAAGGGAACCGGAGCCGGCGGCGGAGCGGAGGGAGCCTCTCCGGTCAGCTCCGCCATGCCGAACAGATCGTCCAGCGGTCGCTTGGGAGCGCCGTTGCGCGCGGCCGGCGGAGCGCTTGGCCGTGGCGCCGGGGGCGCGCTCTTTTGCACCGGCGGCGTCGAGAGGCGGACGCCGGCAGCAGGCCCCGGCTGGCGCTGCGGAGGCACGAGCGAGATCGGCGCCATGCCCATGACCGTCTCGCCCGTGGTCGCCTGGGAGGTCGCCACCACCCCGTCCTTCTTGACGAGGAAGATCGTCTTGCACGAGGTGCACCGCACGCGCACGCCGCGATCGGTGACCTTCTCGTCCGCGACGCGGAAGCGAGCCTGGCAGCTCTGGCACTGGACGACCACGGAGGCATTGTGCCCCGGACGGGCGCCGATGAACAAGAAAAGGCCCGTCGCAAGGTGCGGCGGGCCTCTCTGGCGCCTGCTCGCTTTGCCGTTGACACCCCCCGGCGAGTGTGGAGTCATCGAGCGCCCGCCGCGATGCTGCGCGGCGTCGTGCACGGGGTGGGAGTCGTCCATGAGCGAAGATCACCAGGCGCCGCCGGTCGAGGGCGATGCCGCGGGCGAGAGCCGCAAGGACCCGAAGGTCATCAAGCGGTACACGAACCGGAAGCTCTACGACACGGTCGAGAGCCGGTACGTCACGCTCGACGAGATCGCCCAGATGATCAAGGGCGGCGCGGAGGTCAAGATCATCGACAACCGCACCAAGGAAGATCTGACCTCGGTGACCCTGGCGCAGATCATCTTCGAGGAGGAGAAGAAGCGGTCGCAGATGCCGCTCGGCGTGCTGCGCGAGATCATCCGGCACGGCGGCGAGGCGGTCGCGGGCTTCTACCAGGAGAAGGTGCAGAAGCCGGTGCTGGACCGCGTCAGCGAGGTGAAGAGCCGCACCGAGAGCCTGCGCGAGGACCTCGAGCAGCGCGTGCGCACCGTGCTGCCGGCCCTCTTGCGGCGCGATGACAAGTCCGCCGACGCCAAGGAGGGCGAGCCCGCGGCCGCCACCGAGTCAAGCGGCGAGAAGCTGTCGATGAAGGACGTGGTCGCCGCCGGCCAGCACGCCGCCGAGGAGCTGCGGCAGAAGGTAGACGCCTCGGTCAAGCAAGCCGTCGAGGCCCTGAGCGGCTCCGCGGTGGCCGAGCTGCAGAAGCTGCAGCACAAGATCGATGCCTTGGAGAAGAAGCTGGAGCAGCTCGGCAAGTGAGCCCGCTCGACCTTGGCGCCGCGCTCGAGCCGCTCTACCGCGCCTATCTGGCCCGCCTGGACGTGATGGCGGCGCGCCTGCCCGCCGAGGTGCTCCTGCGCGAGTCCACCACGCGCAACCCCGACGGCTCGCTCACGCTCGGCAAGGATGGGCTGCCGCTGGTCTTCGACGTCGCCAACCGTGACACGGGCGAGACCTTCGAGGTGCGCGGCAAGTCGCCCGATCTCCCGCTCCTCGCGGCAGCCAGGGTGGGCGCCCTGCAAATAGACTTGCTGCCCGGCAACTGGGAAGCGCTGCCCGTCATCTGCAAGTTCGAAGCGGCGCCGCGCGCGCAGGAGCAGCTCGAGCTGGCCGAGCTGATCCGCTCGTTCGCGCTGGTGGCGGCCCAAGGCGGCTACGCGCGCTGTGGCGGAGGCGAGCCGCCCGCGCCCTGGTCGGGGCGGCTGCACTCGCTGCGCGTGGCGGCGGACGAGCTGACGATGACCGCAGTCCTCGATCTGGGGACCTGCCCGCCCGCGGCGGTGGCGGTGCTGGTGTCGGCGCTCGAGGGGCTGGGCCGCGATCTGACGACCATCGAGCGCGTCACCCTCGGCGGCCCCGCGGACGAAACCTAGTCTTTCTTCTGCAGCTCGCCGATCTTGTTGGTCAGGCTCTCGAAGACGCGCTCGAGCTCTTCAATCTTGCCCTCGAGCTTCTTCACATCAGAGCTGGTCGGAATGTTCAGCGTCGAGAGCAGCGCCTGGGTGTTCTTTTCCACGGTGGCCTTGGCGTCCATGGCCGTGGAGATGCTCTTCTGCAGCACGGTCATCAACTTCTCGTTGGAGAGGATCTGCATGGCGATCTTGCTCATCCGCTCCTCGCCGGTGGCGATCATCTTCTTCAGCATCGGGTTCTCGCGGAGGGCCATCGGGTGCTCCTGTGCTGCAGAGAGGCGCGCACTCTAGTCGCGGCCATTTCACTGTCAAGGACGGCGCCGGCACGCTGTGGTTTGACATGGGGCCTGCCGCACAGTACCTCCCCGCCCCCATGGGTCTCCTCGACCGCCGCCTGCTGGTCGTCACCGGCAAGGGCGGCACCGGCAAGAGCACGCTGTCCGCCGCGCTGGCTCTCGCGGCCTCGCGCCGGGGCAAGCGCGTGCTGGTCTGCGAAGTGACCGCACGCGAGCGCGTCAGCGAGCTCTTCGGACGGCCGCCGAGCGGCACCGACATGCGCGAGCTGGCCCCGAATGTCTGGTCGGTGCACGTGCGCCCGCGCGAGGCGATGCGCGAGTACGCGCTGATGACGCTCAAATACAAGACCATCTACAACGCGGTCTTCGAGAACCGAGTCGTGCGCTACTTCCTCAACGCCGCGCCGTCCCTGGCCGAGATCGTCATGCTCGGCAAGGTCTGGTGGCACGCGGCCCGCGAGGAGCGCGAGGGCCAGCCGGGCAAGCTGCGCTGGGATCTGGTCATCCTCGACGCACCGGCGACTGGCCACGGCCTGACGCTGCTCACGGTGCCCGAGGTGTTCTTGCAGCTGGTCGCCGACGGGCCGCTAGCGCGCGACATGCGCGACATGCAGCAGCTCCTGACCGACCCCCAGCGCTGCGCGACCAGCGTCATCTCGCTGCCCGAGGAGATGCCCGCGAACGAAGCCGTCGAGCTGTCGCGCGCGCTCACCGCGCATGGGCTGCCGCTCGGGCCGCTCTTCCTCAACTCGGTCTTCGAGCGGCGCTTCACGCCCGGCGAGCGCGTGGCCGTGGCGCGCGGCGGGCCGGGTCTGGCCGCGGCGGGCGAGGCGGCCGAGGCCCACGAGGCGCGCGCCGACCTGAGCGCCCAGTACGACAAGCTCCTGCGCGAGCAGGTCCGGGCGGAGCTGGTGCGCATCCCGCATTTCTTCGACGGCGCCTCCGGCATCGCGGCGCTCGAGCGCTTCGCAAAAGCCATCGAGGCCGTCCTGTGACCGACCTCTTTGCGCAGCTGCGCGGCAAGCGCGTGGTCTGCTGCGTGGGCTCGGGGGGCGTGGGCAAGACGACGACGGCGGCGGCCATCGGCGTGCGCTTTGCGGTCGAGGGCAAGCGCGTGCTCGTGCTCACCATCGACCCGGCGCGGCGGCTGGCGAACAGCCTTGGCCTCGAGACGCTCGGCAACAAGGCCACCCGCATCGAGCCCGCGCAGTTCCAGGCCGCCGGGCTTGCTCCCAAGGGCGAGCTGCACGCGATGATGCTCGACTTGAAGCTCACCTGGGATGAGCTCGTGCACCGGACCGCGCCCGACGCCGCGCGCGCCAAGGCCATCCTCGACAATCGGATTTATCAAAAATTATCGACGGCGATGGCCGGCAGCCTCGAGTACATGGCGATGGAGAAGGTCTACGAGATGTCCGCGAGCGGCCGCTTCGACGTCGTCATCCTCGACACGCCGCCGACCTCCAACGCGCTCGACTTCCTGCACGCTCCCGACCGGATCCTCGACCTGCTCGAGAACGACGCCGCGCGCATCGTCCTTGGCCCCTTGCTGACGGCGGGCAAGATCGGCCTCAAGCTCTTCAGCCTGAGCTCGACCTACGTCTTGAAGACGCTGGCCCGCTTCACCGGCGCCGAGTTCTTGAAGGACCTGGCCGGCTTCATGGTCGCCTTCGAGGGCATGTACGACGGTTTCAAGGATCGCGCCGGCAAGGTGAAGGCGCTGCTCGCGGGCAAGGACGCCGCCTTCGTGCTCGTCACCCGCGCCGAGCCGCAAGTGATCGACGAGGCGCTCTTCTTCCACCGCGCGCTGGCCGAGGAAGACATCAAGGTCGCGGCGGTGGTGGTCAACCGCTCCGAGCGGGACCCGCGGCGCTACGGCGGCGCCGACACCTGCGAAGGCGTGCGCGAGGCGCTCTCGCTGGCAAAGATCGAGAACGCCGGTGCGCCGCCGCTGGCCGAGCGGCTCTGCCAGACCTTGGACGAGCAGGCGCGGCTTGCCGACCTGGACCGGCGCGAGGTGCAGCGGCTCGAGCACGCGCTGCCGGGCGTGCCGCTGGTGACCGTGCCGAGGCTGCGGCGCGATGTGCATGATCTACAGGGGCTGTGGCAGATCGATGGCTGGCTCGCTGCCGAGAGCGAGTAGGAGTTTCGACATGGCGTTCCACCACGCGACGCTCGAGTTGCCGACCGAGAAGAAGCAGCAGACGCTCAACATCACCCAGCGCGTGCGCGTGGTGGTCAAGGCGAGCGGCATCCAGGACGGCCTCTGCACCGTCTTCGTGCCGCACACCACCAGCGCGGTCACGATCAACGAAAACACCGATCCCGACGTCCAGACCGACATCTTGAACGCGCTCGAGCGCGCGGTGCCGACCAGTGCGCAGTACTACAAGCACGAGGAGGGCAACGCCCACGCGCACGCCAAGGCCGCGGTGGTCGGCTCGTCCGAGACCATCCCGGTGCAGGGCGGCAAGCTGCAGCTCGGCACCTGGCAGGCGATCTACTTCTGCGAGTTCGACGGACCGAGGAACCGCAAAGTCCTCGTCACCGTCGTCGGATGAGAGCGGCGGCCTCCCATCGGCTCTCGACCATCGGCCTGCTGCTGGTCGGCTGCGCGCACGCGCCCACCGAGCGCGACATCAAGTTCAACCCCATGGTGGTGATCGCCAACGCGCACAAATCGCCGGTCGAGGAGAAGAGCGAGCCCCAGCTCTTCGACGACGGCACGGTGCTCTTTCGCGCCGGCGATCTGGAGGGCGCCGCCGAGCACTTCGATCAGCTCTTCTCGAAATTTCCCGGCTCGCTGCAGGCCAACCTGGCGCGCTACAACTCGGGGCTGGCGCACGAGCGGCTGGGCCACTTTCCCGAGGCGCTCGAGCGCTACAAGCTGGTGCTCGAGCACGATTCGCAGAGCGACCTCGCGCTCGACGCGAAGTTCCACGCGGCGCTCGCCGAGTACAAGCTCGACAAGAAGGCGCTCGCGGCCGAGCGGCTGCGCGCCCTCGCGGAGCTGCCCGGACTTGCTCCGCCGCGCAAGGCCGAGGCGCTGATGCAAGAGGCGATCTGCATCTTCGAGCTGGGAAAGCCCGTCGAGGCCGAGGCGCTGCTCAACGGCGCGATGCAGATCTTCGAGAGCGGGATGAAGGGCGAGGCGGTGGACCCTTCGATGGCGTCGCTCGGCGAGTTCTGGCTGGGCGAGATCTACCGCAGCCATTTTCGCGCCGCCGCCGTCGATCCGGCGGCGATGGACGAGGCGAGGTTGTCCGACGCCATGGAGACCAAGGCGCGGCTCTTGATCACCGCGCAGGGCCACTACCTGCGCGCGATCAAGCGGGGGCAGGGCGAGTGGGCGACGGCCGCGGGGTTTCGCATCGGCGAGCTGTACGAGACGTTTCACGACGCGCTGCTCAGGGCGCCGCTGCCCAAGGGCCTCGATGCGGACCAGGCGCAGGCCTACCGTGCGGCAGTGCGCGAGCGCGTGCGGGTGCTGATCAGCAAGGCGATCCAGATCTACGAAGAGACGCTGGCCACCGCCCAGCGCGTCGGCGCGCAGAACGACTATGTCGAAAAGACCCGGCAGGCGCTCGACCGCCTGAAGAAGCTGCTGCTCGACACCGAGCCGATCTAGTTCCAGCCCAAGCAGGCGAGCACTTGCCGTTGCGGCGTTTCTCCTCTCCAGCTTGAGACGCCGTGGCGCGCGTTGCCTCGCTGCGTCAGCCGGTCGCATCCGGCGCACGAGGAGCGGGGCGTTTTCAAAAGCTGGCCCGCCCCTTGCTCTATCGAAATTTGCGAAAACGCAAATCCCAAACAGGAGTCGCCCATGTTGAAGAACCTCTCGCTCGCCGCCGCCGCTGCCCTCGCCCTCTCGATGCCCGCCCTCGCCGCCGACCCCGCCGCGGCCGCCCCGGTCGCCACCCCGTCGGCGACCTCTCCCGCCGCCGCGCCCACCGCCGCGCCCACCGCGCCCGCGGCGGCCCCGGTCAAGACCAGCGCCGGCGACAAGATGGAGAAGGGGACCAAGCCGTCCAGGAAGTCGATGAGGCACGCCCGGCGCTCGCACCACCGCAAGACCCACGGCGCCAAGGGCACCAAGACCACGAAGACCGCGCCTGTCACCACCCCGGTCGCGCAGTAACGATCGTCCCTGGGTGCGCGTCGGCCGAATCTTCCCGGCCGCCGCGCATCGGAGGGAGATGGCCAAAGCAAGCTGGAACGGCAGCACCCTCGCCGAGAGCGCGCGCTGCGTGGTGGTCGAAGGGAACCAGTATTTTCCGCTCGAGGACGTGCAGCGCACCGCGCTCCGCCCGAGCGACCACAAATCGACCTGTTCGTGGAAGGGCGAGGCCAGCTATTACGACGTGGTGGTGGCCGGAAAAGTGAACGCCAACGCGGCCTGGTACTACGCCGACCCGAAGCCCGCAGCGGCGGAGATCAAGGGCCGCGTCGCCTTCTGGAAAGGCGTCAAGGTCGAGCCCTGATGGGCTAGATTGCCCGGCCCATGTCCCTCTTGCATGCCAGGGGCCTCGGCCTGCGCTACGGGCCCAAGGTCCTCTTCGACGACGCCAGCTTCACCATCGGCCAGCACGACCGCGTGGGGCTGATCGGGCCGAACGGCACCGGCAAGTCGTCGCTGATGAAGATCCTCGCCGGCAACATGCCCTCCGACGGCGGCTCGGTGCAGCTGACGCGCAAGGCGGCGGCCGGCTATCTGCCGCAAGAGATCACTGCGCTGCCGCAGGGGGCGCTGATCGAAGGCGTGCTCGCCTCGGTGCCGGGCCGGACGTTTCTCGAAGATCGCCTCGCAGAGACCGACGCTGCCTTCGCGGCCGCGAAGTCCGAAGAGGAGCAGATCGAGCTGGCCGAGGATCTGGCCAACCTGCACGAGGAGCTCGCGCACCACGAGGAGCGCTTCGGCCGCCACCGCGCCGAGGAGATCTTGATGGGCCTCGGGTTCAGCGAGGCGCAGATGCAGAAGCCGGCCAGCGAGCTGTCAGGCGGCTGGCGCATGCGCGCGGCCCTCGCGGGGCTGCTCCTGCAGGACCCTGAGCTGCTGCTCCTCGACGAGCCGACCAACCACCTCGATGTGCCCACGCTCGAGTGGTTTGACGGCTTTCTGCGCCGCTCGCGCAAGGCGCTGGTGCTGGTCAGCCACGACCGCGAGTTTCTCGACCGCCAGATCGACCGCGTGCTCTCGCTCGAGGTCGAGGGCATCCGCAGCTACGTCGGCAACTACGAGCGCTACCTCGAGCTGCGCGCCGACGAGCTGACCCGTCTGGAGGCGCAGGCCGACCGCCAATCGCGCCGGCGCGCCGAGCTGCAGTCGTTCATCGACCGCTTTCGCGCCAAGGCCTCCAAGGCGCGCCAGGTGCAAAGCCGCATCAAGCTGCTCGACAAGGAAGAGGTCGTGCAGACGCGCGACGAGCGCGCCACCGTGCGCTTCCGCTTTCCCGAGGCGCCGCGCTCGGGCCGCGAAGTGGCAAATTTGCAAAACATTTGCAAATCGTATGGCGACAAAATCATTTATCGAAACTTGAGCGGGCAGGTGCTCCGCTCTGACCGCATCGCCGTCATCGGGCTCAACGGCGCGGGCAAGACCACCTTGCTCAAGCTGCTGGCCGGCGAGATCGTCACCGATTCGGGCGAGCTGTCGCTGGGCCACAACGTCGCGCTCGGGTACTTCGCGCAGCACCACACCGAAAAGCTGGTCGCCTCCCGCACCGTGCTGGAAGAGGTCTGGTCGCTCGTGCCCACCCAGCCGCAGAGCCAGGTGCGCTCGGTGCTCGGCTCGTTCCTCTTCTCGGGCGACGACGTGGACAAGCGCATCGGCGTCCTCTCCGGCGGCGAGCGCGCGCGGGTGGCGCTGGCCAAGCTGCTGGTCGTGCCGTCGAACTTCCTGCTCATGGACGAGCCGACAAACCACCTCGACCTCGACTCCTCCGAGGCGCTGATCGAGGCGCTCTCGGGCTACGAGGGCACGCTGCTCTTCGTCTCGCACAACCGCTCGTTCGTGAACGGCCTCGCCACCCAGGTCTGGGAGGTGAAAGACGGCGCCATCGATCCGCAGCCCGGCAACCTCGACGACTGGTCGCAGCGCCGGGCCGCCGCGCTGCAGAGCGCCGCCGAGGTGCGCACGCAGGCCACCGGCAGCAAGGCGCCGAGCTCGCGCCAGGAGCGCGCCAAGGACCGCGAGCGACGCGCCACGGTGCTCAAGCCCTTGCAAAAAAAGGTCGCCGCCACCGAGGCCCGCGTGGCCGCGCTCGAGAAGCAGGAGAAGGAGATCTCGGCGCAGCTCGCCGACGGCGCCATCTTCAGCGACCCCATCAAGAGCACGCCGCTGGTGCGCGCCCACCGCGAGGCGACGAGCGAATTGGAGGAGCTGTACGCGCAGTGGGAGCGCGAGCAGGAAGAGCTGGCCAAAGCAGAGGCGGAGACGGGTTAAGCTCTCGCGCCATGAAACGCGCCATCGTCTACACGCTCGCGCTCGCCATCCTCGGCGCCATCGGCTTCGCAGGCTACCGGCTCTACGACGCGCGCCGCTTCGCCGAGACGCCGTTTGGCGAAGGGGTCCGCACGGTTGCGATCGCCCCCGGCAGCGGTGCTCGCGCCGTCGCGCAGCAGCTTGCCCAGGGCAAGGCCATCTCCGACCCGGGCCGCTTCTACTTCCACCTGCGCTACTTCCGCCGCGGCCAGGTCCCCAAAGCGGGCGAGTACGAATTCGACGGCCCGGTCACGCCCGACGAGGTCCTCGCGAGGCTCGTGCGCGGCGAGGTGAAGCTGTACCGGTTCACCATCCCCGAGGGGCTGCGCATCGACGAGATGGCGCCTCTGGTGGGCGCGACGGGCCTCTGCGACGCCGACGAGTTCCTCACCCTCGCGCGCGATCCCAGGGCCGCCAAGAAGCTCGGCGTGCCCGCGAATTCGCTCGAGGGATATCTATTTCCAGATACCTATTCGGTCCCGAAGAGCATGGGCTGCGCGGGCATCATGGCGGCGATGGTGGCGCGCTTTCGAGCGGCCTGGGCGGCTGCCGAGGCGCAGCGCTCACCCGACGTCAAGCTGACCCAGCCGCAGGCCGTCACGCTCGCCAGCATCATCGAGAAGGAGACCGCGCAGCCCGAGGAGCGCCCGCGCGTCTCGTGCGTGTTCCACAACCGGCTGAAGAAGAAGTGGCGCCTCGCGACCGACCCGACCGTGATCTACGCCACGCTGCTCGCCACCGACTTCCACTGGGACGGCAAGATCCACAAGAGCGATCTGCAGCGGAACCACCCGTACAACACGTACATCGTCTTCGGCCTGCCGCCCGGCCCCATCGCCAGCCCCGGCGCCGCTGCCCTGGCCGCCGCGCTCCACCCGCTGGTGTGCGGCGACTACTTTTTCGTCTCGAAGAACGACCACACCCACGTCTTCTGCCCCGACGCCACCTGCCACGAGCGCAACGTGCAGAAGTGGCAGGTGCACTTCAAGAAAGGGAAGCAAGGCGCCGATGATTGACAGTGTGGCCGGCCGGGTTCACAATCCGTCCTGACTGTAGAAGTTTGACGTGATCACCATCACTCCCTGTGATGGGTCCTTTCCTTGGAGAGAACATGAAGACTGCACTGATCCTCGGTCTCGGCGGCTTCTTGCTCGGCGGCTCGGCCATGGCGGCCAACAAGTACGAGTACAAGCCGCCGGCCAAGACCTACTCGGCGCCGGCCAGGACCTACTCGCCGCCCTCGCGCACGCAAGAGTACAAGCGGCAGGATCGGCAGAACGACTACCGGCGCCAGGACACCTATCGCGCGCAGCAGAACCGCGTGGTCACCGACCAGATCCAGAAGAAGAACGCGGAGAAGAAGCGGTACGGCAAGTAATCGGCCAGCAAAGTGCGCTTCGTGCGAAGGGCGGGCCTGCGGGCTCGCCCTTTTGCGTTCCAACGCAGGGCCTGCTGATCAACGCGGAGGCGCACAGAGCGCGTTGATCGCAAAGACCGGGTTGCCTTGGCGCGCTAGAAGCTGCACCGACGATAGACGGACGCGTAGGTGTAGTGCGCGGCGGCGCAGAACTGCAGGCCGCGGAAGGTGAAGCGCGGCGCGCCGTAGGACGCCCCCTCGGCGCCGCTGGTGAGCCGCAGCTCGCCGTCGATGATCAGCACCGCCAGTGAAGGCCGCTGTTCGCGCAGCTTCTCCTCGAAGTCGGGCCAGGCGCGGCGGGCCAGCTGCGACTCGGGCAGTCCGGACTCGAAGGCGAGGCCGATGTCGAGGAAGTGCCAGGTGTGATCGAGCAGCACCAGCTCGCCCGGCCTCGTGTTGGCGCGGACCCAGCGCGCTGCCTCGGCGATGCCCGGCGGCAAGGTAGAGATCGGCGAGAGCGGGCGCGCCCACTCGGCCAGCGAGGTCTGCCGCCCGTAGCTCGCCGCGGCCAGCGCAACCGGCGCGCCGATCAGCGACAGGGCCGTCAGCGCCACGAGGCCCTTGCGCGCCGCCGGGTGCAAGCGCGCGCCGAGAAATTGCATGGCATCCCATGCAAACGGCAGGGACAGCGCCCCCGCCACGAGCGCAAAGCGGGAGAGCGGCCGGAAATCGACGAGCACCGCGCCGCGGAAGGTGAAGTAGGCCGCCGGCAGCCAGGCGAGGAGCGCGACCACCTCGGCGCCCGTGAGGCGACGCAGCCGCAAGAGCGCGAGCGTGCGCGCGGCCCCGACCATCGCCAGCGCGCCGGTCAGCGGCGTGCAGACCGCCAGCACCGCGGCTGGCCAATAGAAGAGGCAATAGAGGCGGTAGCGCAGCTCGCCCAGGTAGTGGATGGCGCCGGCGGCCAGGCCCAGGTGGTCCTGGTTGATGTGGTGCAGCGGGGCGAGCGCGTCTCCGCCAAAGCGACGGCACTGCAAAAGCCAGAGCGCGGGCAGGACGCACGCGAGCGCGCCGTAGAGGAAGGCGGTGGCGGCGGCGCGGACCTTGGCGGCCGGCGCGTCGGCGAGCAGCACGGCCGAGAGCAGGCCGACATAGAGGAGGCCGTCGTACCGGACCAGGCTCGCGAGGCCGAGCAGCAGCGCCGAGCCGAGCAGCGCCTTGCGCGAGAGCGTCTCGCGGGCCGCGAGGAAGAGCTCGATGGCAGCGAGCAGCAGCGCGAGGAAGATGGCCTCGCTTGCGCCGGTGGTGCTCGCCTGGATGTGCATGGGCGAGAGCGCGAGGGCGAGGGCGGCAAAGCGCGCGGCTCGCGGCCCCGCGACCCGCCGCGCGAGCTTGTGCAAGAGCCAGACGCCCGCGAGGCCGAACGCCAGCGAGAGCAGCTTGGGGCCGGCGAAGCGCCCGGCGACCGCGACCGCGCCGGCCAGCAGCGTCAGATGGAGGGGGCCGTACTGGAAGGCTTCGAGAAAGCCGTGCCAGAGGTGCGGCGCTGCGAGCCAGCGCTCGGCCGCCTCGATGCGCACGGGGGCGTCGCCATAGTGCTCGACTGAGAGCCAGAGCGGCAGCGCGCGAGCGAGGAGCGCGGCGACCAGCACGACCCAGCCGTCGGCCGGCGTCGATTCGCGTGAGTCCCTCAAGCGAGGTCGCTAAGGTTTGGCAGCGCCAGCAGCACCGCGCGGTCGCTAGCACGCTCCCTTGAGCGGCCGCAACTTCCGCTGGCCGACAGGAAGGCCCCTGCGCATTGCCGCCCGAGGCGACGGTGCGTTAGCCTTCCAGCAGGTCGTGCAGCTTTTCCGGCGGGGTCGGCTCACCGATCAGCGCCGCGAACCCAGGCGGAGGCCGTCCGCCAGAGGGGAAGACCGAGATGATCAACCGCGAAGAGAGCCTGGTCGCGCGCATCGCCGCGATGCAGGACAAGTCGAGCTTCAAGGAGCTTCACTGGGAAGGGTCGTTCGAGGACTACCTGCGCATCGTGCGCGACAACCCGCGCGTCACCCGGACCGCCTTCCAGCGCATCTACGACATGGTGCTCTCGCACGGCAAGACCGAGTACATCGACAACAAGAAGAAGCTGGTCCGGTATCATTTTTTCCACGACGAGGAGTTCGGCGGCCGCGACGCCGTCTTCGGCCTCGACGTGCCGCTGATGAAGCTGGTCAACGTCTTCAAGTCGGCAGCGCAAGGGTACGGCACCGAGAAGCGCGTCATCTTGCTGCACGGCCCGGTGGGCTCCTCGAAATCGACCATCGTGCGCTTGCTCAAGAAGGGCGTGGAAGAGTATTCGCGCTCGGCCGACGGCGCGCTCTATACCTTCCACTGGGTGCTCGACAAGAAGCAGCCCGACGGCACCATGGGCCGCGAGATCTACAAGACGCCGATGAACGAGGACCCGCTCTTGCTCATCCCCGAGGACTGGCGGGCCAAGGTCTTTGCCGACCTGGTGCCGCCTGACTCCGGATATCAAATCCCCGTGCGCGGAGACTTATGTCCGGCCAGCCGGCTCATCTTCAAAGAGCTGATGGCTGAGTACAACGGCGACTTCGCGCGGGTGATGGGCCACGTGCGCGTCAATCGGCTGCTGCTCTCGGAGAAAGACCGCATCGGCATCGGGACCTTCCAACCCAAGGACGAAAAGAACCAGGACTCGACCGAGCTCACCGGCGACGTCAACTATAGGAAGATCGCTGAGTATGGGTCTGATTCGGACCCGCGCGCGTTCAACTTCGACGGCGAGTTCAACATCGCCAACCGCGGCATCATCGAGTTCGTCGAGGTGCTCAAGCTCGACGTGGCCTTCTTGTACGACCTGCTCGGCGCCTCGCAGGAGCACAAGATCAAGCCGAAGAAGTTTCCCCAGACCGACATCGACGAAGTCATCATCGGGCACACCAACGAGCCTGAGTACAAGAAGCTGCAGAACAACGAGTTCATGGAAGCGCTGCGGGATAGGACCGTGAAGATCGATATCCCGTATATCTCCAAGCTCAACGAGGAAGTAAAGATCTACGAGAAGGACTACAACGCGAAGAGGATTCGCGGAAAGCACATCGCGCCCCACACGCTGGAGATGGCGGCAATGTGGGCAGTGCTGACGCGGCTGGAAGAGCCGAAGAAGCACAACCTGACGCTCTTGCAGAAGCTCAAGCTCTACAATGGCAAGACCTTGCCGGGCTTTACCGAAGACAACATCAAGGAGCTGCGCAAGGAGGCCTCGCACGAAGGCATGGAGGGCATCTCTCCGCGCTATGTGCAGGACAAGATCTCGAACGCGCTGGTGAGCGACAAGGGCGAGGGCTGCGTCAATCCGTTCATGGTGCTCAATGAGTTGGAGGGCGGCCTGCGCAACCACTCGCTCATCAGCTCCGAGGAGGTGAGAAAGCGCGACCGCGAGCTCCTGGCCGTGGTCAAGAGTGAGTACGAGGACACGGTCAAGAACGAGGTGCAGCGGGCGATCTCCGCCGATGAAGACGCCATCGCCAAGCTGTGCGGCAACTACATCGACAACATCAAGGCCTATACCCAGCGCGAGAAGGTCCGGAACAAGTACACCGGCCAATATGAAGAGCCCGACGAGCGGCTGATGCGCGCCATCGAGGAGAAGATCGACATCCCCGAGAGCCGCAAGGATGACTTCCGCCGCGAGATCATGAACTACATCGGCGCGCTGGCCATCGACGGCAAGACCTTCAACTACAAGACCAACGAGCGGCTGCACAAGGCGCTTGAGTTGAAGCTCTTCGAGGACCAGAAAGACTCCATCAAGCTGAAGAACCTGGTCTCGAGCGTGGTGGACAAGGACACGCAGGAGAAGATCGACATCGTCAAGGACCGCATGATCAAGTCCTATGGCTATTGCGAGATCTGCTCCACCGACGTCCTCAACTTCGTGGCCAGCATCTTCGCGCGCGGCGATACCAAGGATTAGGGCAAACCCGTGCCGCTCAGGATCAAGCAGGACCACAGCCGCTTCCGCGAGATCATCCGTGGCCGCATCAAGGCCAACTTGCGGAAGTACATCCAGAAGGGGGAGATGATCGGCAAGAAGGGCAAGGACCTGATCACGGTGCCCGTGCCGAGCATCGATATCCCCCATTTTCGCTATGGCCATAAGGATCAAGGTGGCGTCGGCCAGGGTGAGGGCGCGCCTGGGACGGTGCTGGCGCCGGGCGCGGTGGAGGGCGATGGCAAGGGCAAGGCCGGCGACAACGAGGGTGAGCACCAGCTCGAGGTCGACCTCTCGCTCGACGAGCTGGCCGAGATCCTCGGCGAAGAGCTGGCGCTGCCGCGGGTGCAGAACAAGGGCAAGAAGAACCTGATTACACCCAAGGTCAAATATACCGGCGTGCACACCACCGGGCCTGAGTCGCTGCGCCACTTCAAGCGCACCTACAAGCAGGCCCTGAAGCGCAGCATCGCCAGCGGCACCTATAGCGCCGCCCTGCCGCTGATCATTCCGGTGCGCGAGGACAAGCGCTATCGGACCTGGAAGATGACCGAGCTGCCGCAGTCGAACGCGGTGGTCATCTACATGATGGATGTCTCCGGTTCGATGGGCGACGAGCAGAAGGAGATCGTCCGGATTGAATCGTTCTGGATCGATACCTGGCTGCGGGCGAACTACAAGGGCCTGGAGACGCGCTACATCATCCACGACGCGGTCGCGCGAGAGGTCGACCGCGACACCTTCTTCCACACGCGCGAGTCCGGCGGCACGATGATCTCGTCGGCCTACAAGCTCTGCAAGGAGATGATGGGCGCCGACTATGACTCGGGCTCGTGGAACATCTATCCATTCCACTTCTCCGACGGCGACAACTGGAGCGCCGACGACACCCGCACCTGCGTGGCGCTGCTCAAGAACGAGGTGCTGCCGCACGTCAATCAATTCGCCTATGGGCAGGTCGAGAGCCCCTATGGCAGCGGGCAGTTCATCAAGGACCTGCGCGAGGCCTTCGACGCCGTGGAGAACGTGGCCCTGAGCGAGATCGCCAACAAGGACGCGATCTACAACTCAATCAAGGATTTCCTCGGGAAGGGGAGCTGAGGCACCAATGGCCGGCGAGAAGAGCACCAACCTGCCGCCGCATCTCAACGACCTCCGCAAGGAGATCGAAGGGTACGCGAAAGAGTTTGGCCTCGACTTCTTCGACACCATCTTCGAGGTGCTCGGGTACGACGAGATCAACATGGTGGCCGCCTATGGCGGCTTTCCCAATCGGTATCCGCACTGGCGCTTTGGAATGGAGTACGAGCAGCTCTCCAAAGGCTATGAGTACGGGCTGTCCAAGATCTACGAGATGGTGATCAACAACGACCCGAGCTACGCCTATCTGCTCGAGTCCAACATGGACGTCGATCAGAAATTGGTGATGGCCCACGTCTTTGGCCACGTCGACTTCTTCAAGCACAACTTCTCCTTCCGCCACACCAACCGGAAGATGATGGACGAGATGGCGAACCACGCCACCCGCGTGCGCCGCATCATCGACCGCATCGGCATCGACCTGGTCGAGGACTTCATCGACCGCGCGCTCTCGCTCGAGAACCTGATCGACCAGCACTCGCCGCACATCGTCAGAAAGCCCAAGCTGAAGCACGAGCCCGACGAGCAGCCCATCGAGGTCCATGGCTTCCGCTCCGACCGCGAGTACATGAACCAGTTCATCAACCCTAAAGAGTTCATGGACGAGCAGCGCAAGAAGCTCGAGGACGAGCGCGCGCGCAGCAAGAAGTTCCCCGAGCGCCCCGAGCGCGACGTGCTGCTCTTCCTGGTCGAGAACGCCCCGCTCGAGCGCTGGGAAGCGGAGATACTCTCGACCATTCGCGAAGAGGCCTATTACTTCGCGCCGCAGGGGCAGACCAAGATCATGAACGAAGGTTGGGCCAGCTATTGGCACTCGACGATCATGACCACGCGGGCGCTCAAGGACTCGGAGATCATCGACTACGCCGACCACCACTCGGGCACCATGGGCACGCGGCCAGGCGCATTGAATCCCTACAAGCTCGGGATAGAGATGTGGCGCGACATTGAAGATCGCTGGAACAAGGGTCGCTTTGGAAAAGAGTACGACGAATGCGACGACCTGCGCGCTCGCCGCGCCTGGGACCGCAAGCTGGGCCTGGGCCGGCAGAAGATCTTCGAGGTGCGAAAGCACTACAACGACATCACCTTCATCGATGAGTTCCTCACCATCGACTTCTGCGTCGAGCAAAAGCTCTTCACCTATGCCTTCAATGAAAAAGGCAACCGCTGGGAGATCCGCGACCGCGAATTCCAGAAGGTGAAGTCAAAGCTCTTGCAGCAGTTGACCAACTTCGGCCAGCCCATCATCGAGGTGGTCGATGGGAACTTCGAGAACCGCGGCGAATTGCTCCTCGCGCATCGCCACGAGGGAGTGGACCTGCGGCTCGACTATGCCAAGGACACGCTCAGCAATCTACAGAAGTGCTGGCGGCGCCCGGTGGCGATCATCACCAAGATCGACGGCAAAGGCATCTTGATGAGATTCGACGGGCGCGACCATACCGATCGAAAGGTTGAGTATAGCTAAGGCTACTTGTGCTTCTTTGCGGCCTTGGGCGCGCGGCTTCCCGAGCTCTGGCCCCACTTGTCGGAGCAGGCGGCGATCTTGGCCACGTCGGGCTCACCATAAGCCGCTTCTTTGTGGCCCTCGAAGACCTTCTTGATCACCTTGGCGCGGCTGATGGAACCTTCTTTGGTGTGGCGGCAGGCGTTCTCGGCATATTGGTCGAGCATGCAATCGACCATCGCGCCCTCGCTGCCCTTGTCGGCGCAGGCGGCCTTCCACTTCGCCGGCTGGCAGCCCTCGGCGTGGCGCAGGTTGTTGGCCACCACGGCCATCGCGACCAGGCCATATTGAGTCTTCAGGCCCAGGCTGCGGAAGCGCTTGATGCGGGCGAGGAACTGCCGCACGGCCTCACCCAGCTGCACTTTCTGCATGGCCGGGTCATTGACGAACTTCTCGAACGCCGGGCGGAACTTCGCGTCGCAGTTGAGCGCGCCCGAGCGGTTGGCGTCGCAGACCCAGGCTGGGTCGAGGCAATTGCCGTTCATCTTGATTCCCGAGTCGGCGAAGATCTCGTCGAAGCGCGCGGCCGTCTCGGGGTTCTTCTTGGCCTGCTCGAAGAGGCCGGGCAATTCATTTGAAGTGAAGTCGAGAATACCAAACGTCAATCCATCTAGGCCATAGTAGCCATCGAAGGTCTTGCCGTGGCACTGCTCGGTCACCGCCGAGAGGAACTTGCCGAAGGCGCCGGCGTTCTCGCAGGAGATGATGTCCTTGCACGACGGATCGACGCCGCCGTTCTCGCCATAGGGCGCGCAGGGCGCCGACCAGGTGTTCTTCTTCTTGACCAGCTTCCCTTTCGGCGCGCCTTCGCGGCACAGCTTGGCCGAGCGGCAGGTGGCCTCCGCGGCCGGGGCGGCGAAGAGAAAAAAGGACGCGGCGAGAAGACAAGTGGCGAGCATGGTTCGCATAGGAACCCTCCTGCCTCACATTCGCTTTTCGACAGGGAGGATGCAACGCCTATGATTCTTTGCGATATCCCGTGACGGCTATCTCCATCTAAAGACCTTCACCGCAATCGAGAAGGTCACCACCGCGATCCCCGACAAGAGCGCCGCTTTGGGCAGCACCGCGCTGATGCCCGCGCCCTGAAGCATGACCGCGCGCAAGGCGTCATTGAGCGCGGTCAGCGGCAAGACTCGAAGGAATGGCTGCACCACTGGCGGGAACTTGCTGGTCGAGAAGAAGACGCCGCTGCCGAGGAACATCGGCATGATGATGAGGTTGATGAGCCCATTGATGGTGGGCATGTTCTGCGCGCGGGAGGCAACGAGCAGGCCCATCCCGCCAAAGCAGAGCGAGCCGAGCAGGGTGAGCCCGGCGATCAAGGGCAGCGAGCCGCGGATGGGCACGCCGAAGACGAAGTAGCCAAAGGACAGCAAGATGGTCAACTCAACCACCAGGAAGAAGAGGCGCATGAGTACGAACGAGGCGAGGAAGTGCGTCTTCTTCATCGGCGTGGCGACGAGCCGTTTGATCAGCCGCTTGTTTCGCAACTCAACGATGACGTAGCCGACGCCCCACATGCCGCTCGACATGATGTTCGAGCCGATGAGGCCCGGAACGAGGAAGTCGACGTAGCGCGCGCCGGGCTCGGTGACGCGCATTTCCGCGGCCTCGGCGTGGGCGTGGTCGAGGATGTTCTCGGCCAGCGCGCGGGCGAGGCGGCTGTCGGGCCGCGTCGGGTCGAAGAGATAGGTGCGCGGGGGGCCGGGCTGGATGAAGAGGGAGATCCGGCCGGTGCGGAGCGCCTCGCGCGCCGCGGGCTCGGCCAGGACCTCGACGCGGACGTCCTTGCTCGGCGACAGCGCGGCTCGCAGCGCCTCGGACTGCACCGCGATGGAGACGGCGTCGGGCGGGCGATCGCGAAAGGCGACGCCGAGCACCAAGGTGAGCGCGAGCGGGAAGCCAAAGGTCCAGAAGACCGCGCCGGTCTCGCGCCAGAAGGTGCGCAAGCGCAACAGCGTCAACTCAACCAAGGGATGGTGATAACCAACGCGATTACTCACGGAGCGCCCGGCCGGTGAGGGAGACGAAGACGTCCTCGAGCGTGGCGTGGTGCGTGGACAGGCGAAGGACGGTGGCCTGCAGCGTCGCCACCAGCGAGAGGAGCGCGGGCAGCGTCGCGTGCAGCTGCTCGACGGTGATGGCAAACGCGTCCGGTTCCTTGCGCACCGCGTGCACGCCGGGCAGCGCGCGCAGGCTGGCCTCGAAGTCCGCGGGGAGGCTGGACGATAGTGATATTTCTATCACCTCGGTGCCGCCGAGCGAGGCGATGAGCTGCCCCGGGGTGCCGAGCGCGATCACCTTTCCGTGATCGACGACGGCGACGCGGTCGCAGAGCTTCTCTGCCTCGTCCATATAGTGGGTCGTGAGCAAGACTGTCCGGCCGCGCGCCTTGAAGTCGGCGATCACGTCCCAGAGCTGGCGGCGCGACTGCGGGTCCAGGCCCGTGGTGGGCTCGTCGAGGAAGAGCAGCTCGGGGTCGGAGACCAAAGCGCAGGCGACCGCGAGCCGCTGCATCTGGCCGCCGGAGAGCCCCTCGTACCAGGACTCGCTCTTGTCGCGCAGCGAGACCAGGTCGAGGACCTCCAGCGGGTCCTTGCCGCGCTTGAAGAAGGAGCGAAAGAGCGCGACCACTTCCTTCACCTTCACGCGGTCGGGCAGGTGGGTCTGCTGCAGCGAGACGCCGAGCAGCTCGCGGAGCACGGGCTCGTCGCTGGCCCAGCGGCGGCCAAGCACCTCTACCTCGCCGCCAGTGGGCTCGAGCAGCCCCTCCAGGACCTCGATGGTCGTGGTCTTGCCGGCGCCGTTCGGGCCGAGCAGGCCGAAGCACTCGCCGACCTTTACTTCCAGGTCCAGGCCATTGACTGCCTGGACCTCGGGGCTGCCGCGCCTCGCCGGATAGCGGTGCACGAGGCCGCGGCAGCGGATGGCGAGCGCGGCGTCGGACATGCGTTGGGCGAACTAACGACGCTTGCGCGCAACCTCGATGGCGAGCGGCTTCTCCTTGAGCGCCTTGCCCGCGGTGGCGAGGAAGGCGTCCTTGGCGGCCGGCGCGATGTTGACGTAGGCGAGGCGCGGCTTCAACTCAACACTCAAGACCGTCTCGCGCGGCTGGCCGGCCAGCTCGCTCAGCGCCTGGGCGAGGCCGCCATCGTCCCAGCCCTGCTCGGCGCCCTGGTCCAGATAGAGGCGCACGCGGCCTTCCTGCTCGGCCTCGCCCTCCTGGCTCTCGCGGCGACGCGGCTCGCGCTTGCCGCGCAGCTTCTCGCGCTCGGCGCTCGACTTGGCGATCTCGATGGCCACCGGGCGCTCGCGCAGCGACTTGCCGGCCGTGGCGAGGAACGCGTCGCTGGCCTGGGGCTTGACGACCACATAGGCGTTGCGCGGCTTGACCTCGATGGCGAGGACCATCTCGCGCGGCTGCCCGGCGAGCGCGGAGAGCTCTTGCGCCAGGCTCTCGCTGTCCCAGCCCGCATCCTGTCCCTGCTCGAAGAAGAGCTTCACGCGGTCGACGGGCGCCTGCGGCGCCGCCGGTGCCTGTGCCGTCTCAACGGCGCCGTTCGACTCAGGGGCCGGTGCACCGTTGGTCTCTTCCTGCCGCGGCTTTCTGGGAGGCCTGGCGCCCCGCGCCTTGGGACGCTCGGCCGGCTCGCGCCGCATCTCTTCGTAACTCTTTTCGGGCTTCTCGTGGACCTTCTCGGCCTCGTGGCTCTCGAGCTTCTTCTCGCCGATGGCGCGCATCTGCGCCTTCTCCATCCGGTGGTGGGTGAAGAAATACTTGAGCGCGAAAGCGATCAAGAGCTTGCCGTCCTCGCGCGCCATCATGTCTTGCGCCAGCGGCAGGAGCGCCTCGAAGGCCGGACCGCTCTGCATCGCGGCGCGGATCTCATTCATCTGCTTTTCAGTCCACACTGACTTCGCCTCTTCTGGAGTGGGCAATTTGCGTTGCTCGAATTTGATTCCGTACTTCTTTTCCAATGCGGAGAGCGTCACGAGCTCGGCGCCGGAGACGAGGCTGAGCGCGGTGCCCTTCTTGCCGATGCGCCCGGTGCGGCCCACGCGGTGCAAATAGACCGCGGGATCCTCGGGCAATGAGTAATTGACGACGTGGGTCAGGTCGCTGATATCGATTCCGCGCGCGGCGATATCGGTGGCCACCATGAAGCGCACCTCACCGCGCTTCACCTTGGCCATCACCCGCTCGCGCTCTTTTTGCGGCAGCTCACCGTTCAAGAGCTCGGCGTCGAGACCATTGCGGTTGAGCACCGCGGTAATCAAGCTGGTGTCGGTGCGGGTATTGCAAAAGATGATCGCGCTCTCCGGATCGTCGCGCTCGAGCATATAGAGCAGGTTGCGCGGCTTCGGATACTCATCGACCACGTAATAGATGACGTTGTGGATGTGATCGACGGTGAAGACGTCGCCCGAGAGCAGGATGTGCTCCGGGTTCTTCAGATACTTCTGGACGATCTGCTCGATGTCGGGCGGCACCGTCGCCGAGAAGAGCAGCGTCTGCCGCGTGGGCGGGAGGTGATCGAGGATGCGCGTGACCTCCTCGAAGAAGCCGCTCGAGAGCATCTCGTCGGCCTCGTCGAGGACGGTCATCATCGCGTGGTCGAGCTTGAGCGTGCCGCGGCGGATGTGGTCATAGACGCGGCCCGGCGTGCCGACGATGATCTCAGCGCCTTGGTTGAGCGCGCGCGTCTGGGCGTCCATGGGCGCGCCGCCGTAGATGGCGACCACGCTCACGTCTTTGTGCTTGCCCAGCTCTTGAAGCTCTTGCGCGACCTGCAGCGCCAGCTCGCGGGTGTTGCAGAGCACCAGCGCCGAGGCCCGGCGGGTGCCGGCCGGAATGCGCTCGAGCAGGGGAATGCCGAAGGCCGCCGTCTTGCCGGTGCCGGTCTTGCTGCGGCAGATGACGTCCTTGCCGGCGAGGATGGGCCTCAGCACCGCGGCTTGCACGGGCGTCGGTTTTTCGTAGCCCTTCTCGGCGATGCCGCGGCGCAGCTCTGCCGAGAGCGGCAGCTCGGCGAACGATTCAATGGCGATGTAATCGCTCGCCGCCATCGGCTGCGCCTGTGGCGGAGGGGGAGTCTGAGTCTCTGTGGACGGATCAGTCATCAATGCATGTGCTCTTGGCTTGAACGGATAAAAGCGTGCCTGTATAGCACCGGCCGCAAAAGGACGCACGGACCGATGCCCGAGGACGACAAGCAGCGAACCAAGCGCCTGGCCAAGGCGGCCGGGAAGTCTTTTGGCGCGCCCAGGGCCCCGCGCAAGAGAGCGCCGCCGCCCGCCGCTGCCGCCGAGGCAGAAGCCGAGGTCGAGGAGCCGGCGAACGAGCCTGATCCCTCCGAGGTCGAGGAGCTGGGAAGGGAGGCCGAGAGCAAAGCCCTCGAGCCCGAGGTGCTGCCGCCCGAGGAGCAGAAGTCCACGCTCCCCGTCCACGTGCGCGACCTCTCGCACGCCGACGCACTGCAGCGCTACATGGCCGAGGTGGCGCGCCACCCGCTCTTGACCCGCGAGGAGGAGCACGAACTGGCGGTGAAGTTTCGCGAGACCGGCGACAAGAAGGCCGCGTATCGGCTGGTGACCGCCAATCTGCGGCTGGTGGTGAAGATTGCCCATGAGTATCGGCGCGCGGCCTTCAGCGTGCTCGATCTGGTGCAAGAGGGAAACGTCGGCCTCCTGCAGGCCGTGCAGAAGTACGATCCGTTCCGGGGCGTCAAGCTCTCGAGCTATTCGGCCTGGTGGATCCGCGCCTATATCATTCGTTACTTGATGGACAACTGGCGCATGGTGAAGCTCGGGACCACGCAGGCGCAGCGGAAGCTGTTCTTCAACCTGCGCAAGGAGCAGGACAAGCTGCTCAAGCAGGGGTTTGAAGTGGGCCCGAAGCTCCTGGCCGAGCGGCTCAACGTCAGCGAGCAGGACGTGCGCGAGATGGACCAGCGGCTCTCGAATGACGAGTTCTCGCTCGACGCCCCGGTCAGCGGCGGCGAGGAGTCGCGGCAGACGCACGGCGACAGGCTCTCGCAGCCGGGGGTTGCGCCCGATGAAGCGCTGGCCGACCAAGAGCTGCGGCGCATGTTCAAGGAGAAGCTGGACGCTTTCGGCAAGGCGCTCACGAGCGACAAGGATCGCTTCATCTTCGAAAAGCGCCTCGCGCCGCCGGAGGGCCAGGAGCCGCTCACGCTGCAGCAGGTGGGCGACGAATATGGCGTCTCGCGCGAGCGCGCGCGGCAGCTCGAGGCGCGCCTGACCGAGCGGCTGCGCGAGTATCTTCGCGCCGAGCTGCCCGACTTTGACGAGCTCTCGTTCCGCACCGAGGAAGACCAGTGACCGAGCCGATTCCAGCGAGCGTGACCCCCGCGGCTGCCAGCGCGCCCGCGCCGGTGCGGCCCTCGCACCCGCTGAAGGATCCGCGCCTCGCCCTGCCGCTCCTGGCGCTGGTTGCGCTGGTGCAGCTGCCCTTCTTGCAGATCCTCTTTCGCGGCCCCGCGGAGGTGACGCAGGCCGTGCCCTTCAAGGACTCGTTCGACCGCGACACGCTCGGCAACGACTATTGGTCGAACGGCGGCCTGTGGCGCATCGTCAACGGACAGCTCTATTCGCCGGGCGTGGGCAACAACCCGCTCTGGCTCAAGGCGCGGCTGCCGGCGGACGTGCGCATCGAGTTCGACGCCCGCAGCGAAGGCGCCGACGGCGACATGAAGTGGGAGGCCTTCGGCGACGGCCGCAACCACTCCACCGGCTATCTCTTCCTCTTCGGCGCCTGGCACAACCGCGAGTCGCGCATCGCCAAGCTCGACGAGCACGCGCTCAGCGAGGCCGAGCTGAAGGCGCAGCTCGCGTCCATCGTTCGGCCCTATCCGCACGTGGCCGCGGGTCTGGACGCGCTGGTCGAGGGCATCCGCCGGCCGTTCATCGAGGCGGGCGCGCGCAGCGACCTCGAGAAGCTCGAGCAGGGACGATATTACGGGCGCGAGACGCCTGTGGTCGTCAAGCGGACCGACCTGCGCGTGGTCAAGGGGCGGACCTATCACGTGGTGGTGACGCGCCAGGGGCAGGACTTGCGCTGGGAGTTGGACCGCGAGCTGGCGCTGCAGCTGCGCGACCCCGCGCCGCTCTCGGGCCGCGGGCATGACCGCTTTGGCTTCTCGAGCTGGACCAATGACACGTACTTTGACAACCTGAGCATCAGCCCGCTTTAGACGATCGGCTTGGTGGGCCGCGAATCGGCCGGTTCGCAGGCGTGAAGAAACCGTTCGGCGCCCTGGTTGGTCGCAGGGCGCAATCCTTTGCGCCGGCGCGCTCGTAGCCATTGCAGGAAGTGACGGAGGTTTTCGGATGACCGCGCACCTCGAGCCAGGGTTTGGTCCGCTCGAGCTGGATGTGCTCGACGCGCCCGCGCGGCAACAGGCGTGCGCACACCTCGACTCGTGCCCGGAGTGCGCCGCGGCCCATGCCTCATCGGCCCGGGCGCTTTCGGCGTTCGCGCTCGCGCTTGCGCCGGTCATCCCGCCGCCCGCGCTCGAGGACCGGGTGCTCCGCGCCGTGGCGCAGACCAACCGCTTTGACGCTTTTGCCGAGCGTGCCGCGCGAATCCTCGACCTGGGCGTGGAGAGAGCGCGGGCGCTGCTGGCCGCCATCGACGACGCCGCGAGCTGGGTCGTGAGCCCGCTTCCCGGGGTGTCGCTTTATCATCTCGAGGGCGGTCCCGCGGTCGCCAACGCCATCGTCGGGTTCGTGCGCATCGCGCCGGGCGGCGCTTTTCCCGACCACACCCACCAGGGCGAAGAGGTGGCGCTGGTGTTGCAGGGCTCGTGCGTCGAGGGCGACGGCCGCGTCGCGCGCCGCGGCGACGAGCTGCACAGGGAGACGGGCTCGACGCACATGCTGACCGCGCGGCCCGGGCCAGACCTCATCTATCTGGCCGCGTCGCAGAACGGTTTTCTCATCTTCGGCGAGCACCTGAAGCCTGGCGATCCGCGCGCCTAGCGCTGCTGCTCCAAAGTTCGTACTGGCTTCAGCCACCAGGGGCGGCCCGGCCGGGAGTCCGTCCGCAGCAGGGTTTGGCCTCTATTCAAATGGTACTAGGGCGTGTCCGCAAACTCCTCCCGTCGCCAGAGGGCCGATGGCCGGCGCATCGCTGCGTTGCTCGTCGTCGCCGTACAGAAAGTACGGCTCCCTCCTCGCGCCTTGCGCTGCTTGGTCCTCATCCCTCGGGCTCGGTC
>JBBRMA010000008.1:0-134804 GCA_038231075.1 Myxococcales bacterium | reverse complement strand
TTCGCGTCGGCCGGCTTGCACTGACCGCCATCCTGTCCCGCGCCGGCGTCGTGGCACTCGAGCTTCGCCAGCTCGGCCTTGGCGGCCGTCGCTGCGTCAGCGGACTGCTTCTTTGCCGCCGCGGTCGCCTTGGGCGACTTCGCCTGGCCATCGGCCGCCTTCTGCGCGCTGTCGGCCTTTCGCTTTGCATCTGCGATCGTCTTCGCGTCAGCCGGCTTGCACTGACCGCCATCCTGTCCCGCGCCGGCATCGTGGCACTCGAGCCTCGCCAGCTCGGCCTTGGCGGCCGTCGCTGCGTCCGCGGACTGCTTCTTTGCCGCCGCCGTCGCCTTGGGCGACTTCGCCTGCCCATCGGCCGCCTTCTGCGCGCTGTCGGCCTTTCGCTTTGCCTCTGCGATCGTCTTCGCGTCAGCGGGCGTGCACTGGCCACCAGTTGCGCCGGCATCGTGGCACTCGAGCTTCGCCAGCTCGGCCTTGGCGGCCGTCGCTGCGTCAGCGGACTGCTTCTTTGCCGCCGCCGTCGCCTTGGGCGACTTCGCCTGCCCATCGGCGGCCTTCTGTGCGCTGTCGGCCTTTCGCTTTGCTTCTGCGATCGTCTTCGCGTCGGCCGGCTTGCACTGTCCACCGGTTGCGCCGGTGTCATGGCACTCGAGCTTCGCGAGGGAGGCTTGGAGCTTGTCGACCTCGGCCTTGTCCGCGGGCTTCTTCGACTTCGCGAACCGGCCCTCTGCCGAGCGGAGCTTGCTCTTCTCCGCGCTGATCTCCAGCGGAGCCGCCGGCTTGCACTGGCCGGTGCCGCCAACCTGCGCCTTGCACTCGAGCGTCGCCAGCTCGGACTCGGCCTGGGAAACCTGCGTCTCTGCCCCCTTCTTCTGGCCGGCCGTGGTCTTCGCCGACTTCTGCATCCCCGCCAGACGCGCCTTCGCGTCCGAGACCTTCTTGCGCGCCGCCGTCAGGTCCTTGGCGTCCGCGGGCTTGCACTGCTTGGGGCCCGCAGCGTCCTTGCACTCGAGCTTGCCGATCGCCGCCTTGAGCCTGTCGATCTCTGTCTTGTCGGCGGGCTTTCGCGACTTGGTGAACCGTGCCTCGGCGGCCTTGAGCTTCTCCTTCTCCGCGGTGATCTGCGCGGCAGGCGCGGGCTTGCACGCGACCGTGGCCGGCGCCTTGCCCGTCGGCGGCGGGGCGCTCTTCGCCTCGGCGACGCCGGAAGACGCCAGCGCGAAGAGAATCCAAGCTGCCGAGAAGAGTGATCTTGCGCGCTTCATCGCGTACTCCTTGAGCCGAGTCGGAAGCGGCCGCGAGTCGGGCCGCTCAGTGGGTTGGCGGCGGGCGCGTGCCCGCCGGAATTCATTCAGTGCAAGAAGTTGCCGCCGCCGCCCGTTGAGCCTCGCACCCGCAGGGGGGGTGGATTTTCCCGCGATCTCGAGGCACAAGACCTACGTCTCGATTTAACCCCCATTGTTGGTTATCTGTCAAATTGCCTCTTTGCTGCGCCGGCGAGGTGCTCTAGGAGACGACTTCGGGCGAGCGGCACGCCCCTTCCGAGGTGTGGATTGACGACGATCTCCAGCGCGGCTCTCTCCGGCGGCGGCAGCCCCTTCGCGGTGCACTGGGGGCTCTCGCGCGAGGTCGCCTTCCTCAACCACGGATCGTTCGGCGCCTGTCCGACCGCGGTGCTCGACGAGCAACGCCGGCTGCGCGACCGGCTCGAGCGGCAGCCGGTGCAGTTCTTCGCCCGCGACCTCGAGGGCCTGCTCGACGAGGCGCGCGCCGCGCTGGCCGCGTTCGTTCACGCCGCGCCCGACGACCTCGCCTTCGTGCCGAACGCCACCACGGGCGTGAACACGGTGGTGCGCTCGCTGCGCTACGAGCCGGGCGATGAGCTGCTCACCACCGATCACGTCTACAACGCCTGCCGCAACACCATGCTCTGGGCCGAGGCCCAAGGCGCGCACGTGGTGCAGGCGCGGGTGCCCTTCCCGCTCTCCTCGCCCGACGAGGTGGTCACCTCGGTGCTCTCGCGGGTGTCGGCCCGGACGCGGCTCGCGCTGCTCGATCATGTGACGAGCCCCACCGGCCTCGTCTACCCGATCGAGCAGCTGGTCCATGAGCTGCTCGCGCGCGGCGTGGACACGCTGGTGGACGGCGCGCACGCGCCCGGCATGGTGCCGCTCGACCTGGATGCGCTCGGCGCCGCGTACTACACCGGCAACTGTCACAAGTGGCTCTGCGCCCCCAAGGGAGCCGCCTTCCTCCACGTGCGGCGCGACAAGCAGGCGGGGCTGCGCCCCTCGGCGATCAGCCACGGGGCCAACTCGCCGCGCACCGACCGCTCGCGCTTCCGGCTCGAGTTCGACTGGGCCGGCACCGACGACCCCACTCCCTTCCTCTGCGTGCCCGCGGCCATCCGCTTCTTGGGCGCGCTGTTGCCGGGCGGCTGGCCCGAGCTGATGGAGCGCAACCGCGCGCTGGTCTTGCAAGGGCGCCGCGTGCTGCTGTCCGCGCTCGGCGGGGCCGCCCCCGCGCCGGAGTCGATGATCGGCATGCTCGCCGCGCTGCCGCTGCCGCCGGCGCCGCAGGGCGAGGCCGCCTCCGTCACGCAGCTGGCGCTGGTCGCGCGGGGCATCGAGGTGCCGCTCTGGGATTTCCCCGCGTCCCCACAGCGAATCGTCCGCATCTCGGCGCAGCTCTACAACGCGCTGCCGCAGTACGAGCGGCTCGCGGCCGAGCTGAAAGACCTGCTCAAGCCCGCGGCGGCGCGATGAGCTGCTCCAGGCGCTGCAGCTCCTCGGGCGTGTCGGCGTCGAGGAACGGCCGCTCGTCGTCGAACTGAACGCGCGCGGTGCGCAGCGCCTGCCCGAGCGCGCGCGGCCCCTTCCCTTGCGCGAGCAGCGAGCGGGCCGCCTCCAGCGCAGGCCCGCGGCGCCAGAGCGCCGAGAGCGGCTGCTCCTGCCCGTTGCAGACCGGGATCGCCGCATCGTGGCCGGCGATGGCTTCACAGAGCGCGTCGAGCAGCTGCGCGTCCACCGCGAAGGGCATGTCCACGGCAAATGAATAGACGATATCGAGTGGACTCCACTGAAGACCGGCAACCAGCCCGGCGAGCGGGGTCTCCTGCTCGGTGCCGTCGTCGATCAGCGCTGCGTTGGTCGGCGCGAAGCGGACGTAGCGCTGGGCATCCTTGGCCACCAGCGCGACGTGCGCAAACTCTGCCGCGGCGGCCGCGAGCGCGTGCGCGACCAGCGGCGCCCCGCGAAAGCGCGCCAGCGCCTTGTGCGACCCGAAGCGCCGGCTCTGCCCCCCCGCCAGCACCAGCGCGCAGGCGGGCCTCGGCACGGTCAGCCCACGCGCGCTGTGAAGAGGTCGCGCAGCGCGGGGATCTGCCGGACCAGGTCGAGCGCCAGGCGGGCGTGGCCCTTGGCGTAGCCGTTGCCCACCGTCAGCCGCACGTCCTTGCCGACGCCCTCGGCGCCGAGCGCGGCCGCCGTGAAGCTCGTCGCCATGCTGAAGAAGAGCACCTCGCCGCCCTCGCGCACCGAGAGGATGCAGGCCATCTCGGTGCCGGCCACGCTCGCGCAGCTCACCACCAGATCGTAGAGCGCGCCGCCGGTCGCCTCCTTCGACTGCTGGTAGACCGCGAGCGCGTCGGTGGCGTCGCACGCGAGCGCGAGGTCGGCGAGGCCACACGCGACCAGCTTGCGCGGCGCATCTTCACGATAATCCATTGAGTGGACCGTGGCGCCGTTGCGCTTCGCTTGCGCGCAGGCGAGCGAGCCGCTCTTGCCCGCGCCCAGCACCAGGACGCGCATGCCTGGCTTGACCATCCGCGCCACCCAGGCGGGCGCGCCGCAGACGTCGAACACGGCCAGCGCCAGCGACTCGGGCAAGTCGTCGGGCATGGGCGCAAAGAGGCCCGAGGCGAACAAGATGGCGCGGCCCTCGACGTCGAGCCGCTCGGCGTGCGCGTGCACCTTGTCGATGCGCTTGAGCTCGAGCGGCGTCAGCGTCAACGAGACCAGCGTGGCGATGCGCTCACCTTTGTAGATCTCGCCGAACGCGGGGTGCTTCGGGCCCACCTCGGCGACGCGGCCAATCAGCATCCCGCCGGAGCCTGTGACCGGGTTCTGCAGCTTGCCGCGCTCGCGCACGATGCCCATCACGCGGGCGGCGATGCGCTCGTCGTCGCCCTCCTGCTCCTTCTCGATCTGCCGGAAGCTGGCCGCATCGACATTCAGGTGTTGCACGTCGATCGACAGCTCGTCGGGCCCGAGCGGCAGGCGCGGGTCGAGCACCTCGGCGCGCTGCGGGAGCGCGCCCTTGGGCTTCACCACGCGGCGCAGGCCGTATGGGTCGAGCTCAGCCATTCTTCGGCCCCAGCACGGGCGGCGGCACGGGCGGCCGGACACCGGCGGGCCGCGAGTCGTGGATGCCGGCGAGGAACGGCCGGATGAGGTCGATGGGCAGGGGGAAGATGGTGGTGCTCGACTTGTCGGACGAGATCTCCACCAGGGTCTGCAAGTAGCGCAGCTGCAGCGCGGCCGGGTGCTGGTCGATGACGTCGGCCGCCATGCCGAGCTTCTCGGCCGCCTGGTACTCGCCCTCGGCGGCGATGATCTTGGCGCGCCGCTCGCGCTCGGCCTCGGCCTGGCGGGCCATCGCGCGCTGCATCTCGACGGGCAGGTCGAGCTGCTTCACCTCGACATTGGTGACCTTCACGCCCCACGGCTCGGTGTGCAGGTCGAGGATCTCTTGCAGCTCCTTGTTGATCTTTTCCCGCTGCGAGAGCAGGTCGTCCAGCTCCAGCTTACCTAGCGTGGAACGTAGAGTGGTCTGCGCCAATTGGCTCGTCGCATAGAGATAGTTCTCGACGCGGATGACGGCCTTTTCGGCGTCCACGACTCGATAGTAAACGACCGCGCTGACCTTCAAGCTGACGTTGTCGCGCGTGATGACGTCTTGCGGGGGCACGTCGCGCGCGACCACGCGCAGGTCCACTTTGACCATGCGATCGAGCCAGGGCACGAGCCAGTTGAGGCCCGCGCGCTTCACCTCGGCGAACTTGCCCAGGCGGAAGATCACGCCGGCCTCGTACTCCTGGATGACGCGCAAGCCGCTGAGAATCCAGAAGCCGAGAATGACGACGGCGATGATCGCTCCGAATCCCATGGTGCCTCCGCTCGCAAAGTCCATTTCGTTAAACCTCTAGTACCGAGACCGGCGTCACTTCCAGGCAGAGGCCGTGCATCGACATCACCCGCGCGCGCGACCCGACCGGCAGCGGCTCGGGGCTGCGCGCGCTCCACAATTCGCCCATGATCAGGATCGTGCCGCTCGAGGGGCCGACCTGCTCGCGCACTTCCCCGGTGGCGCCGATCAGCTCGTCGCCGCCGGTCATCAAGGGCTTCTTGCGCGCTGTTGAGATCTTGCTGGCGAGGCCGAAGGCGATGAGCGCGAAGGCGACGCCGACCGGCGCCACCGTCTTCCAAGGGATGCCGAAGTCGGCGTCCGCATAGAACTCGGGCGAGACGTGGCCGACGAGCAGAAGTGACCCGACGGTGAGCGCGACCGCGCCGCCCGCGACAAAGCCGCCATGCCCGCCGACTTTTGCCTCGGCGAGAAAGAGCGCCACCGCGGCGACGATCAGCGCCACCGCGCCTGCGCGCACCGGCAACATCTGGAAGGCGACGGCGGCGACGAGCAGCGCCAGGCCACCGACGATGCCCGGCACCAGCGAGCCCGGGTGGAAGAGCTCGAGCAGGACGCCGATCACGCCCAGCATGGCGATGAGATAGGCGACCTCCGGGTTGGCGATGCCGTGCAGCACGCGGTCGCGCACCGGCCAGACCACTTCGCGGATCCGCGCGCCGGAGGTGTGCAGCGTCCGCTTCTCGCCGCCGGGCAATTGCACGGTGCGGCCGTCGAGCGCGTGGAGGAGCGAGGGCACGTCCTCGGCGACGAGATCGATCACCTTCAGCGTCAGCGCCTGCGACGAGGTGACGCTGACGCTCTCGCGCACGGCCTTGACCGCCCACTCGACGTTGCGCGAGCGCCGCTCGGCGATGCCCTGGACGAAGGCCGCGGTGTCGTTCTCGATCTTGGTGTCCATGACGCCGCCGTGCTTGTTGTCGTCGGCTTTCTCGCCTGCGCCAGAGAGGTCCACCGGGTGCGCGGCGCCGATGTTGGTCGAGGGCGCCATGGTGGCGACGTGCGCGGCCAGCGTGAGGAAGACGCCCGCCGACCCCGCGCGCGCGCCGGGCGGGCCCACCCAGAAGATGATCGGCACCTTGGCCGAGAGCTCCTCCTGGACGATGTCGCGCGTGGACGACAAGAGGCCGCCCGGCGTGTCGAGCCGCACCAGCAGCGCCTCGGCGCCCGAGGACTGCGCCGAGCGGATGGCCCCGATGAGATAGGCCGCCGAGCCGGGGTCGATGGAGCCCGCGACCTCGGCGTAGTCCACCACCGGCCGCGACTCGGCGGCAGCAGCGACCGCGAGCAAGAGCGCGAGCGCGCCGCTCATGGGGTGCCCGCGCGCGGCTTGAGGCCGAGCTTCTGCATCACGAGCTGCAGATCGCCCCAGACCTTGCCCTTCTCGCCCGGCGAGCGGAGCAGGTAGGCCGGATGAAACGTGGGCATCAGCGCGATGCCGGCATATTCGCGCCACGTCCCGCGCAGCCGCGAGATGGCGGTCTGATCGCGCAGGAGCGCCTGGGCGGCGAACTTGCCGAGGGTGACGATGACCTCGGGCTTGATGGCCGCGAGCTGCGCCTTGAGGAACGGCTCGCAGGCCGCCAGCTCGTCGGGCTCAGGGTTGCGATTGTTCGGCGGCCGGCTCTTGACGGTGTTGCAGATGTACACATCAGAGCGGGCGAGGCCCATCGCCTCGATCATCTTGGTGAGCAGCTGGCCGGCCTTGCCGACGAACGGCTCGCCGGAGAGGTCCTCGTCCTCGCCCGGCGCCTCGCCGACGAAGACCAGCCGCGCCTTCTCGCTGCCGACGCCGAAGACGATGTTGGTGCGCCCCTTGGACAGCTTGCAGCGGGTGCACTCGCCAAGCTCGGCCCGCACCTCTTGCAGAGTGGCCAGCTGGAGCATGGGCGCGATCGGAGTCTGCTTGGGCATCGGCGGCCCTGCTGCGGCAAGAGGTTGAGGTGCGGGAGCGGCCTTGGCGGGGGCGGGCTGCCCGAGCGAGACCAGGCCCGCGTCGCGCGCCCACGAGACGTAGGCTTGCAGCTCGGAGGTCAGCGCTGCCAGCTCTGTCTGCGTCTCGTCCAAGCTCGCCTCCCTGCGTCCGTATACTACCGAACGGAGAGGAGCGCGCGAACGCGATCGAGGATGCCGGCGGCGACCTCGCGCTTGGTGCCTTGCAGCTCGTGCCGCGCGGAGTCCTTGCCCAGGACCAGCACGCGATTGGTCTCGGCGGCAAAGCCCGCGCCCGCCCGCGAGACGTCGTTGGCGACGATCAGGTCGAGCTGCTTTCGCTCCAGCTTCTCGCGGGCGCTCTCCTCGATCTTTTCCGTCTCGGCGGCAAAGCCGACCAGCAGCGGCCGATCGGGCGCGCCGGCAAAGCGCTGGCCAAGCCCCGCCAGGATGTCGGGCGTGCGGACGAACCGGACCATCTCTTCGCCCTCGCGCTTCTTCATCTTCTGCGCGCTCACCTCGGCCGGACGCTGGTCGGCCACCGCTGCGGCCATGATGATGACGCGCGCCGAGGCCGCCCGCGCGCCCACCGCGTCGGCCAATTCCTCCGCCGAGCCGATGCGCAAAAGCTCCACCCCGGACGGCGCCGCCAGCTCGGTGGGACCCGCGATCAGCGTGACGGTGGCGCCGCGATCGCGCGCCGCCTCGGCCAGCGCGAAGCCCATCCGGCCGGTGCTCGGATTGGAGAGAAAGCGCACCGGGTCGAGGTGCTCGCGCGTCGGCCCGGCGGTGATGAGCACGCGGACTCCGGCCAGGTCCTGCCCGGCCGCGAGCGCGCCTTCAATGGCGGCAAGGATGTCGGCGGGCTCGGCCAATCGCCCCGGGCCGGTGTGCGATCGCTCGGCCATCTCGCCCACGGCAGGCCCGCAGAGCCGCGCCCCCCGCGCCCGCAACGCGGCGACATTCTCCACCACCGCGGGGCTGGCCCACATCTTCTGGTTCATCGCCGGCGCGAGCAGCCAGCGCGAGGGCGGAATCGCGATCAGCGTGGCCGTCACCGCATCGTCGGCAAAGCCACCCCGCAAGCGCGCGAGCAGGTCGGCGGTGGCCGGCGCCACCACTGCCAGCTCGGCGAAGTCGGCGAGCGCGATGTGCCCCGCCGTCAGCTCCTGCTGCGCGTCGAAGAGGTCCTTGGCAACTGACTGTCCGGTGAGCGCCTGGAAGGTGAGCGGCATGACGAAGCGCTGGGCCGCCTGCGTCAGCGCGCAGCGCACCTCGGCGCCCGCCTTGACCAAGAGGCGCGCCAGCTCGCACGCCTTGTACGCCGCGATGCCGCCGCCCACGCAGAGGAGGATTCGCCGCCGGGCCAGCGCCATCCGGCGGTTCTCCCCCATCGGCACCCGCGCGGCAAGAAACCGCTCCGACCAACGGCGCGGTCTGCTATACGCGACGCCGTGCCGCTCCAGCAGAACCTACCGCCCTCGCCCGGCGCCCAAGCTGCCCACCGCGCGCGCCGCATCGCGCTCGCGGCGCTCTACTGGGGGCCCATCCTGTTTCTCGGCGCCACCGTCGCACTCATCATCAGCTTGTGGCGCGGGCAGAACCTGAGCGGCGTCTACTACGCCATCGTGGTCGTCCTGGCGGGGCTTGGCGCCGCCTCGGGCTGGGTGCTGCAGCAGCGGCTGGCCGAGATCTCGACGGCGCTCGAGCGGGCCCAGCGCGCCTCCACCGTCGGCCTGCTCACGGCGGGCTTTGCCCACGAGATGAAGAACGCGCTCACCGTCATCCTTGGATTTGCCGAGCTTGGCCGCACCGCCGCGGAGCGCACCGCGCAGCCCGACGCCAAGGTGACGCTGCACTTGAAGGAGCTGGAGAAAGAGACGCGCCGCACCGTCAACCAGCTGCAGAGCTTTCTCAGCTACGCCGCCGGCGAGCGGGCCCCGCGCATCCCCCGCGACGTCAACGAGCTGGCCCGCGACGCGATGCAGCTGGTCAAGCCGATGGCGCGGATGAAGGAGCTGCAGATCGAGGAGCGCTACGGCGAGCCGCCCAAGGTGCAGTGCGACCCGTTCGCGGTGCGGCAGCTCTTGCTGAATCTCCTCCTCAACTCGCTCGACTTCGCGCGCACGCGCATCGTCCTGACGACGGCGCGCGGCGACGACGGACAGGCCGAACTGGCCGTGATCGACGACGGCCCGGGCGTCCCCGACAAGGATCGCGCCCGCGTCTTCCAGCGCTTCGTCACCACCCGCCCCGGCGGCAACGGCCTCGGCCTCTCGACCAGCAAGGACATCGCCGAGGCCCACGGCGGCACGCTGACCCTCAGCGAGACCCCAGGCGGCGGCGCAACCTTTACCGCGCGCTTCCCAGCAGCCTAGGGCGTGTCCGCAAACTCCTCCCGTCGCCTGAGGGACGATGACCTACGCATCGCCGCGTTGCTCGTCGTCACCGTACAGAAAGTACGGTTCCCTCCTCGCGCCTTGCGCTGCTTGGTCCTCAGCCGCCACTGCTCGGTCCGGAGTTTGCGGACACGCCCTAGTCCTTATAAGAATTTCTCTATCTGCTTGAACAAATCCAACCGATCAACCAGGTCGGTCAAGTAATCCAACTTGTCCGTCTGCAGCTCGATGACGGGCGACATCGAGTACCTTCCCCGCCACTCGTCATAGAGCTTGTTGAGTCTGGTCAGATACTCAGTCGGCACCTCTTGCTCCATCGCCCGCCCACGCCGCGCGATGCGCTTCTTCAGCGTCCGCACGTTGGACTTCAAGAAGATCATCAAGTCCGGCGGCGCGAGCGTGCCGATGGCGGTCTCATAGAGCTCGCGATAGGTGCGGTGGTCGCGGTCCGAGAGCATTCCGGAGCGGTGCAGGTTCTCGCAGAAGATCTCGGCGTCCTCATAGATGGTCCGGTCCTGCACCACCGTCGCTGTCTCCGCCATCAGCTCGCGGTGGAGCCGCAGCTTGTGGGTGAGGAAATAGATCTGCGAATGGAAGGCCCACGCCTTCATGTCGGCGTAGAAGTCGGCCAGGTACGGATTGGTCTCGTTGGGCTCGAAGAAAGGCTTGAGCCCGTAGCGGCGGCAGAGGAAGGCGACCAATTCGCTCTTGCCCGCGCCCATGTTCCCGGCGACGGCGATGAAGCGCTTCGGCCGAGACATTGCGACGCATCTATCACAGCGCGCCGCTCGAGACATTTGTACTAGAGTGCGCCCCCCGATGCGCAGCCCTGCCCTCCTCTCCCTGGTCGCTTTTCTCGCCTGCACCGGCGATGCGGGCGCGCCGCACCTCGCGCGCGGCAACGTCCTCGTCAACAACGGCAAGAAGGAAGAGGCCGCCGCCGAATATCGCGAGGCAGCGCGGCTGATGCCGAAGAGCGAGGTCGCGCGCGAGCGGGCTGGCGACGTGCTCTATGACCTGGGCCGGCTGGACGAGGCGCTGGCTGCCTATCGCGACGCGCTCGCCGTCGATCAGGGCGCCGTGACCGCGCACGTGGGCGCTGCGCGGGTGCTGGCCGACAAGGGCGACCTCGCAGCCGCGCGCAAGGAGCTGACCACGGCCCTCGAGCGCTCGCCGACCAACCTCTTCGTGATCCTCTCGCGCGGCAACCTGGCGGCGCGGGCGGGCGACAAGAAGGCCGCGCTCGCCGACTACGAGACCGCGGTCCACCTCAAGTCCGACAACGTCGCGGCCCTCTATGAATATGGGCTCGCGCTGCAGGGCGACGGCCAGCTCCCCGAGGCCGCGAGCACCTTCGACCGCATCGTCAAGCTCTCGCCCGATTCGCCGACCGGCTGGTTCGGCCGCGCCCGCCTCCTCGCGCAGCAGGGTCAGGCCGCCGCCGCGGGAGCCGCGCTGGCAGAGGCGCAGAAGCGCGTCGTCGCCGACGCCAGGAAGGGCCTCGCCGAGCAGGGGCTGGCGGGCGAGGCGCTCGAGCTCAAGTCGGGCGAGGCGGCAAAGCGCTCGCTGGAGTCGATGCGCAAGGACCCTGCCTTCGCCCGCTTCGCCGGCGACGCCGCCTTTCGCGCCGCCGCCGACGGGCCTGCACACTGAGGTAGACTTGCAGCACATGGGGCAGCCGCTCTTGGACAGGGACCAGCTCTCGCAAGGCGTCGAGAGTCTCCTCTCGCAGACGCTGGCGTACGGTCGCTGGGCCTTGGTCGTGCCCTGGTTCTGCCTCTGCACCGTGCTGGCGGCGGTCTTCGGAATCCTCGGCGTGCTCACCCCCTGGCGCAAGCAGATCACGGCTTTTTGCGAGCGCAATTGGGGCGCGGCAACTCTCTGGGCCGCGCGCTGCCCGGTCCGGCTCGAGATGGAGCCAGGTGCGAAGCTGCCCGAGGGCGGATTCGTCTACGCCTCGAACCACCAAGGCGTCCTCGACATCCTGGCGCTCTTCGTCGCGCTGCAAGAGCGGCCCTTCGTCTTCGCCGCCAAGCGAGTGCTCTTCAACGTGCCCTTCGTCGGCTGGTACCTGCGCGCCGCCGGCTACATCGAGGTCGATCGGGGCAACCACGCGCGCGCCGTCGCGGCCATGCAGGCGGCGGCCGTTCGGGTGCGCAACGGGCTCGTCGTCACCGTCTATCCCGAGGGCACGCGCTCCGAGGACGGGTCGGTCCTGCCCTTCAAGAAGGGCGCGTTCCACCTCGCCCTCGAGGCCCAGGTGCCGGTGGTGCCGGTCGCCGTCGAGGGAGCGCAGAAGGCGATGCGCAAGAACACCGTGCGACTCTATGGCCACTCCATTCGCGTGCGGGTCGGTGCTCCCATTCCCACCGCCGGCCTGACGCTCGGCGATCGCGACGTGCTGCTGCGGCGCGTGCGCAAGGCGATCCTGGCGCAGCATCGAGCCATCGGCGGGCCGCAAAGCCCCGAGGAGCCGATGATCGCGCAGCCCGGCCAGCCGAGGGGGCCGTGAGGCGGGCAGTGGTCTTGCTGGCGTTGGTCGCCGGCTGCGCCTCCGGCCAGCGCACAGGCCCCCGCGATGTCGCCGCCATCTTGAAGGAGGGCGACGTCGAGCTTTTGGCCAGCCGCAGCAAGCCCGACCGCGCCGAGGCCGCCCAGCGCTTCTACGAAGAGGCGCTGCTGCTCCAGCCCAGGCTCCTGCCGGCCATTCGCGGCCGGATCGAGGCGGCGAGGCGGCGCGGAGCGCTGGCGGCCATCGTCGCCGAGGCGAGCGCGCGCTCTCAGCAGAGCCCCCAGGATCCGCTCGGCTGGTACGCGCTCGGCCTTGCCCGTTTTGCCCAGGGTGAAGAGAAGCCCGCCGCCGACGCGCTCGGCAAGGCGGCGATGCTCGCCCCCGACGAGGCCGATTTCCAGTTCCGGCTGGGGGTCCTGCTGTTCGACGGCGAGAGGTTCGCCGATGCCCGCGCCCCTCTGCAGCGCGCGGTGCGGCTGGCCCCCAGGGTGGCGCGCTACCGGCCGCCGCTGGCCGCGTGCCTGGACCGGCTCGGCGAGCGCAAGGCGGCCATGGACGTGCTGCGCGAGATCCCCGCGCTCTCGCCCACTGCCGACGAAGCCGCACTGGCAGTGAAAACGGCGAGCGCGCTCACCGATCCGTTTCGCGACGTGCCGCCGGCCGCCCGCGGCGATCTCGAACTGGGCCTCGGCTACCTCCTGCGCGACGCGCCCGGCCTCGCCCTGCCCTATCTCGAGGGCCTGGTGGCGAAGTTTCCCGAGCTGGCCGCGGGGCACGCGCTGCTCGGCCTCGCTGCGCAGCGGCTGGACGAGGCGGGCCGCGCGGTGACCGAGCTGCAGAGAGCCGCGCAGCTCGCGCCCGACCGGCCCCAGCCGCACCTCTACCTGGCCGAGCTGTACAGCGCGCGCGATCGACCCGAGCTGGCCGAGGCGGAATATGCGCTCGCGATCGAGCGCGACCCGCTCGATGTCTCGACGCTGAAGAAGCTCGGCGAGCTGCGGCTCGAGCGCGCCGGGCAGAAGGGCGACGCGCGGCCCGCGGTGGAGACGCTGACCCGGGCGGCGGCGCTCTCGCCCGACGACGGGGCGCTGCAGCTCTCGCTGGCCAGGGCCGAGATGGCCGCCGGCGATGCCCAGGCCGCCCGGGCGCGGCTCGAACGGCTGGCCGACAAGCGGCCAGAGGACGCCGAGGTGCTCCTGCGCCTCGCCATGCTGCTCTTCGACGAGCGCGCCAAGGCGCCGCCCAGCGCTCGGCCGCAGCTCACCGACCGGCTGACCAACCTGCTCGAGAAGGTCCTGACGCTGCAGCCACAGAACGCCGCGGCCAGCCGCCTGCTCAGCGCCTTGCGCGCCGGTTGACGTAGGACGTTCGCGCAGACGCACCTTTGGCGAACGCCTCCGCCTCCGGTACGATGATCCGGTGAACGAGGCCCGCCCAGCGCCCGACCCTGAGACCGGGGGAGAGGCCAGCGCCGAAGGCTCGCACCTGGCGCTGGTCGTCCCGGCGCCGAGCGACGCCGCCCCGGTGGAGAAGGTCGCCCGCGCTGCGCCCGCCGCAGGGCGGCCCTTCCAGGGCTCGGGCGCAGGTCTCGGCCGAGTCATCGCGCTCTTTGGCAGGGCTTCGGTTCTCGTCTTCGGCCTCGTGCGCACGCGGGGCGAGCGCGCCCTGGCGGACTTCCAGAAGCGAGACCGGCACTCGAGGCTGCGAGCCTACGCCTTCGGCGCCTTCGGCCTCCTGGCGGCGGCGACGCTCCTCGGCCAGCTCTACGAGGCGAACTCCCTCGGAGCCTACGTCCGCGTCGAGAAGGTTGACCTTCCCAAGGCGACCACCGTCTTCATCCGCAACGACTCGGACAAGCCCTGGGTCGGGCTCAAGGTGACGCTCAACGGCAAGTACGAATACGAGCGTCTGCGCCTCGAGCCGTACCAATCGTTTCAAGTGCGCGTGGACCGCTTCACCAGTCACGGCGTCGGCTCGCTCTCCTTCGCGCCGGTGACCACCGAGGCGCGCCTCATCGCCATCGAGTGCGACCGCGGCCGCTTCGAGAAGGAGATCCGATGAGCGCCGGACCCGCCCGCGAGGCGCCCCTGCACGGCCGCGTGCTGGTCGTCGACGACGACCCCGAGATCGTGACTTTCCTGGTCACGCTTCTGGAGCTGGAGGGCCTCGAGCCGTCGGTCGCCACCAGCGCCGCCGCAGCGCTCGAGAAGCTGCAGCGCGAGCAGCCCGCGCTGGTGCTGCTCGACATCGCCATGCCGGGCCAGGACGGCATCGAGCTCTGCAAGCAGCTCAAGGCCGACCCGCTCACCCGCGAGGTGCCGGTCTTCGTCATCTCCGCCCGCCCCGGCCGCGAAGTCGTCGAGCGCGCTCTCGCCGCCGGCGCCGAGGCGTTCATCCGCAAGCCGTTCGAGAATCACGAGCTGATCGCGAAGATCCGCAAACGCCTGGCCTGATCGGCGGCGGGTCCGGTTTTCCAAAATGCAAAAGCCCCAATTTTAACGAAATTGGGGCCTTCGCAAAAGCTCTGATTGTCGAAAGAGGCTAGGCCTTCTTGTCTTCGGCGGCCTTCTCTTGCGACGCCGGAGTCTCGCCGGCGGCCTTGGCCTTCTTCACCTTGGCGGCCTTCGGCTCGGCGGACTTGGCGTCGGCCTTGGGCTCGACGTCGTCCTTGGTTTCGGACTTCGGGGTCTTCTCGACCAGCTCGAGGATGGCCATGGGCGCGTTGTCGCCCACGCGGTTCTGCACGTGGATGAGCCGCGTGTAGCCGCCCGGGCGGGTCTTGAAGCGCGGAGCGATGACGTCGAAGAGCTTGGCGAGCGTCGCCTGATCGCGCACGGTCTTGTGCACGTTCCGGCGCGCTTGCAGCGTCCCCGGCCTCGCCTTGGTGATGATCCGCTCGACCACCTTGCGGGCCTCTTTGGCCTTGGGCGTGGTCGTGCGGATGCTCTCGTACTCGATCACCGCGCGCACGAGGTTGTCGAGCAGCGCCTTCCTGTGGCTCGTGTTCCGGCTCAGCTTGCGGCCGGCGTTCATGTGACGCGACATCGGTAATCTCCTGCTGGCGAAGTACGAAGGCGCTGCTGGTTTACTGCTTCAGCATCGGCGGCGGCACCGCGGCTGGGGCCTTGGGCGGCCAATTCTCGAGCTTCATGCCGAGCGAGAGCCCCATCTCGGCGAGGATTTCCTTGATCTCCTTCAGCGACTTGCGGCCGAAGTTCTTGGTCTTGAGCATCTCGGCCTCGGTCTTCTGCACCAGATCGCCGATGGTCTTGATGTTGGCGTTCTGCAGGCAGTTGGCCGAGCGCACCGAGAGCTCGAGCTCGTCGACCGAGCGGAAGAGGTTCTCGTTGAGCTTCTCCTCCATCTTGACCGGCTCCATCGGGAGCGGCTCTTCGGTCTCGTCGAAGTTGATGAAGATGGAGAGCTGCTCCTTGATGATCTTGGCAGCGTAGGCGACAGCGTCGGCCGGGGTCACCGCGCCGTTGGTCCACACTTCCAGCGCCAGGCGGTCGTAGTCGGTGGCCTGCCCGACGCGCGCGTTGGTGACCTGGTAGTTGACCTTCTTGATCGGGCTGAAGAGCGAGTCGATGGGAATCACGCCGATGGGCGCGCCCGGCGTCTTGTTCTTCTCGGCCGGCACGTACCCGCGGCCGCGGCGCGCGGTCATCTCGATGCGCACGCGCCCGCCCTCGGAGAGCGTGAAGAGGTGGTGGCCCGGGTTCAGCACTTCCACGTCGTGGTCGACGATGATGTCGCCCGCCTTCACTTCCTTGGGCCCCTCGACCTCGATGCGAATGGTCTTCTCTTCCTGCGTGTGCATGCGCAGGAGGACTTCCTTCAGGTTCAGGATCAGGTCGGTCACGTCTTCGGCGACGTTCGAGATGGTCGTGAACTCGTGCTCGACGCCTTCGATGCGCACCGAGGTGATGGCAGCGCCCTGCAGAGAGCTGAGCAGCACGCGGCGCAGCGCATTTCCAATCGTGATGCCGAACCCGCGCTCGAGCGGCTCGGCGACGAACTTGCCGTACGTGTCCGTCAGGCTGTCCTGATCGACATGCAGCCCGCGGGGCTTGATCAGCTCGCGCCAGTTCTTCGTCATCAAACCATCAGCCACTTGCTTCTCCTTCGCTCGGCGCCGCCCTACTCCCGGGAGGATTCCCGGGCACCATTGGGTCGCGCGCAGACACTTCGATCGATTACCGAAATTATCGATTCACTTACTTCGAGTAGAGCTCGACGATCAGCTGCTCCTGGATGGGCATGGTGATGTCCTCGCGCGCCGGCGAGGCCTTCACGGTGCCCTTGAAGCCGCCCTTGTCGAGGTCGAGCCAGGCGGGGATGCCGCGGCGATCGACGGCCTCGAGAGCCTCGTTGATGCGGATGATCTTCTGGCTGCGGTCCTTGACAGCCACCACGTCGCCCGTCTTCACCTGGAAGCTCGGGATGTTCACCTTGCGGGTGTTGACGCGGAAGTGGCCGTGGCGCACCAGCTGCCGGGCCTCGGCGCGGGTGTCGGCGAAGCCGAGCCGGAAGACCACGTTGTCGAGGCGCCGCTCGAGGTAAGTGAGCAGGTTCTCGCCGGTCTTGCCCTTGGCGGCCGAGGCGCGGTGGTAGTAGCCGCGGAACTGGCTCTCGAGCAGGCCGTAGAGGCGCTTGACCTTTTGCTTCTCGCGCAGCTGCACGCCGTACTCAGAGAACTTGGCGCGCCCCTGGCCGTGCTGGCCAGGCGGGTACGGACGGCGCTCGATGGCGCACTTGTCCGTGTAGCAGCGGTCGCCCTTCAGGTACATCTTCAAGTTTTCGCGCCGGCAGATTCTGCAAGCGCTTGCGGTATAGCGGGCCATTCGAGAAGCTCCTTCAAATCGGTAACGGCGATCGGCTATCGACTCTTATCGACAACAAGTGCTGCGCGCGGTTAGACGCGGCGGCGCTTGGGCGGGCGGCAGCCGTTGTGCGGGATGGGCGTGATGTCGCGGATGAGCGAAACCTTGAGGCCAGCGGCGCTCAGGGCGCGCAGCGCCGACTCGCGGCCAGCGCCAGGACCCTTGACCAGCACGCTGACGTTCTTCAGGCCATGCTCCATCGCCTTGGCGGCCGCGTCGCCCGCAGCCACCTGGGCGGCGAAGGGCGTCGACTTGCGCGAGCCCTTGAAGCCGCGCGCGCCGGCCGACGACCAGGAGAGAACGTTCCCGGAGACGTCGGTGATGGTGATGATGGTGTTGTTGAAGGTGCTCTGGATGAAGACGATGCCGGTCTGGATGTTCTTCTTGACCTTCTTCTTCGCCTTCTTCTCGCGCTTCTCGCCTGCGCCTGCTGCTGCGCCTGCCGGGTTCTGCGGCGTGTCGGCCATCTTGGTGCCTCGTTATCGAAAGTTTGAAGAGAAGGGACTACGTCTTGGCGGGCGGCGCTGCGCGACGGACGATGCCGCGCTTCGGACCCTTGCGGGTGCGCGCGTTGGTGTGCGTGCGCTGTCCGCGGACGGGCAGGCCCTTCCTGTGGCGCAGGCCGCGGTAGCAGCCGAGGTCCATCAGGCGCTTGATGTTGAGCGAGACCTCGCGACGCAAATCGCCCTCGACCTTGTAGTCGGCTTCGATGGCCTCGCGGATGGCGTGGACCTCGTCGTCGCTCAGGTCCTTGGTCCGCTTGGTCGGATCGAGCTTGGCGGAGGCGCAGAGCTTGCGCGCAGTGGTGTTGCCCACGCCGTACAGGTACGTGAGGGCGATCTGGATTTGCTTCTCGCGGGGCAGGTCAACGCCCGAAATGCGCGCCATTCGATTGCTCCTTCAACTACCGTTGGGGGCGACTTAGCCCTGCCGCTGCTTGTGACGGGGATTGGCAACGCAGATCACGCGCACGACGCCCTTGCGGCGGATCACCTTGCACTTGACGCAGATCTTCTTGACCGAAGCGCGGACCTTCATTGGCCTTGATCCTCCGCCGAAAGGCCTTCGGGGCCCATCGGCACGTTCCTGCGAGCTGACCACTGCTTCTTGACTGCTTGGGGCGCCGCACCTCTGACTGCCGCGCGAACTGCGCGGTCGAGGCCAACCCGGCACCCACCGGAAAACAAGAGCGGCGGCTAGTAACACCCTGGCCCAGGCGTGTCAACAACAGACGAACACCCGCGCGCTCAGGGCCGAGAAAGTACCTGCGGCCCAGACTCGGTGATGGCGATGGTGTGCTCCCAGTGCGCCGAGTAGCGACCGTCCTGGGTGACCACCGTCCACCCGTCACCGAGCGTCTTCACTTCGTGCGTGCCGAGGTTCACCATCGGCTCGACGGCCAGCACCATGCCGGCGCGCAGGCGGGGGTTCGCCTGGCCGCGCGACCAGAGCGCGGGGCCATAGTTCGGGATCTGCGGCGCCTCGTGCAGCTTCTTGCCGATGCCGTGGCCGACGTAGTCGCGGACGATGCCAAAGCCGTGCGGGTCCACGGTGGCCTGCACCGCGGCGCCGATGTCGGAGATGCGGTTGCCCGGCACCATGGCGCGGATGGCGGCCTCCAGCGAATCGCGCGTCACGTCGACGAGCTTCTGCGCCTCGGCCGAGACCTTGCCGACCCGCACCGTGCGCGCCGAGTCGCCGTAGAAGCCGTGCTTGATGACGCCGAAGTCGAGCTTGACGAGGTCGCCCTCCAGGAGCTTGCGCTTGCTGGGGATGCCGTGGACGACCTCTTCGTTTACGGAGATGCAGATGCTCTTCGGGAATCCGTACTGGCCCTTGAAGGCGCAGACGCCGCCGCGGAGCTCGGTCTCGCGCTTGGAGATGGCGTCGAGCTCGTCGAGCGAGATGCCCGGCGCAACGGCCTTCTCCAGCGCCTCGAGCACCTCGAAGACGATGAGCGCGGCCTCGCGCATATAGGCCACTTCGTCCTTCGTCTTCAGCTCGATCGACATGGCCGGGAGGCTAACCCGCCTTGGGCAGCGCTGCCAGGATCCGTGCCTGGACCGCGTCGGGCTCGCCCAGGCCATCGATGGCCCGGATCACGCCGCGCGCCTGGTAGTAGCTGGCGAGCGGCGCAGTCTTGGTGCTGTACTCGACCAGGCGCTGGCGCACGCGATCGGAGGCGTCGTCGGGCCGCTGGATGAGCTTGGTGCCGTCCTTGTCGCAGACGCCGGCGGCCTTCGGAGGCGACGATTTCTCGTGGTACGGCGTGCCGCACTTGGGGCACGACCAGCGCCCGGCCAGGCGATCGACCAGCACGTCGGTCGAGACCTGCAGCTCGATGACCGCGTCGATGCGCTTGCCGCGCTTGGCGAGCATGGCGTCGAGCGCCTCGGCCTGGGGCACGGTGCGCGGAAAGCCGTCGAGGAGAAAGCCAGCGCCCACCGAGGGCAGGCCGAGCGCCTCATCGACGATGCCATTGACGATGTCGTCGGGCACCAGCTTGCCCGCGTCCATCAGCGCCTTGGCCTTCTTGCCAAGCTCGGTGCCCTCGGCGACGGCGCGCCGGAGGATATCGCCGGTCGAGAGCTGCGGGATGCGCAGCGTCTCGATCAGCCTGGTTGCCTGCGTGCCTTTGCCTGCGCCGGGAGGGCCGAGGAAGATGAGGTTCAAGAGGCCCCCAGTTCAGGCGGCGGTGGCGGCGACGTCGCGGCGGCCACGGATGCGGGGACCCTTGGGACCGGTGAAGCCCTCGTAGTGCCGGGTGATGAGATGGCTCTCGATCTGCTGGACGGTGTCGAGCGCGACGCCGACCACGATGAGGAGCGCGGTGCCGCCGAACTGGAACTGGATGTGCAGCTTCTGCGTCAGGATGGTCGGCAGCACGCAGACAGCGCTCATGTACATGGCCCCGCCGAACGTAATCCGGGTGAGCACGCTGTCGATGTACTCGGCCGTCTTCTTGCCCGGGCGGATGCCGGGGATGTAGCCGCCGTACTTCTTGAGATTGTCAGCGACGTCCACGGGGTTGAAGGTGACCGCCGTGTAGAAGTAGGCGAAGAAGATGATCCCGAGGACGTAGAGCCCGTTGTAGATCCAGTCGCCCCGCTGCATGGCGTCGGCGATGGGCTTGAGCTTCGGGATCCAGGTCGCGATCGTCGCCGGGAAGAGCAGGATCGACGAGGCGAAGATGGGCGGAATGACGCCGGCCGTGTTGACCTTGAGCGGCAGGTGCGTGCTCTGCCCGCTGAAGGTCTGCCTGCCGACCACGCGCTTTGCGTAGTGCACCGGGATCTTGCGGGTGGCGCGCTCGACGAAGACGACGAAGGCGATGGTCAGCAGCATGACCGCGACCAGCAAGAGGATTCGGACGTCCGAGCCTTCCGAGTCCTGGTTGAGCGTGGCGAACGTCTGGATGACCGCCTGCGGGATGCGGGCGACGATGCCGGCGAAGATGATGAGCGAGATGCCGTTGCCGATGCCGCGCTCGGTGATTTGCTCGCCGAGCCACATGATGAAGGCGGTGCCCGCGGTCAGGGTGATGACCGTGAGCATGCGGAAGCCCCAGCCCTTGACGTCGTCAGGGACCACGCTCTCGTTGCCGGCGCGCACGCTCTCGAGATAGCGGGCGATGCCGAAGCCCTGGACCATCGAGAGAAGGATCGTCCCGTAGCGGGTGTACTGGGTGATCTTGCGGCGCCCCATCTCGCCTTCCTTCGAGAGCTTCTCGAGGGTCGGCACGACGACGGTGAGCAGCTGCAAGATGATGCTGGCCGAGACGTACGGCATGATGCCGAGGGCGAAGATCGAGAGCTGCTCGAGCGCGCCGCCGGTGAACAGGTTGAACAGGTTCAAGAACCCTGCGCCCGAGGCCTCGATGGCCTTCTTCATCACCGTCCGGTTGACGCCCGGAGCGGTGACGAAGACGCCGACGCGATAGACCGCCAGAAGCAGCAACGTATAGCCCAGGCGCTTTCTCAGCTCCTGGATGCGGAAGAGGTTGCCGAAGGCGTTGGCGAACGACACGCGGTGCTGCCTTTCCCCCGCGATGAGCCGCGGGACGGGGCGGGTACTTTACGCCTTTGCGGCGCCCTTGCCAGCGGCCTTCTTCTCGGCCCGTTCAGCCTGCTTGCGCTCCTGCGGCGTCGGGGCCTTCTTGACCTCGATCAACTCGATCTTGCCGCCGGCCTTCTCGATCTTCTCGCGAGCGCTCTGTGACACGCGGTGCGCGCGCACCGTCACCGCCTTGGTGATCTCGCCGTTGCCGAGGATCTTGACGCCGTCCTCTTCGTGCTTGAAGAGGCGAGCGGCCTTGAACTCGTCGGGGCCGAGCGTGCCGATGATCGTCAGCTTGTCCAGCTGGCCGACGTTCACCAGTGCGTACTCAACCCGCGTCGGGTTCGAGAAGCCGCGCTTGGGCATGCGGCGCTGGATCGGCATCTGGCCGCCTTCGAAGCCCTCGAAGTGCATGTTGCCGGTGCGGGCCTTCTGGCCCTTGTTGCCGCGGCCCGCCGTCTTGCCGGTGCCCGAGGCCTGGCCGCGACCCACGCGCTTCTTTTCTTTGACGCCGCCGCCGGGGGGCGGGGTCAGTCTCGTCAGCTCGTTCGCCATTGCTTAACCCTTTGCCTTCGCAGCCTGCTCGCGCTGCGCATTGGCGCGGAACCTTCGCCCGAAAGGCACGAACGGCTCCTGCGTCTCCTCGACGGAGAGGAGGTACTTGACTGCATCGACCATGCCCCGCATGGCGGCGGTGTCCTCGACGATGCGGGTCATGCCCCGCCGCGTGAGGCCGAGACCGCGCAACGTCTCGCGGTGCTTCTCGGTGTGCCCGCTCATGCTCCGGACCAACGTCACTTTGATGGCCATGGCTAGCGCGCCTCGTCGTTGCGGAACTCGGACACGTCCTTGCCGCGAAGCTTGGCGGTGTCCTCGGCGCTGCGCAGCTGCTTCAACCCGTCGAGCGCGGCCTTGACCACGTTGTGCGGGTTCCGCGAGCCCTGGCTCTTGGTCAGGATGTTCCTGATGCCCACCGCCTCGAGGACGGCGCGCACAGAGCCACCGGCGATGACGCCAGTGCCCTCGCCCGCAGGCTTGAGCAGCACGCGGCCGGCGCCGAAGTGGCCGATGACCTCGTGCGGGATGGTGTTGCCGGCGAGCGGCACGCGGAAGAGGTTCTTCTTCGCCTGCTCGCCGCCCTTGCGGATGGCTTCGGGAACCTCGTTCGCCTTGCCGAGCCCAGCGCCGACATGGCCCTGGCCGTCGCCCACGACCACGAGCGCCGAGAAGGAGAAGCGACGGCCGCCCTTGACGACCTTCGCCACGCGGTTGATGTGGACCACCCGATCATTGAGCTCGGGAAGGTCTTGCGGATTGATTGGTGCCGGCATTCGCGTGACTCCTAGAACTTCAGGCCACCCTCGCGGGCGCCCTCGGCAACGGCCGCAACGCGGCCGTGATAGTTGAACCCATTGCGGTCGAAGACGACCTTCTCGACCTTGGCCTCGATGCACTTCTTGGCGAGCAGGGCGCCGACCTGCTTGGCGACCTCGGCCTTCTTGCCCTTGGCGTCCTTCATCTCGGGCGACAGCGTCGAGGCGGCGACCAGCGTCTTGCCGGAAGCGTCGTCGATCACCTGGGCGTAGATGTTGTTCAAGCTGCGATACACGGAGAGCCGAGGGCGCGAGGCGCTGCCGGTCACCCGCTTGCGGATGCTGACCTTGCGCGCCTTGCGCTGCTCCAGCTTCTGGTGGCTCGAGTTGGCGGCCATTATGCGGCTCCCGTCTTGCCCTGCTTGCGGCGAATCGTCTCTTCCGAGTACTTGACGCCCTTGCCCTTGTAGGGCTCCGGCGGGCGAAGCTTCCTGATCTGCGCGGCCACGAGGCCGATCATGTGCTTGTCGGCGCCCTTGACGGTCAGCTTGTTCGCCTTGGCGTCGTACTCCGCCGTCACGCCTTCCGGCAGCGGGAAGTCGATGGTGTGCGAGAAGCCCAGGTTGAAGGTGATGCTCTTGCCCTTCAGCTCGGCCTTGTAACCGACGCCGCTGATCTCGAGCGAGCGGGCGTAGCCCGTGGTCACGCCCTCGATCATGTTCGCGACCAGCGAGCGCGTCAGGCCGTGCAGCGACCGCGCCTCGCGCGAATCGTCGGGCCGCTCGACGCGGATCTCGCCCTTCTCCAGGATGATCTTCATGAGCACGGGCACCTTTTGGGAGACCTTGCCCTTGGGACCCTCGACGCGGACCAGGCCCGGCTCGATGGCCACCTTGACCTTGTCGGGAACCTTGATGGTCATTCTTCCGATGCGGGACATGGCGCCTCCTACCAGACCGTGGCGATGAGCTCGCCACCCAGGTGCTGCTTGCGGGCGTCGCGATCGACCATCACGCCCTTGGAGGTCGAGAGGATCGCGATGCCAAGGCCGTTCATCACGCGCGGAATCGCCGTGTGCGCGACGTAGCGGCGCAGACCCGGCTTGCTCTGCCGGCGGATCTCGCTGATGGCCGGACGCTTCTCGTTGTCGTACTTGAGAAGGACCGTCAGGGTGCCCTGGCGGCCGTCGTCCTTGGAGTTGATCTCGCGGACGAAGCCTTCATCGCGCAAGACTTCGCAGATCTTCAGCTTCAGCTTCGAGGTCGGAACGTCCATCTTCTCGAGCCCGGCCCGCTGTGCATTGCGGATGCGGGTGAGAAGATCGGCGATTGGATCGGTCATGCTCATTGTGGACTACCTCCGGCCTGCCGTACCGCCTTCGCTCGGAAGGGGCGCGCAGGCTCGATCAACTGCAATGGGACTACCAGCTCGACTTGATGACGCCCGTGATCTCGCCCTTGAGGGCGCGATTGCGGAAGCAGATGCGGCACATCTCGAACTTGCGGAGGAAGGCGCGCGGGCGGCCGCAGAGTCCGCAGCGCTTGTAGGCGCGGACCTTGAACTTGGGCTTGCGCTTCGCCTGGGCGATTTTCGATAATTTTGCCATTTGCGAATTCCTTTACGCCTGCCGGAACGGCATGCCCATGTGCTTGAGCAGTGCGCGGCCCTCTTCGTCGCTCGAGGCGGTGGTGACGATGGTGACGTTCAGCCCTTTGATCTTCTCGACCTTGTCGTAGTTGATCTCGGGGAAGATGATCTGCTCGCGGATGCCGAGGGTGTAGTTGCCGTTGCCGTCGAAGGCCTTCCCCGAGACGCCCTTGAAGTCGCGCACGCGGGGCAGCGCCACGTTCACCAGGCGATCGAAGAACTCGTACATCCGGTCCTTGCGCAGGGTGACCATGCAGCCGATCGACTGGCCCTGGCGCAGCTTGAAGTTGGCGATGCTCTTGCGCGACTTGGTGACCACGCCCTTCTGCCCGGCGATCGCCATCATCTGCTCTTCGGCCTGCTCGATGAGCTTGTTGTTGTTGATGGCCTCGCCGAGGCCCATGTTGATGACGATCTTCTCCAGCTTGGGAACCTGCATCGGGTTCTTGTAGCTGAACTCCTTCATCAACGCGGGGATCACTTCCTTCTTGTACTTCTCGACCATGCGCTCGGGCTTCTCACCGCGCGCGCGCGCCGCGCCCTCGGCGGCCGTGATGGTCGCCTGGCGCTTCTCCTTCTGCCGCTTCTTCGATGACTCCGGCTTGTCGGCCTTGGGCGCGATCGGCCCATCACCGCGTGCGTGCTTCTTGTCGCCCGCGTCGTCCGCCTTGCCTGCCTTCTTCTTGTCGTCGGCCATGTTCGTATCCTTCGTTAAGCCTGGTCGAGCTGCGCGCCGCTGCGCTTGGCGATCCGCACGCGCTTGCCGTTCTCGAGAACTTTCGACCCGATGCGGGTCGGCTTCTTGGACTCGGGGTCGAGCAGCGCCAGATTGGAGAGGTGGATGGAGCCGTTCTTCTCCACGATTCCGCCCTCGGGCGCGGCGGGATTCTTGCCGCGCTTGACGTGGCGCTTGAAGACCATCAGCTTCTCGACGACAGCCCGTTCCTTCTCGGTGTCGATCTCGAGAATCTTGCCGGTCTTGCCCTTCTCCTTGCCGGCGAGCACCACCACGGTGTCGCCCTTCTTGATCTTCGTCGCCATCAGAGGACCTCGGGCGCGAGCGAGATGATCTTCATGAACTTGCGGGCGCGCAGCTCGCGGGCCACCGGTCCGAAGATGCGGGTGCCGATGGGCTCGTTGTCCTTGGTGATGAGCACCGCGCTGTTGGAGTCGAACTTGATGTAGCTGCCATCGGGACGCTTGATCTCGCGCTTGGTGCGGACGATGACCGCGCGGGTCACTTCGCCCTTCTTCACCTTGGCGGTGATCACGGCCTCCTTGACGGAGACGACGATGATGTCGCCGATCGAGGCGTAGCGGCGCTTGCTGCCGCCGAGCACCTTGATGCAAGCCACCTTCTTGGCGCCGCTGTTGTCAGCGACGTCAAGGACGGTCGTAGTCTGGATCATGGCTAGCCCTCAGCCTTCTGAGCGACGGCCGGCGTCTCGCCGAGCTGCTCGGTGGACTCGATGATCTCGGCCACGCGCCAGCGCTTCTCCTTGGAGAGGGGCCGGGTCTCGAGGATGCGGACCTTGTCGCCGATCTTGCAGGCCTGCTTCTCGTCGTGCGCCTTGTACTTCTTCCGCTCGGTCAAGTACTTGCCGTACTTGCCGTGGCGCATGCGGCGCTCGACCACGACGACCACGGTCTTGGTCATCTTGTTGGAGATGACCAGGCCCGTGCGGCTCTTCGGATAGGCCCGCGCGTCCTGCTTGTCGCCGGCCTTGGAATTCTCGGTGTTCTCGCTCATGGGCCTCTCCCTACGCCTTCTTCTCTGCCGGCGTCGCCGCCGGGGTCGCCTTGATCTGCGCTGCCTTCTGGGTCAGCACGGTCATCACCCGCGCCAGGTCGCGCTTGTGGGTGCCGAGGTCGGCGCTCGAATCGAGCGTGCCCGCGGCGTGGCGGATCTTGAGGTTGAAGATGTTCTCGCGCATCTCGGCGGCCTTGCGGGCCAACTCCTCGACGCTCAGCTCTCGCAGCTCGGTGCCCTTCATATCGTCTCCTAGACCAGGTCCGTCGTGCGGCGCACGAGCTTCGTGTGGAGCGGCAGCTTGTGCGCCGCCAGCAGCATCGCCTCTTTGGCGATGGCCTCGGTGACGCCTTCCATCTCGTAGAGGATGCGGCCCTGCTTGACCACGGCCACCCACTCTTCGACGTTGCCCTTGCCGTGACCCATGCGGGTTTCGGCGGGCTTCTTGGTGATGGGCTTGTCAGGGAACACGCGGATCCAGATCTTTCCGCCGCGCTTGATGAAGCGGGTCATGGCGATACGCGCGGCCTCGATCTGCCGCGACGTGAGCCGACCCGACTCCATCACCTTGAGCCCGAACTCACCGAAGGCGACCTCGCCGCCACGGTAGGCCTTGCCGGTGTGGCGGCCCTTCTGCTGCTTGCGAAATTTTGTGCGCGCTGGCGACAGCATGGTGGTCTCTCGTTATCGAAAGTTACTGAACCGGGGTAGGCGTCGCCGAAGTGGCGGGGCCTGCGGGGGTCGTGGCGCGGGGAGCGCGAGTGGTGCCGCCGCCCGTGGCGCCGCGGCCGAGCTTCTCCTGGCCGGCGGTCTCGGGCAGCACCTCGCCGCGGAAGATCCACACCTTGCAGCCGATCTTGCCGTAGGTGGTCTTCGCCTCGGCAAAGCCGTAGTCGATGTCGGCGCGCAGGGTGTGCAGCGGCACGCGGCCTTCGCGGTACCACTCGTAGCGGGCCATCTCGGCGCCGCCCAGGCGGCCCGAACAGGCGACGCGGATGCCCTTGGCGCCGAACTTCTGCGCCGTCTGGATCGCCTTCTTCATCGCGCGGCGGAAGGCGATGCGGCGCTCGAGCTGGGTGGTGATGTTCTCCGCCACCAACTGCGCGTCGGTCTCGGCCTTCCGGACCTCGACGATGTTGAGGAACACCTCATTGGCAGTGAAGGCCTGCAGCTCCTTCTTGATCTGCTCGATGCCCGCGCCGCGCTTGCCGATGACGATGCCCGGCCGCGCGGTGTGGACGTTGATCTTCACCTTGTTGGCCGCGCGCTCGATCTCGACCTTGCTGATGCCGGCCTGGCCGAGCTTCTTCTTCACGTACTCGCGGAGGTGAATGTCCTCGTGGAGCCACTTGGCGTAGTTCTTCTCCTCGTACCACTTGGAGTCCCAGCTGCGGATGACGCCGAGGCGGAAGCCGATTGGATTGACTTTTTGTCCCATGATCGCTCCTACGCCTTGGCCTTCGCCGGCTTCTCGCCGACGGTGAGGGAGATGTGGCTCGTCTTCTTCATGACCTTGAACGCCCGGCCCATCGCGCGCGGCTGGAAGCGGCGCATCGAAGGACCCTGGTCGACCGTGAGCTCCTTGACATAGAGCGCATCGACGTCGACCTGGCCCTTGCTCTTCTGATCGACGTTGGCGACGGCGCTGCGCAAGAGCTTCTGCAGCGGACCGGCGGCGCGCTTCTCGACGAAGGCGAGCACGTTGAGCGCGGCGTCGACCTTCTTGCCGCGGATGAGATCAGCCACGACGCGCACCTTGCGCGGCGTGATCCGGAGATACTTGAGATTGGCGGTGGCTTCCATGTGTCTCTCCGAGGGCGCTTACTTCGCGGCCGGTGCTGCGGCTGCAGGGGCGCCACCGCTGGGCTTGGTGGCCTTCTTGTCGCCGGTGTGGCCGTGGAACGTGCGGGTCGGGGAGAACTCGCCGAGCTTGTGGCCCACCATGTTCTCGGTGACGAACACCGGGATGAACTTGCGGCCGTTGTGCACCGCAAAGGTGTGCCCGACGAGGTCGGGGACGATGGTCGAGCGACGCGACCAGGTCTTGACGACCTTCTTCTGGTTGGACCGGTTCATCTCCTCGACCTTCTTGGCGAGGTGCTTGTCGATGAACGGGCCCTTCTTGATCGAACGTGACATCGTTTCTCCCTTTTCCACGGGCGGGACCCTTCCAGGTCCCTCTTAGGCCGCTTCTGCAGCACCCAGTCTTGGCGATCGAAAATTAGCGAAAGTTACCGAACGCCCTTGTCGCGGCGCTTGATGATGAACTTGGTGGTGCGCTTGTTGACGCGGGTCTTGTAACCCTTGGTCGGCTGGCCCCAGGGGCTGACCGGGTGCGGGTTGCCTTGACCGGACTTGCCTTCGCCGCCGCCGTGCGGGTGGTCGACGGGGTTCATGGCGAGGCCGCGGACGGTCGGGCGCCAGCCCTTCCAGCGGTTGCGTCCGGCCTTGCCGATGCGGACGATCTCGTGCTCGGTGTTGCCGAGCTGGCCGATGGTCGCCTTGCACTCGAGCAGGACCTTGCGCACTTCGGTCGAGGGCATGCGGATCTGCGCGTACTTGCCCTCTTTGGCCATCAGCTGGCCGAAGGAGCCGGCCGAGCGGATCATCTGCGCGCCTGCGCCCTTCTTCAATTCGACCCCGTGGATCACGGTGCCGAGCGGGATGGCGTGCAGCGGCAGCGAGTTGCCCGGGCGGATGTCGACGTTCTCGCCCGACATCAGCACGTCGCCGACGTTCACGCCGACCGGCCAGAGGATGTAAGCCTTCTCGCCGTCCGTATAGTGGAGCAGCGCCAGGCGCGCGGAGCGGTTCGGATCGTACTCGATGGCCGCGACCTTCGCGCCGACGCCGTCCTTGTTCCGCTTCCAGTCGATGATGCGGCCGCGCTGCTTGTGGCCGCCGCCGCGGTGCCGGACGGTGATGCGCCCGTGCACGTTGCGTCCGCCCGAGCTCTTGAGCGCGGTGGTGAGCTTCTTCTCCGGCTTGCGCTTGGTGATCTCGGCGAAGTCAGGCGAGGTCGTCGAGCGGCGAGCGGGGCTTGTCGGCTTGTAGAATTTGAGGGCCATGGCGTCTTACTTCCCCTCGAAGAGCTGGATCGCGTCGCCTTCTTTGAGCGTCACGATCGCCTTCTTCCAGTTGGGCCGCATGCCGCTGTTGCGGCCGATGCGGCGCATCTTGCCGCGCACGATTGCGGTCTTGATGGCGGTGACCTTCACCTTGAAGAAGGCCTCGACCGCCTGCTTGATCTCGGTCTTCGAGGCGGCCATGCCGACCTCGAAGGCGAACTTGTTCTGCTTGTCGCGCAGCTTGTCGAGCTTCTCGGTGTCGAGCGGGCGCTTGATGACGTCGAAGCGGTTCACGAGAGGGCTCCTTCCAGCGCCTTGGCGCTCGCCTGGGTGAGCACGAGGGTCGGGTGCTTGAGGATGTCGTAGACGTTGGCGCCCTCAGAGGGCAGGAACTTGTAGCCCTTGGCGTTGCGCACCGACTTGAAGAGCATCTCGTTGCCCTTGATGTCGATCACCAGGGCGCTCTGGATGCCGAGCTTCTTGAAGGTCTCGACCGCCGACTTGGTCTTGACCGCCGTCAGCTCCCACTTGTCGAGGATGAAGAGGGCCTTGTCCGCGTTGCGCTTGCTGATCGCCGCGCGGATGGCTGCCCGCCGCACCTTCTTCGGCACGTGGTACTCGTGGTCGCGCATCTTCGGCGCCATCGCCTTGCCGCCGCCGACCCACTGGCTGGCGCGGATGGAGCCCTGGCGAGCGCGGCCGGTGCCCTTCTGCTTGTAGGGCTTCTTGCCTCCGCCCGACACGAGCGACCTGTTCTTCACGCCGACCGTGCCTGCGCGCCGCGAGGCGAGCTGGGCCTTGACGACCTCGTAGAAGAGGGCGTCGGCGTTGTCCAGGCTCGCGTTGACGAGCGCATCCGACAGGTCGATGGTGCCGACCTTCGTATTCTCGATGTTGAAGACGTCTAGAGTGGCCATGTCGTCACCTAGCTCTTGATCTCGACGTCGACGCCGGCGCTCAGATCGAGCTTCATCAGGGCGTCCAGCGTCTGCTGGGTGGGCTCGAGGATGTCGAGGAGCCGCTTGTGCGTGCGGATCTCGAACTGCTCGCGCGACTTCTTGTCGACGTGCGGCGAGCGGAGGACGGTAAACTTGTTGATCCGCGTAGGCAGCGGGATTGGACCCACCACCTTGGCGCCGGTGCGCTTCGCGGTCTCGACGATCTCCCCGGCCGATTGGTCGAGGAGCTTGTAGTCGTAGGCCTTGAGGCGGATCCTGATCTTCTGAGTAGCCATTCAACCCTCGAGGGCGGTCGGCCACCGGCCATCGGCACACGCCGAAGCCGATAGCCGACTGCCGATAGCCAGCCTTACGCCAACACCTTGGTGACCACGCCTGCGCCGACGGTACGACCACCCTCGCGGATGGCGAACCGGACCTCTTGCTCGAGGGCGATGGGCATCATCAGCTCCACCTCCATCTCGATGTTGTCGCCCGGCATCACCATCTCGACGCCGGTCGGCAGCTTGACGGTGCCCGTGACGTCAGTGGTGCGGAAGTAGAACTGCGGGCGATAGCCGTTGAGGAACGGCGTGTGGCGGCCGCCTTCGTCCTTGGTGAGCACGTAGACGTTGGCGTTGAACTTGGTGTGCGGGGTGACCGAGCCGGGCTTGGCGAGCACCTGGCCGCGCTCGATGTCCTCGCGCTTCACGCCGCGGAGCAGGCAGCCGACGTTGTCGCCCGACAGGCCCTCATCGAGGAGCTTGCGGAAGGACTCGACGCCGGTGCAGACGGTCTTGGTCGTGGGCTTGAGGCCAACGATCTCGACTTCCTCTCCGACCTTGATCTTGCCGCGCTCGATGCGGCCGGTGGCGACGGTGCCGCGGCCGGCGATCGAGAACACGTCCTCGACCGGCATGAGGAAGGGCTTGTCCAGGTCGCGGACCGGCTCGGGGATGAAGGTGTCCATGGCCTCGAGCAGCTTGAGGATGGCAACCTTGCCCTGCTCGCCCTGGTCGCCGGTGAGCGCCTTGTAGGCCGCGCCGCGGACGATGGGCGTGCTGTCGCCGGGGAACTTGTACTGCTTGAGCAGGTCGCGGATCTCCATCTCGACCAGATCAAGGAGCTCGGCGTCTTCGACGAGGTCAACCTTGTTGAGGAAGACCACCATGTGCTTGACGTTGACCTGGCTCGCGAGGAGGACGTGCTCGCGGGTCTGCGGCATGGGGCCGTCGACCGCGGAGACGACGAGGATGGCGCCGTCCATCTGCGCCGCGCCCGTGATCATGTTCTTCACGTAGTCGGCGTGGCCGGGGCAGTCCACGTGCGCGTAGTGGCGCTTGGACGACTCGTACTCGACGTGGGAGGTCGCGATGGTCAAGATCTTGGTCGGGTCGCGGCGGCCCTGCGATGCCGAGGCCTTGGCGACCTCGTCATAGGGGACGAACTTCGACCAGCCCATGTCTGACGAGACCTTGGTGAGAGCGGCGGTCAGCGTCGTCTTGCCGTGGTCGACGTGGCCGATGGTCCCGACGTTGACGTGCGGCTTCTTGCGCTCGAACTTCTCCTTGGCCATGGTCGTGCTCCTCGCTGTCTTGCGGTTGCGAAAAAGGGGTGAACCTGCTGCTTGCTACATGCCCCGGTTGCGGGCGACGAGCTGATCGCTGATGTGCGCCGGAACCGCGGCGTAGTGATGGAACTGCATGGTGTAGACGGCGCGGCCCTCGGTGGCGCTGCGGAGGCTGGTGCTATAGCCGAACATCTCCGCCAAGGGAACGTGCGCCGAGATCACCTGCATTGCGTGGCGCGGCTCCATACCAAGAATCTTGCCGCGGCGTGCAGATAAATCGCCGATCACGTTTCCCATGAAGGATTCCGGGACGATGACTTCGGTCGCCATGATGGGCTCGAGCAAGGTGGCGGCGGCCTTGTTGGCTGCCTCCTTGAAGCCGATCGAGCCGGCGATCTTGAAGGCCATCTCGTTCGAATCCACGTCGTGGTAGCTGCCGTCGAAGAGCTCTGCCTCGACGTCGACCATGGGGTAGCCGGCGATGACGCCGCCCTCCATGGCCTCGACGATGCCGCGCTCGATGGGCGCGATGTACTCGCGCGGGATGACGCCGCCGACGAGCGCGTTGACGAAGGTGAAGCCCTTGCCCGGCGGGTTTGGCCGCACCCGCAGCTTGACGTGGCCGTACTGGCCTCGCCCGCCCGTCTGGCGGATGTACTTGCCCTCCGCCTCGACCTCTTTGGTGATGGTCTCGCGGTAGGCGACCTGGGGCTTGCCGACGTTCGCCTGCACCTTGTACTCGCGGCGCATGCGGTCGACGATGATCTCGAGGTGGAGCTCGCCCATCCCGCTGATGATGGTCTGGCCGGTCTCGTCGTCGGTCCGCACGCGGAACGACGGGTCTTCGATGGCCAGCCGCTGCAGCGCGGTGATCATCTTCTCTTGATCGGCGGTGGTCTTCGGCTCGACCGAGATGTGGATGACCGGCTGCGGAAACTCCATCCGCTCGAGGACGATGGGCTTGTCCGCGTCGCACAGCGTGTCGCCCGTGGTCGCGCCCTTGAGGCCGACGATGGCGCCGATGTCGCCGGCGAGGATCTCGGCGATCTCTTCGCGCTTGTTCGCGTGCATGCGGAGCAGGCGACCGATGCGCTCGCGCTTCTCTTTGACCGAGTTGTAGACCGAGCCGCCCGAGTGCAGCTGCCCGGAGTAGCAGCGCACGAACGTGAGCTGGCCGACGAACGGGTCGGCCATGATCTTGAAGGCGAGGCCGGCGAACGGCGCGTCGTCCGACGTCTTGCGGATCGCGTCCTGGCCATCCTTCAGCTTGCCGTGTACCGGCGGGATGTCGACCGGCGAGGGCAGGTAGTCGACCACGGCGTCGAGCAGCTTCTGGACACCCTTGTTCTTGAAGGCCGTCCCGCAGATCACCGGGAAGCACTTCATCGCGATGGTGCCCTTGCGGATGGCGCGCTTGAGCGCAGCGACGGTGACGTGGTCCGCGCCGTCGAGGTATTGCTGCAGGCACTCGTCGTCGTACTCGGCGACGCTCTCGAGCAGCTTGCCGCGGTACTCCTCGGCCAGCTCTTGGAAAGCGGCGGGGATGGCGGAAGCGACGATCTTCTCGCCCTTCTCGCCCTCGAAGCGCAGCGCCTTCATCTCGACGAGGTCGACAAGCCCCTCGAACTTGTCCTCGGCGCCCATCGGCACCTGGATGCAGACGGCGTGGGCGGCGAGCCGGTCGTAGAGCGAGCGCACCGACATGAAGAAGTCGGCGCCGACGCGGTCCATCTTGTTGACGAAGCAGATGCGCGGCACGTGGTACTTGTCGGCCTGGCGCCAGACGGTCTCGCTCTGCGGCTCGACGCCGTTGACAGCGTCGAACACGGCGCAAGCGCCGTCGAGCACGCGGAGCGACCGCTCCACCTCGATGGTGAAGTCGACGTGGCCGGGCGTGTCGATGATGTTGACCTGGGTGTCGCGCCAGAAGCAGGTGGTGGCAGCGGCGGTGATGGTGATGCCGCGCTCCTGCTCCTGCTCCATCCAGTCCATCACGGCGGTGCCTTCGTGCACCTCGCCGATCTTGTAGCTGACGCCCGTGTAGAAGAGGATCCGCTCGGTGGTCGTGGTCTTGCCCGCATCGATGTGCGCCATGATGCCGATGTTCCGGCAGCGCTCGAGTGGGAAGGTACGTGCCACGGGGGAAAACCTCGACGAGAAAGTGCGCGCCTTGCGGCGCCGGGTGACTGGATGAAGAACTGCCTGAGAAAGAGCTGACTTCTCAGAGCCAAACTTAAGAGGCCGCGTTGTCTACACGAACCGCCTTGGTGCGTCAAGCCCCTGTGGAAAAAGCAGCCGCGGAGGCGGCCGCCCGCTCGGAGGAGAGGGTGTCTCCCGGCTGCGCGAGCGCGGCTCCGAGGAGCAGCGAAGGCCACGCTTGCAGGAGCAATCGGTCGAGCGAGCTCGCCACATGCCAGCCGATTGGATGGGGGGTGCTGGCGTAGACCGCGAGCGCGCCGGCGACGAAGAGCGCACCGCTGCCGAGCACCAACGCTGGCGCAGGCAAGAGAGGTCCCCGCGCGCGGGCGGCGGCGAAGGCGAGCAGCAGCAGGGGCCAGGAGAGGCCCCAATCGCCGACGCGGATGAAGCGCAGGGCCAGCGAGGCGAGCACGAAGAGCCAGCGCTGGGAGTCGCCCGCGCGCTCGAGGGAAGCCGCGACGCCGCCGGTGAAGAGATCGCCCGCTGGGACGAAGGGGGCCGCCTTGAAAGCGAGCACGAGCAGCAGCGGACCGAGCGCGCCGGACGCGAAGAGGAGCAGCCGGCGCGCCCTGCCCTTCCCGGCGGCCATGAGCGCGGCCAAGAGCGCGGCGAGGTGCAGCGCGCCCTCGTTCTTCGTCCACGCGGCGAGCCCGGCGGCGAGGCCAGCGCCGATGAACGCGCCCGCTTCTTTCCTCTCGAGCCCCAGCGCGCAGAGCGCCACCGCGGCCACTTGCAGGCAGGCGAGCGGCACGTCGGCGTACTGGGCGGCCGCGGTGAGCGCGAAGAGCGGCGTCGCGCAGAGCAGCGAACCGGCAAGCGCCGCGGAGGCGGCCCCTCGGAGCTCGCGCAAGGTGAGCACGAGCACCGCGACACAGAGCGCGGCGAAGAGCGCGCCCACGGCGGTCGGGACCAGGCTCGCCTCGCGCGTGAGCGTCCAGAGCTGCGCGACCAGGCCGGGCAAGAGCAGCGGGTAGTCGAGGTGATACAGCCGGGCGTCGAACGCGTGCGAGAGCGGCGCGGCATCGCGAACGAAGAAGCGCGCGCGCAGATTCCAGAAGAGCGTCGCGTCCCAGTCGCCGTCGGGCGCGGCGCGGGTCGCGGCCACGAGCGCCAGCGCCGCCGCGGCCGCCGAGAGCGCGAGCAGCCACCAGCGGAAGTCCGCGCCTCCCGTCGATCGCGCGGGCTGCTTTGGAGAAGAGCGGCCGCCCCAGATCAGCGCCGCGCCGGCGAGCGCCAGCGCGACGTCCTTGGCAACAGCGAGAGTCGAGGTGCTGCCCGCCGCCAGCAAGACCGCCCCATAGCTCGCCGACCAGACGCCGAGCGAGAGCACGAGACCGACGCAGAGCTGCAGCGCGCGCGCACACGAGGGCAGCGCCGCGCGACCAAGCCCGGCCGCGACGAGCGCGACCGCAGCCAGCGCGGCCAGGGCGCTCATGGCTGCAGGATCGCCAGATCCGGACCGAGCCGGCGCAGGACACGCAGATGGTTCGCGAACGCCAGCTCCTCGATGGCAGAAGACCGCGCGACGTCGACGAGCACCAGCGTCTGCCCGGGTCCGAACAGGGTCGGCGCGAGCGCGTAGGCCGCCGCGTGGTAGCGCAGCGCGCCTGCGTCGGTCTTCAAGTCCTGGTCGGTGATGAAGCCCACGGTGGCCTGGCCGCGCAGGGCCTCTCTCGCGGCCGCGTAGCGCGCGTCGATGCGCGGCGCGGCAGGAGCCAGAAACGCGCCGGCCTCGCGCGCGAGAAGCGCAGCGAGGCCGACAGCGACAGCGAGGATTGCGATGGTGGTCCTAGCTACCAACGGTAGTGCGCGAAGGCCTTGTTGGCCTCTGCCATCTTGTGCGTGTCCTCGCGCTTCTTGACCGCGTTGCCGCGGTTGTTGGCGGCGTCGAGCAGTTCGCCCGCCAGCTTCTGGTCCATGGTCTTCTCGCCGCGGTCCTTGGCGTACTCGATGATCCAGCGCATGGCCAGGGCGACGCGGCGGTCCTGGCGGACCTCGACCGGCACCTGGTAGGTGGCGCCGCCGACGCGCCGGCTCTTCACCTCGAGCACCGGCTTGACGTTGTCGAGCGCCTTCTTGAACGTCTTGATCGGCTCCTCGTTGGTGCGCTGCTGCACGAGGTCGAGCGCCTTGTAGCAGACGCCCTCGGCGATGGACTTCTTCCCCTTGCGCATCATGTCGTTCATGAACTTCGCGAGGAGCCGATCCTGGAACTTGGGATCGGGGAGGATCTTGCGCTTGGCTACTTCACGGCGACGAGGCATTTACGACTCCAAATTCAAATCACGTGTAGCTCTTGCGAGCCAGAAGGGGGCCCAACGCGGCAAGCGCCGGCTGGAAAATGAAGGGGTGGGCCCCTTCTCGAGACAACTACGCGGGCCGCTTGGCGCCGTACTTGGAGCGGCTCTGCCTGCGGCCCTGCACGCCGACCGAGTCGAGCGTGCCGCGGATGATGTGGTAGCGCACGCCCGGGAGGTCCTTCACGCGGCCTCCGCGGATCATGACCACCGAGTGCTCCTGCAGGTTGTGGCCGACGCCCGGGATGTAGCTGGTCACTTCCATCCCGTTGGTGAGGCGCACGCGCGCAACCTTGCGCAGCGCGGAGTTCGGCTTCTTCGGCGTGGTCGTGTAGACGCGCGTGCACACGCCGCGCTTCTGGGGGCAGCGGGTCATCGCGGGCGCTTTGCCCTTGTAGACGACCTTGGTGCGGCCCTTCCGGATGAGCTGGCTGATCGTCGGCATTCAGGCCTTTCAAGCACTGTCTGAGTCGCAAGCCGCGCACTGCGCGCGTGTCCCTCGGAAAAAGGGGCGCCATTATCTTCACGGGTCTTTCAGTGTCAAGCCGGAACAGCAGCGCCGGGGGCGCTTTGCAGCGCGCGGAGCTTCAAGGCAGAGTGCGCGCCGCCGCAAATTGGCAGGAGGAAGCGTGGCAGCCGTGCAGGCGATCGCACTCGAAGATCTGGAGCACCGGCTGGCCGAGGAGCGCGCCGTGAGCGAGGAGCGCGCCCGCAGGGCAGAGCTTGCGACCGCCGAGTGGCACCGACTGGCCGACGAGGTGGCCGCGCTGCAAGCCGCGCTGGCGGCCGCCTATCGCCCTGCCCCGCCGCCCTCGCTGCCGACGCCGCACACGCTCTTCCGGCTCACGCAGGGGCCCGACAAGCGGCTCCGCTGCCCGCGCTGCGGCGGCCGCATGACCGAGTACCAGCACGCGCTGGTCCGCGCCGACAAGTGCGACGACTGCTTCGGCATCTTCTTCGACAACGGCGAGCTCGAGCTGGTGATCGCCAAGACCATCGAGGATCGCGACGAGCAGTTTGCCCAGTGGGGCAATCTCTTCCGCCGGAGCTGAGCTACTTGGGCTGAGGCACGTAGCGCAGATAGGGCTTTGGCGCCTTCCAGCCCTGCGGATACTTCTGCCTGGCCTCTTCGTCCTTGACCGCGCCCGAGATGATCACGTCCTCGCCCTGCTTCCAGTTGGCGGGCGTCGCGACCTTGTGCTTGGCGCTCAGCTGCATCGAGTCGATGACGCGCAGCACTTCGTCGAAGTTGCGGCCGGTGGTCATCGGGTAGTGGAGCATCAGCTTGATCTTCTTGTCCGGTCCGACCACGAACACCGTGCGCACGGTGAGGTTGTCGGCCGCGGTGCGGATCTTCGCGTCGCCGCTGACCGCAGCCGGCAGCATGTCGTAGAGCTTGGCGACGTTGTAGTCGGAGTCCGCGATCATCGGATAGTTCGGCGCCGTGCCCTGCGTCTCGGCGATGTCCTTGGACCAGCTGTTGTGATCCTCGACCGAGTCCACGCTCAGGCCGATGACCTTGACGCCCCGCTTGTCGAACTCGGGCTTGATGCGCGCCATGTAGCCAAGCTCGGTGGTGCAGACCGGCGTGAAGTCTTTGGGGTGCGAAAAGAGGATCGCCCACTGGTCGCCGATCCACTTGTGGAAGTCGATCGGCCCCTCGGTCGTCTGCGCGGTGAAGTTGGGCGCTTCGTCGCCGATATGTAAAGCCATGACGGTGCTCCTTTGGAGGTTCGCACCGGACCCTAGCGCCATGGCGCCGGTCGCGCCATAGCGTCGCGCCGCTCTGAGGACAGGGCCTTACTTCAACTTGGACGGCTTGCGCGGCCCCTCGTTCGGCACCTTCTTGGTCTCGCAGGAGATCGACACCGTCTCCACCTTGGGCGTCGCCGAGTAGTCGGTCGGCAAGCAGTGGAAATAGTTCACGCGCGCGCCCTCGGTCTGGTCTCCGTTGATTGTGACGAGCGAGAGCGACTTTTGCTCGGACTTCTTGGCGACGACCGACTTGCGCCAGCTCTTCCAATCGGCGTGGGAGGCATTCTTCCTCGTGATCACCAGCTGGATCGGGGCAGAAGGGCTGCCCACGCCCAGCTGGGGCTTGCCCAGCCGAAGCTCCTTGAACGAAAGCAGGTCGGCCTGTTCGACGGAGTCGATCTCGAGGACCTGGCGGCTTCGGGCGATCTGCAGAGGTGCAGCGAGGGTCAGCGCGAGCAAGGCAATGGCTGCGGTCATGGGGTGTTCCTCCTGCCGAGCGACTCAGCAAGAGTCGCGCCGCTTGCGGCTGCTGCGGCTTCCCTCTCACGCGAGCGGTGAGGTCGATCACACCGGGGGCGGAAGGCCTCGCAGGGCGGGGACAAAAGCCCCGAAGCGCCGAGGGCGCCCAGATCGCTCTGGACGCCCCCGGCAATTCGCATCGCTCGAGGCGGCTATGCCTCTTCGCGCATCTCCGACTCGCCGCCGCTGGCCAGGGCGAGCGCCTCCTCGGCGGCCTCGACCTCATCGACCGGCGTCTCCACCTCGATGTCGAGGTGCTTGTACGCCGTCAGGCCGGTGCCGGCGGGGATGAGCCGGCCCATGATGACGTTCTCCTTGAGGCCGCGCAGGTAGTCCACGCGCCCGCAGATGGCTGCTTCGGTCAACACCTTCGTCGTCTCTTGGAATGAGGAGGCCGAGATGAACGACTCGGTGGAGAGCGACGCCTTGGTGATGCCGAGCAAGAGCGGCTCACCGACCGCAGCCTTGCCGCCATCGGCCTGCACGCGCGTGTTCTCCTCGTCGAAGACGAACTTCTCGACCTGCTCGTCGACCAGGAAGCTGGTGTCGCCCACTTCCGAGACGCGCACGCGGCGCAGCATCTGCCGCACGATGGTCTCGATGTGCTTGTCGTTGATGCGCACGCCCTGGAGCCGGTAGACCTCCTGCACTTCGTCCACCATCCAGCGCGCCAGCTCCTTCTCGCCCTGCACCTTGAGGATGTCGTGCGGGTTGGCGGCGCCGTCCATGAGCGGGTCGCCGGCGCGCACGCGGTCGCCGACGTGCACGCTGATCGCCTTGCCCTTGGGGATCAAATACTCCTTGGCGAGGTCAGGGCGCAGCTTGCTGTCGATCTCCGGCGTGACGACCACCTTGCGCTTGCCCTTGGTGTCCTTGCCGAACGAGACCACGCCCTCGATCTCCGAGATGACGGCGTGCTCCTTGGGCTTGCGCGCCTCGAAGAGCTCGGCCACGCGGGGCAGACCGCCCGTGATGTCCTTGGTCTTGGTCGTCTCGCGGGGCATGCGGGCGATGGCGTCGCCCTGCTCGACCACGTCGCCTTCGTTGACGCTGATGTTGGCGCCGACGGGCAACAGGTACCGCGCGGGCTGCTCGTTGGAGAGCGTCCGCACGTTGCCCTTCTCGTCGAAGATGGCGATCTCGGGCCTGGCCTCGGCGTCGCGGCTCTCCATGACCGTCTTGCGCGAGAGGCCGGTGACCTCGTCGAGCTGCTCGTTCATGGTGACGCCTTCGATGATGTCGCCGAACTTCACCGTGCCGGACACCTCGGAGATGATCGGGTTCACGAACGGGTCCCACTCGGCGATGGTGACGCCGGCGTCGATCTTCTGCCCGTCCTTCACCAGCACCTTGGCGCCGTAGATGATCGAGTAGCGCTCGCGCTCGCGACCGTTCTCGTCGGAGATGACGATCTCGCCGTTCCTGTTCATGACGATGAGCGAGCCGTCCTTGCGCTTGACGGTGTTCAGCGCCTGGAACTTCACCACGCCGGGATTCCGGTTCTCGATGGTGGACGCTTCCGCGCGCCGGGTCGCAGTTCCGCCGATGTGGAAGGTCCGCATCGTCAGCTGCGTGCCGGGCTCGCCGATCGACTGGGCGGCGATGACGCCGACCGCCTCGCCGATGTTGACCTTGCGCCCGCGCGCCAGGTCACGGCCGTAGCACTCGACGCAGATGCCGCGCCTTGCCTGGCAGGTGAGCACCGAGCGGATGCGGACCTTCTCGAGCCCCGCCTCCTCGATGAGCTTGACCTTGGCCTCGTCGATCTCCTCGTTGGCCTTGACCAGCACGTCGTGGGTGAACGGATCCTCGACGTCGTCGAGGGCGACGCGGCCGAGGATGCGCTCGCTCATCGCCTCGATGATCTCGCCGCCTTCGACCAGCGCGCCGAGCGAGATGCCGTCCATGGTGCCGCAGTCGTACTCGGCGATGATGGCGTCCTGCGCGACGTCGACCAGACGGCGCGTGAGGTAGCCAGAGTTCGCCGTCTTGAGCGCCGTGTCCGCGAGGCCCTTGCGCGCGCCGTGCGTGGAGATGAAGTACTGGAGCACGGTGAGGCCTTCACGGAAGTTTGCCGTGATCGGCGTTTCGATGATTTCACCGCTCGGCTTCGCCATCAGGCCTCGCATGCCGGCCAGCTGGCGAATCTGCTGCGCGCTTCCTCGGGCGCCCGAGTCGGCCATGATGAAGATCGGGTTGAACGACGGCTGCTTCTTGTCGATGTTCTTGCCGTCCTTGTGGCCGTGCACCGTCTCGGTGCCGATCTCGCCCATCATCTCGCCGGCCACCTGCTCGGTGACCTGCGCCCAGATGTCGATGACCTTGTTGTAGCGCTCGCCGTCGGTGATGAGGCCCTCGAGGTACTGGTTCTCGATCTCGGCCACTTCCTTCTGCGCGCCCGCCAGCATCTCGGTCTTCTTCTGCGGGATCACCATGTCCTTGATGGAGATGGAGATGCCGGCCTTGGTGGCGAAGCCGTAGCCGAGCGACCGCAACCGATCCGCCAGGATCACGGTCTCCTTCTCGCCGCTCGTTCGATAACAAATGTCGATCAGGTTACCGAGCGTCTTCTTGTCCATCACCTTGTTGATGGCGCTGAACTGGATCTTCCGCGGCAGGATGTCCGCGAGGATGACGCGGCCCACGGTGGTCTCGACGCGCGCGCGGCCAGCAGGCTCGCCCTCGACGTCGAACTGATCCATGCGGCAGATGATCTTCGCTTGGAGATCAACTTCGCCGTGGTCGTACGCGGCGCGCACCTCGGCCGGAGACGAGAACGTGCGCCCTTCGCCGTGCGCCAGCGCGCGCTCGCGGGTCAGGTAGTAGAGCCCGAGGACGATGTCCTGCGTCGGCACGATGATCGGCTTGCCGTGCGCGGGCGAGAGGATGTTGTTGGTGCTCATCATGAGCACGCGCGCTTCCATCTGCGCCTCGACCGAGAGCGGCACGTGCACCGCCATCTGGTCTCCGTCGAAGTCGGCGTTGAAGGCCGAGCAGACGAGCGGGTGGAGCTGGATGGCCTTGCCTTCGATCAGCACCGGCTCGAAGGCCTGGATGCCGAGGCGGTGGAGCGTCGGCGCGCGGTTCAGGAGCACCGGGTGCTCGCGGATCACCTCTTCGAGGATGTCCCAGACCTCGGGGCGCTCCTTCTCGACCATCTTCTTCGCCGACTTGATGGTGGTGACGTGGCCGCGCTCTTCGAGCTTGTTGTAGATGAACGGCTTGAAGAGCTCGAGCGCCATGATCTTGGGCAGGCCGCACTGGTGCAGCTTCAGCTCGGGGCCGACGACGATGACCGAGCGGCCCGAGTAGTCAACGCGCTTGCCGAGCAGGTTCTGGCGGAACCGGCCCTGCTTGCCCTTGAGCATGTCGCTGAGCGACTTCAGCGGCCGCTTGTTGGGGCCCGTGATGGTCTTGCCGCGGCGGCCGTTGTCGAAGAGCGCGTCGACGGCCTCCTGCAGCATGCGCTTCTCGTTCCGGATGATGATGTCCGGCGCGTTCAGCTCTTGCAGGCGCTTGAGGCGGTTGTTGCGGTTGATCACGCGCCGGTAAAGGTCGTTCAGGTCGGAGGTCGCGAAGCGGCCGCCATCCAGCGGAACGAGCGGACGGAGATCCGGCGGGATCACCGGGATGACATCGAGCATCATCCAGTCGGGCTTGTTGCCGCTCTCGCGGAACGCGTCCACCACCTTGAGGCGCTTGGCCAGCTTCTTCCGCTTGGCGTCGCTGGTCGCTTCCTTCATCTCCTTGCGCAGCTGATCGCTGAGCGTGGGGATGTCGATGGCGCGAAGCAATTCGCGCACGGCCTCGCCGCCCATGCCGGCGCTGAACGAGTCCTCACCGAGCTCCTCGAGGGCCTTGTGGTAGCGGTCCTCGGTGAGCAATTCGCCGCGCGTGAGCGGCGTCTCCTTGGCGTCGATGACGACGTACGCTTCGCAGTACAGGACCTTCTCGAGGTCCTTGAGCGTGATGTCGAGCAGGTTGCCGATGCGCGACGGGAGGGACTTCAAGAACCAGATGTGCGCGACCGGCGTGGCCAGGTTGATGTGGCCCAGCCGCTCACGGCGCACCTTGCTCTGGATGACCTCGACGCCGCACTTCTCGCAGACGACGCCGCGGTGCTTCATGCGCTTGTACTTGCCGCAGTTGCACTCGTAGTCCTTCACCGGCCCGAAGATCTTGGCGCAGAACAGGCCGTCGCGCTCGGGCTTGAAGGTGCGGTAGTTGATCGTCTCCGGCTTCTTCACCTCACCATGCGACCACTGCCGGATCTTCTCCGGCGACGCCAGGCTGATGCGGATCGCGTTGAACGACAGCGGATCCTTGGGCTTCTCAAAAAAATTGAAAATGTCCTTCACGAGAGCCTCCAAAATTCGTTAACGAAACGGGCGGAGCACGAAGAGCCGATAGCCATCAGGCGGTCCCCGTCTTCTTGGGGGCCTCGATCACAGCGTTCGGGTCCGGCGCCTTCTCCATCAGCTCCACGTCGAGCCCCAGGCTCTGCAGCTCCTTGATGAGGACGTTGAAGCTCTCGGGCAGGCCCGACTCGAGCGTGTTCTCGCCCTTGACGATGGCCTCGTACATCCTGGTGCGGCCGACGACGTCGTCGGACTTCACGGTGAGGAACTCCTGCAGCGAGTAGGCCGCGCCGTAGGCCTCCATCGCCCAGACTTCCATCTCGCCCAGGCGCTGGCCGCCGAACTGCGCCTTGCCGCCGAGGGGCTGCTGGGTGACGAGCGAGTACGGTCCGATGGACCGCGCGTGGATCTTCTCGTCAACCAGGTGGTGGAGCTTGAGCATGTACATGATGCCGACGGTGACGTCCTGGTCGAAGGCCTCGCCGGTGCGGCCGTCAAACAGGATCATCTGGCCCGTGCGCGGCAGCTCGGCCTGCTCGAGCTTGTCGAGGATCTCGATCTCGCGCGCGCCGTCGAACACCGGGGACGCGAAGTGCACGCCCTTGGTGAGCCGGCCCGCGAGCTTCATCACTTCCTTGTCGGGCAGGCCGTCGAGGAGCTCACCCATCTCCTTCGAGTCGTAGATCTTCTTCAGCTCCTTGCGCACGTTGTCGGGCGAGTACTTGGTGTCGAGCATGTGCTGGATCTGGTCGCCGAGCCCGCGCGCCGCCCAGCCGAGGTGCGTCTCGAGGATCTGCCCGATGTTCATGCGGCTCGGCACGCCGAGCGGGTTCAGCACGAGGTCAACGGGGCGGCCGTTCTCGAGGAACGGCATGTCCTCTTCGGACAGCACGCGCGAGACCACGCCCTTGTTGCCGTGGCGGCCGGCCATCTTGTCGCCGACCGACAGCTTGCGCTTGATGGCGACGTAGACCTTGACCATCTTGATGACGCCGGGCGGCAGCTCGTCGCCCTTCTTCAGGCGGCTGATCTTCTCGCCGAACACCAGCTTCACGAGCTCCTTCTGCTCGTTGAAGTTCTCCAGGATCTTGGAGACGCGCTCTTCGGCGCCGCCGACGGCGATCTCGGGCCAGTACTTCTCGGCGATCTCGTCGAGCGAGGCCTCGGTGATCTCCTGCCCCTTGTTGAGCAGCACCTTGGCCTTGTCATCGACCAGCTTGGCCGTGGTCTCCTTGCCGACCAGCAGCTTCTTGATGCGCTTGTACGCCGAGTCCTTGAGGATCTTGATCTCGTCGTTCTGATCCTTGAGGAGCTTGGCCTCTTCCTGGTTCTCGATGTCCTTGGCGCGCTCGTCCTTGTCCACGCCCTTGCGCGAGAACACCTTGGCGTTGATGACGGTGCCCGTCACGCCCGGGGGAACGCGCAGCGAGCTGTCGCGCACGTCGCCGGCCTTCTCGCCGAAGATCGCCCTCAGGAGCTTCTCTTCCGGCGACAGCTGGGTCTCGCCCTTGGGCGTGATCTTGCCGACCAGGATGCTGCTCGGCACCACTTCGGCGCCGATGCGGATGATGCCGCTGTCGTCGAGGTCCTTGAGCGCCTCTTCACCGACGTTCGGGATGTCGCGCGTGATCTCTTCCTTGCCGAGCTTGGTGTCGCGCGCGATGCACTCGAACTCCTCGATGTGGATCGAGGTGAAGACGTCTTCCTTGGTGATGCGCTCGCTGATGAGGATCGAGTCCTCGAAGTTGTAGCCCTGCCACGGCATGAACGCGACGACCACGTTCTGGCCGAGCGCCAATTCGCCCGTCTCGGTCGCGGGGCCGTCGGCGATGACGTCGTTCTTGCGGACGCGATCGCCGGCCTTCACGATGGGCTTCTGGTTGATGCAGGTGTTCTGGTTCGAGCGCTGGTACTTGACGAGGTTGTAGATGTCGACCTCGCTGGCCACGTCGGCCGACTCGCCCTTGCCCTCGGCGCGGACGACGATGCGGGCCGCGTCCACCTGGTCGACGATGCCGTCGCGGCGGGCCACGGTGCAGACGCCGGAGTCGCGGGCCACGATGGCCTCGATGCCGGTGCCGACCAGCGGCGCCTGGGTGCGGAGGAGCGGCACCGCCTGGCGCTGCATGTTCGAGCCCATCAGCGCGCGGTTGGCGTCGTCGTTCTCGAGGAACGGGATGAGCGACGCGGCCACCGAGACGAGCTGGTTCGGCGACACGTCCATCAGCGTGATGTCTTCAGGGCGGCTCTGCGGGAACTCGCCCGCCTTGCGGCACGAGACCAGCGCCGTCTGGAAGTTGCCCTTCTTGTCGAAGACGGCATTCGCTTGCGCGATGACGTGCTTCTCCTCTTCGAGCGCCGAGTAGAACTTCACTTCCTCGGTGACCTTGCCGTCGACCACGTGGCGGTACGGGGTCTCGACGAAGCCGTACTCGTTGACGCGCGCGTAGGTCGAGAGCGAGGCGATGAGGCCGATGTTCGGACCTTCAGGCGTCTCGATGGGGCAGATGCGGCCGTAGTGCGTCGGGTGCACGTCGCGCACTTCGAAGCCGGCGCGCTCGCGCGTGAGACCGCCCGGTCCAAGGGCCGACAAGCGGCGCTTGTGCGTGACTTCGCTGAGCGGGTTGGTCTGGTCCATGAACTGCGAGAGCTGGCTCGAGCCGAAGAACTCCTTGATCACCGCCGTGACGGGCTTGGCGTTGATCAGGTCGTGCGGCATCAGCGTCTCGATCTCCTGGAGCGACATGCGCTCCTTGATCGCGCGCTCCATGCGGACGAGGCCGATGCGGTACTGGTTCTCGAGCAATTCGCCGACTGCGCGGACGCGGCGGTTGCCGAGGTGGTCGATGTCGTCGATCTGGCCTTTGCCGTTCTTCAGATCGATGAGGTAGCGGACGACCTCGAGGATGTCCTTCTTGCAGACCACGGGCTGGTCGAGCGGCTCGTCGATTCCAAATTTGTAGTTCAACTTCAGGCGGCCGACTTTCGATAAGTCGTAGCGCTCGGGGTTGAAGAACAAGTTGATGAAGAGGTTGGTCGCCGTCTCCAGCGTGGGCGGGTCACCCGGGCGCAGGCGGCGGTAGATCTCCATGATCGCCTCTTCGGGCGAGGAGATCTTGTCGGCGTTGAGCGTGTCGCGAAGGAACGGGCCGACGTTCAGGTTGTCGATAAACAGGACGGGGAATTCGGTGATGCCGCGCTCGCGAAGCGAGTCGAGCGCCTCCTCCGTCACGTCCTGGTTGCACTCGAGCAGCACCTCGCCCGTGTTCTCGTCGACCACGTCGCGCGCGCAGACCTTGGTGACCAGCTCTTCGAGGTCGATGGGCAGCGTCTTGATCTTCGCGGCCTCGAGCTTCTTGATGGCGCCGCGGGTGAACTTGCGGTTCTTCTTGACGATCACTTCGCCGGTCTTGGCGTTCTTGATGTCGCGCGTGGCGCGCTGGCCGGGGAGCAGGTCGAGCTCGACGGACTTCTCGTACTTCTTGTCGCCGATGAAGATCTGCTCGGTGGCGTAGAAGTAGTTGAGCAGCTCTTCCGGCGTGCCCTTGAACTCGATCGGGGCCTTCTTGGCCGTGTCAGGGACCGCGCCGAGGGCGCGCAAGAGCACCGTCGCCGGCAGCTTGCGGCGGCGATCGATGCGCACGTAGAGGATGTCCTTGTGGTCGAACTCGAAGTCGATCCACGAGCCGCGGTACGGGATGATGCGCGCGTTGTAGAGCAGCTTGCCCGACGAGTGGCTCTTGCCCTTGTCGTGGTCGAAGAACGCGCCCGGCGAACGGTGGAGCTGCGAGACGACCACGCGCTCGGTGCCGTTGATGATGAAGGTCCCGTTCTCGGTCATGAGCGGGATCTCGCCGAAGTAGACCTCCTGCTCTTTGACGTCGCGGATCGACTGCGCGCCGGTCTCTTCGTCCTTGTCCCAGACGACGAGGCGGACGACGACCTTGATGGGCGCCGAGAACGTCATGCCGCGCTGGTGGCACTCGTCCACGTCGTACTTGGGCTTCTCGAGGTGGTAGCTGACGAACTCGAGCGAGGAGGTCTCGTTGAAGTCCTTGATCGGAAACACGGACTTGAAGACGCCCTGCAAGCCCACGTCGTCGCGCTGCTCGGCCGGGACGTCGGCCTGCAGGAACTTCATGTAGCTGTGCTTCTGGATGTCGATCAGATTGGGGATTTCAATAATCTTCGGAATCTTTGCGAAGTTCTTGCGCGTCCGGAAATTGTTCTGAATCGTGGCCGCCATGTGAGCGATTGCTCCTCGTTCTGGACTACCCCAACTGCGCTACCGACCTGACTCCCGAAGCGACGACTCCGGCTTCGGCGGGGCACCTGCGAACCCCGCCGAAACCGGCGCATTGCTGTGCAGCGATGCGAGACCTACTTGATCTCGACCGTCGCGCCCGCCGCCTTCAGCATCTCGGCGAACTTGTTCGAGTCCTCCTTCGAGAGGCCCTCCTTGACCAGCTTGGGGGCGCCTTCGACGAGGTCCTTGGCCTCCTTCAGGCCGAGGCCCGTAATCGTCCGGACCTCCTTGATGACGTTGATCTTCTTCTCGCCGGCCGCGGTGAGGTGGAGCGCGAACTCCGTCTTCTCCTCGGCCTTGGCGGGAGCGGCGCCAGCAGCGGCCGGGGCCGCCATGGCAACCGGCGCAGCCGCCGAGACGCCCCACTTGGTCTCCAGCATCTTCACGAGCTCGGCCGCCTGGAGGACGGTGAGGGTGGAGAGCTGATCTGCAATCGCGTTCAAGTCAGACATCGGTTTTTTCCTAACGTAAGACGCCCCGCAGGGCGAAAGGGTTTGAAGAGCACTGCGACTACGCGGCCTTCTCGGCCTGCCTCGACTTCTCGCCCAGCACGCGTGCGAGCTGGCTTCCTGGGGTGTTGAGCAACCTCACGAGCTTGCTCGCCGGCGCGGCGATCATCCCCACGATCATGCCCCTCAGTTCATCCTTGCCGGGCAAGCTCGCGAGCGCCTTCAAGCCCGCTGCGTCAACCAGGTTGCCCTGGACGACCGCGGACTTCACCACCAGCTTCTCGCCCTGCTGCTTCAAAATCTCTTGAAGCAGCTTCGCGGGCGCGACGACGTCGTCGTAGCCCATCACGATCGCCGAAGGTCCCTCGAGTTTGATCGAGAGTGCCTCCAGGCTCGTGCCCTTCGCTGCGAGCTTGGCCAGTGTGTTCTTGACGACCTTGTAGTCCACGTTTGCGTCGCGGAGCTTCTTGCGAAGCGCCACAGTGGCCTCGGCGTCAATGTTCTTGTACTCGAGCGCGACAGCGATGGAAGCCTTCTCCATCTTGGCGTGCAACGAGCTAATCATGTCCTGCTTCTCGGTGCGCTGCATGGTCTCACCTCCTTCCGGCGCGTGATCAGGTTCGACCAGGCAGCGCCCGATGAACCCACTGGCCAAGCAAGTCTCGGCAGGCTTGAAGTTTAAGAGGCTCGCGCCTCGCCTGCTGTCTTGGACCAGGTACTTTGAAAAGGCTTCCGGCTGCCGGCTCTCCGGCTGAACAGAAGAACCGGCCTACTTGTGCAGCGCGATGATGGCGCTCGGGTCGAGCTTGATCCCCGGGCCCATGGTCGTGCTGATGGAGACGCCGCGGAGGTAGACGCCCTTGGCTGCGGGCGGCTTGGCCTTCATGATCGTCTCGAGCATGGCGTTCAGGTTGTCGCGGACCTTCTCGGGCGTGAACGAGGCCTTGCCGATCGGCACGTGGACGATGCCGGCCTTCTCGACGCGGAACTCGACCTTGCCGGCCTTGGCCTCGCGGACGGCGCGACCCACGTCGGCGGTGACGGTGCCGACCTTCGGGTTCGGCATCAGGCCGCGGGGTCCGAGGACCTTACCGAGGCGACCGACCACGCCCATCATGTCCGGGCTGGCGATGGCCACGTCGAAGTCCATGAAGCCTTCCTGCACCTTGGCGGCGAGGTCTTCGGCGCCCACCACTTCGGCGCCGGCCTCGGTGGCCTCGCGCGCCTTGTCGCCCTTGGCGAACACGGCCACGCGGACCGCCTTGCCCAGGCCGTGCGGGAGCACGACTGCGCCGCGGACCATCTGGTCGGCGTGCTTGGGATCGACGCCGAGCTTGATGGCGACGTCGATGGTCTCGTCGAACTTCTTCTTGCCCGTCTTGCCGACGAGCGCACAGGCCTCTTCCACCGTGTACCGCTTCTCGCGGTCGTACTCCCCGAGGGCCGCCTTGTACTTCTTTGCCACGTGAGCCATTTGCAACTCCGAAAAGGAAGGCGACGCCTGGGGGCTTCCTAAGAAGCCCGACGCCGCGAAAGGGTTCAAAAGTCGCTTAACCGCTGACGTCGACGCCCATCGAGCGGGCAGTGCCCGTGATCGAGTTCATGGCCGCCTCGAGCGTGCCCGCCGTCATGTCGCTCATCTTGAGCTTGGCGATCTGCTCGACCTGCTTCTTGGTCAGCGTGCCGACCTTCTCCTTGCCCGGCTTGTGCGCGCCCGAGCCCTTCTTCTTCTCGGTGTGCAGCCCGAGCGCCTTCTTGATGAGGATGGCGGCGGGAGGCGTCTTGACGATGAAGGTGAACGACCGGTCCGAGTAGATGGTGATGAGGACGGGGACGATCAGGCCTTCCTTCGCCTGGGCCTGCGTGGCGGCGTTGAACTCCTTGCAGAAGCCCATGATGTTGACGCCGTGCTGGCCGAGCGCCGGGCCGACTGGCGGCGAGGGGTTCGCCTTTCCGGCCGGGAGCTGCAGCTTCACCATTCCGGTGACCTTCTTTGCCATGGCTCTACGCTTCCTTTCGTGGTTCGCGGTCGGGGTTTGGGGCCCGCGACCTCCCACACTTCGTTGGGGATGTCAACTGCGCTACGACGCAATGAGTCTAGAACTGAGCCTTAGGTCTTCTCGACCTGCATGAAGTCGAGCTCGACCGGCGTGGCGCGACCGAAGATCGACACCAGCACCCGGACGCGGCCCTTGTCGGGGTTCACTTCCTCGACGGTGCCGTTGAAGTTCGAGAACGGTCCGTCGACGACGCGGACGTTGTCGCCCTCCTCGAACTCGACCTTGGGCTTGGGCTTGAGCGCGCCCTCCGAGAGCTGGGTGGTCAAGCGCGCGATCTCGCGCTCGCTGACGGCGGGAGGGTTCCGCGCGTCGCCGCCGACGAAGCCGGTGATCTTGGGCGTGTTCTTGACCACGTGCATGGCGCGCATCGAGTTCGGCTCGCCGTCCTTGATCTCGACCATCTGAACCAGGATGTAGCCGGGGAAGAACTTGCGCTTGGAGGCGCGCTTCTCGCCCTTGACCATCTCGACGACGTTCTCCATCGGGATGAGGATGTCGCCGAAGAGCTCTTGCAAGCCTTCCTGCTTGACGCGCTCCTCGAGCGACTTCTTCGCCTTGTTCTCGAACCCCGAGTACGTGTGGACGACGTACCACTTCTTGTTGGGGCTGCTCATCGCGCTTTCTCCGGCCGTGGTCATCACAGGCTCGGGTTCTGGATCTTGTCCGTCAGGAACTGCCAGCAGACATCGAAAAGACCGAGCAGCACGGCGGCGACGAGGCTCGCGACGATGACCGCAATGGTCGCGGTGCGGGTCTCGGCGAGGCCCGGCCATGACACCTTGCGCAGCTCGGCGGCGATCTCGTTGGAGACGGCATACGTGTCGGGCCGCGTGTACAGGTACGCCGCGACGGCGAACGCGATGGCGAGCCCGAGGATGCTCGAGTACGTCCACGAGTCGCTGCCGAACCGCGGCGTCGTCAGCGGCTGGGTGAGGCTGAACAGGCCGAAGCCTGCGAGCAGCAAATGCTCGAGGAAGATGCCGGCGAGCACCGCCAGCACCACGTAGCCGATCTGGACCATCCGTTGATTCGTCATCGTGGTGCGACCTCAAGCGACTAGCCGACAACCGGGCGGCGACTGCCACCGGCTGCCGGCTGAGGAGTTGGCAGGCCAGGAGGGACTCGAACCCCCAACATGCGGTTTTGGAGACCGCCGCTCTACCATTGGAGCTACTGGCCTAGACGATCCCGAAACCCAAGCAGTGGAGTTACTTCGTCTCCTTGTGATCCGTGTGCTTGCGGCACCGGGGGCAGAACTTCGGCAGGACGAGCTTGTCGGTCATCGTCCGCTTGTTCTTCGTGGTCGTGTAGTTGCGCTCGTGGCACACGGGGCACTCGAGCGAAATGATGGTCCGGTTCATCTGCCTGCCTCTCCAGTTTCCGACTTCAAAATTGGAGCCCACCACCAGGATTGAACTGGTGACCTCGTCCTTACCAAGGACGTGCTCTACCAACTGAGCTAGGTGGGCCCTCGCTTCGTTTTCACTGCGCTTCGTTCACCGCAACCTGCGCTTCGTGCAGCAACTTCGTTGGAGCGGGAAACGGGATTCGAACCCGTGACATTCAGCTTGGAAGGCTGACGCTCTACCAGCTGAGCTATTCCCGCACCGCGTCTCGAATGGAGGGGGAAGGATTCGAACCTTCGAAGGCGTTAGCCGGCAGATTTACAGTCTGCTCCCTTTGGCCGCTCGGGCACCCCTCCGCAATCTCCGTCCGTCATTGCCGGACCGTTGGGGCTGGCGGCGGGGCTCGAACCCGCGACCTGCGGTTTACAAAACCGCTGCTCTGCCAGCTGAGCTACACCAGCTCGACCGATCCGCCGACCCCTAAGTTCTTGATTTTGCTCCGTTTGTTAGCGCGACCAGACACCCCTGGCCGCAGGGTCGGGAGGTTCTAGAGGAAGTCGTGTCAAGTGTCAAGCGGACGCTGGCCTGCTGCGTCTTGACGGGCCCGCCGCGTCGATCGTTGGCGGGCCACCTCATATAGGCTGATGGCCCCGGCGGCGGCGACGTTGAGCGAGCCGACGCTTCCGCCCATGGGGATGCGCGCCACGTGGTCGCAGGTCTTGCGCACGAGCTGGCGCACTCCCTTGCCCTCGCTGCCGAGGACGAGCGCGATGGGCGAGGTGAGGTCGATCTGCGAGAGCTCGCGATCGCCGTCGGCGGCCAGGGCCACGGTCCAGACCCCGGCCTCCTTCCACAGCTCGAGGCTGCGCGAGAGGTTGGTCACCTGGGCGATCTTGCAGTGCTCGAGCGCACCGGCGGCGGCCTTGGCGACGGCCGGCGTGATGCCCGCCGCGCGATCGCGGGGCAACGCGACCCCGTGGGCGCCGAGCGCGTGGGCGCTGCGCACCAGCGCACCGAGGTTCTGGGGATCGGTGACCCCGTCGAGCGCGAGGAAGAAGGCGGGCTGCTCACGGGCGGCCGCGATGTCGAGCAGGTCCTCGGCCTCGACGTAGCTGAACTCGCGCACCTCGGCGCCGACGCCTTGGTGCACGCCGCCGGCCGAGCGGCGCGCCAATTCCTGCGCCGGCACCTCGACGATCTCGAGGCGGTGCTCGGAGGCGGCCTGCACGACACGCTCACCGCCCGAGGACAGGCGCCCGCCTTTGCCGCGCTCGACCAGCACGCGAACGACGTCGGCCGGGTGGGCCCGGAGCGCCTCGAGCACCGGATTGATGCCGTAGAGAAAGCGGCTCACTCGACCAGGACTGCGACCGCGACGTCGGCCAGTTGGTGCTCGCAGATCTTCGCGGTGCACAGGTAGAAATCGGCGTGGACCTTGATCTCCTCGGCGCCGGCGGCCTGGGCGGTGAAAGGCACCTCGAACTCGAGCGCGCGGGTGGGCAGCTCCTTGCCGTCGGCGTGGGTCAGCGCGGCCTTGGAGAGCGCCACGTTGCCGCCCGCCTTCACCCCGAGCGCGAGCGGCGCGCGCGGGTCGACGTGGGCCCCCTCCTGCGGCTTGATGGCGACCTTGACGGAGGCGGCCGCGCCCTTCTTCACCTTCACGGGGCCTTGCGTGGCCTCGATCTGGTAGCCGAGCGACCCCTTGTCATCCGCGCTGGCGGGCTTGCTGCTGCAGGCGAGGGCCAGCATTGCGGCCAACGAGGCGAGGGCGAGACGCACGGCGGACCTCCCAGAAGGGCGTGGTTCATGCGTGGGCGCCGGCGGCTTGTCAAGCGCGGCGGCGCTTTCGCGGAGCTTCCGAGGCCGCTTCTCGCAGCTCCTGGCCGCGCGCGACCACCAGCTCCTCGGCGCGGGCGACGATGGGGAGCGCCAGGTCCTTGCCGGTCGCGCGCTCGAGCTCCTTGAGGCCGGGGCTGGAGAAGACGTCGAAGACCAGCGGGCCGCTGCCCGCGTCGATCAGGTCCACCGCCGCGACGTCGAGGCCCACCACCCGCGCCGCCTTCACCGCCAGTGCGTGAAGCCCCTGGGGGACGCGCACCGCTTTGAGCTCCGCACCGTGGGCGAGCGTGAGGAAGAAGCGGCCAGGCCTCGGCCTGCGCGCCACCCAGGCCACCACGCGGTCGCCGACGACCAGCGCCCGCAGATCGCGCTCCTGCTTCTTGCGGGCGTAGCGCTGCACCAGGAGGTTGTGGCCCATCGAGAGCACCGCCTCGAGCGCGGCCTCGAGCGACTGCAGGCTCTCGCAGACCATCACGCCCGGCCGCTCGCTCGGCGTCAGGAGCTTCACCAGCACGGGCACGCCGCCGACCAGCGCCACCATCTCCTTCAGGTCGCGCGCGCTCGCGGCCATCACCGTCTCGGGGACCGGCACGCCGCTCCGCGCCAGGAGCTGCAGCGCGCGCATCTTGTTGCGCGAGGTGGCGATGGCGCCCGCGTCGTTCAGCGTCGGCACGCCCATCATCGAGAAGTGGTTCACGACCGCGAGGCCGTAGGGCTGGATCGACGGCGCGATGCGCGGGATGACGACGTCGAGCCCCTTGAGCGGCCGCCGCTGGTAGAACGCCTGCGGCTCGCTGCCCGCCAGCTGCATCTCGACGCTGAGCGGGTCGAGCACGCGCACCCGCGCCCCGCGCAGCCGCCCGGCCTGCACCAGCCGGCGCGTGGTGTAGATGGACGGCCGCCGGCTGAGGATGGCGATGCGCAAGCGAACAAAGTACCGCAACCGGCGGCCCGCGCGCCGCTGCGCTATCTTGTGGGCGTGCTGACGGTCATCTCCTGGTTCTCCGCGCGCAAGGGCAGGCGGGCGCTGCACGACATCGTCGGCCTCGCGCTGCGCGAGCGGCCGGCCATCCTCGCCGTCCTCTCCGACCAGTACACCTCGGAGATCAGCCTGCGGCCCTGGGCACCGCTGGCCGAGCGGTTCGGCGATCGGCTGGACTTCATCCTGGCGGCCGAGTGGCCGCAGGCCGAGCGCGAGCGCGACGGCCAGGCCTTGCTGCACCGCCTCGGCGCCACCGACGAGGTGGCGCACCGGATGCTGCGCGACCAGGGCCAGGCGAGGACCGGGCTCCTCTTGCGCCAGAAGCGGCCGGCCGCGCTGGTCGACCTGTTCTTCGTCGAGAAAGGGCGCCCGCTGGCGCCAACCCAGGCAGACCCGCGCGAGCCCGCGCTGAGCGCCGCCGAGGACGCGCTCTTCGTGGCGCTCGACAAGCTCATCACCCGGGCCCCGCAGCTCGAGCTGCGGCGGCCGGTGGAGGCGGGCGAGCACGACTACGGGCCCGCGGGGATCTGCGCCGCTTGCGGAGATGGGCGGGCCTCGTTCCGCCCCTGCCCGGGCAAGAAGAAGGACGAGGGAGAGGCGCGCGATCGCTTCGAGCTCATCGAGCTGGATTGACGTATGTCCATACTTCGATGTGCATTGACGGCGCTCGCGGTGGCCGCCCAGCCCCTGGCCGTGAAGCCCGTCGCCGAGCTCGACAAGGTCGTGGCGGAGGCCGCGCACGGGCGGCCGCTGGTGGTCCACTTCTGGGCCAGCTGGTGCGGCGCCTGCCGCGAGGAGTTTCCTTCCCTACGGAAGACCCTGAACGCGCTGCCGGGCGAGGGCACCTCGGTCTTGCTGGTGAGCATCGACGCGCCCAAGGACCTGGCCGCCGCGCAAGAGATGCTGGAGCAGTCGGGCCTCGCGGGGTTGCCGGCAGTGCTGCTCGATGCACCCTCGCCGGATCCGGTCGCCAAGGTGATGCGCGAGCCGCGCTGGACGGGCTCGCTGCCGGCGACCTTCGTCTTCGACGCGGCGGGCGCCAAGGTGAAGAGCTTCATCGGCTCGGCGTCGCCCGCCAGGTTGAGGAGGGCGGTGCGGCGCGCGAAGCGGCTCAGCCGTCCTTCTGCCGCCACGCCGCCGCCTGGGCCGCGCTCGGATTGACGTGCAGCTCGCCGGCGTCGCCGTCTAAAGCAACTCGAGTTGCATTTCCCACCCACTCGAAGACGGAGCGCAGGCCCGCGACCACCGGCAGCCCGAGCGCCGTCAGCACGGCGACGCCGTTCGACTCGCCGGCCTCGCCGGTGCACACCGCGCCCGTCGCGCCCGCGGTCCAGGCCCGCAGCGCCGAGGGGCCGGGCACATGGACGCCGACCAGCACCTCGCCGCGGCGGATGCGCGCCACCTCCTGCCCGGCCAGCCGGTGGGCCACCGCGCCGAGGAACGCCTCGACATCGACCGCGCGCAGCGAGCTCGCGCCCGCCAGAGCCAGCGCCTTGGCCGCATCGCCCGCGACGCGCTCGAGCGCCAGGGCCGCGGTCTGGCCCGCATCGACCAGCTCCAGCGCCCGCTCTTCGGTGCGCGCGTCCTCGATGACGGTAGAGACGTCGTCCAGGCAGCGCGGCTGCTGGCCGAGCGAGGCGCGCGCGCGCTCGATCAGCGCCCGCAGCTCTTGCCGCTCGACGGCGAAGGCGGACTTGAGATCGCGGCGCTCCCGGGCGCGGGCCTCACCCTCCTCGGTGGCGCGCTTGCCGTCGGCGCGCCGGGGCAGCGCGCGCGAGAGCAGGTAGACCTGGCCCAAGGCGCGGCCCCTGCCGTTGCCCGTGCCGCGCAGCACCAGGCTCGCGCCCTTCGGGTGCTGCGAGGCGATGAGCGCGGTGATGGGCGCGGTGGCGGCCACCGCGAGCAGCAGGTCGGCGTCGGAGAAGGGCCCTTCGGCGCGCTGGAGCACGAGCGCCCCGCGCGGCCGGCCGCCTTCGAGCAGCGGCACCGCGAGGAAGGCCGGGTAGCGCTCCTCGGCGAGCTGGGGGAAATAGGCGAAGTGGTCGGCCCGCTCGGCGTCGCTCACCGTCACCGGCCGCATCGTCTCGACCGCGGTGCCGGTGATGCCCTGGCCGACGTGCAGCCGCACCTCGCCGATCGCCTCCGCGGGAAAGCCGAAGTTGCCGCGCAGCACCAGCTCGTCCTTCTCCTCCAGCACGTAGACCGAGGCGATGGGCGACTCGAGCAGCGCCGCGATCTGCTGGCAGAGGAACCCGAGCGCCGACGGCAGCGAGCTGCCCCGCGCCGCCCCCGCGGCCAGCCGCATGGCGGCGTCGAGGCGCGCGCCCGCGGGGACGATCTGCACCGGCACCTGGGGCGCGCTCATGGCAGCCACTCTACCGCGCTCCGCGGTACAAGGCGGCCATGGACGACGGCGCCCAGCGCGATCGCGATGCCGAGCAGCTCTCCCGCCTCGGCTACGCGCAGCAGCTGCTCCGCGACATGGGCGGATTCGCGAGCTTCGCGCTCAGCTTCTCGGTCATCTCGGTGCTCACCGGCGCGGTCACGCTCTATGGCCTCGGGCTGAAGTTCGGCGGCCCCCTGGTGATGAGCGTCGGCTGGCCGCTGGTCGCGGTGATGACGCTCGGGGTGGCGGCCAGCCTCGCCCAGCTCGCCTCGGCGTACCCGACGGCGGGCGCGCTCTACCACTGGTCGGCGCTGCTCGGCGGACGCGGCGCGGGTTTCTTGACCGCGTGGCTCAACACCATCGGCCAGTTCGCCATCACCGCGGGCATCGACTTCGGGCTCGCCGAGTTCATCGCACAGCTCCTCGGCTTGCCGCCCGGCCGCTGGCCGATCCTGGGCATCTGCGCGGCGCTGCTGATCTCGCACGCCGCGCTCAACCACATCGGCGTGCGCGTGGTCGCGAGGCTCAACAACCTCTCGGCCTGGTACCACATCGCCGTCGGCGCGCTGGTCATCGCTGCGCTGCTCTGGCTCGCGCCCAAGCAGGACGCGGCCTTCCTCTTGACCCGCTTCACCAGCGAGCCAAAGACGCTGGACGGGCACCCTTTCCTCGCCGCGCTCTTCTTGGGACCCCTCGCGTACGGGTTCTGCGTGGGGCTGCTCCAGGCCGGCTGGACGTTCACCGGCTACGACGCCAGCGCCCACGTGACCGAGGAGACGGTGGACCCGACGCGCAACGCGCCCTGGGGCATCTTCCTCTCGGTGGCGGTGAGCGGCGTGTTCGGCTGGGTCCTGCTCGTCGCGGTCACGCTCGCCATCCGCGACCTGCCCGCGGCCGCCGCGGCCGACAACCCGTTCATCTTCATCCTCACCGGCGCGCTGGGCGGCAGGCTCGGCAGCGCGCTGGTCTGGCTGGTGCTGGGCGCGATGTGGTTCGCGGGCCTCGCGTCGGTGACGTCGAACTCGCGGATGCTCTTTGCCTTCGCGCGCGACGGAGGGCTGCCGGCCTCGAAGCTGCTCGCCCGCGTCTCGGCGAGGCACAGGACACCGCACGTCGCCATCTGGGTCTCGGCGGCCGCGGCGCTGGTGGTCGCGCTCTGGGCCGACGCCTACTCGGCGATGGCCGCGCTCTCCACCATCGCGCTCTACGCGAGCTACGGCCTGCCCATCGCGGTCGGCCTCTTCGCGCGGAAGAGCGGCCGCTGGAGCCGGCGCGGCCCCTGGGACCTGGGCGCCTTTTCACCCTGGGTGAATGCCATCTCACTGCTCTGGATCATCGCCGTCTGCGCGCTCTTCGTCCTGCCGCCGAACCAGCTCGCCGGCAAGACCTTCGCCGGCTGTCTCACCCTCTTGGCGATCTATTGGTTCGCCTATATGAGGAAGCGGTTCGCAGGACCCAAGGTCAGCCTTCCCTGACCTCACCCAAGATCGCGATCAAGCAGTAGGCAGCGCCGCTCAAAGGAGGTTGCGGAAGAGATAGGCGAACCACTGCACGACGCGCGCTCCGGCCGGGCGCTTGCTCCACGCCGTGCGATCCACCCTCTCGGCTTGCAGCAGCGCCGCCTCGAAGTCGGCCTCGAGCGCGGCGCAGGCCGAGCGGTCCGCCACCGCGGCCGAGATCTCCCAGTTGTAGCGCAGGCTGCGCTGGTCGAGGTTGTAGCTGCCGATGGCCAGCCACTGGCCGTCCACGCAGATCGCTTTGGCGTGCAGCATGGTCGGCAGCCACTCGTAGATCTGCACGCCGGCGCGGAGCAGCGCGCCGTAGGTGAAGCGGCTCGCGTGCTGCACCAGGGCGACGTCGCTCCGGCGCGGGACCAGCACCCGCACCTCGACCCCGCGACCGACGGCCTTGCGCAAGATGGCACGCAGGCCGCGGTCGGGGATGAAGTACCCCTCGAGGATAAGGATCTGCCGCCGCGCGCGCTTGAGGGCGTGCTCGTAGTGGCGGCGGATGAGGCGGCGCGAGGCGCGGCTGTCGATGGCCAGCACCTGGGCCACGGCGGACGGCTCGGGAGCGACGGGCGGCGCGCCCTTGGGCAAGGCCAGCCGCTGGCCCGAGGTGTAGCGCCAGGTGACGGCGAAGAGCTGGCAGAGGTCGTGCGCCGCCGGCCCCTCGAGGCGGAGGTGGACGTCGAACCAGCCGCCGCCGCCCCACTCGACCGGCGCGTGCGCATCGCTCAGGTTCATCCCGCCGAGGAAGGCGATGGCGCCGTCGATCACCAGGAGCTTGCGGTGGTCGCGCACCGTCAGGCCGCGCCGCTTGCGGAAGGGCGAGAGCGGGTGGAACCACGAGAGCTGCACCCCGGCCGCGCGCAGCTCGGCCTCGAGGCGGCCGTCGAACCCGCTCGAGCCCACCGCGTCGAGCACCGCGCGCACCTGCACCCCCTGCCGCGCGCGGACCATCAGCGCCTCGGCGAAGCGGCGGCCGAAGGCGTCGCTCTCCCAGATGTAGATCTCGAGGAGGATGTGCTCGCGCGCCGCCGCGATGGCCTCGAGCATCGCCGGGTACGCCTGCGCGCCACCCACCAGCACTTGCGCGCGGTGCCCCGGCCGCGGCACTTGCGGTTGCAGAAAGTAGCGCCGGGCGTCGTCCTGCACGGCGCGAGTCTAGCGCCCCTTGGCCTGCTCTCCGCGCAAAGTCGTGCAGGCGCTCGACGCGCGCGAAGGCGGGAAACGAGCCGGCCGCTCGGAGGCGGGCCCCCGCGCGTGCGTGAGCGGGTCCGCAAGCGTCAACGGAAGCGCGATTCGCATGCAGGGAGGGTGCGTCGTGGGCCCGCCGGCGGCATCCTGCCAGGGTCCGTGGCGCGGCGAGCAAGAGGTGCTTGCGCGCCCCCGCTTGGAGGGGCTCATGCAGCAGCGACCATTTGGCCGATCGGGCCCCGCCGTGCCCGTCATCGGCGCCGGCACCTGGAACACCGAGGGCGATCGGCAGGCGGCCATCCGCGCGCTCCGGGCCGCGCTTGACGCGGGCGCGACGCACGTCGACACCGCGGAGATGTATGGCGACGGGCAGGCCGAGGAGCTGGTCGCCGAGGCGATCACTGGCCGCCGGTCCGAGGTCTTCCTCGTCTCCAAGGTGCTCCCGAACCACGGCTCGCGGCGCGGAGTGAGGCTGGCGTGCGAGAGCAGCCTCGCCCGGCTCAAGACCGACCACCTCGACTGCTACCTGCTCCACTGGCCCGGCCCGCACCAGCTCGAGGAGACACTGGGCGCCTTCGAGGAGCTGCGCGGCCGACGATTTGAATCGATGGATTCTACTCGAACCGATAGCGCCCGTCGGGCTGGACGCGCACGCGGGGCGGGCGCTTGCGCTGCTGGAAGAGGCGATCGCCCTGCCGCAGCTGCTCCCAGAACGCGAGCAGCGCGGGGCCTGGCCTGGCCTCTTCGCGCAGCCGCTCGAAGCTGGCGTCGTCGAGGCGCGACGGGAGCAGGTGCACCTCGATTTGCGCCGAGTGCGCGCGGGCGTCGGCGGCGATCACGTAGAGCTCTTCGATGGCCTGGTCGCCGAGCGGCAGGCAGCCGATGGTGCCGCACTTGCCGTGGATGAAGATGTCGCCGCCGAGGGGCCGCGCGCCGAGGATCCGGTCGCTGCGGTTGGGATAGTCGACGCGCAGCGAGAGGTGATAGCCGCTGGCCGGGTTGAGCGCGCTGATGCGATAGAAGCCCTCGGGGACCTGCTCGTCGCCCTCGTGCCGCTTGGGGCCCGGCCCGCCCGAGCGCGCGCAGATGGGCCAGGCCTTGATGAGCACATAGGGGGCGCCGCGCGCGGGCTCGGCCCAGAGCTCGAGCTGGCCCTCGCGCTTGAAGGCGCGCAGGAGCAGCGCGGGCGGCGGATAGGGAACCCCGTGGTTCGCAAAGAGCGCGCGCACGGGCGCCTCGACGCGCGCGCGAGCGGCCAGCACCCTCGGCGGCTCGTCGGCGCGTGCGCTGCCACCCGCGCCCAGCGCCGCCCCGAGCGCGACGGCCAGCGCGGCGGTCCACCGCGAATGGCGCTTGAGCCGCCCACGCCGGATGTGCTTGTCTGCGGGCTCACGGAGGCGACCATGCTGGGCAGCGATCGAAGCCGGGCGGAGTGGATCACCGAGTACGCGCAGAGCCACACGCACCCCATCAACCGCATCTGCCACACTGTCGGCATCCCGATGATCGCCGCCTCGGTGCCGCTGTTCGTTGCCTCGCCCTTCGTCCCGGGACTCTGGCCGGTGCCCACCGCGCTCTTCGTCGTCGGCTGGGGGTTCCAGTTCGTCGGCCACTACTACGAAAAGAAGCCGCCCGAGTTCCTCAAGGACCCGCGCTTCCTCTTCGTCGGCATGAGCTGGTGGATGGAGAAGGTCCGGGGCAAGGCCTAGCTCTTGCGCGCTCGTCTCTTGCGCGCCATCGCCTGCGCCGCCGTGGTGCTGCTCCTCGGCTGCCAGGAAGAGAAGCCCGCGCCCGTCCAGCCCCAGGCGCCCCCCAAGAAGACTGCGCCGCTGCGCCACCCCGGCTGCGAGTCGCTCGAGGGCGAGGCCCGGGCCCTCTGCCTCGCCAAGCGCTGCTTCGACAAAGGCGCGCGCGCCTACGCGACCAGCCTGGACGCCGCCGGGGGTCAGCGCTACGCGGCCGGCAAGTGGCTCTCGCAGACGCTGGAGGGCGGTTCGTTCAAGGTGACCTTGCCCATCCGCAACGCCTTTGATCGGCCGCACGACGCCAACTGGGAGATCAGCGAAGGCGCCGTCCTGAAGATGCGCGCCCTCGACGCCGACGCGGCCACCATCTCGAGCGCGCACAACGCCTGTCGATAGGCTCACGGCAGCTGCACCCGCGCCGGCGCCTCGAGGCGATGGCGGAGCGTGCGCCGCGCGCTGGCCCCCGGGAGCAGCTCGAGCTCGAGCCGCACGAAGCCGTCCTTGTCCGGACCCTCGCCCGGCCACTCGAGCAGGGCCACCTTGAGCCCGTCGATCTCGCTGACCGGAATTCGCTCGACCAGGCTCAGCCTCTTGGTCTCGCCGCTCAGGTTCGAGACGTACAGCTCGCAGGTGCGGGTCACTTTTTGCGTGCCGACCAGCGGCGTCACCTCGCGCTGCTCGCTCAGCTCGCGGCGCACGCGCAGGCCATCGTCCACCCCGAACCCAAGCTCGAAGGGTTCGCCCTTGCCGATGAAGCGCGTGCGGCCGCGCCCCACCGCCTCGGACCGGCGCACGAGAACCACCGGCCCCGCCAGGAGCGGCAGCTTGCCCGTGAGCGTGGCGAGCGCGCGGATGTGCACGGCCTCGGTCAGCTCCGGGTAGGCGATGCGCTCGGTGATGCAGGGCAGCTCGACCCGGGCCAGCTCGATGCGCACGGGCTGCCCGTCGCTGGGCACGCTCGCGCGCTCTCCGGCCTCGAGCCAGAGCGGCTCGCCGCCATCTTCGACGCCAGGCATCTCGTCGACCGCGCGGACCCCGGCTACGCCCGCGAGCTGGATGGTCTGCTCGCGCGCCTCGACGACGATGGTCTGGCGCTCCTGCGGCGTCTTGCGCCGGCTGGTGAGCGGGTCGTCGCTGAGCAGGGGCGGCGAGGCGGCCTGCGCCGGCCGCGCGGTGGAGAAGCGGCAGGCCACGCTCTGCCACTCTTCGCCGGTGCGCTGCCAGACGGTGGCGAAGGTGCGGATCTCCATCCGCTCACCGTCCAGGCGCGCCAGGTGCTCGGGCCGCCAGAGCGCGCACGGCGTCTGGTAGCTGAGCGAGAGCTCCACCTCGCCGCCGGCCTCGGCCTCGAGCTGCACCTCGATCAGCGTGACCGCGCGCGGGGTTGCCGTTCGCGCAAGCTGGAGCCGCTTCTCCGCGCGCTCCTCGTCGAGCCGGGCGCGCGAGACCTCGCTCGCCGCCTCGTGTGCCGCGCCGATGCTCGCCCGGTGCGCCGCGTCGATCTGCTCGAGCGCCGCCCGCAGCGCGGCCACCTCGCCGGCCGCGCGGTCGGGCACGCGGCGCACGGCTTCCATCCAGGTTCCCTCGAGCGCCACGCTGCGGGTCTGGTCGGCGTGGGCGCGCGCCAGGGCCCGCTCGGCGACTTCGCGCCGCCTGGTGGCAGCGTGCAGGTCGGCCTCGATGGCAGAGAGCTCGCCGAGCGGCGGCGTGGAGTGCTCGATGCGCCGCAGCACCCGGGCCGAGACGACGCGAGCCCCCTCCCCCGCGCCGCCGACCAGCAAGCTCGGGTCGTGCAAGAGCGGCGTCACGCCTCTGACCAGCACGCGATTGCGGCCGGCCGTGAGCGCCACCAGAGCCCGGCGCTGCACCTCGGCGCGGTCCTCGAAGAACGTCACGCGCACGACCTCGCTGGCGATGGGCTCACTCACGGCGATTGCCTCCGACCAGCTCGTCCTTGGCCGGCAGCGTGATGCGATAGCGATGCTCGACGGCGGCCTTGCTTCCCGCCGGGATGGGCACCTTCCACGAGAGCCCCCCGCGGAGCGGCGCGCCCGCGTCTGCCTGGGTGAACGCCTCGGCCGGGCGCTGGCTGTCGAGCCGCTCGACCTTGATGTCGGCGTCGTCGCTGATGGGCACCCGGTCGAGGACCTCGACGGTGACCTCGCGCCCGAGCGAGGAGGTGAGCTCGATGCTCACCGAATGGGTGATGGCCGTGGACCCGCCGAGCAGGCCCGCGCTGCTCTCGTCGGCGCGGACGTTGCGCGCGACGCGGACGCGATCTTCGACGCCCATGCCGACGACGAACCTGCCGCCCCGGTCGATGCCGGAGATGGCGGTGGTCGTCAAAAGCGTGCCCTCGACGTAGATGTTCACCGGTCCCCCGAGCAGCGGTCCATTGAATGGATTGACGAGCTCTGCCTGGCGATAGACCTCGGGCGCCTCGCGCGGGACGGTGCGCAGCCGCAGGGTTGGCGCTGCGGCCGCGGTGGCGAGCGGAACCCGATGGGGCAAGGAATCGGCGGGCACATCGACCGCCGCCTCGGCGTCGTAGCGATGGTCGAACTGGCCGCGCAGCGGCGCCGGGTCGCGCAGCTGCTGGCCCGGCGCAATCCGCTCCACGCGCTGCCCGGCAGCGTCCCGGGCGTGCGCGGCGGGATCAGCGCCGAGGCGCGCGAGCTTGCCGCGGCGGGGACGATCTTCTGGACCCGCGAGCGCGAGCGCGTCGAAGTCGAGCCACCCGCTCGCGGGCTCGAGCTCGGTGGGCAGGGACTCTTGCGGGCCCGACGGAACAGACGAAGCGACCGGGCCGCTCGCGCCCGGAGCCGAGCGGGGCATCGACGCGCCGCCGCCGCGCGCAGGCGCCGCCAGCATCATCGCCTTCGGCATGGGCGCGTCCCGCCTCTTCGAGCTCGACGACTCCTCGCTGGCCCCCGAGGGCAGGGCCGCGCCGAGGTCGGCGAAGACTTCGCTGACAGCGGCTCCCACCGAAGGCGCGACCGGAGCGGGCGGTGGCGACGGCGGTGGGCGAAAGGCCTGCATCGCGGATGGCATCGGCGGAGGTGGCGGCAAGGGAGCAGCGAGCCCGGGCATGCCGCCGGGAAAGGCGCCGTCGAACCCCGCGAAGAGCGCGAGGAGGCCTGTGGGCGCTGGACGATACCCAGTGGGCCGCGCCGGCTGCGCGCGGCCGAATCGGATCGAGGCCAGCTCGGGCAGCCGGGCGTCGAAGAGCATCTGCGCCGTCGAGAGCGAGAGCCGCACGCCGGACCAGTCCTCGCCGCTGGCCTGGGCCACCACCGCCTCGAGCTCCCACTGCGCACGCGAGCCGCCGCCGCTGAACCGGAGCGTCGAAGCCGGCCACCAGCGCGCACCGGGCACCGCGTAGGTGAGCTGCAGCGCCGCGACCGGACCCTGGCCGACGAGGCGCACCATCGCCTGCCGCGTGGTCTGGCCCTGTCCGCGGCGCGCCTCCGCCGAGCTCTGCGCCTCCTCGAGCGCGAAGGCGCGCCGCCGCAGCTCGAGGTCCTCCAGCTCGCGGGCCAGCAGCAGCAATTGCTCGTCGAGCGAGGCCGTCAGCTCACGCGCGAGCTGCGCCACGGCGAGGCCATCGCCGATCCGCGGCAGCACGTCGGAGGCGATCAAGAGCGTGCGCGACGACGGCGAAGGCAGAAGCTCCAAGAGCGCGGCGTGTCGCCGCTGCAGCGCTGCCTCTTCGACGCGCAGCCGCTCGATGCGCCGCTCGAGCTCGGCGAGCCGCTCTGCGCCCGGCGCGGCGAGGGCCGTGCTGGCTGGGACCTGCAAGCCCAGCTGCGCCGAGACCACCTGCCGCCCCTCGGCGCTGAGCTGCGCGCGCAGGCTGCCGGGCCAGGCCAAGAGCGTCAGCCCCGGGACGATCAGGTCCACCTCGCCCGCGGGAAGCTCGGCAGGCACCAAGACCTCGCGCGTCACCAGCGCGCCGCGCGCGTGCACGACGACCTTGTCGATGCGGCTTGTAGCTTGGACGTTCATGCGCTCCCCCGGGCCATCCGCCGATTGAACCACACTCAGGTGCCGCTCTTCTCGTCGCGCAAGCGCTCCGGCGCAGGCGCGAGCAGCTCGGGGGCCTGCAACGCGCGAGGGATGAGCTCGATCTGCGAAAGCGCCGGCAGCTCGCCATCGGCCGCTTCGTAGTCGCGGAACTTGCGCGCGGTGACCAGCACGCGCAGCTCGAGCGAGCCGACCGAGCTGTTGAACGCCTCCACCGAGCCGCGCAGCGACCGGCCCAGCCGCTGCATGTGCCCGCCCAGGTCGGAGAGCCGCTTGTAGAGGTCCTTGCCGAGAGCGCTGATGAGGCGCGCGTTCTCGGCCAGCCGCTCCTGGCGCCAGCCGTACGAGACGGCCTTGAGGAGGCCGATGAGCGTGGCCGGGGTGGCGAGGATGACCCGCTGCTCCCACGCCATCTCGAGCAGGCCGGGATCCACCTCGAGCGCCGCGGCATAGAAGGCGTCGCCGAGGAAGAGGATGACGAACTCGGGCGAGGGCTGGAACTGCTCCCAGTATGCCTTGCGCGAGAGCTGCTGCACGTGGGTGCGCACCTGCGCCGCGTGGGCGCGCAGCCGCTCCTTGCGCGTCAGCTCATCGCCGGCCTCGATGGCCTCGAGGTACGCGCTGAGCGGCACCTTGGCGTCCACCACGATGCTCTTGCCGCCGGCGAGCTTGACCACGAGGTCAGGCCGCAGCCGGCCATCATCGGTGCTGACCGAAGGCTGCTCGAGGAAGTCGCAGTGCGGCGACATGCCGGCCATCTCGACCACGCGCTTGAGCGTCTCTTCGCCCCAGCGCCCGCGCACGTGCGGAGTGCGCAGCGCCGTCGAGAGCCGCGCCGTCTCGGTGCGCAGCGCGGCCTGGGCATCGAGCAGCGAGCGGACCTGCTGCGTGAGCCCCTCGTAGGCGCCGGTGCGCAGGAGCTCCATCTCGCGCAGCCTGGCGTCCACCTTGTCGAGAGACTGCTGGATGGGCAGCACCAGCTGCGCCACCGATTGCTCCTGGAGCTGCAAGTCTCCCTTGGCGGTCTCTTGCGAGGTCTTGAGCTTCTCGTGCGCCAGCTCGAGGAACTGCGCGCCCTGGGCCTGCAGCGCCTCGGCCGAGAGGGCGCGGAACGAATCCGACAGGCGCACCTGGGCCGCCTCGATCAGCCGCACCTTGTCCTTGGCCGAGGCCTGCTCGGCGACCAGATCGCGCTCGAGCTGCGCGCCTCGCACGCGCAGGGCATCTGCCTCGCCGCGCAGCGTGCGGAGCTCGGCCACCGCGGCGGCTTCTCGCGCGCGAGCCTCGGCCACCTCGGTGTGCAGGCGCGACAAGAGGCCTCGCGCCCAGAGCATGGCGCCGCCGAACAATCCGATGAAGACCAAGGCGATCACTTCGGCCATGCCCGCTCTCCGCTCGCCGGGCCACCTCGCCCAGGTGAGGCGGGTCTAGCATGGGGGTCCGACAACGAAGGGGACGCGATGTGGAAAGCCCGGGCTTCCACGCGGCTTTCCCTGTCGGGGTGCCCACGGTGGCGATCCTCGGCGGCAGCTCGGCGACCTCCAGGCCAGGCGCGAGCCGCTCTGCACCTCCGTGGAATAGTGAACGACCCAGCTCGGTTGACCCTGGCTCGGGGCTTGCCACCCGAGTGCAACCGGCGTATATTTTTACAACTCGACCGCCGTCCACCAAGGATCGCAGATGCGCATCTCGCTCTCCTCGACAGCGATCGTGCTCGGCCTGGGGCTCGGCCTCTCCTCTGCCGCGCAGGCGTTCTACAAGCCTCCGCCTCCTCCGCCGTCGCATCACCCGCCCAAGCGCACGGCTCCCGAGCCCTTGACGATGCTGGGCCTCGGCGGCGGCGCCGCTGCGCTCGCGTACCTGCGGCGGCGCGCCGCCAAGAAGTAGTTGCGCCGCTCGTGAGCTGGCTCAAGCGCACCGCCCTCGCCGTCGCGCTGCTGCAGGCCGTGCTGGCGACGTTCACCTCCGGCGGCACCCTCGAGTTCTGGATGGCCACGGTGCTCGGCTGGGCGGCCGCGCTGCAGCTCGCGCGAGCCGACGTCGCACGCGACTCCACCTGGCCCGCGCGGCTGCTCGGCGCGGCCTTGGTCGTCGCCGGCCTGCTCGAGCTCTTGCCCCTGCAGTACCGCGCGGCGCACCGGCTGGCCCCCCTCTGCGCCGGCCTCGGCGTCGCGCTGCTCGGCGGGCCCGGCTTCGCGCGCGCGCAGGCCCGGGCGCTGGCCACGCTCCTCTGGCCGCTCTTGCTCCCGCCGCCCGTCTTCCTGCGCGAGCGCCTCCTCGATTTCTCCGCGGGCACCGCGGCCGCCGCCGCGCTCGGGCTGCGCGCGAGCGGCTTCGCTGTGGTCCGCGACGGCACCCGGCTCCTGCTCCCCGCGTCGGAGCTGATCGTCCTGCCGGGCTGCTCAGGGCTGAGCCAGATCCTCGCGCTGCTCGCGCTTGCGCTGTTGGCCCTGGCGCTCTTTCCCACCTCGCGGCTGCAGAAGGCCTGGGTTCTGGGCTCGGCAGTGCTGGTCGGCTTCGCCAGCAACGCGGCGCGCATCGCCGCGCTCTCGGTGTTGGCGGACCAGGGCCAGATCGACCGCTTCCAGCAACTGCACGAGGGATCGACCGGCCAGCTCTGCACCGTGGCCAGCGCGGCGCTCGCGCTGGCGCTCTGGTGGCCGCTCTTGCTGAAGGCGCCGGCGCCCCTTCTCAGCGCCCTGCCTCGCCCTCAGAACTCGTAGGACGTCGCGAGGAAGACGTAGGCGTAGATCTGCGTCGCGGCGGTGGCTTTGATGTTGTTGAAGTCGAGGTTCACCGGCAAGAACTCGGTGCCCGTGCCGTACGAAACGTTGACGCCCACGTCGGTCTGCACGTGCTCGGTGCGCAGGCCCCCCGAGGCCGACAAGCCATAGCGATTGACGTGCAAGGTATTGACCGGCCGCGCGCCGGTGCCGATGTCGTCCGGCGATTGCGAGGCGGCGAAGTCGGTGAAGAAGCCTGCGCGGATTGGATATCGCTCGGCGGCGAGGTATTCGATTCCAATCGACCCGTTGAGTACCCCTTTGCGCACCAGGTGACGATCGAACCCGACCGCCGATTGCTCGGGATTGTCGATCAGATCGCGCGGCCCCAGGTAGATCAGGTCGGCCGCCAGCGTCAGCGGGCCGCTGTTGAAGGCCGCGCCCAGCTGCACCCGGAGCGGATTTGCCGGCGTGGCGGAGAGGTTGTTGTTGGCGTTCACCTGGCTGCTCGGCGGGTTGCCCGGGGCGCCCACGTCGCGGCCGAGCAGCACGCGAACGAACTCCTTGCGCGAGCCGAACCCGACCGCGGGCGTATAGATCGACAAGCCGAGGTGCAGCTGCTCGGTGGCGTCCAATCGCGCGCCAAAAGCGAAGACGAATCCCAAGGTCGTCAAATCCTCGCGCGCGGTGATGGCGGCAAACCTGCCTGAGTCGGTTGAGTTGACCACGTTCAAATCAAGCTGCGTCGTCTCGGTGCCAAGCAAACCATAGGCCGCGAAGCCGATGCCGAGCCGTCCCAGCCGCCGGGCATACCCGCCTCCGATCCACAGCGTCTGGGAATCCACCGTGTAGCCGAAGGCATTGGTCGCCGCCAGGATGCTCTGGTGCTCATCGATGTGGAGCGCGTCGGGCACCAGCACCTCGAAGTGGAGCACGTCGGCGGACGAGAGCTTGCGGATGAGCGCGGTGGTCACCGGAAAGACGTTGAGCGCCGAGTAATTGAAATCCTGCCCTTGCTGGATGATATCGGCATAGGAGCCGCGCACGAGGCCATAGACCGAGCCCGAGAGCGAGACGCTGGATCGCTCCGCGAACGCGAGGCCGCCCGGATTGTAATAAGAGCCAGAGCCGTCGTCGGCGAGCGCGGTCGCGGCGCCCCCCATGCCTGCCGCGCGCGAGCCGACCAGATAGGGACGAAAGTTGGTGGAATCAGCCTGCGCGGCAGAGGCGATTGCCGTCAGGAGCAGCGCCGCGCGACGGAGATGAGTTGCCATCGGCGCAGCTTCGCACGAATCAGGGCCCGAGCAGCCTGCCCAGCGCCTCGGCAAAGCCCGGGCCCCGGGCCTCGTCCTCGTGCTTGAAATAGACGAAGACCTGCTCGCTGAAGCCTCCTCCGAGGATGCTCTGCTTCCACTTCTCCAACTCAACCTCGCCATAGTGCGCGCGGCGCAGTCTCAAGTAGCCGAACTTCGCGGTGCGCACGAAGGGCGCCGTGATCTCCTCCAGATCGTTGATGCAGAGCGCAGCCCCTGCGTCACCCAGGGCCTGGAGCGCGTCGTCGGCAAACCAGGACTCGTGGCGGAACTCGAAGGCCGCCTTCAGATCGCGCGGCAGGCCATTCAAGAACTCGCGCAGGAGCGGCACGTCCTTCTTGAGGTTCGGCGGCAACCCGTAGAGCACCGGACCCAGGCGTGACTTCATCGCGCGCAGTTCGGTCGTGAATGAATCGACCAGCGGGGCGCAGTCGCGCAAGCGCGCCTGGTGGGTGATCCGCTGCCAGGCCTTGAAGGCAAAGAGGAACTCCTCTGGCACCCGCGAGCCCCAGCCGTCGAGCTGCTTTGGAGTTGGCTTCTTATAATAGGTGGCGTTGATCTCGACCGACCGGAAGCGCGACGCATAGTATTGAAGCCGGTCCTTCTTCTTCACCTCCGCCGGATAGAAGGCGCCCTTCCATTCGTCATAGTCATAGCCAGAGGTTCCTATCAGGATCGGGTTCATTCAAGCGCCCCCGTTGCGCAAGAGCTTTCGATAAGCGCCGAGGTGGCGCAGCGCGGCCGAGGCGTTGCCCTCGCGCTCGCGCAACCCGGCCAGGTTGTAATGGGCGTCGGCATAGGATGAATCAATCGACAGCGCGCGCTCATAGGCGGCCGCGGCGAGCTTGCCCTCGCGCAGATCCTCGAGCGCGACGCCGAGGTTGAAGGCAGCCGTGGCATGGTCTGGCCGCGCTTCCAAGGCGAGGCGATAGTGGTCCGCGGCGGCCTTGGCGTCGCCCGCCTCGTGCAATAGACGCCCCAGGTTGACGTGCGCGCCCGCATGGTGCGGATCGAGCTCCAGGGCTCGCCGGTAGGCCTCGCGCGCCTCCGCGGCGGCGCTCTCCTCCAGGTCGCAGCCGCGCTCGTACCAGGCGTCGGCCGAGACGGCGGGCGCGCGGTCGGCGTCGCGGACGATGCGCTTGACCAGCGGCGCGACCTTGCGGGCGAGGTCGGCGGTGTCGAAGTCGAAGAGCACCTGCCCCGAGTCGGCCTGCCAGCGCGCGTGCTCGTCGGCGACGACGATCTTGTCGCCATCGGCGGCGATGCGCAGCCCGCGCAGCTCGCGCCCTTCGGGCAGCTCCTGCCGCAGCTTGGAGAGCGCCTGCTTCACGCGCCGGGCGGGGATGCGCGCCGCGACCAGCCCCTGCGCGGCCCTGAGCACGACCAGGTCATGGAAGGTAAACCGCAGCTCGCCGCGCGACCCGCGCAGCGGCTCGAGAAAGCCAGCGCGCACATAGGAGCGGACCTGGCCGACCGAGAGGCCGAGCATCCGCGCCACCTCGCTCGCGCCGAAGCCTTCCATGGTTTCTGCAGTCTACAACGGGCGTGCAGGCCGAGAGCCTCAAAATCCGTACCGCCGGGGGCGCGGAGGCTCTTGCTTCTACTTCTTGCCGGCCTTCTTCTCCGCCGCGGTCGCACGCGGGGCGCGCTTCGGGGGCTTGCGATCGGCCTCGGGCGGAGGCTCGTCGGCCGCGGTCACTGCCCGGAGCGGCGCGGGGGAGGAAGGCTTCTCAGCAGGCCTCTCGGCTTTTTTGGCGCCGGAGGCCGCAATGCTGGCCTTGAGCGCCTCCATCAGATCGACGATCTGCGCGCCCTGCGGCTCGGGCTCGGTGAGCGTGATCTGCTGGCCGTTCACCTTCTTCGCGATCTCGGCCTCGACGCGCGAGCGCACCTCGTCTTTATATTGCTCGGGACGGAACGAGTCGGTCGCGATCTGCTCGACGATCTGCGTCGCGAGGAGCAGCTCTGGCTCCTTGACCTCGCCCTCGTCGCGCGGCACGTCGGCAAACGGACGGACCTCGTCGGCATAGAGCAACTGCTGCATCACGAGGCCGTCCTCCATGGGCCGGATCTGGACGAGGTGCTGCTTGCCCCGCGCGGCGTAGCGGGCGAGCGCCGTCTTGCCCGTCTTGCGCATGGCCGCCGCGAGCAGGCGATAGGCGCGCTCGCCGCCCTTGTCGGGGCCGAGGAAGTACGTCTTCTCGTAGTAGACGGGGTCGATCTTGTCGGCGGGGACGAACTCGGCGATCTCGATCGCCTGGGTGGCCCGCTCCTCGAGCGCCTTGAGCTCGTCGGGCGTGAACTGCACGTACTGGTCCTTGGCGAACTCGTAGCCCTTGACCGTCTGGTCGCGCGCGACGACCTTCTCGCACTTGGTGCAGGTGTAGTGCTGCTTGAGGCGGCCGCCGTCCTCGCCGTGGAGCATGTTGAAGCTGATGCCCGCCGAGGGCGTCGTCGCCGTGAAGAAGCGGACCGGGATGGAGACCAGCCCAAAAGAGATCGTCGCATTTCCGATTGATCGCGCGGCCATGAGGTCAATCATAATGGCTGCGCGGCCATGGCCAACTTCCTTGACGAATATCGGCGCAAGCGCCAGGCAGGACGGACGCCGGAGCCCTTCGGCGCGGAGGGCTCCGAATCGCGCCCGTCCGCTCTGGGCGCGGGCAGGCTGACGTTCTGCGTCCAGCAGCACGCGGCCACCCGCATGCACCACGACCTGCGCCTGGAGTGGGGAGGGGTACTGAAAAGCTGGGCAGTGGCCAGGGGGCCCTCGCTCGACCCGGCCGACAAGCGGCTGGCGATGCAGACCGAGGACCACCCCCTCGAGTACGCGACCTTCGAGGGCGTGATCCCGCCGGGCGAGTACGGCGCAGGTGAGATGATCGTCTGGGACCTGGGCAGCTACCAGCCCATCGGCGACCTCGACGAAGGCGCGCGCGAAGGCAAGCTGCTCTTTGATCTCTACGGCTTCAAGCTGCGCGGGCGCTTCACGCTGGTGAAGATCAAATCGAAGGAGCGGAGCAGCAAAGGCAACGAGTGGCTGCTGATCAAGGAGCGCGACGCCTTCGTGGTCAAAGGCGCGGCGCCGCTGCCGGCGCAGTCGGTGCTGACCGGCCGGACCGTCGAGGAGCTTCGCTCGGCGCCGGTCGACACCTTGCCGCAAGCGTGCGCGGCCGCCGGCGCCAAGAGAGGGCGCGTTGCCGCCGACGCGGTTGAGTTGATGCTCGCGGAGTCGCGCGACGATCCTTTCTCGCGGCCGGATTGGTTGTTTGAGTTGAAGTACGACGGATATCGAATCCTCGCCGAGAAGAACGGGCTCAACGCGCGCCTGCTGTCGCGGAACGGGCGCGACTTGAGCGTCACCTTTCCCGATCTGCTCCGCGCCCTCCGCGCCCTGCCCTGCGAATATTTGATCCTGGACGCCGAGGTGGTCTGCCTGGGCGACGACGGACGGCCCGAGTTCCAGCGGCTGCAAAAGCGCGCCTTGCTGACTCGCGAGCCCGACGTCCGGCACGCGGCGGTTGAGTTGCCTGCAACTCTACAGGCGTTTGATTTGCTAGGAGCCGGTGAATCCGATCTGCGCGCGCTTCCGCTGCGCACGCGCAAGGAATTGCTCGCGCGCGCCGTTCCGCGGCTGGGTCCCATCCGATATACCGATCACATTGAAGAACAAGGCGAGCTCTTGTATCGCGAGGTGGTGCGCCTCGGGCTCGAAGGGATGATCGGCAAGCGCGCCGATTCGACCTATCGCGGCGGCCGCAGCGCCGATTGGCTCAAGGTGCGCGTCGAGCACAGCGATGACTTCGCGGTGGTCGGATATACCGTACCCAAAGGGTCGCGCAGCGGCCTTGGCGCCCTGCATCTCGGCGGATATCGCAACGGGGAGCTGGTCTATATCGGCCGCGCCGGCTCGGGGTTGAGTGACAAAGAGCTTGGGAGCTTGCGGAAGGAGCTGGATCCGGACCGGATCGACCAATGGCAAGGCGCGCCGCACCCGATGTTGCCCAAAGGGAAGGACAGCGTCTGGGTCGCGCCGCGGCTCGTCTGCGAGGTCAAGTATCGGCAGATCACCGACGACGGGCTCTTGCGCCAACCGACCTTCGTCCGGATGAGGCCGGACAAGAGCCCCGAGCAGTGCGTGCTGCCCGGGCAAGCGCTCCCCCTGCCCGCCGCGCCCGCTGCCGCCGATCCCCACGAGCGCAAGGTAGAGTTGACGAACCCTGGGAAGCTCTTCTGGCCCAGGGACGGATACAAGAAGCGCGATCTCTTCGATTACTATCGGGCCATCTCGCCCTGGCTCCTGCCCTATCTCAAGGACAGGCCGCTGGTCCTGACCAGATATCCCGATGGAATCGAGGGCAAGTCGTTCTTCCAGAAAGACGCGCGCGGCCTCGCGCCTCCCTGGGTCGTCACCCAGCGCATCTGGAGCGAGGACACTCAACGCGACATCGATTACTTCATCGCCAATGACGTCGAGACGCTGGGCTATCTGGCCAACCTCGGCACCATCCCGCTGCACGTCTGGGCCAGCCGCTTTCCCGAGCTGGGCCGGCCCGACTGGAGCATCCTCGATCTCGATCCGAAAGAGGCTCCATTTGCCTGGGTGGTCACGCTCGCAAAGGCCATTCATGATCTCTGCGACGAGATAGGGTTGCCGAACTATATCAAGACCAGCGGCCAGAAAGGTCTGCACGTCTTGATTCCGCTCGGCACCCAATTGACGCACGTGCAATCAACGCAATTGGCCGAGCTGATCGCGCGCACGATCGAAGCCGAGCACAAGGAGATCTCGACCACCGTGCGGCAGGTCGAGAAGCGCGCGGGCAAGGTCTACCTGGACTATCTGCAGAATGGCCACGGCAAGACCATCGCGGGTCCTTATAGTGCGCGCCCCGTGGCAGGCGCGACCGTCTCGATGCCGCTGCGCTGGAGCGAAGTCGGTCCCAAGCTCGATCCAAAGAAGTTCGACATCAAGAACGCGGTGAAGCGGATGGAGAAGCTCGGCAAGGATCCGCTCCTGCCCGTGCTGACCGAGCGGCCCGATCTGCCGCAAGCGCTGGCGAGGCTCGCTGCGCGGACCGCAATGCCTGGCAGATAGCGCAGCGCGCGCTTTGAAAGCGGGTACTAACGTCCCCGCTTCTTGCCTGCGCCTTTGCGCGGGGGCTCGGGCGCCTCGCGCCGCTCCGGATCATTGGCGAACGCCCAGCTGTCGAGGAAGCGCGCCAGCTCGTCGGGCGCCACCAAGGATTGCGAGCGCTCGGTGAAGATGGCCTCGGTGTCGAGCACGCCCTTGACCTTGCGCAGCGTGCTGGCGACGTAATCGGTCAGGTCGTCGTGCGAGGAACCGTAGATGCGCACGAGGTAATCGGTCTCCTCGTCGTGGAAGGTCTTGTAGACGCCGCGCACGCCGCACTTGCCCTCCCAGCCGAGCAGCGCCAGCGTCGGGTAGACGTTGCGATCGACGCCCGTCTCGACGCGCACGCTGACGATGGCCTCGCGCAGATTGGCCTTGAGCTTGCCCTTGCCGACGCGGTCGAAGTATTCGGCCGAGGCCTGCCCGTCAAAGAGCGTGTAGCACCAGGCCGAGAGGGCGGCCGGCGCATTGCGGACCCGATCGAGGAAGAAGTCGTCGAAGCGCGACGGCTCGCTCACGCCGCAGATCAGGCCGACGTCGCCGGGCTCGGAATAGGCGAAGATCTCGAGCGGCTGCACCCCGGCGGGCGCGTCCTTGGCGTTGTCGAGGATCTGCGCGTAGCAGTCTTTTTCCAGGCCGGCTTGCGCGCTGGCGCGGGCAATGACGAGCATTGGTCGGTTCATACCGAGCGTCATACCGCGTTTCTCGGCAAGGTGGTCCCGAATCCGCAGGCCGTTCCGGATCCGGTTCGGTGACCAGCCCCGCTTTTCCGAACGCTGCACTAGGAAGCCGTCGGCGTATTCGCCGACGCGAACTGTCCTGATCCCGCGCGCACCGTCGCGCGGATTCAGGGCTAGACTCTCGCCATGCCCCAAGACCGCGCCGCAGCCCTCGCCCTGCTCTACGAGTTCACCCTCGGCGACGCCCTGCGCAAGCACGGCCTCGCCGTCGAGCAGAGCATGCGCGCCTATGCCGGCTGGTACGGAATCAAAGACCCGGCCGAGGTGGAGAAATGGGGAATCGTCGGCCTGCTCCACGACTTTGACTACGAGCAGAACCAGAGCGAGGAGACCCACCTGCACGTGGGCGGCAAGATCCTGCGCGAGCGCGGCTATCCAGAGGAGATCATCGTCGCCATCCAATCGCACGGCGACTATATGAAGATACCGCGCGACACTCCGCTCAAGAAGGCCATCTATGCCTGCGACGAGCTCACCGGCTTCATCGGCGCGGTGGTCAAAGTACAGCCGACCAAGAAGCTCGCCGACCTGCAACCCAGGTCGGTACTCAAGAAATTGAAGGACAAGGGCTTTGCCCGCTCGGTCGATCGCGGGTACATCACCGGCGGGGCCGAGGCCATCGGGCGGCCGCTGGAAGAGCACGTGGCGTTCTTGATTGAAGCCTTGAAGCCCATCGCCGAGGAGATCGGTCTTTAGTGCGTGTCTTGCAGTTCAACTCAAGGCACGCGCAGGCGGGCAATCAGCGGCATATGATCGGAGCGGCCCGCGAAGGGGCTCTCCTTGTCGCCAAAGGCGCTGGTCCCTTCGAGGTCGATCCATTCGACGCCATTGCCGGCGAAGAGATGATCAAGGTGCATGCGCAGGCGCAGAAAGCCCGCGGTCGGGAACGCGCGCGGCGAGCGGCCGTCGATTTGACCGAGCTTCTGCTGCGCGCCGACAAAGCCCGCCTCGTCGGTGAGATAGCGATAGACGGGCGAGCCGGGCGGTGAGTTGAAGTCGCCGCAGATGATGAAGGGCTCGTCGCCGGCCACGCGGCGCACATAGGCGGCGAGGGAGCGCGCCTCGTGCAGCTGGTTGATGCCAAAGCCCATCTTGTCGCGCACCGTCCAGAAGTCGGTGGCAAATGGAGTCGGCAGGCTCAAGTGGGTATTGAAGACGTGCAGCGGGTGCCGGCCGCGGGTGGCCACCCGCATGTGCGCGCAGATGCGGCCCTGCTTGCGATCCTTCAACGCGCGCACGTGGTGGTGGGTGATCTTCTCCGGCGCCTCGACGTTGTGCTGGTCGATGGAGAGCGCGTGCAGATCGACCAGCATCGCGAGGCCCATCGAGGAGAGGGCCACGCTCCTCAAGAGATTGACGTGGGCGGGGAAATAGAAGGCCCCATAGCGAAAGGGCCGCGAGGCCTCGTCGAGCGCGATCTCGAGCTCGCCCATGAACGACTCGAGCTGCGTCTCGTCGGCGTTCTGCGCGCGATAGGCGAGGCGCGAGCGGATCGACCGGGTCTCCACCTCCTGCAGGCAGATGATGGACGGCAGCGCCGCGAGGCCCGCGAGGCTCTCCGCAATCAGCCGCTTCGACCCGCGCGTCGAGGCGAGCCCCCGCAGCGCGTGGCCAAAGTAGCGGACGTTGTAGCTGACCAGTCGCAGCACCGTCCCCGGCATGCGCTGGTTGTAGCGCACCCCGGTCGGCGGGCCGAGGCAGAAGTCTCTTCCGACCAGCGTCGGTCACTCGACCGACGGCGCGTTTGAATCAGGAGCGTACTGTGGGTGCGACAACTCCTACCGCCCCCGCTCGGAGACTTGAATGCGTAGAGCAATCGCTCAAGCTGCACTCCTCGCCGCAACCTGTGCCACCGCAGCCAACGCCGGCGGGCACTTCATGCCCATGCGGCACCCGGGCAGCAACGCGCAGACCGGCGCGACCGCCACCAACCCGCACCTGACCTATTACGGCGGGCCCATCCTCGGCAACGTCAAGGTCTACGCGGTGAACTGGGGCTCGGGCGTCAACTCGACCACCACCAGCAAGATCGGCGACTTCTACGCCGCCATCACCCAGAGCGGGCTCTACGACTGGCTCGCCGAGTACAGCACCACCGGCCAGACCGGCGGCACCAACCAGACCCTGGGCCACGGCAGCTTCGCGGGCAGCGTCACCATCAGCCCGTCGATCAGCGCCACCAGCATCACCGACGAGCAGATCCAGGCCGAGCTCAAGGCGCAGATCGCCGCCGGCCACCTGGCGACGCCCGACGCCAACTCGCTCTACATGATCAACTTCCCCGCCGGCGTCACCATCACCAACGCGGGCTCGGCCTCGTGCCAGCAGTTCTGCGCCTACCACAGCACCATGGCGGCGGCGACCGCGGGCCTGAACCAGAACATCTACTACGGCGTCCTCCCCGACCTGAACCCCCCGAGCGCGTGCTCGCTGGGCTGCGGCAAGTCCTCCAACGTCTTCGACAACTACACCTCGGTCGCCTCGCACGAGCTGGTCGAGGCCACCACCGACGCCGCCGTCGGCCTCGCGACCGCCTATGCGGCTCCGCTCGCCTGGTACGATCCGCAGGGCTCGGACGGCGAGATCGGCGACATCTGCAACGGCGAGCAAGCGACCTTCACCGCCAGCGGCGGCACCGTCTACACGATGCAGCGCGAGTGGTCGAACGTCGCGGGCGCGTGCATCGGCGCGAGCGGCGACTCGTTCTCGGTCACTCTCGCCCCCGGCACGCAGAACCTGGCCGCCGGCTCGACGACCTCGTACCAGGTGACCACCGCGGTCACGCGCGGCGCCAACCAGAGCATGACCCTGTCCGTGTCGGGCCTGCCCTCGGGCGTCACCGGCTCGTTCAGCCCGAGCAGCATCACCACCGGCTCGGGCTCGACCTTGACCCTCTCGGCCTCGGCCAGCGCGGTCAACGGCTCGGCGACCTTCAGCGTCACCGGCGCGGGCAGCAACGCCACCTCGAGCGGCAGCGCCACCGTCGTTGTCTCGGGCGGCAGCGGCGGCACCGGCGGCGGCACCTGCCCGTCTGGCTCCATCGACCTCGGCGGCGTCTGCCTGCCGATCGGCTGCAGCAGCACCGGCAGCGGCTCGGCGTGGGCCGCGGGCCTCGCGCTCGGCCTCTTCGCGCTGCTCCGCCGCCGCAAGCAGTAGTCGATACTCAGTAGAGTTCGTCAGAGAGGGCGAGGGCGCACAGTCGGCGCCTTCGCCCTCTCGCTTTTTGCTGCATCGTGCTTATGCTGCCTCCCCCTCTCATCGCCCTTCCCAGGAGGCTGCAATGTCCAAGTCACTCGTCGCCGGTCTTTCGCTCGCGCTCGCCGCCGCCGCGTTCGCCGCCAAGCCGGCCATCACCGCCAAAGCCGCGCTCAAGCTGGCCGATGGCAGCGCCGCGGGCACCGTCACGCTGACCCAGGCGAAGCACGGGGTGCTCATCGTCGCCGAGCTCTCGGGCCTGCCCGCAGGCGAGCACGCCTTCCACATCCACGCGGTCGGCAAGTGCGAGGCGCCCTTCAAGACGGCGGGCGGCCACTTCAACCCAGGCGGCCACAAGCACGGGATCTTGTCCGACGACGGGATGCACGCGGGCGACATGCCGAACATCGTCATCCCCGAGGGCGGCGCCGCCAAAGTCGAGGTGCTCAACACCCACGTCACGCTCGAGCCGGGCCACAAGAACAGCGTCTTCCACGAGGGCGGCACGGCCTTCGTGGTCCACGCCAAGGCCGACGACAACACGGGCGACCCCGCCGGCAACGCGGGCGACCGCATCGCTTGCGGCGTGATTGAAAAGGAGTGATCGGGGAGGGTGGAGCCGACAAACGGATTTGAACCGTTGACCTGCTGATTACGAATCAGCTGCTCTACCAACTGAGCTATGTCGGCGTCAGAGGGGCGCATGGATTAGCAGCGCTCTTGGTCGCGGTCAAGAGCGCGCGCTGATTCATTGACAGCCCGGCCGGCGGGTCCAAACTGGGGCCATGCGCGCACACCGAATCGAGGCCCTGCTGCGCTCGTCTGTCCTGGCCGCGCTGGTCGCGGGCGCGAGCGCTTGCAAGGAGGCCGCTCCACCTGCCGCCGAGCTGAAGCTCGCGACCGACCTGCCCGGCGAGACGGTCGACCAGATCCTGAAAGCGGCGTCGCGGCGGGGGTCGCCCGCGGGCGAGCGGATCGCCGGCCTGCAGCTCGGGGCCTCTGCGCTGGTGGCCGGCGCGCCGCGTCCGGCGCAGCCTGAGCTGATCGAGGTGGGCGGCAGAGCGGACGCGGGGCCGATGCTCGCCCATGCCGACGCCGGTGAGCCAGGGCCCGCCGAGCCTGCGCCCCAGCGGCCCGGAGTGACCGAGCCGGTCGCCAGCGCCGCCGATGGAGGCGCAAGGCTCGCGTCGGCGCCGGTCGCGCCAGGAGCCGCGCCATTGGCAGCCGCGTCCTCAGGCGGTGATCTGCGCTGGGACCTCGAGCCCTACGGCGCCATGGCGGCGGCGCAGCGCGGCCTCTTGCTCCCGATGCCCGCCGCCGGCGCCGACGTCCCCGATCTCTGGCGCGACCCGGGGGGCACCTGGATCGCCGTGGGCGGGCGCGCGCGGGTGCTGCTCGTCAACGACCGGACGCGCGGCGACCACCCGCGGCCGCAGCGGATCTCGCTCTTGACCGAGCCCTGGCTCAAGGGCCAGGTGGCGCTCGCGGCCCCGACCGGCGGCGCCGCGCTGGCGCACTTCGCGGCGCTCTACACGGCCTGGGGCGAGACCCGCACGCGCGCCTGGCTCAAGGCGCTGCGCGACAACGGCGCCCAGGTGCTGGCGACGGACGGAGAGGTGCGGCTCGCGGTGGTGCAAGGGCGCGCCATCGTCGGCCTGGTCGGCAGCGACGAGGCTGCAAGAGCCGCGGCCATCGCGCCGGTGAGCGTCGTCTATCCCGACCAGCGCACCATCGGCACCTTCGTCTGGCCTACCGCGCTCTCGCGGCCGCGGAACAGCGCGCATCCGGAAGCAGCCGCGCTCCTCGCCGAGGAGCTGGCCAGCAAGGCGACCGAGCAGCTCTTGGTGGCGCGCGAGCCCGGCTTCATCCCGCTGCGCCCGGGGATCCCGGTGCCCACCGGCGTGCGCTCGGCGTGGAACCTGCGCGTGGTGGCGGTCGAGCCGGCGCTCATCGCCGCCAACATCGAGGCGCGCCGGGCCGAGCTGGCCGCGTGGGCAGCGGGAAGATAGCCCACCGCGGCCATGGCCTGGCTCAGATGGGCGGCGGCGCTTTGGCGAGCGCGTCGTCGCTGTCGGGGTGCTTGCTCTCGCTCTCGGCGAGCAGCTCCAGCGCGGCCTTCTTGCCGATGTCGTCCTCGCGCGGGACGAGCCCGGTGATGCCGGAGACCAGCCACTCCATGAACGGATAGAAGCGCAGACGGTGCAGCGGCTCGTTCATCCACCCGACTGTGATGCAGTAGTACTTCGTGTACGGCGCCGCGTGGTGGATGCGGTGGTGGTCGCGCGGCAGGATCAGGTGCCAGCGCTGCAGCCAGGTGATGATCGCCGGCGGCCTGGCGGTGTGCGACCACTTGTGGAACTGGTTGGTCAGGAAGACGAAGAAGAGCATGCCGAAAGTGAAGACCGCGCCGAAGAAGTTGCCGACCAGCTCCCGGCCCTGCGGCAGCAAGGCCACGCCCACGGCCACCGGGATGGAGATGGCGCAGTTGTTCCCGTTGGTCTCGATGAAGTCGTGGCGGGTGATGGCGAGCTGATCGACGTGGTGCTCGCGGAAGGGCCGGATGAGCGCCTTGCCGATCACCGGCCAGTCGGGCGTGCCCCAGGTGTCGGCGGCCCAATGGACCAGCCCCGAGACGAAGTCGGCGGCGATGTACGAGAGCAAGAGCGCCGTCGCCGCCAGCCAGGGCGAGTGCAGGAGTTGGTTCGAGACGCGCGACCCCAGCCAGAGCATGGTGACGGCGTAGACGGCGATGCTGCCGACCTCGAACCGCCGCACCGCCGGGCTGTACCCGGCGCTGAGCGCGCTCGCGTCTCTCTGTTCTACTTGTCGGCTCATCGGCGGCCCCTCCTCACTTTCTAGCAGGCTACAGGCAGTACGTGCCATCCCGGAGTGGCGGATGGGACGAGCGCTTCGCTTGCGGACCGCGGCGGTCCTCTGCACAACTGCCGGCCATGCGCCCTTCCTTCCCGTTCGCTTGCCTGGCCTCGCTGGCGCTCGCTTGCAGTGAAAAACAGGCGCCGGCCGCCTCCACCGGCGTCGAGGTGAAAACGGTGGACGTCACCGACCGCGGCTATGAGCCCGCGCGCATCGAGGTGAAGGGCGGAGAGCCCGTCACGCTCCGCTTTATCAGGAAGACCGCCGAGACCTGCGGCGAGTCGGTGCTCATCGACGGCGACCCGGTGGCCCACAGGCTGCCCCTGGGCCGCGCCATCGACGTGCAGGTCCTCGCGCCCCGCACCGGCGAGATCGCCTTCGTCTGCGGCATGCACATGATGCGCGGCGTGCTCGTGGCGCGGTAGCAGTCTTCATCGGTCGAACGGCCGAAGGCGAGCGCGCGCGCGAGGGGAGTACACCAGCGGTTTGCTCGTTGCGCACTTTGTGCGCAAGGCCGTCCGGAATCCCCGGCAGGAGGCAGCATGCGCTGCTCGCCCCGTTTGATCTGCTCGCCCCTGGCCTCCTTCGGGATGGCGGCGCTGCTTGCGCTCGCGGCGGGCGCCGAGGAGGGCCGGCGCGTGATCATGCCGGGCAGCGCACCGCCGACTGCCGTTCCCTCGGCGAAAGTGCGGGGCGACGACGACGTCGATCTGGTCGGTCCCACCGAGTCGCAGAAGAAGCGCGCCCAGGCTGCAGCGGAGGCGAAGGCCAGGGTCGAAGAGGCGGCGCGCGGCAAGCTCGAGGCGGAAGCAAAGGCGAAGAGCGAGGCCGAAGCGCGAGCCAAGCTCGAGGGCGAGCGCAGGCTGCGCGAAGCGGCAGAGGCCAAGGAACGGCTCGAGGCGGAGGCGCAGGCCCGGACGGCCGCGGCGCGCAAGCTCGAGGAGGAGCGGCAGGCGCGGCTGGAGGCCGAGCGCAAGCAAAGGCTTGACGCCGAGGCGGCCGAGCAGGCCCGGAGCGAAGCCGAGAAGCTGGCCCGCGCCGAGTCGGAGCGGCTGGCGCGGGAGCAAGGCGAGCTCAAGTCCCGCGCCGACGCCAAAGCGCGCGCGGAGGCAGAGGCCGAGGCCAGCCTGCGCGCGGAGATCGAGCAGCGCGTGCGCTCCCAGGTCGAGGCCGAGCTCCGGGCCGAGAAGGAGAAGGAAGCCAGGCGGAACGCGCGCCTCGCGGCCAAGGTCAAGGCAGAGGCGGACCGCAAGTCCAAAGCAGAGGCGCGCGCCAAGGCCAAGGGCCTCGCCAAGGCGCAGCGCGAGGCCCGCAAGAAGGGCAAGAAGGCGAGGACCGACGAGGCGCTCCCGCTGCCCGAGCTGCCCGCGCAAAAGCCGCTGAGCGCCGAACTGGCCGCGCTCAAGGCTCCCGAGCGCGTCGTCCCGCTGGCCAGCCCCGCGGCCGGGGGGACCGAGCCGGCCTCGTACCGGCCGCCTGGAACACAGCTGGCGATGGTGGCGCCGGCGCCGCTGACGGGGGCCTCGGCGAGCGCAGAGAGGGCGAGCGCTCCTGGCGGGCAGCAGGGACAGCGCCGGCAGATCGAGGTCGACGACGCGCTGCAGATCGGGCCGCAGTCCCTCGTCATCAACCGGCTCACCGCGGCCGCTGACCTCGCGCCCGGCGCTCTGCCCGTGCGCGGCACCTTCGCGTATCGGCTGGCCGTGGACGAGGCCAGCGCCCTGCACCACTATTTCTTCCTCGGCGCCGAGAGCGCGCGCGACGCCGATGGGCGCGATCCGGCGCTGCGCTGGTCGGCGCTGGCCGGCCTCTCGCCGAACGCGGCCAACACCTACGGCGCGGTCCACAGCGCCAATGGCAAGCTGAACAACACGGCCGACAATCTCGGCTGGTCGTCGTTCGCGCTGGCCGGCTCGCTCGGGCACAGCTTCGCGCGCGAGGACGGGACCCTCTACGGCCTCCTCGCCGACGCGCAGCTGCAGGATCTCTCCGTGCAGTACAGGCCGGGCGCGCGGCCGGGGGTGCAAGCGGTGATTCTCAACACGGGCCTGGACCAGCTGCGCCTGCGCGCGGCCGGCACGGCGAGCAGCGGGCGCCTCGAGGGCCTCTTGCAGCTCGGCGTCTATCTGCACGTCGGCGGCTCGACCGACTCCCTGCGCGGAGTGCCGCTGCGGGGCGCGCTCCTCGAGGACGACCTGGGCGGCCTCGCGATGGCGCCGCAGTCGATCTCGGCGCGCCTGGGCGGCACCGTGCACCTCTTGCAGCAGCTCTCGGCCTCGCTCTCGTACACGTACCTCGGCTACAGCAGCGCCGACTGGAGCGCCGGGCACCTGATCCACGCCGACCTCAGCGACCGCTTCGGCCGGCTGCGCGCCTCGCTCGGGTTCACCTGGCAGTACGACGCGCCCGTCGTGACCGCGCCGGGCAGCGGCGTCGCGGACTATTCGACCTTGTTCTTGACCGGCTCCATCGGCTACGCCTTCTAGCGATGGAGAGCGCGGCTCTGCGTGTTCCGTTCCAGAACGTGCCGGTGCTGGCGCGCATCGCGGGGCCGCAGGGCGGGCCGGTGGTGCTGCTCGCGCATCCTTTTCCGCTGCACGGCGCCGCCTGGGATCCGCAGATCGCCGCGCTGGTCGAGCTCGGGCTGCGCGCGGTCACCGTCGATGCGCCGGGCTTTGGCGGCTCGCCTGCGCTCGGGCGCGCGCTGCGCATGGACGACCTCGCGCAGCTCTACTCGCGCGTGCTCGATGCTCTCGCCGCGCCGCGCGCGGTGCTCATCGGCTGCTCGATGGGCGGCTACGCGGTCATGGCCTTCGCGCGCCTCTTCCCCGAGCGGCTGGCGGGCGCGGCGCTGATCTGCACCAAGGCCTCCGCCGACACGGAGGAGGGCCGCCTCAAGCGCGAAGCGCTCGCGCTCACGGCGCTCGGCAAGGGCGCGCGCGCAGTCACGGCCGGCTTCGTGCCGAACCTGGTGCACGACGCGAACCCGGAAGCGCTGCAGCGCGCGCACGAGCTTGCGGCCGCAGCGACGGCCCAGGGCATCGCCGATGCGCTCCGCGGCATGGCCGAGCGGCCCGACTCGTACGCCTCGCTGCGGCAGTGGCAGGCGCCAGCGCTGGTCCTGGCAGGCGAGCACGACAAGCTGATGAGCGCCGCCGACACCGACGCTCTGGTCGCCGCGATTCCGAACGGGCGCAAGCACGTCATCGCCGGGTCGGGCCACCTCGCCGGGCTCGAGCGGCCGGCCGAGGTGAACGCGCACCTCGTCGCCTTCCTCCGCGCGTGCCAGGCAGCAAACGCGTGGAGCCGCCGGGCCGCCGAGCGCACGCCCGTCGCGCTCTAGAAACGCCGATCGGCGCAGCGAATCGGCCGAGCGGTTGCGCTTTTGCAACCCGCGGTTCTCCGACGGGAACCAAACCGTTCGGCGTTCTAGCCTCAGCGCTGCGGCGGGGCCCGCGTCGCCGAGGCGATCTCGCCCACCGCGACGCGCTCGCGACCCGAGAACACGGCGTAGTCCTCGTGGTCCTCGGTGACCACGTCGCGCACGTGATCGATGAAGGTGGTGCCATCGCGCAAAGTCACGGCGACCGCGCCCTTGCGCAGCACGGCCTCCTCGAGCACGTCGATGAAGCTGCAGCGCCCGACGACGTCCTGGCAGATCCGCTCCACGGCGCAAAGATAGCAATCGCGAGGCCCGGATCGCTAACGCTGCGGGTCCGCTTGCAGCGCGACCGCGGCCCCGGCGCCGAGGATGAGCGCAGCGCCGAGCAGGCCAGCGGCGGAGTGGCGCTCGCCAAAGGCCAGCGCGCCGACCACCGAGGCGACCAGCGGCTCGAGATAGGTGAGCACGGCGGCGCGCTGGGCCGGCACCCGCGCAAGGCCAAAGTAGAAGAGCCAGCCGCCGCCGGCGCCCAGCAGCGCTGCGCCCGCGAGCGGCCGTCCGAGGAACGCCGCGAGCGGCGGCGGCGCGCCCGCCAGGGGCAAGAGCAACAGAGCGCTCACCGCGCAGTGCCAGGCGAGGGCCTCCTGGTTGGAGAAGTCGCGCAGGGCCTTCTTTCCCACCAGCGTCGCGCCGCCGTAGAAGAGCGCGCTGGCGGCGCCGAGCGCGGCGGTGGGCCAGACGGCGCCAAAGCCCGTGGCGCCGCCGCTGCCGAGCAAGAGGCCAAGGCCGACGAGCGAGGCCGCGAGCGCCGGCAAGGTCCGGGGCCCGAGCGGCTCGCGCAGGAACGCCGGCGCGCATCCGGCGACCACCACCGGCGCGAGATAGTGCGTCAGCACCGCCACCGAGATCGGTCCGCGATCGACGGCGCCGAAGAAGAGCAGGTAACCCCCGGCGTCGAAGAAGCCGAGCGCGGCGATCAGGAGCCAGAGCCGGGGCGGGCGCGGGCGCGAGTGGGGACGCCCGGCCCCGGCCAGCGCGGGCGCTGCGCCGATCGTGGCGATGACGCAGAGGATGAGGATGGACTGCCACGCCGGCGTCAGCCCCGAGCCGCGCAAGAAGAGCGACCAGGTGCCCCAGCCCATCGCCGCCAGGGCCACCGCGGCCGTTCCGAACCAACGCATGCGCCCTTCTACTCCTTGACCCGCGCGGCGCCACAAGGGTACGAGAGCCGCTGACCCGGAAGCACTGTCGCCGGAGGCACCTTGGCCGCATCGATCGAGATCCTCTACCTGCGGTTCCCCGTGCATCCCAACATCACCGTGATCCAGATCGGTCCGGGCATCGCCCGCATCGACAAGGAAGGCGACAGCTACTTCGTCATCGGCACCGACGACGGGCCCCTGGCGGGGAAGAAGGTCGAGATCCCCTCGGGCAACGTCGCGGCCGTCCAGTGGGCGCTGGACGAACCCGCCGAGGCAGCGCCTTAGGCGGCCGTGGGCGCAGACCGCACCGAACGCCTGCTCAACATCGTCGCGCTCCTGCTCGGCTCGAGCGAGCCGGTTTCGTTCGCCGAGCTGCGCGAGCTCTTCCCCGATGACTACGGCGGCACGCGCGAGGCCGCCGAGCGCAAGCTCGAGCGCGACAAGGCCGAGCTGCTCCAGCTCGGCGTGCCCGTCGAGTTCGTGGCGCCGGGCGAGAACCGGCTGCTCGGCGGCTATCGCATCGATCGGAACACCTTCTTCCTGCGCGACCCGAAGCTGCTGCCCGAGGAGTCGGCGGCGCTCTACGCGGCGGGCAGCGCGGCGCTCGAGCTGGACCGCGAAGGCGGCGGCGATTTTCCCTTCGCGCAGGATCTCGTCCACGCGCTCCGCAAGCTCGCGGTGGTGTTCGGCCATGGAGGTCCCGACAGCGCCGGCGGCTCGGCGGCGGCGCGCAGGCTGCTCGTGGTCAGGCCCGGCGACCCGGCGCGCTCGGGGAAATTGAAAGTGCTGGCGACCGCGGTGGCCTCGCGCAAGCGGGTGCGGCTCGCCTATCGCAGCGCCAGCCGGCTCGCGTCCGCGGGCGAGCTCGAGCGGACCGAGCGCTGGGTCCGCCCGCACGGCCTCGCGTTTCATGGCGGCGCCTGGCGGCTGGTCGCCTACTGCGAGCTGCGCCAGGCCGAGCGCACCTTCGTCGTCGATCGCATCGAGGAGCTCGAGGTCAACACCGCGCACCCGAACACCGCCGACTTCGAGACGCCGGTCGGATTCGACGCGGGCAAGGCCGCCGGCAAGCGCCCCTGGGAGTGGTCGCACGACGAGCGCCAGACCGTGGCGCTGCGCTTCGCGCCCGGCAGCGAGCTGCTCGCCGAGCGGGCCTTCGACCAGCCTCCGCAAGAGCGCGTCGAGCTGGAGGTGACCTACCTCGACGGCCTCATCCGCCACGTGCTCTCGTTTGGCGAGTTGGTCTGCATCGAGGGTCCGCAAGCTGCGCGCGCGCGCATCCTCGCGGCCCTCGAGCTGCTGGCGAGGCAGCACGCGGGCGAGCCGCAGGGGGTGGCCTTGCCGCCCGCGGGAGACCCGCCGCGGCCCGAGCCTGCCGAGCCCAAGCCGCCGAAGAGTGATCCGCCCAAGCGGCGCGGCGAGCGCGAGCGGCTGCGGCGCCTGCTGCTGGTGGTGCCCGCCGCGCGCAAGCGGCCCGGCATCAAGGTGGACGAGCTGGCGCGCGAGCTCGGCCTGGACCCGGCCGACCTGCTCGCCGACATCGACCTGCTCTCGCTCGTCGGCCGCCCGCCCTTCTCGCCCGACGACCTGATCGACATCTCGGTGGACGATCGCGGCCGCGTGACGGTCTCGCTCGACCAGTCTTTCTCACGCCCGCCCCAGCTGACGGCGCTGGAGGCCCTGGCGCTCTCGGCCGCCGCGCAGGAGGCAGCGCCGGCCGATCCCGCCGTGGCGAGCGCGCTCGCCAAGCTCACCGACCAGCTCCCCGGGCCGGCGCAGCAGCTCTACGGCGCCCTCGCGCGGCGCGTGCAAATCGCGGTGCCGCCCCCGCGCGGGACGGATCAGCTCCTGGTGCAGCTGCGCGCGGCCGCCGAGGGCCGACGCGAGGTGGTCCTCGAGTACGACAAGGAAGGCCGCGGCGCCGCCGAGGAGCGCCCGCTGCGCCCGCTCGCGGTCATCGAGCACGCGGGCCGCTGGTACGTCGTCGGCCACGACCTGACCAGGGACGCCGAGCGCACCTTCCGGCTCGATCGCATCCGCGGCGTGCGCGAGACGCTGCGCACCTTTCCCGATCCTGGCCCTGTCGACCTGTCCCGCTTCCACCGCGCCGAGCTCTTCTTTCCCACCGGCGACGAGAAGCCGGTCGTGCTCCGCTTCTCGCCAGGCGCGGCGGCGTGGGCCCTGGCGCGCTTCTCCACCCGCGGGCGGCCGCTGCCAGGCGGCGGCGCGGAGGTGACCATCGACAGCGCGGGCACGAGCTGGGCAGTTTCCCTGGCGCTCTCCTTCGCGGGCGAAGCCGAGATCACGAGCCCGCCCGAGGCGCGCACGGCGCTGCGGGACGCGGTGGCCAAGGCGAGGGTGCGCTACCAGGGAGAGGCAACGTGAGCGAAGGCTCCGGCAAGGGACGGCGAGACTTGCTCGAGGTCGCGGCCGTGGGCGCGGGCGTGGCCGTGGCGGGGCTTGTGGCCTGGCCGCTCGCGGCGGCCGTGATCGACGGCGCGCCCGAGACCACGCAGGACGCGCCCTTCGTCGATCTGGCCGCGGCCTCGGATGTCCGCGAGGGTGAGCCGCTCAAGGCCTACGCGCTCGGCCCGCGCCGCGACGGCTGGGCTCTGCAGCAGCGCGATCTCGGCGCCGTGTGGCTGGTGCGCCAGGGCGGCTCGCTCGCCGCCTTCAGCGCCGTCTGCCCGCACCTCGGCTGCCTCGTCGATCGCCGGCCCGGGGGAGGCTTTGGCTGCCCCTGCCATGCCAGCCGCTTCGGGACCGACGGCAAGCCGCTCTCGGGCCCCTCGCCGCGCGGCCTCGACCCGCTCGCCGTCCGCGTCGAAGCCGGCCGCGTCCTGGTGCAAGTGCAGCGCTTCGCCACCGGCACCTCCGTGCGCAAGGCGGTCTGATCGATATGCTCCGCCGATCCCTCGATTGGATCGAAGGGCGCACCGGCTGGGTCACGCTGCTCGGCCGCGCCGTGGACGAGCGCATCCCCGGCGGAGCCCGCTTCGCCTACGTCTTCGGGTCGGCGCTGCTGGCGCTCCTCTTCGCGCAGCTCTTCACCGGCCTTGCGCTCTCGCTCAGCTACTCGGCATCGGTCGGCAGCGCCTGGGCGTCGGTGGCGCAGCTCGAGCTCTCGCCCCTCGGCCATCTCTTGCGCGCGCTGCACGCCCACGGCGCCGACTTCACCATCGCGCTGGTCGCGCTGCACCTGCTCCAGACCTCGCTGTTTGGCGCCTATCGCGCGCCGCGCGAGGTGACCTGGTGGCTCGGGCTGGTCCTGCTCGGGCTGGTGCTCGCATTCGCGCTCACCGGCTCGCTCCTTCCTTGGGACGAGCGGGGCTACTGGGCCACGCGGGTGACGGCGGGCATCGCGGGCACCGTGCCGCTCGTCGGCCCGCGCTTGTCGCGGGTGCTGCTTGGCGGCGCCGACCTCGGCAACCTGACCTTGACGCGCTTCTACGCCGTGCACGCGACGCTGCTGCCGCTCCTCTTGCTGGTCTTCGCCGCGGCGCACCTCTTTGGCGTCCGGCGCCACGGCATCACGCCTCCGCCCGGCGCCGACCTGGCCCGCGAGGAGCCGTTCTGGCCGCGCCAGGCGCTCTACGACTCCGCCTTCGCGCTCCTCTTGCTCGCGGCGGTGCTCGCGCTCTCCATCGCCAGGGGCGCAGGGCTTGGCGCGCCGGCGGACCCCTCGGGCGAAGCCGCGCCCCGGCCCGAGTGGTACTTCCGTCCCATCTTCGCCCTGCTGAAGCTGCTCGGCGGGTCGCTCGAGACGGTGGCCACCGTCGGCGTTCCGCTCCTCGCTGGCTGCTTCCTCTTCGCGCTGCCTTTCCTCGACCGCGGCGTCCGGCGCAACAAGGCGGTGCTGGCCGTGCTGCTCGGCGGATTCGCCGCCGCCATCGCGCTCGGCGTCGGCTCGTCGATCTCCGACGCGCGCGACCCCGCCTTCCGCCGCGCCGGGGTGGACGCGAGGCGCAGGGCGCAGAAGGCGCTCCGGCTGGCCCGCGACGGCGTCCCTCCGGAAGGCGGCCTCGCGCTCCTGTCCGCGCAGCCCGAGGAGCGCGGCCGAAAGCTCTTCGCCCTCCGCTGCCTCGACTGCCATACATTGAATGGCGAGGGTCGCGCCAAGGGCCCCGCGCTCGACCGCTACCTCTCCAAGGAATGGATCGCCGGCGTGGTCGCCCACCCTTCCTCGCCCGAGTACTTCGGCAACACGAAGATTCGCGGCATGGAAGACTTCAAGCTGGGCGCGGACAAGCTCTCGCTGCTGGCCGATTTCCTCGGATCCCTGCGCGAGGTCAAGGGCGGCCCGGAGTCGTTCTCGCCCAAGCACGACGCGGGCCGGCGCGTCTTCGAGCAGGCGGGCTGCGCCGATTGCCACTCGCTCAAGCCGGGCGAACAGTCGCTGGCGCCGACGCTGGCGCGCTACGGCTCGGCGGAGTGGTTGTCGGCGATGGTGAGAGACCCCGGCTCGCCGCTGTACTACGACGGTGACAACACCATGCCGGCCTTCGGCAAGGCGCTCTCGCCCCGGGACATCGACGATCTGGTGGCCTATCTCGGCACGCTGGCGGTCCCTGAGGAGCCGCTCGCATCGCGCCCCTGAAGCGGGCGCTGGAGGATGCAATGAAGACGCTCTTCTTGCTGGTGGTCGCCGCCCTCTCTGCACCTGCTGCCCGCGCCGACGAGGCGCAGGACAATTGGGAAGCGCGCTGCCAGAAGTGCCACGGTCCCGACGGGCGCGGAAAGACGCAGATGGGCAAGAAGGTGCACATGCCCGACTTCACCAAGGCGCGCTGGCAGAAGCGGCACGATGACGGCGAGATACTGAAGATGATCAACGACGGCGTCGAGGAGAAGGGCAAGCGGCTGATGCCCGCCTTCAAGGAGAAGCTCACCGCCGACCAGATCGACGCCTTGGTCGCCTACGTACGCGCCTTCGGCAAGCCAGGCGGCGCCGCGAAAGAAATGCACGACGCGCCCGCAGCGGAAGCGCCCGCGCCGGACGCCGAGCAGCCGAAAGAGTGACGCGCCGCGGGTTGACAGCGCCCGCCGTCGCGGAATAGGGAAGCGCCCCACTCAAGAGCCGCTGCAGCCGGAGGCCGACAGTGACGTCCCGCCCGCCAGTCCCATCCAACGAGCCAAAGCGCGGCACCATCTACACGGAGGCGATGGAGGTCTTCCATCGCGCCGCCGACTTGATCGGCCTCGACCGCCGCGTGCGCATGGAGCTCGAGGAGCCCGACTACGAGCACATCTTCTACGTCACGGTGAAGCTGCACACGCGGCTCTCTCCCCTGCCGCAGGCGGAGTGGGACAAGTACAAGGACCTCGGCGACAGCGAGCTCCTGCCCGACGGCCTCGAGCCGCTCATCGACGGCAGCTTCGTCTTCAAGCGGCGCGCGCTCATCAACGCCAACGTCTACATGCGCGGCGGCGTGGTGCGGCTCAAAGGCAAGGGGCTCTACCAGGTCATCCCCGGCAGGCCCGAGCGCTTCAAGGGCTACCGCATCCAGCACAACCAGGCCCGCGGCCCCTACAAGGGCGGCACGCGCTACCACCAGGACGTCTCACTCGATCTATTCAAAGTATTGGCCAGCGAGATGACCTGGAAGACCGCGATCGCCGATGTGCCCTTCGGCGGCGGCAAGGGCGGCATCAAGGTCGATCCGAAGTCGCTCTCGAGCGAAGAGCTGGAGGCGCTCACGCTCCGCTACATGTATCGCTTGAAGCCCCTGGTCGGGCCGGACCTCGACATCCCCGCGCCCGACGTGGGCACCGACGGCACCATCATGGGGCTCTTGCTCCGCCAGTACACCGACGGCGAGCGCGAGCGACACGCCCTGCGAGGCGTGGTCACCGGCAAGGACACGCGCATCGGCGGGTCGGAAGGCCGCGTCAAGGCCACCGGCCAGGGCCTCGCGTACACCATCCAAGAGTGGTTCGCGGACCGCGGGGCGACGCCCGCCGGCTCGACGTTCGTGCTCCAGGGCTTTGGCAACGTGGGCTCGAACGCGGCCGAGATCCTCGTCGGCCTGGGCGCGAAGCTGCTGGCGGTGAATGACGCCGGCGGCACCATCTTCAACCCGAACGGCATCGATGTCGCCGACCTGATCAGCTACGTCTACGAGAACCCGGCCAACATGCGGAAGACGGTGGCGGGCTACCCGAAGGCGCAGGTGATCAACAAGCAGGATCTCTTCGAGGTCCCCTGCGACATCTTCATCCCGGCGGCCTTGGGCGGCGAGCTCACGGGCCCTGTCGCCGAGCGCCTCCAGTGCAAGCTGGTCGCCGAGGGCGCAAACGGGCCGACCACGCCGGAAGGCGACCGCGTGCTCGCCAAGCGCGGCATCGAGATGATCCCGGACATCATCGGCAACGCCGGCGGCGTCACGGTCTCGTACTACGAGTGGATCCAGAACAAGCGCATGGAGCACTGGAGCGAGGCCGAGGTGAACGCGCGCCTCGAGCAGGCCATCAAGTCCAATTATCGAATCATCCGCGACATCTCGCGCAACACCCCGCGGCGGACGGCGACGCACAACTCGCAGCGGTACTGCATCGGACGCGAGGTGGACATGCGCACCGGCGCCATGGTGCTGGCGCTCAAGCGCATCGAGGCGCACTACCAGCTGGAAGGCTTCTCCCAGTAGCCGGCTCTTTCGGTCATTTCGATCATCTGCTCTTTGGGGCTGCGGCCTGCGGCCTCCGCTGTACAAGGGGGCTCCGCCCCCTCGTACCACTCCCCCGCGACTGCAAAAGCTGGAGCCGGGGGGTGGCATCGCGGCCCGGCTGCCGACCCTCTTCTCTCCGGGAGGTGCCGGAAAACGAGCGCAGGCTGGTACACTCGCGCGATGTCCGGCCCGATCCGCCTTTGGTGCATTTTTGCAGTCCCTTGCGCGCTCGCCGCGGCGCTGGGCGCGGGCGGGTGCAAGTCGAGCTCGAGCGCGCCCGACGCGGGTCCGAGCGGGCAGCCCGACGGCGGAGTCAGGCAGCACCCGGCGCCGGGGCCAGGCCAGGCGGCGGCGTGGCAGATCACCGATCCGGCCGATCTGATCGGCGGCCCCAGCACTGCGGGGCGCGTCGGCGACTACCTGGTGGCCAATGGCCGCGTGCGCTTCGTCATCGAGGGCGCGCACCCGAGCGACGGCTACGACCAGTACGGGTGCAGCGTCATCGCCGCCGACCGGCAACGCCCGGCAGGCAGCGCGGGCGAGAGCCGCTTCGGCGAGATGGTGCTGATGGTCAACTTCCGCGGCACGGGCTGCGGCGAGCTCGACCTCGTGTCCGACGGCTCCGACGACGGCACGGCGGCTCTGCGCGCGGTCGGCCACGACGAGGTGCTGCCCTACGCCGCCAGCCTCTTCAGCCCCGGCACCGAGCCGCCCGCGCTGCACGCGACCATCTTCCGCGACTACTCGCTGGCGCCCGACAGCGACGTGCTGCGGCTCACCATGACCATCCGCAACGACGGCGACTCGCCGCTGGCCCTCAACTCCCTCTACGCCGCGCTGGCGATGAACCGCGGCCTGCGCAGCTGGGTGCCCGGGAGCGGCTTCGACTTCGCCGATCTCTCCAGCGTCAACGCCAGCGCCGAGTTCTACGCCGCCGTGGGCGAGAAGGTCAGCTACTCGCTGCTCAACCTCGACTCGCCCTTCTCGCCCATCTACCAGTTCGCCAAGGTGCTCTTCGGCCAGTACGCCAAGGCGGTCGTCAACCCGGGCCAGGCCCACGCGCTCAGCTTTCTCATCGGCGTCGGCACGGGCGACGTCGGCTCGCTCCAGGCCGCGCACGCCAGCGCGCGCGGCGCCGCTTCTTCGACGGTGACGCTCGCGGGCAGCGCGGTCGGCCCGAGCGGCGAGCCGGTCGCCGCGGCGCGGATCCATGTCACCAGCGCCAGCTCCGGCCAGGTGGCGAGCCTCGCGCGCACGGCCGCCGATGGCACCTGGTCGGTCGCGCTCCCCACGGGCAGCTACTTCGCCAGGGCCGTCGCCAGCGATCGCGCTGGAAGCGCCGTGCAACCGGTGCAGCTCGGCGCGAGCGGCGCGAGCGGCCTCGCTCTGCAGCTCGGCGGCGCTGGCCGCATCGAGGTGTCCACCACCGACGAGTCCGCCGCGCTCCCGGCCAAGATCGTCGCCGAGCCGGTGGGCGCGGGCCGGCCCAAGCTGCCCGCCTCGCTCGGCGAGCCGGCCGAGCTCGCGCCGGTGGTCGCCTTCGCCGCCGACGGGCGCGCCAGCCTGCCCGCCTTTCCGGGCCAATGGCGCGTGACCGTGTCGCGCGGCTTCGAGTACGACCTGCACCAGTCCGACGTGCTGGTCGGGGCTTCCGCGGCCCCGCAAATCTTCGCGCAGCTGCACCGCGTGGTGGACACCACGGGCTGGATGTCGGGCGACTTCCACGTCCACGCCCAAGGCAGCATCGACGGCGACGACCTCTACGCCGAGAAGGTGCGCGCCTTCGCCGCCGAGGGCGTCGAGATCCCCGTCTCCACCGAGCACGAGCTGATCGGCGACTTCAGCGAAACGGTGGCCGCGCTCGGGCTCGGGTCCTTCATGCATTCAATGGCGGGTACTGAATTGACGACCACGGTGGTCGGCCACTTCAACGTCTTCCCGCTCACGCCGGAGCCCGCCGCGCTCAACCGCGGCGCCTTCGTCTGGTACGGCCGCCCCGTGCCCGAGGTCATCGCCGAGGCGCGCACGCGCCGGACGGCCGCCGGGTCGCCGCTGGTGCAGATGAACCACCCGCGCACGTCGGGAATGGCCTACCTCGACGCGGTCCAGTTCGACCCCTTCTCGCTCACCGCCGGCGCCAACGCGCAGCACTTCATGACCGGCTGGGACGCGATGGAGGTGTGGAACGGCGCTCCGCTGCAGAAGTTCGAGGGCTGCCCGGTGCCAGACCCCGCGTGCGTCCAAGGCATCAGCGCAACGCCCACCGCCGCCGACTGGTTCGGGTTCCTCGACCGCGGCCTCGCGCTGACCGGCACGGGCAACTCCGACTCGCACACCGCGTCGCTGCACGAGGTCGGCTACCCGCGCAACTACCTGCACGTCGGCAGCGACGACCCGGCCACGCTGACCGACGCCGCGGTCCTGGCGGCCGTGCGCGCGCAGCAGGTCACCATCTCGGGCGGCCCCTTTCTCGTCGCCAGCGCGGCCGACGCGCACGGCAACCCCGTGCTGCCGGGCGGCACCGCGACTGCAGATGCGAGCTCGGGCGCGCCCGTCGTGCACCTCCACCTCGAGCTGCAGGCGCCGACCTGGATGGGCCCGCTCAGCCGCGTCGACATCTGGCGCGGCGACGCGGCCGCGCGGGCCATGGGCGCGGTCATCGCCCTCTCTCTCGACCTGACCCAGGGCCGGTACAAGGATTCGGGCACCGCCGTGCGCAGGCTCTCGGCAACCGTCGACGTGCCGACGCCGCGAGACACCTGGCTGGTGGTGACGGCCCGGGGCGCCGATCCGCGCGCGCTCTGGCCCGTCGTGCAAGCCTACGTGCCGCCCTTTGCCATCACCAATCCCATCTGGGTGGACGCCGACGGCGACGGGAACGTGTCACCGCTGCGGTAAAATTACCTACTGCACATTAGTGAACAATCTGGTACACCCTGCGGCGGAATGCGCGTCCCTTCCTGGCCCGCCGCCGCGAGCGCATTGCTGCTGGCGCTCTGTGCCTGCCACCGCCCGGCGTCCCCCACCACTGCCGAAGAGAACCAGAGCGCGGGCTCCCGTGCCTTCTGGCCCGATCGCGGACACGTCGGCCACCAGCTCGAAGGCTACGCCCTGCGCATGAGCGTGAGCGCGGGCGACACCCTCTCCGTGGCGCTGAGCGCCGAGGACCAAACTCCCGCGCACTGGACCCTCCACCGGATGGGGCACTACGGCGGCGCGGGCGGCCGCCTCATGGCGCGCGGCCACGTGCTCGTGGACAAGCAGCGCCCTTGCCCCGTCAGCGACGCGCGCGGGCTGCTCGAGTGCGACTGGAGCCCGACCCTCCAGCTGCAGACCGAGGCAACCTGGGCAGGCGGCGTCTACCTCTTCAAGGTCGTGAGCGCGGCGGGCGCGGAGGCCTACGTGCCCTTCGTGCTGCACGACGGCCGCAAGCACGAGGTCATCATGGCGCTGCCCACCGCCACCTGGGCGGCCTACAACGCCTGGGGCGGCCAGAGCCTCTACGCGGATGCGAGCGCCCAGACCGGCGGCCACTCGTTCGTCGTCTCCTACGACAAGCCCTTCGAGTCGGACTGGGGCGCGGGCGAGCTCTTCCGGCGCGACCACGCGCTGCTCCAGTGGCTCGAGGCGCAGGACCTCGACCTCGGCTACGCGACCAGCGAGGACCTCGACCAGGGCGGCAGCGCGCTCTTGCAGACCGCCAAGGCGCTGGTCCTCTCCGGCCACGACGAGTACTGGACCGGCGCGCGCCGCGATGCTGTCGAAGAGGCCGTGGCCAAGGGCGTGTCGCTCCTTTCACTGGGAGCGAACCAGGCGTACTGGCAGGTGCGGCTCGAGCCCGCCGCCGATGGGCGCGAGCGGCGCCGCGTGGTCTGCTACAAGCTCGACGGCCGCAAGAAGGATCCGGTGGGCCAGGAGAACCCCGGCGCCACCGTGCGCTTCCGCGACCTGGGCCGCCCCGAGAACGCGCTCTTCGGCGTCATGTACGACGAGAGCTGGTCGCAGCACGACTATCCCTTGGTCGTGAAGAACGCCGCCCACTGGGCGCTGGCCGGCACGGGGCTCAAGGAAGGCGATGTCATCGCTCGCGCCCATGGCGACGAGGTCGATCAGCTGAGCAGCAACTCCCTGCAGCCCGAGGGGGTCGAGGTGATCGCCGAGTCGCCCTTCCTCAACCTCCACGGCCTGCCGCGCAAGGGCCACATGGTGGTGCGCAAGCAGGGCAGCGCGCTGGTCTTCGCGGCCGGCGGCACCGACTTCGTCAAGACGCTCTCCAGCCTCGAGGCGTACGACCAGCGCGCCGGCCGCATCGTCGCCAACGTGCTCTATCGCGCGCTCGGACGAGCGGCGCCGCCCAGCCTGCCCGTCTTCGACCACTTCGCGCCGCCGCCGGCCGGCGACGCCTTCGCGCGCGACGTGGGCCTCTTCGCCGGCGTCCCCGGCAAGCGCGGCTCCGCCGACGGAGCGCGCGGGGTCGGCACGCTCACGACGCCGGTCGCCCTGGCGGCCTTCCCCGACGGGAGCCTCGCCATCGCCGACGCCGCCACGCGCAAGCTGCGCCGGGCCTCGCCGAGCGGCGAGCTCACCACGCTGCCGACGCCGCCGCTGCTTGGCCGCGTGCTCGGGCTGGCGGTGGACAAGGCCGGCAACCTCTACGCCGCCGACAACGAGAACGGCGCCATCGTCCGCCTGGGCGCGGACGGCTCCTTCACCCTGCTCGCGGGCGCCAACGGCGTGGGCGGGCAGGACGGCCCGGGGACCGTGGCCCGTTTCAGCTCTCCGCAAGGCCTCGCGCTCCTTCCCGACGGCTCGGCCCTGCTGGTCGCCGACCTGCTGAACCACAGCATCCGCCGCGTCGATCTGATGAGCCCCGACTTCACCGTCTCGACCGTCGCCTCGAACCTCGGCTTTCCCTCGGCCGTGCTGGCGGCGCCCGACGGCACGGTGCTGGTCGCCGAGATGCTCCACGACCGGCTCTTGTCGATCTCGCCCGGCGCGCCGCCCAAGCTGGTCGCCGGCGGGATCCAGGGGTTCAACGAGGGCATGGGCTCGGCCGCGCGCTTCCAGCTGCAGTTCGGCCTCGCGCTCCTGCCCGACGGCTCGATCGCGGTGGCAGACCCGGCGAACTACCGCGTCCGCCAGATCACGGGAGGCCTCGTGACCACCCTCGCCGGCTCCGGTCGCGCAGGCCACGCGCGCGGTCCGGGCCACAAGGCAGACCTCGTGCTGCCCGCGGGCCTCGCGACCACCCCTGACGGCCGCGTCTTCGTCGCCGAGGCCGGCGCGGGAACCATCTCGATCATCACGCCTTGAAGTAAGACAGCGGCGTGAAGCACCTCGCCACCTGGCTCCTTCCGCTCGCCGGCGTCGCTCTGGTCTTCGCCGTGTTCTGGCCAGGCCAGATGAGCCCCGACTCGGTCTGGCAGCTGGCGATGGCGCGCGAGGGCGTCTACCTCGACTGGCACCCGCCGATCTTCTCGGCCCTCTGGCGCCCGCTCGACCGGCTCCACCCGGGGCCCGCGGGCATGCTGCTCGTGGAGGGCGCGACCCTCTGGGCGGGGCTCGCGATCTTCACCAGCGCGGCGCTCGGCCCCGGGCTCCTGGCCGGCGCGGCCGGGCTCTTCGTCATCCTCCTGCCGCCGATCTTTTCCGAGCTGGGCGTGATCTGGAAGGACGTGCTCTGCGCCGCCTCGCTCTTGCTGGCGGCCGGGCTCTTGCTGCGCGCCGATCGGGGTCGCACGCGCGCGCCCGCTCTGGTGGCGGTCGCGCCGCTCTGGCTGGCGATGGCGCTGCGCTACAACGCGCCCTTCGGAGCGCTGCCGCTCTGCCTGTGGGCGGGAGCGCTGATCTGGCCCAAGGCGAGCAAGTGGAGAGCGGCCGCCGCCGGCCTCGCCCTCTGCGCCGCCTTGGCGGGCCTCGCGGTCTCCACGAGCAACCTCCTCACCCGCCACCGCATGTATCCGGTGCAGCAGGTCTTCCTCCACGACCTGGCCGCGATCTCGCTGGCCAGCGACGAGAACCTGCTCCCGCCCTACCTGCGCGACCGCCGCCGGCTGCCCGTCACCCTCGAGCAGCTGCGCGCGCTCTACCGGCCCGATCTCGCGGACCCCATCACCTTCGCGCCCGGGATGCGCACGGCCGACCGCGACCAGGTCGGCGAGCTGCGCCGGGCGTGGCTGCGCGCGGTGCCGCGCAACCTGCTGCCGTACCTTCGCCACCGCTTGAACATGGCCCGCGGGCTCTTCGGGGTCGGCGTGGACCCCAAGCTCCCGTTCTGGATCGGGGTGACACCGAACGACCTCGGCGTCGCGCTCGAGCCCTCCGCGCTGCGCGACCGTGTCGGCCACGAGCTCGAGGGGCTGCGCACGACCCCGCTCTTTCGCGTCTGGTGCTGGCTCTTGCTGCTGGCAGCCGCGCTGGTGGCGGCCCGGCGCGATCGGGCGGCGATCGCCATCGGCTCGGGCGGCCTGCTCGTGGCGGCCAGCAGCATCTTCCTGGTCCCGGCCGGAGACCTGCGCTACTCGCTCTGGCCCATGCTGGCCGCGCTCGCGGTGGCGATGCTGGCGCTCCGTCGCATCTGGCCGACATCGAGTAGCATCGGGCGCTGATGCCCATCCCGCGCGCGTTGAAGCTGCTCGTCGCCGTCGCGGTGTGCGGCGGCGGTTGCAAAAAAGGCAGCCCTCCCGCCCTCCCGCCGTCCCGCCTCCAGCCGCGGCGCCCGGAGCCAGCCTCACCTTCGAGAGCGGCCCGGTGCGCCCGGCGGCCCTCTCCGCGGACCGGACGCGCCTCTTCGTCGCCAACACGCCCGATGGGTCTCTCGAGATCCTCGACGTCACGGGCGCTGGCCTCGTGCTCTCCGCCTCGGTGCCGGTCGGCGTCGATCCCGTGGCGGTCTCTGTGCGCAGCCCGCGCGAGGTCTGGGTGGTGAACCAGATCTCCGACAGCGTCAGCGTGGTGGACGTGGCCAGCGTGCCGCCGCGAGTGACCCGCACGCTCCTGGTCGGCGACGAGCCGAGCGACGTGGTCTTCGCCGGCGCTCGCGCCTTCATCACCACCGCGCACCGCGGGCAGCAGCGCACGAGCCCCGCGCTCGCGGCCGTGCCAGGCGCGGGCGATCCGCAATTGACGACCTCGGGTGTTGGCCGCGCCGACGTCTGGGTGTTCGACGCCGACCACCTGGGCGACGGCCCGGGCGTTCCGCTCGCCATCGTCACCTTGCCAGGCGACACGCCGCGCGGGCTCGCCGTCAGCCCCGACGGCGCCACCGTCTACGCGGCCGTCTTCAAGTCGGGCAACCAGACCACCGTCACCTCCTCGCTCCTGCCCTGCGCGGGCTTCGACGTGGACACGCCGTGCACCGTGAGCGGAACGACGGTGCCAGGCTCCGCGCTCGGGCCCGCGGAGAACCACGCGGGCATCCCGGCGCCGCGCGTGGGCGTCATCGTCAAGACGCAGGCCGATGGCACCTGGCGCGACGGACGCGGCCGCGACTGGACGGGCGCGATCAAGTTCGACCTGCCGGACCAGGACGTTTTCGCGCTCGACGTCGGCACCCTCGCCACCAAGGCGGTCTTCAGCCACGTCGGGACCACGCTCTTCAACCTCGCCGTCAACCCCAGGTCGGGCGCGGTCTACGTCTCGAACACCGAGGCGCGGAACGACCTGCGCTTCGAAGGCCCCGGAACGTATGCGGGCAAGACGCTGCAGGGGCACCTCGCCGAGTCGCGCATCACCGTGCTCGACGCGGCAGGCGTGCGGCCGCGCCACCTCAACAAGCACATCCCGTACGCGACGCTGCCCGCCCCCGCCGGCGTCAAGGACCACAGCCTGGCCACGCCGCTGGACCTGGCGGTCTCCGCCGATGGCGCGACGATCTACGTGGCGGCCTTCGGCTCGGGCAAGGTCGGCGTGCTCGCGACCTCCGCCCTGGAGGCCGACACCTTCGATCCGACCACGGCCAGCGCGGGCTATCTCAGCGTCAGCGGCGGCGGCCCGAGCGGCCTCGCGCTCGACGACGCGCGCAGCCGGCTCTATGTGACGACCCGCTTCGACGACGGCGTCTCGGCCATCGATCTGCTCACGGGCAAGGAGGTCGCCCACCTGCTCTTGCGCACGCAAGAGCCCAAAGCGGTCCAGAGCGGCCGGCGCTTCCTCTACGACGCGGCCGGTTCGTCGTCGAACGGCGAGGCCTCGTGCGCGAGCTGCCACATGTTCGGCGACACCGACCACCTCGCCTGGGACCTCGGCAACCCCGACGGCAACGTCATCTCGACGCCCATCAACATCAAGCTCGCGTTCGGCGCGCGCGGCGGCATCAACGGCACCGGCAACGTCGCGGCCCTCCATCCGATGAAGGGTCCGATGGCGACGCAGACGCTGCGCGGCCTCGTCAACCACGGCGCGATGCACTGGCGCGGCGATCGCGTGGACGGGTTCTTCGGCAAGGACACGCGCACCGCGCCGCCCTACGATTCGACGCTCGCCTTCAAGAACTTCATCGTCGCCTTCAACGGGCTGCTCGGCCGCGACGGCCAGCTCGATGCCAATGACATGCAGGCCTTCGCCGACTTCGCGCTCAAGCTGACCCTGCCGCCCAATCCGGTGCGCAACCTCGACAACTCGCTCACCGACGCGCAGGCGCGGGGCAGGAGCTACTTCTTTGGCTGCGACGGGCTCGACAGCGTCAGCGGCGCGCCGGCCGCGTGTGGCAGCGATGGGCGGCCGGTGGGCGCGGGGCACTTCTCCGACGGCGTTGGCGCGGCCACCCTCGGCTTCACCTGCCAGGGGTGCCACACGCTCTCGCCCGCGGAGGGCTTCTTCGGCACCGACGGCCAGCTCAGCTTCGAGGCGCTGCCGCAGACCAACAAGATCCCGCACCTGAGGAACCTCTACACAAAAGTCGGCATGTTCGGCGTGGCCCTCAACTCGGCCACCACCGCTGGCGACACCAAGAGCCAGGGCTCGCAGGTGCGCGGCTTCGGCTTCACCAACGACGGCAGCGTGGACACCGTCTTCCGCTTCCTGCAGGCCAAGGTGTTCTCGAGCTTCCAGCGCGGCACCGTCGGCTTCGCCGGCGGCGATCAGCAGCGGCGCGACGTCGAGCAGTACCTGCTGGCGTTCGACAGCGACCTCGCTCCCATTGTCGGACAACAGGTGACGCTCGACGCCGCGAGCGCCGCCAGCGCGGGCCCGCGCGTCGATCTCTTGCTGGCGCGCGCGAAGACGCCCTTCGCCTCGGCGGTGCTGGGCCCGAACGTCACCGAGTGCGATCTGGTCGCGCGCGGCGTGGTGGCGGGCCGTGCCGCGGCGTTCGCCCTGCGCGCCGACGGGGCCTTCGACCGCGACGACGGCTCAGCGCCCATCAGCGACGCCGACCTGCGCGCGCTGGCGCTGGTTGACGGCCAGGCGCTCACCTACACCTGCCTGCCGCCCGGCTGGGGACCGCGCGTGCTCGCGCGCGATCAAGTGACGTCTTCGAGATAGACCGCCCTACCCCAGGAGCTCGCGGAAGATCTCGACCCACGCCTTGCCGGTCGCCTCGGCCGCGAAGTGCTCCGCGATGCGCCGCCGACCCGCCTCGCCAGCCGCGGCGCGCCTTGCAGGGTCGAGCACCAGCGGCAGCGCTGCGTCCAAAAGCGCCCGGCAGCGCGCGTCGGGGTCGGGCAGATCGGGGACGCAGGCGCCGACCTCGTCGTCGATCAGCTCTGCAATTCCCTCGATGGCCGTGGTCACAACCGGCGTCCGGAGCGAGAGCGCCTCGAAGAACACCAGCGGCAGCCCCTCGGTGCGCGAGGCCATCAAGAGCAAGTCGAGATCGCGCAGCACCGCGGCCACGTCGGTGTCCGGCGGCAGGAAGTGCACGCGCTCGCCCAGGCCCAGCGCGGCCGCGCGCGCTTCGGTCTCGCCGCGCAGCGGGCCGTCGCCAACCATGGCGAAGTGCAGCGGCGCGCTCCCCCTGGCCTGCGCAGCCGCGTCGATGGCGGCGAAGACGCGCAGGACGAAGAGCGGATCCTTCTCGAGCACGAAGCGGCCGACGAACCCGAGCAGCGTCGCGCCCGCGGGGATGCCGAGCTGCGATCGCGCCAGCCCGCGCGGGAAGCGGTCCGGATTGAACGCGACCTGCTCGTCGCAGCCCGCGCGCACCAGCCGCACCTTGCCGGGCGCGACGCCGTAGGCCTGATAGCGCGACATTAGATAACGGGTAGAGACGGCGCGCAGATCGATCTGCGCGTCGTTCCGCTCGCAGGAGACGCGGGCAAAGTTGCCGCCCGGCGTTTGATAGTCCATGTGCTGGTAATCGACCGTGCGCAGCTCGGGCAGCGCAGCGCGCAGGGCCGACAGGCTCTCGAGCGCGACCCAGGAGTGGACCAGGAAGAGCACGTCAGGGTCGAGGCTCCTGGCCACTTCCACCAGCGCGCGGCCCCGGTCGTCCGGCGCGGTCTCGCCGAGCAGATAGACGTCCTGCGCCGGCCCGAGCAGCCGGCGCTCCCAGTCGTGCGAGGCCACCTCGTGCGTGGCGGCGAAGAGCTCCCAGCCGTCCGCGCGCAGCGCTCGCGCCAGGTCGATGACCGCGCGATCGACGCCGCCATGCACGATCCAGGGCATCACCAGGAGCGCGCGCGGCCGCTCGCGGCGGCGTGGCGAGATCGGCGCAAAGCGCGTCGGCACCGCGTCGAGCCACTCCTTCTCGGCGCGCACCGAAGGCGGCAACAGAGGCGCCGTCCCGAGCTCGGTGCGCCCCTCGCGCAGCGACACCGCGAGCGCCTCGGCATCGAGCGACAGCTCGTCAGCGCGCAGCTTGAGCGGGTGCAAGAGGCTGCCGAGCCGCTCTTTGCCCACGGTCTTCTCGGCCAGCCGGCGGGCGCGCTTCCAGAGCGGGGCCGCGGCCTGCACCGCGCGCACGACCGCCGCCACGCGAGTCGTTTGCAACGGAGGCGCGAGCCCGGACACGCCTTTCGCCGGCACCTCGGCGGCCAGCCGCGCGAAGTCCTCGGCGAAGAGCAGCACCTCGCCCCGCCGCACGAACGGCGAGACCAGGCCTCGCGCCGGCGCCTCGGCGGGAAGGTGGCCCGAGCGAAGCCCGGCGGCGCGCTGGACGCGGAGGAAAAACAGATCGAGGGGCTCGGCCGCGAAGCGGGAGGCCTCGAGCACCGAGAGCCGTGGGAGCCGCGCGCCCGCCTCGAGCGTCACCCGATCGAGCGGGACCGCCACCGCGGCCATGGTTGCGTGCCCCTCGACGCAGCGCACCGCCTGCTCGAGCAGCGAGGGCCGCGCGTCGCCCAGCAGCGCGAGCTGCGCTGGGGAGAACTGCAAGAGCACCTTGCCGCGCGAGGCCGCCAGCAGCTCGCGGGCGGTCCGAGCGCTCCGCGGCGTCACGCTCACGTCTCCGAGCGTCTGCGCGGCAAGGAACGCCGCCAGCGCCGGGTCGCCGGGCGCGCCGCTCCAGGCGATCTCGAGCGCGGGAGCATGCCGCTCTTTCAGCCGCGCCCGGCCCTCGTCCGCGTAGAGCGACGGGAAGAGCGCGCGCAGCTTGCCCTGCAGCTCGTCCTTGTGCCGATGCCCCCACGCGAGCAACCCCGAGCGCTTGCGCCGGTAGCGATAGACCGGCTCCTCGACCTGCGCGCCCCGGAGCCCCGCCTGCGCGATCGCGAGCCACAGGCCCCAATCTTCGTACGCGCGCAGCGGCGCGTAGCGGAGGCCCCGCTCCCTGAAGACAGCCGCGCGAAAGAGCGCGAGCGGCATCATGGGGTTCTGGTCCAGCTCCAGATACGGGTTGAACCGCGGCACCGTAGCGCCACCGCGCCGGGCCCCGAAGTAGCGCACGTGGCCCGAGGCGAACGAGGCGCCCGGGTCCTCGAGCAGGGCGCGCTCGAGCAGGCGCAGCGCGCGCGGGAGCAGCATGTCGTCGCCGTCGAGGGGCAGGATGGCGTCCGCGGTCGCGGCGTCGATGGCGACCATCCGCGCCTCGGACACGCCGCGGTCGTCCGGCAGGTGGATGACCCGCGTCGCCGGCACGGGCGGGCGGCGCTCGAGCTCCGCAAGCTCCTCGAGCGTCGCCGCGTCGGTCGAGTGATCGTCCACGACGATCAGCTCATCGGGGAGCCGCTCCTGCCGCCGGATGCTGCGCAGCGCGCCCCACAGATCGGCGCCGTCGTTGTGCACCGGCACGATGACGGCGATGCGCATCGTGCGGCTTCTACAGTCCCGTGGCGGCAGCGCGCAAGCTCTGCGGTAAGCTCGGCCCATGCGGCGCCAGCGCCACCTGATCCTGCCGGGCGAAGGCACGCTGCTCGTCTCGACCGACCTGCACGGCAATGGAGCCGACTTCGAGGCCCTGCGCGCTGCCTTCGCCCGGGAGCTCGCGCGCGGCCCGACGCACTGGGCGCTGCTTGGCGACTGCGTGCACGGACCCGACGAGGCCTCGGCCCGCGAGGAGCCCGCGCTCTACGGCTACCGCGACGAGTCGATGGCCATCGTCCGCGGCATCCTCGACTTGCAAGCGCGCCACCCGGGCCGCGTCCACTACCTGCTCGGCAACCACGACCACGGCCACGTCGGCGGCCACCACACCTCGCGCTTCCACGACGACGAGGTGGCGAACCTCGAAGGTCCGCTCGGCGCCGAGGACCTCGCCCTGCTCCACCGGCTCTTCGACGACGCGCTCCTGGCCGCGGCGGCGCCGTGCGGCGTGCTCCTCTCGCACGGCGTCCCCGGCGAGCCTCTGCAAGGTCTTGCAGCGCTCGACGCCATCGACCCCGAGCTTCCGCGCGACGAGAGCGAGCGGCGCATCCTCGAGACGCTGCTCTGGAGCTACGCGCAGACCGACGCCGTCGCCGCCCGCATGCTGCAGCGTCTCTCGCGACCCGGCCTCGCGCTCACGATCTCGGTGCACGGCCACGACCGCGACGAGTCCGGCTTCGTCAGCGAAGGAGCCCACCAGGCCTGCCCCGTGCTCTTCGGCGCCCCTCGCGCGGCCAAGCGCTACCTGCGCCTCGACCTCGCCGCCCGCTACCAGAGCGTCCGCGACCTGCGCGAAGGCGTCGAGATCCTGCACCTGCACTCCCAGTCACAAAACGGCTGAGCCCGAGTCATTCCATCGGCGCCGCGCGGGTCGGCTCGCAGACCGAGCGGCGGCGCGCGAAGGCGCCGAGCGCGTCATAGGACGCATACTTATAAAGCTCCGATAGAGTTGGATAGTTGAAGACCGCGTCGATGAAGACATCGATGGTAGATTTTTGCAGCATCGCCAGCTGGCCCAGGTGGATGAGCTCGGTGGCGCTGGGGCCGAAGAGGTGCGCGCCGAGCAGCGTGCGGTCGGGCGCGACCAGGAGCTTCAGGAAGCCGCTGTCGGCCCCGATGATCTCGCCGCGGGCGTTGTCCATCATCGAGGCCCGGCCCACCACGTAGTCGATGCCCTTGGCCTTCAGCTCCTCCTCGGTGGCGCCGACGTAGCTGAGCTCGGGAATGGTGTAGATGCCGTAGGGCAGCACCGCCGAGACCCGCAGCTTGTAGTTGAAGCCGAAGGCGTGGCAGGCGGCGACGCGGCCCTGCTCCATGCTGGTCGAGGCGAGGCCGGGAAAGCCCACCGCGTCGCCCGCCGCATAGATGTGCGGCACAGCGGTCTGGAAGTGCTCGTTGACGGCGAGGTTGCCGCGCGCGTCGGCTTTGAGTCCGACGGCGGCCAGGTTGAGCGCGTCGGTGTTGCCCGCGCGACCCGCGGCGGCCAGGACCGCGGCCGCCGTCAACTTCGCGCCCGACTTCGTGGTCACCGTGCACACGCGCGTGAGGGGATCGACGCTGCAGGCCACGGGCGCGTCGTTCAGGTGGAGCGAGAGGCCCAGGCGGCGCAGCTCGTCGGCGAAGGCGTCGCCCACGTCGAGGTCCAGGAACGAGAGCAGCCGATCGCGGCCGTCGATGATCGTCACCTTGGTGTCGAGCGCGGCGAAGAGGCAGGCGTACTCGCTGGCGATGACTCCCGAGCCCAGCACCAGGAGCGACTCGGGGATGTGCTCGAGCTGGAGGATCTCGTCGGAGTCGTAGATCTCTTCCTCGCCGAACGGGATCCACGAAGGCCGGTGCGGCCGCGACCCGGTGGCGATGAGGATGAAGTCGCCGCGCAGGAGCTGATCGCCGACGCCGACCGTGTGCGCGTCCACGAACGACGCGGTGCCGGCGATGACGGGCACGCGGTGCCGCTCCAGGTTGCGCTCGATGCGGCCGCGCTCGCGCTCGACCACGTGGCGTTCGCGAAAGAGCAAGGTCGAGGCGGCGAGCGGCCGCGGCAGCGAGACGATGGCCTGCTCGAGCCCCCGCGAGGCCATGCCCGTCAGCGCCAGCGCGCTCTCGCGCAGCGTCTTGGACGGCAAGGTGCCGGTGTTGGTGCAGGCGCCGCCGAGGTGCGGGGCGAGCTTCTCCACCACGACCACCGACTTGCCGAAGTAGGCCGCTTGCGCCGCGGCCTTCTCGCCGGCGGGGCCGCTGCCGATGACCACCAGATCGAACGCGCGAGGTTCCATCGGCTCAGTGTACAGTGCGCGCCCCGTGGGGATCGTGCGGCTGACAGATCCGGTGCATCCCCTCTGGCGCTGGCTGCTCCTGGTCTGCGCGCTCGCCACCGCGCTGCCGCTCTGGCTCTACCCGTACCTGCCCTTCACCGATCTGCCGCAGCACGTGGCGACGATCGGGACGCTGCGCCACTGGGGAGATCCGGCCTGGTCCGCTCCGTATGACCTCGCGCTCGGGCAGACGCAGTACCTGCTCTACTACCTGGCCGGCGCGCTGCTCGCGTTCCCTTTCGGCACGGCGGAGCGGGCCAACCTCGTCCTCCTGACAGCAACTGCCATCGGGCTTCCCTATGCGCTGAGATCCCTCTTGCGCGCGCTGCACGCCGACGAGCGGCTGGCGCTCTTTGGCCCTGCGCTCTTCTGGAGCGAGTCGCTCATCGTCGGCTTCTTCAGCTACCTGGCAGCGCTGCCGGTGCTGCTGTTCGCGCTGGCGCTGGCCGTGCGCGAGGCGAGCGCGCCGGCGCGAAAGACGCAGCTCCAATTGGCGATCGTCTCGGCCGTGCTGTTCTACCTGCACCTCTCTGCCTTCGCGTTCTTCGCGCTCTGCGCCGCGCTCACTTTCTATCTGCTGCCGGGCGATCAACCTCCGCTGCGGCGGCTGCTCGGCCTGCCGCTGCGTGCGCTCTGGGCCGCGCCCACCGCGGTCTTGCTGCTCCTCTGGCTCTGGTCGAGCCCCGTCGTGCACCCGAGCGCGGTGGGCTGGAGCGCACCGGTCGTCCCCACCTGGCAGTCGCCGGGCGAGGCCCTGCGCGGCTTGCAAGACACCCTGCTCGACATCTGGCGGGGCCCGCAGGACGAGTGGTGCCTGTTGGCCCTGCTCGGGTTCGGCGCCCTGCTCGCGTTCCCACAAGCGCGCCCTGCGGAGGAGCCCGGCGTCACTCGCCGCCGGGCGCTCGCCGCCGCCTGGACGCTGCTAGCCGCGGTGCTCTACTTCGCGACGCCGGTGTCGATCGGCTGGCTCTGGGCGCTGAACCACCGCTACTCGATCGCCGCCGCGCTCTTCGCCGTCTTGCTGCTCCGCCCCGTGCGCGGCTGGCGCGGCGTGGCCCCACTGATCGGCGCCGCCTGCGTCAGCCTCTTCGCCGCGTTCACGGCGGGGCAGAACATCGCCGCCTTCCAGCAAGAGGTGGGCCCCTTCGACGCCGTGCTCTCCCGCGCCGCGCCTGGCAAGCGGCTGCTCGCGCTCATCTACGACCGCGGCTCGAGCGTGGCCAACTTCGCCCCCTTCCTGCACTTCGGCAGCTACTACCGCGCCCGCTCCGGCGGCATCGCCGAGTTCAGCTTCGCCGAGCTTCCCCAGTCGCCGCTGCGCTACAAGCCGGGCGTCGTCCCGCCCGCGCGGCCGCCCCGCTGGGAGTGGATGCCCGAGGTCTTTCGCAATGACCGCGACGGCGCCTTCTACGACTACATCCTGGTGCGCGGGCGCGACCCCGCGCAGCTGAGCGCGCCCGGCCCGCGCTGGGAGCTGACGGCGCGGGAGGGCCAGTGGAAGCTGTGGACGCGCCGCTGAACGAGCGGACGCTGGCGCGCGCCCTGCTCTGGTCCGCGCTGGCGGCGGGCGCCGTGCTGCGGGTGCACCTCGCGCTCACCGACGACGGCCTCTACTGGCCCGACGAGATCTACCAGGGCCTGGAGCCCGCGCACCGCCTGGTCTTCGGCTACGGCCTGCGCGCCTGGGAGTTCATCGACGGCGCGCGCACCTTTGCCGTCCCGGGCGTGGCGGCGCTGGTGATGAAAATATCATCCCTGCTGGGCCTGCCCGAGCCGCGAGGATATCTGGTGGCGTGCAAGCTGGCCTTCGGCGCCATCTCGCTGGCGACGGCCTGGGCGAGCGCCTTGCTTGCGCGCCGCCTCTCGGCACGCCCGCTCGCCGCGGCCTTTGCCGGCGCCTTCTGCGCGCTCGCGGCTCCCTCGATCTACTTCTCGAATCGGGCGCTGAGCGAGCCCAGCTCGGCGCTCCCCCTGGCGCTCGGCCTCGCCTTCGCGCTGCCGCGCTCTGCCTCGACCCGGGATCGCGTGATCGGCGCGCTGCTGCTCTCCGTGTCGGTCTATTTCCGGCTGCTCTGCGCCATCTTCTGCGCCGGGCTGCTCGTGGTGCTGGCCGCGCGGCGCGATTTCAGGGCGCTGCGCACGGTGGCCCTCTCGCTGCTCTGTGGCGCCGCCGCGTTCACGCTCGTCGATCACCTTGCCTGGGGCGGCCTGCTCCACTCGCCGCTGGTCTTCCTGCGCTTCTCGCTCCTCGAGGGAAGGGCGACGCTCTGGGGCAGCGCCGACGCCGCGTACTACGCGCGCGCCCTCTTCCGCGCCATGCCCGCAGTGGTGCTGCTGCTGGCGCCGCTCGCGCTCTGTGCGGCCCCGCGCGCGGGGGGGCTGCTCTTCCTCACCGCGCTCTTCTTCGCGCTGCACATGGCGACGCCGCACAAGGAGCTGCGCTTCATCTTGCCGACCTTCCCGCTGCTCGGCGCGCTGGCGGCCCTCGGCCTCGAGCAGCTCTGGTCGGCTGCGCAGAAGCCGCTCCGGCTGACCGGCGCAGGGCTGGCGGCGGCGCTCGGGATCCTGCTCGTGGCCTCCGCCGCGCGCGTCTCGCAGCTGCGGTTCTTCGATCTCGGCCAGTATGAAGGCAGCCGCGATCGCCTCTCGGCCTGGGACGACTTCGGCGACTACGACCGGCTGCTCGAGCGCGCGGGCAAGCTCGCCGACCTGTGCGGCCTGAAGATCGAGGGCACTCACATCGCCTGGACCGGCGGCTACGGCTATCTGCACAAGCGCGTCCCGCTCTACCACTTCCGCGCCGGCGACCGCGCGAACGGCCACTACAACTACGCCATCGGGTGGAAGAACAAGACCAAGGGCAAGCTGGTCGCCGCCGATCGCTCGGCGGTGCTGGTCAAGGTCTCTGACTCGTGCACGCCGGATCCAGGCTGGTCCGACAAGTTGCCCTGATTCTCAAAAGACTACACTCAGTGGAGAGTGGCGCCCTTGCGGCTCGCGCTCTCGACGGGGGCGACGAAGCGCAGCCCGATGCCTCGCAGCCCGGAGCGCGTGGCGTCTGCCAGCGCGAAGTTGATGAAGCACTGGTAGCGCACCTCGGCTTCCAGCGTCATCTCGGCGCCGCCGGTCGCGGACGGGAAGGTCACGCGCACGCGGGTGCCGAGCGCGAAGGGCTCGCGCGTCTCGACGAAGAGGCCGGCGTCGGTGATGTTCCTGCCGACCCCCGCGGCCACGCCGCTGTCTCCCTCGAGCCAGACCTGGAAGGCCTTGTCGAAGCGCGCGGTGCCGCCGGGTGGAGGCGCCTTGCGCGACGGCTTTTTCGGGTCAGGCTTGGGAGGGGCAAGGCGGGTGCTCATGCAGGCGCTCCCTTGGGTCGAGGGCCCACGGTAGGTGCCGTCAGAACCCCCGTCAAGGAAACGCCTTTTCGCGTTGCCTCGGCCCCGGCGAGAAGCGCCGGTGGACGTCGCTCTACGCCAGCGCCTTTCGCGGCTTGGGCGGATGCCGCTCGAGCGAGGGGCCGCGCCAGAAGCGTCCAGGCGGCTTTTGCTGCCGCTCCGGTCCGGCCTTGTTGTCGGGGTTCGCCTCGCGAGTTCGGGCAGGCGCCGTCGGCTGCGGCTGGCCGGCGCTGCCGTCCTACCACGAGACGGCCGTTTCGAGCGGCAGCGCGGTGCTCTGCAGGACCACTCCCAGCAAGCAGACGAGGCCGAGCGCTCCCGCCACGAGGCCAGTGGTCAGCGCGGCTCCCCACGAACGGCCCATCATCCGCTCCGCCTCGCGCGTCCCGTCGCGCGACCTGCCCGCCAACGATAATGCTTCGCAGGCAAGATCGCGAGGGCCCGGCCTCTATCTCAAGTGGATCGTGACGTACCGCGCCCCGCCGCGACCGACGACATGGATCAGGGCCGTGTCGCCCTTCTTCAGTCCCTTGACGGCGCTGCGATAGTCGGCCGCAGTCTCGACAGGCTTCTTCGCCACCTGGTCGATGATGTCGCCCGGCTCGAGCGACTGGGCCGCCGCGGACTCCGGCGTGACGTCGGTGACCACCACGCCCTTGGTCCCAGGCTCGGCGCGAACGCGGCGCGCGAGATCCGGCGTCAGGTCATCGACCTGCAGCCCCAGCGGGTCGGTGCCCTGCTGGTCGCTCTGGTCGCCCTTCTCGCCGCGCATGTCGCCGTCGTCGGGCTCCTCGGGCCGGGTGCCGATCTTCAGCGTCAGATCCTTGCTCTGCCGGTCGCGCACCACCGCGATCTGCACCTCGGACCCCGGCGAGTACGAGGCGATGGTCCGCGTCAGGTGCCGCTCGTCCTTGATGGCCTTGCCGTTCACCTGCGTGACGATGTCGCCCTTCTTGACCCCCGCCTTCGAGGCGGGCGCGTCGCGCACCACGTCTGCCACCAGCGCGCCCTCGGCGCTCTTGAGGCCGAAGGCCTCGGCGATCTCCTGCGTGACCGGCTGCACCTGCACGCCGAGGTAGCCGCGCGTGACCCGGCCCTTGCTGCGCAGCTGCGCCAGCTCCTGTTTGACGAGGTCGATGGGGATGGCAAAGCCGATGCTGTTGGCGCCGCTGATGATGGCCGTGTTCACGCCCACCACCTCGCCGCGCAGGTTGAAGAGCGGGCCGCCCGAGTTGCCGGGGTTGATCGACGCGTCGGTCTGGATGAAGTCGTCGAACGCGCTCGAGCGCAGCGTGCGCTCCTTGGCCGAGACGATGCCGCTCGTGACAGTGGCGGTGAAGCCGAAGGGCTCGCCGATGGCGATGACGTAGTCGCCGACTTCCAGCTGGTCGGACGAGCCGAGCACCGCCGCCGGCAACTGCTTGCCGCGGTCGCCGTCGAGCTGCACCAGCGCGATGTCGGTCTGCGCATCGCGGCCGATCACCTTGCCGGTGTACTCGCGCATGCCGCCCGGCGCGGTGGGGTCGGTCGTGACCTTGATCTCGTCGGCCCCCTCGACGACGTGGTTGTTGGTCAGCACCAGGCCATCGCCGATGATGAACCCCGAGCCGAGGCCGTGCTTCTCGGGCGTGCGCGCGTCGGGTCCGCCGCCGCCGCGGTTGCCGAAGTAGCGCTGGAAGAAGCGCTCCATGTCTTCCTGGTTGCCGCCGCCGGGGCCGCCCTGGCCCTGGCCCTGGCCTTGGCCCTCGCCATCGTCCTCTTCGCCCGGCTGCCCGAAGGGCTGGGCGCGCGGTCCGTTGCGCAGCGAGCGCCGGCGCCGCATCGAGACGGCCTTGGCCTTGGTGGTCGTGGAGATGTTGACCACCACCGGCCGCAGCTGCTTCACCAGCGGCGAGAGGGAGGGCATGGCGCCGAGGGTGCGATCGGCGGCCGCGGCCGGGGCGCTGGGAGGAGCGGCGGCGGTCGCGAGGCCAGAGAGCGACGACGCGTGGGCGTCCGCCGCGAAGAGCGAAGAGTCGCTCGCACGACGGCAGCCCGCAAAGGCGAGCGCAGCAGAGAGTGCCAGCGCGAGAGTCAGGGTCTTGCGTTGCATCGAGCTCCTCCGGAGGGACCTTCGTCGCTCCCAACAGGGCGGCGGCGGAAGCATTCCTGGGAAAATGGCCGGTCGGGAACGTAACCGGAGGAAGCGGCACGTCAACGTTTGAAATGACGCAGCAACAGATTCGGGCTGCGAAGCGCTCAGCGGGGCACGCCGTCGCCCGCGGTGCGGTCCATCTCGACCCGGCGGCCATCGCCGTCGCGGATCTCCACCCGCGAGGCCCGCAGCGAGTAGAAGAGCAGCCACCGCTCGGCGTCGGTGAGGCTGCCGTTCGGCAAGGCCTCGTCGATCTCGTCGAGCGAGAGATAGCCGCGCTGGATTCCGCGCGTGAACAGCGCTTTGCGCGCCCGGTGCGAATCGCCGATCTTCAAGCCCGCCATGCCGCCCCCCTACCCCTAAGGCTTACGGCGCTGCGCGGTTTCCGCAACGCCGATGAGCCGCCACTGGCGCGGACTTGCGCCAGGTCGTACGCCCGCCCTACAGCGGCCGGGCCCCGCTTGCCTGGCCCTCGTGCAGCTCCTCATCGCGCACGCCTTTGCGAGGAACATCGGCGCCCGCCTCGGTGAGGATGCGCCGCAGCTCATCGCCCTCGATCACCTCGACCGCGAGCAGCCGGGCCGCGACTTTGGACAAGGCGTCGCGGTGGCCGCGGACCAGCTCGCGGGCGCGGGCCATGCCGTCCGAGAGCAGCCGCGAGACCTCGGCGTCGATGCGCCGCTGCGTGCGCTCGCTGTGCTGGCGCTCCGAGAGGCCCATCGGAGCAGCGCCGTTGACGCCGCCCAGGAACGACCCGCGCCGCTCCTGGAAGGACACCGGGCCGAGCGCGTCGCTCATGCCGTACTCGGTGCACATCAGGCGCGCGATGTCGGTGGCCTGCTTCAAGTCGTTGGAGGCGCCGGTGGAGATGCTGCCGACGAACTCTTCCTCAGCGGCGCGCCCGCCGAGCAGCCCGGCGATCTTGTCGCAGAGCTCCTCGCGCGACATCAGGTAGCGATCCTCGAGCGGCAATTGCAGCGTGTACCCGAGCGCCGCGATGCCGCGCGGGATGATCGAGATCTTGTGCACCGGCTCCGCGTGCACGAGGAGCGAGCTGACGAGCGCGTGGCCCGACTCGTGGTAGGCGACGATCTCCTTCTCTTTCTCGTTCATGCGCCGCGTCTTCTTCTCGAGGCCCGCGACCACGCGCTCGATGGCCTCGTTGAAGTCGGCCATCACGACCTTCTCGCGGTCCTTGCGCGCGGCCAGGAGCGCCGCCTCGTTCACGACATTGGCCAGGTCGGCGCCGGCGAAGCCCGGCGTCCGCGCGGCGATCTCGCGCAGCTCGACGTCGGGCCCGAGCTTCACCTCGCGCGCGTGGATTTGCAGGATCTGCTCCCGGCCGCGGCGGTCGGGGCGATCGACCAGGACCTGCCGGTCGAAGCGTCCGGGGCGCATCAGCGCGGGGTCGAGGATCTCGGGCCGGTTGGTGGCCGCGAGCACGATCAGGCCGACGCGGGCGTCAAAGCCGTCCATCTCCGAGAGCAGCTGGTTCAAGGTCTGCTCGCGCTCGTCGTGGCCGCCGAACATCCCCGAGTTGCGGCTCTTGCCGATGGCGTCGAGCTCGTCGATGAAGATGATCGCCGGCGCCTTGGCCGCTGCCTGCTGGAACAGATCGCGCACGCGGGCCGCGCCGACGCCGACGAACATCTCGACGAACTCGGACCCGCTCAGGCTGAAGAAGGGCACGCCGGCCTCGCCCGCCACGGCGCGCGCCAGGAGCGTCTTGCCCGTGCCAGGCGGCCCGATGAGCAGCGCGCCCTTGGGAATCTTGCCGCCCAGGCGCCGGAACTTCTGCGGAGTCTTGAGGAAGTCGACGATCTCCTTCACCTCATCCACGGCCTCGTCGATGCCGGCCGCGTCCTTGAACGTCACGCCGGTGTTGGCCTCCATGTAGACGCGCGCCTTGGTCTTGCCGAAGGACATGACCCCGGGAGGCCCGCCGGGCATGCCGCCGCCCATCTTGCGCGAGAGCCAGGTGACGAAGAGCAGGCCGATGCCGATGGGGATCGCGAGCATCCAGAGCATCTCGCTCGTGCCGCTCTCGGCGACGGCCTCGATCTCGACGCCCTTGGACTGCAGGAGCGGCACGAGGGTCGTGTCACCCGAGACGCGCACGGCGAACCAGGGCAGCTCGCGCTGGTCCTTGCTGGTCTCCTTGGACGACGGCTTCGCGTAGCACTTCACCCAGTCATTGGAGACTGAGACCTTGGCGCAGCCGTCGCTCTTGACGCGCTCGAGCAGGCGGCTGTAGGGCACGCGCTGAAACCCAGCGTCTTGGAAAAGCGTCCGGAGGAAGAGGAAGCCCACCAGCAGGATCAAGAGATAGATGAACGGTGACCCGAACCTGGGCCCCGTGCCGCCCTCTTGCTTCTTGATCTTCGGCGGTGTGGGCCGGGCGCTTGCCATGAATGGTTGCTCCTCAGGCCCCGGCGCGCGATGCGCACGGGTGCACCGCTCAAGGTAGGGCGCGTCGCGGCCCCCGCAAGCCTGGCGGGCAGACTTCTATGTCGCGGGTGGGCTGAGTGCGCGCCGGGCAGGCAACCGAGCGCTCGGGCGCCAGCGGGCTTTCAGTGGTGCAGATCGAGCAGCAGCGCGACCGTCTTTTCATCCGCCGCCGGAAACTCGTACTTGTCGAGATCGCGCGGATCAACCCACTTGTGGTCGTGCACCCGCTCGTGGCGAATCTCGCCCGCGACGATCTTGCAGCGGTACACCCGGAAGTCGATGTCGTAGTCCGGGTAGCTGTGCTCGACGTGCATGGTCCGCTCGAGGACGTCGACCTCGATGCCCATCTCCTCGGAGAGCTCGCGCGCCAGGGCCGCCTCGTCGGTCTCGCCCTCCTCCACCCGGCCGCCGGGGAACTCCCACAAGAGGGGTAGAGAGGCCGTTGGCCGGCGCTGGGTGATGAGGTACTTGCCGCCGTTGTCGATCATGGCGGCGACGACGCGGATCTTCGCGGGCATGGAGCGCGACGATAGCTCCGTCCTCTGCACCCCGGCAAGGAGCGAACGCGCGGCGCCGGAAGAAATCGAACGGCGGCGCCTGCCCCTGCTTGAGTACGAGTCTGTAACGATCGCGTCCAGGAGGGGTCTTGGAGGCAGGATGGCAGCTCGCCCGTTCGCGTTCCTGGTCGCTCTCTGGTCGATGGGGGCCTTCGCGGCGGCCCCCGCGGCTGGCCCTGTCCGTCCCGTCCAGCTCTGCGCGGGCGACTACGCCGACGGAGTCCCGGAGGACGTCGCTGCCCGCATCGCCGAGGGCAAGGAGACCTTCGTCTTCGCCATCAGGAACACCGCAACCTACGAGCACGTCTTCTACGGCCGCGACGGGCGCCTGCGCCGCTCGTACCTGCCCTCGGTCATCCACGGGACGGGCTTTGCCTATCGCCGCCAGGGGCTCGACACGCTGGTCGCCACCAACGAGCACGTCGCCGCCCAGCCCGAGGTCACCGACGACGACCACAAGGTCGAGGGCATCCCGCGCGGGTCCAAGAAGGTCCGCGAGCACCTCGCGATCGTCCGGAACGAAGACGACGACTACGAGCCCGGCCACGTCGCGCTCACCCGGGTCCTGATCGACGCGAGCGCCGATGTGGCCGTGCTGCGCACGCGCAAGGCGCTGCCGGTCATGCCACATCGCTTCGGCCGCTCGGGCGCGCTGCGCGCGGGCAACCTCGTCCAGGTGCGCGGGTTTCCGCTCGGCGTCTTCTCGTCGTTGAACTCGGGCAAGGTGACCAACCCCTCCACCGAGGACGGCGAGAAGGGCTGGGCGCACACAGACTTCATGATCGACGCGCTGGTCACCTCGGGAAACAGCGGCAGCCCGGTGTTCGCGATCTCGTGCAAGACGGGCGAGCCCGAGCTGGTCGGCATCTATCACGCCGGCTACTCCGAGGCCGCCGCGCTCAACGCGGTGGTGGCCGTGGACCAGCTGCGCGAGGAGCTCGAGACGCTGCGGCCGTCCAAGCGCGACGCCCGCGGCGGCCACGGCGAGCCGAACTTCGCCGACCGGGCGCGCCTGGTGCGCGAGCTCTCCCAGGACCCGGCCCGCAGCTTGACCTTCTCCTTCGCCGGCCGCGCCGTCATCGTCCGCCTCGCCGACGCGGGCACGCTGCGCTTCGGAGTCCTCGACGAGGACTTTCCGCTCTCGACCCGCGAGGCGCTGACGCTTGTTGACCGCGCCCGCACTGGCTTTGGCACGCTCTCAGCGGTCGAGCAGGGCGGCGAGCTCGTGCGCCAGGAGACGCCGCTCGCTGCCTATGGCCCCGACGTGCGCGAGCACTTCCAGAAGCTCTACGAGGCGCTCTGGCACCAGCTCGCCTCGGTGGTCGACTATCGCCAGCGGCTCCTGCGCGGGCCCGCGGACGCCGAGGCCTTCTCGCAGGCCCGCTCGCTGCGGCTCAAGCTGCGCCGCCGGGCCGCGGAGCAGAAAGAGCTGCTCAACGTGTGCACCTTCGAGGCCGACCGCGCCACGCTGGTGACGGGCCAGCCGATCGCCTCGGCGCCCGGCGTCGAGAACCAGAAGGCCGCCGCCGGCGACGCCGATCCATCGGGCGCGGACGGCGATTCCGCGACGCCCGCCGCGAGCGCCTCGCCCGTGCCGCTTCCGTCCGCCAGCGCCGAGCTCACAAGCGACGTCCCCATCGCCGCGCAGTAGACGCAACGTCAGTCAAATAGGCGCCGGTGGGTACCGGCCGCGGGCAGGCGGGAACCCGCCTGCCCGCTGCCTATCTGCCAAACATTGGGAGAATTGGAAAAAAGAAATCCAGTGAGTCAGCTTGAGTATTCAAACGCGACTACCTGACGTCTCTTTCACCCCTCCCCCAATGTCAGTCAGATCGGCAGATAGGCCGCCGGCAGGCAGAGGCCTCCGGGGCGGCTCTAGTCTAGGGCTCCCGACACAAATCCGATCGCCGCGAGCGCAGCGAGCATCCTCAGTCGGGTGGCGCCCGCGCCGCGCCGGAGGCCTCTGCCTGCCGGCGGCCGGTAGTCCGGCGCCGATCTGCCTGTCATTGCGACCAACCCGACCTACGGTTGGAACTTCGCGGTCAGCACCTCAGCCCGATAGCTGTACTGGGCGGCGTTGGTGTCGGGAGTGACCGTCACGTCGCGGCCGGGCTCGTAGTTGGCCGAGACGCGCAGGTAGTACCAGCCATTCAGCCCCAGCAAGGAGGTCGGGACCCGCAGGCTCGTCGACTTGGTGGCGAGCGTGGTCACGAGCGAATTGCCGGCGAGGAGATCGAAGATCTCCACCTCGTAGTTGGTCGGGTCAGGATCGGGCTGGTGAGACGAGGCGGTCCAGCTGATGGTCGGCGTCGTGCCCACGGCCATGAGCTGGACGCTGGCGTCGCTGCCGTTGATCTTGACCGCGCTCGGCGGCGCGATGTGCGGCGTGACCGCGCCGCCGGCCTCGAGGATGTCGGGCAGCTGGCGGTACTGGATGATCGACGCGGTGGTCGGATAGACGGCGTTGGTAGGGTCCGCCGGCAACGTGTAATTATACACCCAGGAAACGCGCACCCCCGCCGCCACGGCGTAGGTCGCGCCGTACGGGTTGGCGTAGGGCAAGGGACCGGTGGCGACGTCGTAGGTGCCGGTGTCGAGGTTCATCGTCACCAACTGCGGGACGCTGGCGATGGAGGGAACCAAGGAGAAGGCCTGCACCAGCTTTCCGACCTCGTGCCCGCGCGTGCCGCCGAGCGGCTCGGCCTCGACGAAGATCTGGTCGCCCGCGCGAACGGCGCCGGGCGGCATCACCGGGTCGAGCAGCGCGTGGAACTGCGAGCGCTTGAAGTCCATCTCGAAGGTCGCGTTGCGGACCACCGGGGTGAAGGTGCCGGCGACGATGTTCGTCTGGGCTTCCACCAGCGTGAACGAAGGCGGCGTGTAGACGTTGGCGATGCTGACGTAGGGCCGGCCGGTGGAGCTGACGGCGCCCGCCTTGTGCGCAAGCCACAGGCTGTCGCCCTGGGTGCTGTCGATGATGCCGGCACTCACGAGGGCCATGTCCTCGCCGAACCCCGCGGTGGTCGTGACGTTGTTGGTGAGCGGCGCGAGCGTGCCGCCAAAGGTCGACAGGCGGTCGTGGTAGCCGCTCGCGACCGACCAGGCCTCGAGGTCGTCGCCGGTCTTGAACGAGTTGAAGGCCGCCGACCCGGGCCAGGTGAGGTTGAAGTCGAGCGGCGTGCTCGAGTACATGCCCGTAAGGTTGTTGAAGCTCAGGCTGGTGAGGCTCGGCCGCTGGATGAACTCGCGCCTGGTGTCCACCACGCGACCCGTCGTGTCGACGAAGATGGTGTTCCCGTACGCGCGCACGTAGTGGCGCAGCGGCTGGCTGTTGCCGTCGAGCACCGGGATCTTCTGCGTGATGTAGTGCCCGTCGTCGGTGCCCGCGCCGCCCACCCTCACCCAGTTGTTGTTCGAGTCGAGATAGAAGACGACGCGCGACAAGTTTCCGCCCAGCGGCACCGGGTTGAAGGTCGTGACGGCGGAGGGCGTCCACCGGTCCGCGTCCCAGTAGGCCACGTGCCAGTTGCCGACCACCGCGTTGCTCTGCGGCGTCAGCGCGGTGCTGGTGGTGAACGGCGCCGAGCTGCCCGAGCCGTCGAAGGCGATGATCTGGTAGCCGTACTGGACCTGATCGGCGACGCCGGTGTCGTAGTACGAGGCAAAGGGCGCGGCCACGGTGGCGATGGTCTGGGGCGAGCCCGGCGGCGGCCAGAGGAAGCGCTTGACGGTGTAGCCGGTCGCGCCAGGCACCGGGTTCCAGTTGAGCACCACTTGCGGGGGGATGGGCGGCGAGGCGTTCGGATCAGAGGCCGCCGCCGAGTTGACCCCCGTGACGGCGCCGAGCGTGGGCGTGAACGACACCTCGTTGCTGATGGGTCCCACCGCCGAGGCGCTGAACGGCTGCACCTGGTAGAAATAGGTCGTGCGGGGCAGTGCCGTCGGGTCGATGGCCGACGCGGCGCCGTCGTTGGTCACGCAGGCGTTGAGGAAGCAGGTGCCGTTGATGTTGGTCTCGGCGTTGTGGGCCGTCCCGCGCAGCACGTTGAACGAGGTGGCGCCCGGCACGCTCGAAAAGGTGAGCTGGACGTTCCCCGCGGCGTCGAGCATCGGGGTGTTCAAGGTGGGCGCCGTCAAGAGCAGCGTCGAGGCCGTCACTTGCGGCGAGAATCCGCTCGTGGTTGAGGGCGCGACCGCCTGCACAAAATACGGATAGCTGGTGCCGGGAGTGAGGCCCGTGTCGTGGAAGGGTGGCGCCGCGACGACGGTGTTCACGAACCCGCCCCCGACCAGGTGCTGGACGGTGTACGAGGTCGCGCCGGGCGAGGGCGTCCACGAGACGCTGATGGCCGTGTCGGTCGAGCCCGCGAGCGGCACCGCCGTCACATTGGCCGGCACGGCGGGCGGCGAGACGACGCTGACCTCGTTCGAAGGAAACCCGCTGCCCTGCCCGAAGATCGCCACCTTGTAGAAGCGCGTCGTGCCCGCCGAGCGGCCGCTGTCCAGGAAGGTCTGGGTTGCCCCCGGCGCTGCGCTGACCGTGGTCGCGGCGGCGAAGTTCTCGGCACCGGCGGTGCTCGAGGAGGCGACCTGGTACTGCGCCGCCCCCGCGATGGTGTTCCAGATGAGCTGGTTGACGGTGTCCGAGTTCGGCAATCCGGAGAGGCTGGGCGCCGCGGGGAGCTGCGCGGAGGCAATCGCGCTTGGGACGCTGGTGACTCCGGCGTTGCCGGTCGAGACGGCGCTGACCGTGTAGCTGTAGACGGTGCCGGGGGTGACGCCGTTGTCGGTCGCGACCTGCGTGCCGGAGCCCGTGTCGCTGACGGTCAAGGGGAACGGCGCTGCCGTGGGCGAGCGGGTCACGACGTAGCCGGTCGCGGCGGTCACGTGCGGCCAGGTGCCGGTGATCTGCATGGCGCCTGAGGGGGCGGCCGTGACGGGCGAGGGCGTGCCGAGGAGCGTGGTGATGGTCGAGGTGCTGGTCTTCGCCGACAGCGCCCCGCCAGCGCCCAGGGCCGCGACCGCATAGTCGTAGGCGGTGGCGCCGGTCAGGCCCGAGTCGGTGAACGACGACGTCATCGCGCCGCTGACGGTGGTCACCTGCAAGAGCGTCCCCGCCCGGAGCGCGCGGAAGAGGGCGTATCCGGTGGCGCGCGGCGAGGGCGTCCAGGTGAGCTTGACGTGGGCGTCGTCGACGGTGCTGAGCACGAGCGGACTCGGAACCGAGGCCGCCGTGATCGCCGCCACCTCGACCGAGTTGGCGCTGACGTTGGCCACCGGCGTGTTGGTCTTGGCGCTGACCCGATAGTAGTAGCGATAGACCGACTGCAGCCCCATCTCGTTGAGCACCACGGTGCCGGGGATGTCGTTCACCTGGTTGTTCAGCAGCGTCTCCTGCCCCGACACGGTCGAGCGCTGCACCACGTAGCTGGTCGCTCCCGGAACGTGCGGCCAGGTCAACGAGAGGTGGGTGTCGTCCGTCGCCGTGGCAATCGGCACCGGCGTCGGCAAGAGCGTCAGCGCGGCGAGGGGCGAGGTCGCGGCGGGGCTGTTGCCGGCCAGATCGTGCGCGGTGACGACATAGGTGTAGCTCGAGTTCGGAGTGAGGCCGCTGTCGTGGAAGGTGAAGGTCGGCAGCGCCCCGCCCGGATCGGGAACCTGGACCGAGCCGGCGGCCGCCGCGCCGATGAAGCGGTTGAGCGAGTACACGTCAGCGCCGGCCGAGCGCGAGAGCACGACATCGACGCGCGTCGAGTCGATCGTCGTGGCGGTGGGCGCTGCCGGGAGGGCGCACAAGGTGGCCCACATCATCGAGGGCGACGACAGGCTGTTGTTGGTCCCCGAGGCCGCGGTGACGCCGTAGAAGTAGACGGTGCCGGGCGTCAGGCCCGTGTCGTTGAAGATCAGCGCGCCGGCCCCAGGGTCGGTGATTGTGCCGACCTGCGCCAGCGCGCCCGCGGACAGGCCGCGCAACACCTTGTACGAGGTGGCGCCGCCGATGCGGGCCGCGACTGTCACGTTGATGTGCGTCGCGTCCACCGCCACGGTCTGCGGCGTGGCCGGCCGCGCGAGGAGCGTGACGTTGCCCTGCGCGGACGAGGGAACTCCGCCGAGCGACGCCGCACCCTTGGCGGTCACGACGTACGAATAGGACGAGTTCGGCGCCAGGCCCGAGTCGGTGGTGGTGACGCTGGCGCCGCTGCCCGGGTCGGCGACATGCAAGGTCTGGGTGGAGGCCCCGCTCCGGACCACGTCATACGAGGCCGCCGAGGAGACGCGATTCCAGGTGACGGTCAGGCTGGTGTCGTCTACGCGCGCGACGCCGACGCTGCCGGTGGCCGACAAGAGCGTGGTCGTGCCGGTCTGCGCCGAGGCGGGGCTGCTCTCCGCGCCGGCGGCGTCGAGCGCCTTGACGGAGTAGCTGAAGCTCGTGGCGGGCGTCAGCCCGGAGTCGTGGAACACGTAGTTCGTCGCGCCTGCCGTCGCTTGCACGGTGCCGACCTGCGTGGCGCCACGATATACTGAGTATCTTTCAGCGCCTGGCACCGCGAGCCAGGCAACGTCCACGTGGGTGTCATCGAGGGCGGCCGCGGTGGCCGTGGGAGCGTCGGGCGCAGTGGTGGCGGTGGCCTCGTTCGAGGCGGCGCTCTTGCCCGCCGCATTCACGGCGCGCACGACGTAGAAATATTGCGTCCCCGAGGCCGCCGTCGTGTCGCTGAAAGACGCCACGGTGGCGCTGCCCAAGAGCGTGTACGGACCGCCCGCGACGGTGCCGCGCGACACTTCGTAGTGCTCGGTGCGCGCGGTCGCGGTCCAGCCGACCTGCACCAGGTTCGCTCCTCCACCGGCGGTGACATCGGACGGAGCCGGCGGCGGCCGCACGCAGACTGCGCCGATCTTCATGGCCGGCTCGATGCATCCGAGCTCGCACTGGCCCGACTTGCACGCGGCGACGCCGTCGGCGGGCGCGGTCGGACAGGCGTTGGCGCAAGTGCCGCAGTGGGCGACCGACGCGGTGAGGTCGTAGCACTCGTGCGCCCGCAGCGCGCTCTCGGGGCCGTCGCCGCAGACGCTCTGGCCGCTCGGGCACGCCTGCAACGCGATGCACTTGTTCGCGGGACCGCAGACGGTGCCCGAGCCGCACTCGCCGTCGTTTCCGCACGGAATGTTCCCGACGGGAGAGGACGAGCAGGCCAGGACCAGGCACGAAACGACGCAGAGATACCAGCGGTTCATCTTTGAAGCGCCTCGCGGATTTGGTGACGGCTTGACAAGCGAAGGTACCACAGGAGCTGCCGCGCTCTTCACTGTCCGTAGGCCTGCGGAGCGCCGCGCTGCGGCCTGCGGTAGAAGGCTGCGGCAGCCGAGCAACCGACCGAGGTTCGCACCATGCCCCGCACCATCCGCGCCGCCCGTGGCAGCTCGCTCTCGTGCAAAGGCTGGGTCCAGGAAGCCGCGCTGCGCATGCTCTGCAACAACCTCGACCCCGAGGTCGCCGAGCGGCCCGACGACCTCGTCGTCTACGGCGGCTCGGGCAAGGCGGCGCGCGACTGGCCCTCGTTCGACCGCATCTGCAGCACCTTGCAGACCCTGCGCGACGACGAGACCTTGCTGGTGCAGAGCGGCAAGCCCGTCGGCGTCCTGCGCACGCATGAAGATGCGCCGCGCGTGCTCATCGCCAACTCGAACCTGGTGCCGAAGTGGGCCACCTGGGAGAAGTTCCGCGAGCTGGAGCGCGCGGGCCTGACCATGTTCGGCCAGATGACCGCCGGCTCGTGGATCTACATCGGCACGCAGGGAATCTTGCAGGGCACCTATGAGACCTTCGTGGCCGCGGCGCGGCGCCACTTCGGCACCGAGGACCTCGCCGGCCGCCTGGTGGTGAGCGCGGGCCTCGGCGGGATGGGCGGCGCGCAGCCATTGGCGGCGGCGATGGCGGGCGCGGCGTTCCTCGGCTTCGAGGTGGATCCGCAGCGGCTCCGGCGGCGCGTGCAGCAGCGCTACCTGGACGAGGAGGCCCCCTCGATCGACGCGGCGCTCACGCGGCTCGACGAGGCGCGCGCGCAGGGAAGAGGGCTCTCGGTCGGCGTGGTCGCCAACGCCGCTGACGCGCTGCCCGAGTTGGTCTCGCGCGGCATCGTGCCCGATCTGGTCACCGACCAGACCAGCGCGCACGATCCACTGAATGGATACATCCCCGCGGGGCTGACCTTGGACGAAGCGGCGGCGCTGCGCGTCAGCGACGAGGCGGAGTACGGCAAGCGCTCGCTCGCGAGCATGGCCGTGCACGTCCGCGCGCTGCTCGAGCTGCGCAAGCGCGGCTCCCACGTCTTCGACTACGGCAACAACCTGCGCGCCTTCGCGCAAGAGGCGGGCGTGGCAGACGCGTTCGCCTATCCGGGGTTCGTGCCGGCGTACATCCGGCCGCTCTTCTGCGAGGGCCAGGGACCGTTCCGCTGGGTGGCGCTGTCGGGCGACCCGAAGGACATCTACACGACCGACGAGGCCATCGCGCAGCTCTTCCCGCACAAGGCGTCCTTGCAGCGCTGGCTGAAGCTCGCGCGCGAGCGGGTGCAGTTCCAGGGCCTGCCCGCGCGCATCTGCTGGCTCGGCTACGGCGAGCGCGCGCAGGCGGGCCTGCTCTTCAACGACCTGGTCGCGAATGGCAAGGTGTCTGCGCCGATCGTCATCGGGCGCGACCACCTCGACTGCGGCAGCGTCGCCTCGCCCAACCGCGAGACCGAGGCGATGAAGGACGGCTCGGACGCCATCGCCGATTGGCCCATCTTGAATGCGCTGGTCAACGCGGTGAACGGCGCCTCGTGGGTCTCGTTCCACCACGGCGGCGGCGTGGGCATCGGCTACTCGCTGCACGCCGGCCAGGTGATCGTCGCCGACGGCACCAAGGAGGCCGCCCGCCGCCTCGAGCGCGTGCTGACCAGCGACCCCGCGATGGGCGTCTTGCGCCACGCCGACGCCGGCTACGAAGAAGCGATCGCCGTTGCGCGCGAGCGAGGCGTCTCCATCCCGGGCATCACGCGCTAATCCGTGCTCTCTAGAACTTGAGGACGAAGAACGTCGCGGTGACCGCTGCCAGGCCGACGCCCACCGCGAAGAGCAGGTTGGCCTTGCCGGCGCTGGAGGACGCGTCGCTCTGCAGCTTGTCCACCTGGCTGCTGGGGTGGTGCGAGCCCTGCAAATCCGAGGCGGCGCTCTTCGACTTCAGGCCAAACAGGACGCCGCCCGCGAGCGCGGCCGCGGTGCCCCCGGCGGCCACCCAGGTCCACGTCCGGCCGCTCGATTTTTGCGGCGGCACAGCGGTCGTCTCCAGTGCGGCCGCCGGCACCGCGTGCGTCGCCTCGCCTGCGGGCGGCTGGTCGTTCGCGGCGAGAGGTGCGCTCGCGCCCGTCGCGGCGGCGGCGCTCGCTGTCGCCTTCTCCTCCGCCGAGGCCTCGATCTGCGGAGGCCCGTCGTGGTCGGTCGCAGCCGCTTGCTTGCCTCCTTCGGCGTCGGGCACAGACCCGAGCGGCCGCGCGCCCTGGGCCTGGGCCTGCGTGGCGATCGCCGACTCGACCTCGGCGAGCAGCGCCTCGGCCTTCGAGCGGTTCGGGTCCTTCTCATTCGCCGTGCGCAGGTAGCCCTTGTACGTGGTGGCCGCCTCGCGCATGTCCCCGAGCTGCCGGTGGCACTGCGCGATGTTGAAGAGCAGCGCCGGCACGGCTTTGATCTTGTACGCGGCCTCGTACTTCTCGAGCGCCTTTCCGAAGTGGCCCAGGTTGTACTCGGCCTGGCCGTCGACGAAGAGGGCGCGCGCGCGGGCGCCCTCGCTCTGGGCGGAGGCAGGCAAGGAGAGCAGCAGCGCCAGCGCGCAGAACGCCATGTGCAACAAACTTCTCATCCGGACAACCCCCGCAGCTTCGAGTGAAGCAGGAAATCACGCGCTCCCGAGCGCCGTCAATGGCGCAGGCGGCCGACTTCAAGTACCTCTCTTCCGCATGCAAGCGGCCACCTTGATCCTGCGCCACGCCCGCGCGGCACGCATGACGGGCGCGCAGCGCGAGCCCGGAGACGCGCCGCTGGCGCTCGTCGAAGACGCTGTGCTGGCCTGCGCCGGCGAGCGGCTCCTCTTCGTCGGGTCTGACCAGGACTTGCCCGCCTCGCTGCCCCGCGCCGACGGCTGCGTCGAGCTCGACGCCCAGGGCGCGCTGGTGACGCCCGGCCTGATCGAGCCGCACACGCACCTCCTGTTCGCCGGCGATCGCGGGGACGAGCACGCGAGGCGATTGGCCGGCGCGACCTATCTCGAGATCGCGGCCGCCGGCGGAGGCATCCGCAGCACCGTCCGCGCCCTGCGAGCCGCCTCTGATGAAGCGCTGGTCGAGGCTGCGCGCGCGCGCTTGCAGCGGCTGGTCGCGGGCGGCGTCACCACGGCGGAGGTCAAGAGCGGCTACGGCTCGTCGGTGCAGGACGAGCTGCGCGCGCTGCGGCTGATCAAGCGCGCGGCCGAGGGCGCGGGCTGCGACGTCGAGCCGACGCTGCTCGGCCTGCACGCCGTGCCCGAGGGGATGGACCGCGCCAACTGGGTGAACGAAGTCGTCACCGAGCTGATCCCGGCGGCGGCGAAAGCGGGCCTCGCGCGCCACTGCGACGCCTTCTTCGAGAAGGGCGCGTTCACCGCGCAGGAGTGCCGCTTCGCGCTCGAGGCGGGCGCGCGCGTCGGCCTCCATGGCCACCTGCACGCCGATCAGCTGAGTGACGGCGGAGGGGCAGCCCTGGCCGCCGAGCTCGGTTGCTCCAGCGCCGACCACCTCGACAAGACGGGCCCCGCCGGCGCCGCCGCGCTGGCGAAAGCGGGCACCGTGGCCACGCTCCTGCCCCTGGCCGCGTTCTTCCTCCGCGAGAAGCCGGCGCAGGCGAGGCCCTTCCTCGACGCCGGCTGCCTGGTGGCGCTCGGCGGCAACCTGAACCCCGGCAGCCAGCGCCTCGAGGGCGTGTCGCTGCTGCTCTCGGCAGCCTGTCTATTGAGTGGATTTACACCGGCCCAGGCCCTCTACGCCTGCACGGCCGCGGCGGCCAAGGCGCTGCGCGTGCGCGACCGGGGCCAGCTGATCGCCGGCATGCGCGCTGACCTCGTCCTCTGGGCCGCGCGCGACGCAGAGCACCTCGCGTACCACGGCGGCGTCGAGCACCCGCTGGTCGTGATCCGGCGCGGCGAGCTGGTCCTGGATCGGCGCGCCGAGCCAAGGCTGGCCTGCGCGTGACGCTCGCCGAGATCCGAGAGGCGCTGCGCTGCGCCCTGCCCGTCCTGCCCGCCGAGATCACGGCGACCTCCGCCCGCGCCAGCTGCTTCGCCGCGCGCCACCTTGGCCGCGTCTTCGTCATCGGCGTCGGGCTCGAGGGCACGCCTCGGGTGCCGCTCTCGTCCACTGCGCGCGCGCTCTTGCCACTCTGCTCGCTGCGCGCGGCCGACGGAATTGCGCTCTACCAGACCGACGCGCAAGACGGCCTCTTCACCGCCGACCTCGACGAGCTGCGCGCACCCTCGGGCAAGAAGCTCGTCTTGCGCGGCTTTCCCACCGAGCTCACGCGAGTGGACAACGACGACGGCACGCTGCGCTGGCGATCGGTGACGCTGACCGCGCAGCTGACGGGCGAGGGGGCGCTGGTGCTCGATGAGCCCGACGCCATCCGAAGCTTCGACGGCCTCCAGGGCGCGCCCATCTTCAGCCTCCCGCAAGCCGGGCTCCCCTCGTTTGCGGGGATCCTGCTCGGCGGCGAAAAGCAAAGCGTCTTGGGCCGCGGCAGCTTCCTGCCCGCGGCCGCGCTCAGGGCCCGTCTCCCTTAGAAAGTGAGGGCGAGCCGCGCCGCCGCGAGCCCCCGATCAGTCGAGCTTCTCGCCGTCGTACATGGCGTCGATCTGCGCCGCGAACTTCTGCGTCGCCGCCTTGCGCTTTACTTTCAGGGTGGGCGTCAGCTCGCCGTTCTCCTGCGTGAAGTCGCGGTCGAGGACGGTGAACCGCTTGACCGTCTCGTACGAGGGCAGCGTCCCGTTGAGCTTGTCCACCGCCTCCTGCACGCACTGCCTGACGGCCTTGGACTGCGACGCTTCTCGATAGGTGCCCGCGGCCTCGCCGGCGGCCGCGGCCGTCTTCTTCGCGGAGTCCTCGGCCACCGTCACCAGCACCGAGACGTACTTGCGCCGGTCGCCGATCACCACCACCTGGCTGACCAGCTCGCTCATGGTCTTGAGCGCGCCCTCGATGGCCTGGGGCGCGATGTACTTGCCGCCGCTGGTCTTGATCAGGTCTTTCTTGCGATCGGTAATTCGCAAATAGCCGGCGTTATCGATTTCGCCGATGTCGCCGGTGCGGAACCAGCCGTCCTTGTCGATCACCTCGGCGGTCGCCTCGGGCAGGCCGAGGTACCCGCGCATGATGTGTCGGCCGCGCTGGAGGATCTCACCGTCCTCCGCCAGCTTGAGCTCGATGCCCGGATACGCCCTGCCCACGGTGCCGAGCTTGATCTGCCCGACCATGTTGACGCTGGTGAGGGCGATGGTCTCGGTCAGGCCGTACCCCTCGAGCACGTGGAAGCCGAGCAGGTCGAAGAAGTAGCCGATCTTCCTCGCCAGGGGCGCGCCGCCCGAGACGAAGCGGTCGAGCTTGCCGCCGAAGCGGGCGAGCAGCTTTGCGCGCACCTTGGGGAAGACCAGCCTCTTCACCAGCGAGAAGCGCAGCGAGCTGTACGCCTCGCCCTTGTCGCGCGCCTTGACGTAGAGGTCGAACTCGCTCATCGCCATGCGGAAGAGGTAGCCGGCCAGCCCTTTGCCGGCGAGGCCGCCCGCGACGACGCTGTTGTACGCCTTCTCCAGGACGCGCGGCACCGCGCCGAGGATGGTCGGCCCGGTCTCGCCCGCGTTGTCGACCAGGCGGTCCACCGACTCGGCGAAGATGTTGGTGAACCCGATGCCGAACCAGCTGCACTTGATGACCTGCGCGAACGAGTGCGCGAAGGGCAGGAACAAGAGGTGCTCGTCCTCGTGCCCGAGCACGCGCGCGTCCTGGATCGCCTGGGCGGCGAAGAGCATGTTGTCGTTGGTGACCATCACGCCCTTGGGCACGCCCGTGGTGCCCGAGGTGTAGAGGATGGTGGACAGGTCGCTGGCCTTCTGCCCCGCGATGCGCCTCGCGATCTCGTCGGGGTGGCTGGCCTTGTGCGCCTTTCCCAGCCCGGCCAGCACCGCGAGAGAGATCGACCAATCTCCGTCGCCCTCGCCGTCGAGCAAGATCACCTTCTTGATCTTCTGCAGCTTGCCGCGCGTCTCGACCAGCTTCTTGAGCTGCCTCGCGTCCTCGACGAAGCAGGCCACGGCGCCGGAGTTGTCGAGGATGAACTGGATCTCCTCGGGCGTGTTCGAGTGGTAGACGGGCACCGCCACCGCGCCGCTCTCGATGACGCCGAGGTCGGCGATGGTCCACTCGATGCGCGTGGCGCCGATCAAGCCCACCATCTGCCCGGGCTGGACACCGAGCGCGGCCAGCCCGAAGGCGATCTCCTCGCCGCGGTCGGCCAGCTCCTGCCAGGGCACCACCGTCCAGACGCCACCCTTCTTGATGCGCGCCGCCGGGCGCTGCGGCTCGGAGACGGCGCGCTTGACGAAGAGCGCCGCCAGCGACACGGGCGAGGATCCCTCGGGCACCACCAGCTCGCGTTGCGCGATCATCAGAGGTCTCCCTTGTGGTTCGCCATCCACCTGGTGACTTCGCTCTTGACCTTCTTGTCCTCGGCAGGGTCCGCGCCGAGCGGCGCCGCCAGCACCTCCTCGCCGAGCTTCTTCGGCTCCTCACGCTTGCCGTCGTCGAGCAGCGACTCGGCCAGGTACCACTTGGCGCGCAGGTTCGTCGGGTGCGACGCGACCGCCGCGCGCAACACCTTGATCGACTCGTCCACGTCGCGCTTGGGCCAGGGCAGCTTGAAGAAGTAGCGGCCCCAGACCACTTGCGGCGCGCCGTCGAGGTAGTCCTTGTCGATGCGCAGCGCGGCCTGGATGCGGCTCTTGAACTTGCCCTCCAGCCCCTGCGCGAGCGCGTTCAAGATGCCGACGCCCTCCGAGTACAAGCCGATGCCGACGCCGCCGTTGTACTGCGCGCGCACGTCTTCGGGTTTGGCCGCGCTGGCCTTGTCCGAGGCGCTCCAGGCGCGCTTGGCGAGGCCCGCCTTGAGATCGCCGTCGTAGTTGTTCGCGTCCCAGTTCAGCCAGGAGGCGAGGCGCCAGTTGGCCTCGAAGTCACCCTCGTCCTTCTTCAGCTCGGCCTGCAGCACCTTGTAGAGCTTCTGCAGCGTGACCGGGTCGTCGCGCTTGAGCCAGAGCGCGTCGTAGTCGGCGATCCAGCCCGTGTCGGCAGCGTGAGCGGCAGGCGCGGCGGCAGCTGCGGCAGGGGCCGCCGGCGGATCATCGGCGCGCGCGGCGGAGGCCATCGTCGAGAGCGAAAACAGGATCGCAAAGGCGCGGAGCATGGAGTCCCCCAGGGGTGGGGTTGCTCCTATCACCGGGCCTGCGGGAGCGCCACCAGTCGGCGCCGCGCGGCCGCTATTTCTGCGCCAGGTAGCGCACGTCCCAGACGTCGTCGGGCAGGAGCCTGCAGGTGCCGAGGAAGCGCACCACCGGCCCGTCCTGCGTCTCGATCAGGTTGAAGCCGACGCCCGGCTCGCAGTTGATGGTCTGCCCGGCGCGCTCGACGTGGACCTGCAAGAGGCTCGCGTCCAGCGGCGCGGTGAAGAGCGAGATCTCGGTGGGGATGCCGATCACCTGCGAGAGGCGCGCGAGCGGCTCGCTGGCGTCGTCGCTGCAGACGTTGCCGACCACGCCGCCGAAGGCGAAGGCCAGCTCCGAGTAGCGCCGGCCGGGCACCTGGCCGCCGCAGAAGCTGTGGCACTCGGCCGAGCAGTCCGAGAGGCAGGCCGCGTTGTCCGGCGCGTTCTGGCAGCGCGAGGTGCACTGGGCCTTGCCCGGCGCCGCGTCGCACTGGGCGTCGCAGGTGGCGTTCGAGCAGATGCCTGGATCCGAGCTGCCCGGGGTCAGGCTGACGATGGCCGCGACCTCGACCTCTTTGCTGCTGCCATCGGAGTTCTTCAAGCCGCGCAGGAAGCTGACGTAACGCGAGACGGGCGCGAGGCCGAGCGTGCCCGACGGGTTCTGCCCCGCCGCCTCGAGCGCGCAGAGATCGGTGATGGCGCCGGTCTGCGGATCGCGCACCAGCATGCTCAGGTTGCGATCGGGGTCCGAGCAGTCATCGGCGTCGCTGAAGAACGCGAGCACGAGCTTGGCGCCATCGCGCAAGAACCCGTTGCTGTTGTCCGCCAGGACCAGCCTCATCGCCTCCAGGCCCTGCGGCTGCCGCGCGCCGTCGGTGCCGACCTGCACGGCGCCGCCGAGCAGCTGCGCGAACTCAGCGGCGCTGTGCTGCTCGCGCACCAGCACCGGCCCGACGCCGGCGGCAGGCGCGTGGAGCTTGCCGGCGCGATCGGGGAACGAGCGCGCGCAGGCCTCTTTGTCGTCGCAGACGAAGCCGCTCGCGCCCCAGTCGCTGTCGCACTGTGCGGCCGCGAAGGGGTCGCCGGGAGGCGCGCAGGAGCCAAAGCGCTCCATCACCGAGGTCGAGACCACCGCCGCGTGGTACTCGATGGCGGGCACCAGCGCGTCGAGTGAGCTGGTAAAGTTGTTGAGGGCCTGCGCGAGCCGCTGCTGCTTGCCGCTCATCGACAGCGAGTCGTCCACGATCAGCAGCACGTCCGCGGTGGTGGCGACCTTGACGACCTGCCGCTGCGCCACCGCGATCAGCGTGACCGGCTGCACCGGCTGCGCCACGTATCCCTGACAGGACGCACAGGCGATCAGCGCCAGCGCGAGCTTTCCACATCGTCGAGCCACAGACCTTGCCTCCCCTGCCCGCGGCGTGGCACGCCCGCATCGTCCGATTCGCGACGATGGAGCGCGCACCGAGGGCGCGGTGGGAAGCTGTTGATGGAGAGGTCAGGCGTCAAGGCGCTCGGTTGGCTTGACGTGCGGCTTGCGAGGGGCTTTCGTGCTGGGGCCCACATAGATGTTGCGGAGCCCCCCGGGGTGGCTACATTCGACCCCTTCAAGATTTCGAAAGGATCGGTCCTGATGTCCGACAGCAAAGGGAAGGTCGTCACACCAGCGGCGCCGGGCCTCATCAACAAGGAGGACATCCCGTCCGTCCTGCCCATCCTGCCGCTGCGCAACAGCGTCTTCTTTCCCGGCGGCGTGCTCCCGCTGGCGGTTGGACGGCAGAAGACCATCGCGCTGATCAAGGACGCGGTGCGCGACGACCAGGTGATCGGCGTCGTCACCCAGCGGCGCGCCGAGGAGGAGGATCCCGGCGCCTCTGATCTGCACGCGATGGGAACGGTCGCGCGCATCGTCAAGCTGCTCAAGATGGGCGAGGACAACTACTCGCTGGTGGTGCAGGGCCTGGCGCGCTTCCGGGTCACCGAGCTGGTCCAGGAGCACCCGTACCTCAAGGCGCGCATCGAGCCGGTCGAGGACAAGACCGCCACCGACGCCGTCGAGGTCGAGGCGCTCGGCATCAACCTCAAGAAGCTGGCGCGCGAAGTGATCGAGATGATGCCGGAGCTGCCGGCCGCGGCGACCGAGCTGGTGGAGAGCATCACCCATCCGGGCCACCTCGCCGATCTCATCGCCGCCAACGTCGACGTGCCGATCGAAGAGAAGCAGCAGGTCCTCGAGACGGTCGATCTCAAGGAGCGGATGAAGCTCGTGCTCGAGCTGCTCAACCGCAAGCGCGAGATCCTGAAGCTCAGCTCGAAGATCGACTCGCAGGTCAAGGGCGAGATGTCGAAGACCCAGCGCGAGTACTACCTGCGCCAGCAGCTCAAGGCCATCAAGGAGGAGCTGGGCGAGCTCGGCGAGGAGGAGGAGGAGATCGACGAGCTCGGCGAGCGGCTGAAGAAGATCGGCCTGCCGCCCGACGTCGAGAAGGTGGCCAATAAAGAATTGAATCGATTGAAATCGATACCGACCGCCTCGAGCGAATATACCGTCGCGCGCACGTATCTGGAGTGGATCGCCGACCTTCCCTGGAGCAAGAAGACCGACGACAACCTCGACATCGAGAACGCCCGCAGCGTATTGGAAGCGGATCACTACGGTATCGAGAAGGTGAAGAAGCGCGTGCTTGAGTATCTGGCCGTGCGCAAGCTGAAGAACGACATGAAGGGCCCCATCCTGTGCCTGGTGGGCCCGCCCGGCGTCGGCAAGACTTCGCTCGGCCAATCGATCGCGCGCTCTACCGGCCGCAAGTTCGTCCGCCTGTCCTTGGGCGGCGTGCGCGACGAAGCCGAGATCCGCGGACATCGGCGAACCTATGTCGGCGCCCTACCGGGCCGCATCATCCAATCGATGAAGAAGGCCGGCACCTGCAACCCGGTGATGATGCTCGACGAGATCGACAAGCTGGGCGCCGACTTCCGCGGCGACCCCAGCGCCGCACTGCTCGAGGTGCTCGATCCGGAGCAGAACAACACCTTCTCCGATCACTATCTCGACGTGCCTTACGATCTCTCGAAGATCATGTTCATCGCCACCGCCAACCAGCTCGACCCCATCCCGGCGCCATTGCGCGACCGCATGGAGTTGATCGAATTGCCGGGATATACCTTCGACGACAAGGTGCATATCGCGACCAATCACCTGCTCCGCAAGCAGATCAAGGAGCACGGCCTCTCGGAGACCAACATCGAGATCAGCCAGGGTGCCTTGGCCAAGCTCATCTCGAGCTATACGCGTGAGGCCGGCGTTCGCAATCTCGAGCGCGCCATCGCCGACGTCTGCCGCGCAGTGGCGGTCGACGTGGCCAAGGGCTCGCAAGCGCGCCGCGTGATCGTTCCGGAAGATCTCGAGATCATCATCGGGCCCGAGAAGCACTGGAGCGAGACGGCCGAGCGCACCGAGCTGCCCGGGGTGGCCACCGGCCTCGCCTGGACGGCAGCCGGCGGCGATCTGCTGTTCATCGAAGCCACGCGCATGGCGGGTAAAGGCAACATCACCTTAACCGGCCAGTTGGGTGATGTAATGAAGGAGTCGTGCCAGGCGGCGCTCTCCTATACCCGCAACAAGGCGGTGAAGCTGGGCATCGATCCGCGCTTCATGGAGAAGCAGGATATCCATATCCACTTCCCCGCAGGCGCGATCCCGAAAGACGGCCCGAGCGCGGGCGTCACCATCTTCACCGCGCTCACGTCGTTGTTGACCGGCATCCGCGTCCGCGGCGACGTGGCGATGACCGGCGAAGCCACGCTGCGCGGCCTGGTCTTGCCGGTGGGCGGTATCAAGGAAAAGGTACTGGCCGCGCACCGCGCTGGTATCAAGAAGATCATCATGCCGGAGCGCAACAAGAAGGATCTCATCGACGTGCCGGAGCAGGCGAAGAAGGAGATGGAGTTCGTCTTCGCCCACTCGATGGACGACGTGCTGCGCAGCGCGCTCGAGGAGAATCCCTTCGACCGCCCCGAAGCAGTGGCCGCCGCAGCAGCAGCTGCTGCCGGAGACCAGCCCGCCGCGGCCGATCAGCCCGCCGCCGACGGCAAGCCCCCGGAGATCCGGGCGTAGCCGCCAGCTCCAGCTGTCAGTGGCCGACGGGCTCGCTCACCAGGGCGGGCCCGTCGCGCTTCGAGGTCACTGATCCTTCACCACGCACCCCCGCCCCGCTTGCTTTGCCTGATAGAGCGCGCGGTCGGCGCGCGCGAAGAGCTGGTCGAGGGTGGTGCAGCCCTCGGAGGTGGCCACGCCGATCGAGGCGGTGACGCGCACCTCGCGCTCCAATCCGCTCAGCGGCCGGCCCAGCAGGCGCATCAGCAGGCGTTCGCCGAGGGCGTAGGCGCCCTCGAGGGTGCTGTCGGGCATCAGCGCCACGAACTCGTCGCCGCCGAGACGCGCCGAGAGGTCGCTGGTGCGGAGCGAGGCGCGCACCAGGGCGCCCACGTGCTGCAGCACCGCGTCGCCGGTGGCATGGCCGTGGGTGTCGTTGATCGACTTGAAGTGGTCGACGTCGAGCATCACGCAGCCCACCGGGTGCTTGTAGCGGAGGTGGCGGGTCCACTCTGAGTCGGCGCGATCCATGAACGCGCGGCGGTTGAAGAGGCCGGTGAGCGAATCGGTGGTGGCCAGCTCGCGCAATTTCCCGGTGAGCGAGGCCAGCTGCGCCAGCGATTCTTGGTATCTTCTATTGAGTGTCGCCACCTGATCGACCATGCCGGCGTCGCTGGCGCCCTCGCGGCCCACGCCGCAGACGATCGGGTGCTCGAGCGGATAGAAGCGGTAGATGGTGGGGATGAGGCGCTCGCGGCCGCGGTGGATCAGGTCGAGCGGCATGCGGCTGGTGCCTTCCTGATCGCTGGCCAGGGTCGCGATCAGCCGGCCGGCGGACTCTTCGTCGAGCGAGAGCGCGAACTCGCGGCCGGGCGAGGCCAGCGGCACCGCCGAGCGCAGCGCCGCGCTCGCCTCGAGCACGTGCAGGTCGCGATCGAGCACCACGATGAAGTCGGGGCAGCGCTCGACCAGCACCGACTCCATCCGGTCAGCCATTGCGCCCGAGTGTACACTCCCGGCAATGGCTGAACGATCCGTGCTGGTCACCGGCGCCAACGGGCTCATCGGCTCCCACCTCTGCCAGGCCTTTGCAGCGGCGGGCTGGCAGGTGCGCGCGCTGGACGGGCCGGGCGCGGACTGCACGGCGGCGCTGGCCGCGGGCGCGAGCGTGTCGCACGCCGAGCTCGACCAACCCGACGGCGCGCTCTTCGCGGCCGGGCTGGCCAAAGACTGTCGTGTAATTTTACACGCCGCCTTCCCAGGCGCCGACCACCCGCGCGCGGCTCAGGCCTCGGTGCGCGCGGCCTGCACGGCGGCGCTGGCGGCGGGCGCGCCGCTCTTGCTCCTCTCCAGCTGCACCGTCTATGGGCGACCGCGCAGCCTTCCCTGCGACGAAGGCGAGATCAAGGCGCCGGTCGACGCCCACGGCCGCGTGCGCTGGGCAGTGGAGCGCGAGGCGTATCTGTGGCGGCGCACCCGCGGGCTCAAGCTGGTGGTGCTGCGGCCGGCGCTCACCTATGGACCGCGCCAGCGCCGCGGGCTCTCGGCCGCGCTGGGCCTGATCGCGCTGGCCGCACGCGCCGGCCGGTCGGTGTGGCTGCCGCGCCGCGGGCCGGTGGT